>DATJTK010000041.1:0-49304 GCA_035503455.1 Candidatus Sulfotelmatobacter sp. | reverse complement strand
TCGCGCATTGAACCCCTGAACCGATTGGCACACGGAGCGCGGCTGTGTGCGGGGCAAAGGGGCACCAGCCGCAGCAGCCGCGAACGTTGCGACGCGCTGCGGCTGGTCTTCGACACAGCCGCGCTCCGAAGCAGGTTCATGGGGTGAGGGAGAATCGTTCGAATGAGAATGTTGCGGTTCTTGGGAAGGCTGAGCCGTGTCAGTCCGTGCCCGAACCAAGGCAGTCCAAAACCGCCCCGTTTCCGCCCACATTGGCCCCATCCACAAATTCCCCAATAAAATCGCCCCTTTTGCGCGAAATCGCCGTTCGTTTCCCGTTTCCCCGCCTATACCCAAAAAATGTGCGCAGCATCCTGGCCGCCTCGCCGTGGCTTTTCATAGCGCAGGTCGGCTTTTTTAGGTAGCGCAGCCCGTCATCGGCTTCGCGTTCAAGCACTGTCTCGGTGCGTGTTCCTGTAACTGAGCCCTGACCGCCTGCCGCGCCGAAGCTTCCGAGCGGCGGCTGGTGAGGAAGGGGGGGTTCTTTTTCTATTTTAATCCGCGCCTAATCCGTGTTTCATCTATGGCCGAGAATGTTGACGACGCTGCGCATCAAAAACCTCGCCCTGGTGACGGATCTCACTCTGGATCTTCAGCCCGGGTGCAACGTCATCACCGGCGAAACCGGCGCAGGCAAATCCATCATTATCGGCGCGCTGAATCTGGTCCTGGGCGAACGCGCCGATCGCGGCCTGATTCGCAGCGGCGAGGATAGTTGCACGGTCGAAGCCGTGTTTGATGTCGCGTCCCTCCGCGCCCCGTTGAAGGCATTTCTGGAAGAAAATGGCCTGGAACCCTCTGAAGATAACCAACTCGTCCTGAAGCGATCATTTACCGGCGCGGGCGCAAACCGGCAATTCATTAACGGTTCGGCCACGTCCCTGGGCGCCCTGGCCAAAATCGGCGAATGGCTGGTGGACATGCATGGCCCGCATGACCATCAATCGCTCCTAAATTCGGCCAAACAGCTTTTCATCCTGGATGCTTTTGGCCGCCTGGAGCACGAGCGCGAAGCTTTCGGCGAATCCGTAAGCCGGCGCGCAAAATTGGAACGGGAAAAGGCCGCGCTCATCGTGGACGAAAAAACCTACGCGCAACAACTGGATTTGCTGCGATTTCAGGTCCGGGAAATCTTCGAAGCGCGCCTGCAACCGGATGAAGAGACGTCCGTGGAAGAGGAATTTCATCGCGCAAGCAATGGGGCCAAATTGCTGCAACTGAGCCAGGCCGCGCTGGACGCTTTGAGCGAAAGCGATAATTCATTGCTGACACAAGCCGGCATGATTGGCCGGACGCTGCACGATTTGCAGCGCGTGGATTCCGGCGCGGCAAATCTTGTGGAATTGCAGTCGCAGGCGGTCGCCGCGATGCGCGATTTGCAGACAGAATTGTCGCGGTACGCCGAACGCATCTCCGTTGACCCGGCCCGGCTGGCTGAATTGGAAGAGCGGCTGGATTTAATCCATTCCCTCAAGCGCAAATACGGAGCGACCATCGCGGAAATCAACGCCTTTGGCGAGGAAGCAAAAAAGAAATTGGAATCACTCGAAGGGCGCGATGCCGAACTGGCGCGCATTCATTCAGAGTTAAAGAAACTGGACGCGGAAATCGTGAAGGCCGGGCAGGCGCTGACCGCGCGCCGGAAAAAAATCATTCCGCAATTGGCCAAAGCCGTGAGCAAGCAGCTTGAAGATTTAGGATTTAAGCAGAGCCGTTTTGACGTCGCAATTCAGTCGCAAAGCGACGTGACTAACCAACCAGTTAAGCAAACCGGCTTTGACGAAATTGAATTTCAATTTGCGCCCAATCCGGGCGAGCCGGCCAAACCGTTGCGGGCAATAGCGTCGTCGGGAGAAATGGCGCGTGTGATGCTTGCGCTCAAAACGGTGCTTGCCGCAGAGGATGAAATTCCCGTGCTGGTATTTGACGAAGTGGATGCCAACGTGGGCGGCGAAACGGCCAATGTTGTTGGGGAAAAAATGAAGCAGATTGCTGCGCGCCGGCAGGTGCTGTGCATTACACATCTGCCGCAGGTAGCCGCACCCGCCTCCGCGCATTACGTCGTGAGCAAACAGGTCAGGAATGGACGGACAATTTCCGAAATACAGTTGCTGGGCAAACGAGAGCGGGTGACGGAATTGGCGCGGATGCTGGGAGGACAAACCGATGCAGCCAGAAAGCATGCCGAGGCGCTGTTGAGGCAGGGCTATTTCTGATTCCACCACCCCCCGCCGAGCGCCTGAAAGAGAGCGGCGGTGTCCGAATACCGGCTGGCCTGCGCCTGGATGAGGGCGATGGCGGCCTGCTGATAACTTTGTTGGGCGGTCAGGACGTCCAGGTAACCTGCATTTCCGATTTCCAATTGTCGGCGCGTGAGGTCGAGGGACACGTTGGCGGCATTCGCGGCATTCACGGCGGCTTGCAGGGTGTCGGCATCATGTTGCAGGGCGTTCAAACTATCGGCCACATTTTGGAATGCAGAAATAACGGTGCTGCGGTATTGCGCGGCCGCCTGGACGTAGGCATCGCGCGCGGCACGTTCCTGGTGAAGCAATGTGCCGCCCTCAAAGATCGGCTGGGTAACGCCCGCGCCAATGGACCAAAAACCAGAGCCGCCCGCAAATATTTCACCGGCGTCCAATGCCATCGAGCCGGCGCTGGCTGTCAAAGTGATGTTGGGCAGACGATGGGCCACGGCCACACCAATGAGCGCCGAGGCGCTATGAAGATTTTCCTCGGCCTGGCGGATATCCGGACGCTGTTCGACCAGTTGGGATGGAAGACTGACCGGCAGGTCGCGCGGCAGTTGCAGGCTGCTCAACTGAAACGTTTCCGGCAAATCATCGGCGGGGAAACCGCCTGAAAGGGCGGCGAGCAGGTCACGGTTTTGCGTCAATTGATCCATCAGTGGCGGCAGGGCCGCCTGGGATTGGGCCAGTTGCGATTCCTGCGCGGCGACGGCCACGCGCGTGGCCGTCCCTTTTGCGTTTTGACTGCGCAGCACCTCCAGTATGTTTGCGTTTATGGCGATGAGGCGGCGGGTCGCATCGATTTGCGCGCGCAGAGACGCTTCCTGGATGGCGGCAAGAACAATATTCGCGCTTAAGCTCACATCGGCGGCGGCAAGCGCGAAACGGGCGCCGTTTTCCTGTGCTTTCAGGGATTCCACGGTGCGCCGGTTCAAACCAAAGACGTCCGGTGAATACGCCACGGCCACTTCGGGTGTGTACAGGCTGAATTCGAATTGGTTGGCGTTGGGAACGGGCGCAATTGCGTGCGAAGTCCTTTGGCGGCTTACCGATATCCCGCCGTTTACGCTCGGATAATAACCGCCGTATTGGGCCAGGACATTTTCATGGGCGACGGCCAGGGCGGCCTGCGCCGTGGCGAGGTCGGGGTTATTGGTCAGGGCGCGTTGAATCAAATCATTAAGCGATTTGGAATGAAACACCGTCCACCATTGCCCGGGAATGTCCAGGCCATGGACAAACTGCTGCGCTTCTCCGCCCGTCACACCCGGTGCACTGCTGGTTTGGGCGGGCAAAGGAGCCGCGGTATAACCGTTCACGGCAGGCGGGACGGGCTTCTTGAAGTTTGGCCCAACGGCGCATCCGGCCAGACACACGACGACCGCGAGAACGCCCAGGATTACCGGATGGGGAGGAAACATTCCGCATTCCGCATTCCGCATTCGGCATTTCATTGTGCCTCCTTTTCTTTGTGGTGTTCCCCGGCCTTGCCGTTGCTCAGGAAGATAACGTTCAGTGCGGGGACGACCAGGAGGAGCATGACCGAGCCGACCAACATACCCCCTACAACGACCGTGGCCAGCGGCCGCTGGACTTCGCTGCCGATACCGTGAGAAATGGCCGCGGGGAAAAGACCGATGGCCGCAGAAAGGCTCATCATCAGCAGCGGTCGCATCAGTGTTGAAGCGGCAGAAAACATGGCGTCGGCGGGCGTGTGACAGCGATGCCGGGCCTGCTTGTAATGGGTAATGAGCAAAATTCCAATCATGACTGATACGCCAAACAACGATATGAACCCGATGGCGGCTGAAATGCTGAAGTTGATTCCGGCGATATAAAGCGCGAGCACGCCGCCGGCCGCCGTGAACGGAATGCCCGCAAGCGAAAGCAGGCATTCACGGATAGAATTGAACAGGCTGTAAAGCAGGCCCAGAATAAGGACGAGGCTGACCGGGACAATGATTTCGAGGCGTTTTTTGGCGGTTTGAAGTTCACCGAATTCGCCGGACCAAACCAGGTGATAGCCGCGAGGTACCTTCACATTTTGAGCGATGCGCGCCTGCGCTTCAGCCACCGTGCCGCCCAGGTCGCGCCCGCGCACGCTGAATTTGACGGGAATGAAGCGCTCGCCGCCTTCGTGATAAATCCATGATGCGCCCGTGTCCAGTGTGATATCGGCCAATTGGCTCAAGGGAATATACGCATTCACGCCGGAACTGGTTTGGTACGCCACCCGGATGTTGCGGATTTTTTCAATGGTATCGCGGAAAGCAGCCGGGTAACGGACGACGACGCCGAATTGACGGTCGCCTTCGAAAACTGTCGTTGCCGACGTTCCACCGAGTGCCGCCTGAATAACGGTGTTGATGTCGCCAGTGTTGAGGCCGTAACGGGCGGTCTTCTTGCGATCGATGGTAATGTTCAGGTTGGGCTGGCCCAGGACGGGAAAGATGCCGAGGTCGGTGACGCCGCGCACCTGGGCCATTTGATCGCGCACGTTATTGGCCAATTCAGTGAGCTTCTCAAGATTTGGACCGACGATTTTAACGGAATTGGCGCCCTTGACGCCGGAAATACCTTCTTCAACGTTGTCCTGGATGTATTGTGAAAAATTGAAATTCACGCCGGGCAATGCATTTTCAAAATCCGCCTGCGCTTCGCTGATCAATTTGTCCTTGGTTATCCCCTTGGGCCATTCATCGTAGGGCTTGAGCGGCACGAAGAGTTCGACGTTGGAAAAAGGCGAGGCGTCGCTGCCGTCGTCGGGCCGGCCGTGTTGGGAAATGACCGTAATGACTTCGGGATATTTTTTAAGAATCAGCCGCATTTTGCGCGTTGCGGCCTGGCCATCCTCGAGCGAGGTGGTCATAGGCAATTCGGCGCGGATCCAAAGATTGCCTTCGTCCAGCGCCGGCAGAAACTCGCTGCCAAGCCGCGAGCCAAAGAAGACAGCCACGCCCAAAAATGCCAGGCCGATAAACGCAACGATGGCGCGATTGGCCAGGGCAAACCGCAACGCGGGATTATACAGGCGGTGCAAAATTCGGACGATGATGGTTTCAGTTTCCTTCAGACGTTCCGGCAGAAGGAACGATGCAAGCACCGGCGTGACGGTAAAGGTGGCGATAAGCGCGCCGGACAGGGCGTACGCGTAAGTGCGCGCCATGGGACCAAAAATCGCGCCTTCAACGCCCTGCATGGTGAATAGCGGCACAAACGCCGCGACTATAATTAGAATCGAGAACAACACCGCTTTATTGATCTGCATGGCGCTGACCAGAATTAGCCTCAGGCGGTCGTTCCATCCGTGCACGGGCGCTGCATGATCCGTGGCGCGGCTCGGATCGGCGCCCCAATATCCGGCGGCGAGCCGCTGGAGCAGGCCTTGTTGTTCCTCTTTCGATTTTTGGAAATTGCGGAAGATGTTTTCCACGAGAATGACCGCCGAATCCACAATAATGCCAAAATCCACCGCGCCCAACGAAAGGAGATTGGCGCTCTCGCCGCGAATATCGAGCAGGATGATTGCGAAGATCAGCGCGAACGGAATGTTCAGGCCCACGATGATGGCGCTGCGAAGGTTTCCCAGAAAAATCCATTGGATAAAAAAGATCAGGAGGCAGCCAAAAATCAGATTGTGCAGCACGGTGTGCGTGGTGACCGAAACGAGCGAGCCGCGATCGTAAAACGGCCTTACTTGAACACCCGCCGGCAAACTGCCGTCGTGGTTCATCCGGTCTATTTCCGCCTGGATATTCGGGAGGACTTTGTCGGTCTGGTAAGTGCGTCCCATAACCACGATGCCGAAAACAATGTCGTCTTCGTCGTCGCGCCCGGCGACGCCGAGCCTGGGGCGATAGCCGACCGTGACTTTGGCGACGTCCTTGACCAGCACGGGCACTCCGTTGCTTTGGGTCAGAACCACGTTTTCAATATCGTCAACCTTGTAGCCCTGGGTCAGGTTATCGTCGCCGCCGTCGTCGATTTGGCCGACACCTCGGATGTTGATGGATTGCTGGCCGATGGTGATTTCGCGTCCGCCCACATTGATGTTGGCATTGCCGAGGGCGGTGATGATTTGCGGCACGGTGATGTTGTAGGCTTCGAGCTTGCGCGGATCCACATCGACGTCAAATTCCTTGGTCGGCCCGCCCCAACTGTTGACCTGGACGACGCCGTGCACCTGGAGAATCCGTCGCTGAACGATCCAATCCTGGACGGTGCGCAAATTGGTGATGCCGAAGCGCGGCGGGCCGACTACCTGGTAACGCAGGATTTCGCCCGTGCCGCTGTTTTGCTGGATGTTGGCGACAACGCCGCCCGGCAGCGTCACGTTTTGTTGCAGCGCGATGGCCGCCTGGGCAAAGGCGAAGTCGTAATCAATGCCGTATTTGAATGTCACACGGACAAAGGACAGGCCGTAGAATGAAGTCGAACGGATGACGTCAATGCCGGGCACGGTGTAAAGGCCGTTTTCAATGGGTATGGTATAGTAACGCTCCATTTCGCTGGCGGACAAACCGGGCGCTTGCGCCGTGATTTCGAGAATGACGGGTGTAGGATTGGGATAAGCCTCGATGTCCAGCGATTCAAACGCCACGTAACCTGCGCCCGCAAACAACAGCAAACAAAACACCACAACGGCGCGGCGGCTGAGGCAAAAAGCTATGATGGAATTCAGCATTGTTTGACGTTGAAACGTTAAAACGTTGAAGCGTTCAGGTGGTTCAATCGTCTGCTGGAGCCTGGAGCATGTTGTCCAGGAAGATGGCGCCGTCTGTCACGACGAGTTCGCCGGCGTGCACACCATCCAGGATTTGGACCATACCCTGCTCCCGCAATCCGATTTTGACCACCCTTTGCGTGAAATGAGTCCTGTCCGTAGTAACCCAAGCGGTCATGGTGCCGTCGCCTTCACGCACGATGCCATTGGCGGGCACGGCGAGAGATGAAACCGGTTTTTGGAGAGTCACGATATAGTCAGCCAGCATTCCGGTTCGCAACACGTTTCCTTTATCAGCCAGTTCACAACGGACGGTTACGCGGCGCGTGTTCGAGTCCACGTCCGGATAAATTTTGTCGACTTTCCCCTTAAAGATCTGGCCGGGAAAAGCCACGACGGTAGCGCTGACAGGTTGGCCAGGATGATAGAGCGGGATATCGCTTTCCGGCACGTTTGCAAGCAGCCATTTGATCGAAACATCCGCCACAGCGCATGGAGCCGGCGGCGCGTCCGGCTGCACGGGAACACCAGAGGCCGCATTCACGGCCGAAACCTGCCCGGAAATTGGGCTGCGTACCGTTACGTTGGTCGCCCCGAATTGAACAGTATAAAGTGGTTGCCCCTTTTTGACTGGATCGCCCAATTCGACAAGCATTTGAAAAATGGTCCCGGACACCGGCGAAGGAACCGGAGTAGAAAGAGTGCTGTCGGAGTAAAGGTTATTTTGGAAATCAATTCCGCCAATGCCGGTCTTTTCAATCGGAAATGCGTAGGTGTTTACGGTGCCGATTTTGATGGCGTTGAGCTGGCCGTCAGTCAGTTGGATCTCGGGAGGACCGGACGTGTTGGAAGTGGAATCTGCGGCGGCCGTGGGCGCGGAATCATCCTCCCGGCTGCAGCCCGATTCCAAAAAAACAGTCGCGGCGCAAGCAGCGAACATTGTCACTGCGAGCGCGGTTGCTTTCATGGCACACACGCGTTTCATTACGCGAATGTGCCTCAGTTCCCATGCCGCTGTCTGTCAGGCATGGTATAAATTTTTGTAGGGGAAAACCCGACACAGAAAAGGAAAAAATGGCGTGGAAGCTAATGAATCAGCGAATCACGCCGCTTTCGTTAAAAGCTCTTCGATTGCTTGAGACACATTATCCCGGAAGCTGCTCATCTTCCCGGGCCTTTTTAGCAACGAGTTGCAAATTCATGGCCTCATCTTTATGGTCCTGCCAATAATTCCGCCCGACAGAATTCAGTGACACGAATAGTTCGCCGTCATACATTTCCCCTGTGAGCGGCGCCGCTTTCAAGAGTCGCAGCGCTATCGGAACAATGTGCGCAACATGAATTTGCTGACGACATGCTTTGCAAATATCTTCAACGGCAAGTTCTTCAAGAGGGATGTCGCTTACCGCGCGGTACCAGGCTGGGAGCGGAAATTCCTCGACCAATTTTGGCGGTAGAGCAACACCTCTTTCTCTGTCCAAAAGTGCAAAGGTCAAGCGCAGTCTCTGGTCCTTCATAGTCGTGCAGCCTTTCTTTTTCCTTTTTCCTTTTTCCTTTTTCCTTTTTCCTTTTTCCTTTTTAATTTTTCCTTTTTAATTTTTACTTCCGCTGCTGTCGCGCCAGCGGACGGCTTCGCGAAGGAGTTCGGTGGCGCTGTTAAGGTTGAGCTTTTCCTTGATGCGGGCGCAGTAGGCCTGGATCGTTTTGACGCTCACGTGAAAATCCTCGGCGATTTGGCGCGTGCCGATGCCCTGGCCGAGTTTGTCGAACACTTCCAATTCGCGGTCGCTCAGGAGTTCAATCGCGGATTTGCTCACGCCACTTCCCTGAAGCGTCTTGCCCGCCAGGACTTCAGCAGTTTTTTCACTGACGTACAGCTTGCCATCAAGGACGCGGCGGATAGCTTCAATCATTTTTTGGGCGGTCTCGCGCTTGTTGACGTAACCGCGCGCGCCAGCGCGAAAGGCGCGTTCGGCGTAAAGGGATTCGTCGTGCATGGACAGCACCAGCACCGGAACGTCCGGGCGCAGCTTTTTCAGGTCTTTGATTAATTCGACGCCGGAGGAATTTTTAAGGTTGATGTCAGCGATGAGAAGGTCCGGTTCCCCGAGGGCGAGGAATGAAAGGGCGGCCGGGGCGCTTTCGCTCTCGCCACAAACGGAAAGGTCGGGCTGCTGGCGAATGAGGTTGCCGAGCCACTCGCGGACCAGCGGGTGATCGTCCACAATAAAAATCTTCTTTTTTGCAGGCAGTCCGTTCATGGATTTATCGCGGCAGGGAACATTTGACGAAGGTGCCGCCCGTTGGGTTGGGTTCTATGGAAAAACTGCCGCCGATCATGGCGGCGCGATGGGCCATGATGCGCGTTCCCAGGCCGCGCTGCTTCTGCCAGTCTTCCGGAAGTCCTGTGCCGTCGTCCTCGACTGTCAATTCCACACGATCCTTGCGTTCAGCCAGACTGACGACGATTTGACCCGGTTTGCCGTGCCGGACTGCATTGTTGACGGCTTCCTGGGCGACGCGATAGAGGTGCGTGGCGGCGGCGGTATCTGCAATGGCGGGTGGCTGCTCGCACTCAAAGACACAGCGGACTTTGAATATTTTGGAGGTATTTGCAGCCAATTCGCGCAAGGCGGTAACGAGTCCTTCGGGCTCCATGCCGGCGGCCGAGATTCCGTGGGCAAGATTGCGGGTGAGCGTAATGCCGTTTTCGGCGAGTTTCACAATTTCCCGGGCGTCGGCAGCTTCAGAAAGCGATTTGGCGGCCAATTTTTCGTTGAGCACCTGGCCGGCCATTGCCGTGGCCGCCCAATGCTGGCAGAGACCGTCGTGCAGGTCGTGTCCAATTCGGCGCTGCTCGCGTTCGCTCACCTCGATGACTTCTTTTTCCAGCCGTTCGCGTTCGGTGATTTCCCGCGTCAACGATTCCGTGCGTTGCCGGACTTTTTCTTCCAATTGCTTTTGTGAGGCGCGCAAATTGGCGACGAGCAGAACGGCCACGAAATAAAAGCTGGCGAGGATGAGGACGTTCCAGATTGGAACAAACACGCTGGAGTAATGCGCGCCTGCCGCAAAATCGCCGGCCTGCCAGACGACGACGCTGAGCACGGCCATGGCAAATCCCCAGGGCCTGCCGATGAACCAGGTCACGAACGCAATCCCCAATAAATAGAAAACAGAAAAAGATATTTCAAAGCCCGTCCGCCAGTCAATGACGCCCACGAGGCCAAGAAATGCCAGGCCGATGAAAGCCAGGAGGACGCGCGGGCACCGCTCAAGGAACTGAAAAAACTTCGTCATGGCGATTTACGATATGCAATTTACGCATCATACAAGATGTTTCGCGTAAGTAGTAAATCATAATCGCTTCTTTAACAATGAGTACCCGTCAAACGTGCAGGCCGATGCCTGAAAACCTTCTATTCAGAACTATTGCCAATGCGGACGCACCCATACGTTCCGGTGTCCCCGATGAACCCATTGGCCCTGGACCCAAACGGCGCCCGGATGCGGACGCGGACCCCAATAGCCACGGACCCATACCCAGCGTCCCTGCCAATCCCAAAAACCTGGAGTCCAAATATACGTCAGATTGGGTTGAGGCGGAATCACTTCAGTTTCGGGCGGTGGTGGCATTTCCGGCCCTGTTGCCGGCGCCGGCTGTTCGGTGGCGCATCCTGAGAACAACATCAGACCGGCGGCTAATGGCATTATATTTTTCAAAATTGCTGTTTTCATAAACAAACGCTCCTAATCTTCGATCTCTTGGTTAAAGTCCCCTTTTTAAAAAGGTTTTGCAACTCAATTTTCGATTTGCGATTTACCGGCAAGGCGTTCACAGCTAATCATACCGCATGAACGTCCAAACCACTCTAAATTTCTACGGCGCACAGAAGAAGCGGTCCGGTTCTATTGCATGACAATCGAAGCTGAGTCTCTCTTCGTGATGCGCTTTCGCGAGTGCCCGTCCCCTGCCCAATTCAGGCCAGGAATGAACGAGAAAATATTTCACGCAACATTTCGTATCGGTCTATTGGTCAATAAACCCGTATTTCCAATGGTTTTCCAGCAGTGCGTTTGATTCCCGGTTTTCACAGTTTATTCCACGATGTTGTTTCAGGCGAATCTTGAATTCAAGGCAATTACACATGTTATAAAGCATTGACGCAAAGCCACTTATGACAAGCATTTTCCATGTAACGCTCTAAAAGGATTGCGCTATGCAAGGGGGTTGAGTAAGCTTGCCGGACCATTCGGGCATGAGGCGCGAATGGTACTATTTTTATGGCCGAAGGATATTGCGTTAAATGCAAAGCCAAAAAAGAGATCGCCAATGGCGTCGAAGAGATCATGAAAAACGGGCGTAAGGCTATTAAGGGAAAATGTCCGACATGTGGCACGGTTATGTTCAAGATTTTGGGCAAAGCCGCGGCCGGCGAACCGCGTCCGGCTAAAACAGAAGCTAAAACAGACGTTCCACCACCAACACCCTCCAATACTCCGGCTACAGGTTAATATGGTTCCATCACAGCTTGCTTATGTCATCATCACGCCCTATTCGCTTTATAAATCGCGCACCGGCGGTGTCTTAAGCCGCCTCATCTCGCGCACGGGCCTGGAGTTGTGCGCGATGCGCATGTTCGCTCCCAGCCCGGAATTAGTCCGGGAATACGCCGAAAACGTCATCTCCGCGCATGACCCGCAGGACCGGAAAATCCAGGAACTTCTCAGAGAATATATCCTCCACAATTTCTCGCCCGATCCCAAAACCGGCCGCCGCCGCCGCGTCATGATGATGCTCTTTCGCGGAGATGAAGCGGTGCGAAAGGTGCGCGCTGTGGTCGGCAATTTAAGCCCTGAGCGGCGCTTCAGCGGCGAAACCATCCGGGGCACCTACGGCGATTTAATCACGGATGACGAAACGGGCCACGTCCGTTACTTTGAGCCCGCAGTCCTGGCATCGCCCAATGATGCCGAGGCGGAAACCAAGCTGAAATTGTGGGCGCGTTATTCCGACGAGGACGGCGGGGTGCTGGAGAATGTTATTACGTATCCTCCCAACGATACGCCGGAACGAACACTCGTGCTCATCAAGCCGGACAACTTCCGTTTTCCGACCGGCCGGCCGGGCAACGTCATTGACTTTTTCTCCCGGACGGGCCTGTACATTGTCGCGGCAAAGGTCCTGCACATGAGTACGGCGCAGGCATCGGAATTTTACGGTCCGGTGCGCGAATTTCTTCGTTCGAAACTAAACGACACCATCGGAAATCGGGCGAAAGAGACGTTGGAAAAAGAACTCGGCTTCAAGATTCCTCCGGCACAGCAAAAAATCCTCGGTGATACGCTCGGGCCGATTTTTGGCGATAATCAGTTCGAAAACATCGTTCGCTTTATGGCCGGCCGCTCACCTGCCGAAGTCGCCAGCGAAGAGGACGCGAAGAAGCCAGGCACTGAAAAATGCGTGGCCCTGGTCTATGAAGGCGTACTCGCGGTGCGCAAAATCCGCGACGTCCTGGGGCCGACAGATCCGTCCAAGGCCCCGCCGGGATCAATCCGTCGCGAATTTGGTTCCACGATCATGGTGAACGCCGCGCACGCCAGCGATTCGGCCGAAAACGCCCGGCGCGAGATGGGCATCATTCAGATCGGAGACAATAATTTCAAGCAGGTGATCGAGGCCACATACGGGAAACTCTAATCTGTCAGTCGTAGTCGGAAATTCGTGGCGGCACAATTGCCAGGCGCATTGCCTGTTGCGTATTACGTGAAGCAGGCACAGCGAGGGTTGGTTATCCCTGACGCAACACGTAACACGAAATGTGAAGGATATCTCTTGAGGGCCGATTCAAATTCCGCACTCCGCAATTCCTACGACCCCCTTCTCCACCAACTCGTGAGGGCTTTGGGCTTTTGCTGGGGCGCCTGCGACTGTGCCCGCAACAGGAGGCTCCGTGCGGCTTCGAGAGCCATGCTGAAATCATCATAGCTGAGAAATCGGTCCGCCGGTTGTTTGGCCAGCGCCTTGACCAGGGCATCGCTTGTAGGTTGACTGATTTCGGGCGCCACAAGGTTGGGAGGAGTCAACTGAGTATGCACCTGCGCGGCCACGAGTTCTTCCACGGTTGGCGCGTCAAATGGGACGTGACCGGTCACAGCATGATAAAGTGTCGCTCCAAGGCTGTACATATCGGACAAAAATGTTTCCGGCTCACGTTTGATTTTTTCCGGCGCGACATAATACGGCGTGCCTTCGGTCACGTCGCTGCTTTCGACCTCGGCTTCCACGTTGCGGGCCAATCCAAAATCCACCAGCTTCGGTTCGTGATCTGCGTTGAAAAGTATATTCCCCGGCTTGACGTCACGGTGGAGCAAATTGTATTTGAGCGCCAGATCCAGCGCGGATGCGATCGCAATTCCGATGTCCAGCACTTCCAACTCCGGAAGGGCGCGCAGTTTATCGATTTTCTGGTCCAGGCTGCCGCGGTCGGCCAGTTCCATGACCAGGTATTGCTGGTTTTCCCATTCATCGAAAGTGTAGATGTGAATGATATTGGTGTGGTTGAGCCTGGCGCAGGCGCGGGCTTCACGATAAAAGCCTTCCATTGTCTTGGTGTCCTGCATCAGCTCCTTTTTCATCAATTTGATCGCGACAAAACGCTCCAGAGTCGTGTCCCAAGCGCGATAAACGTTTCCGTTGCCGCCCGAACCAATCAGGCTGCGCAACTCAAACTGCCGCAACTGCATCGGCATCATTACTGCATGGCCGCATTTGGTGCAGGGTTCAGTGGCCAGCGGAGCAAGATCTCCCGGGATAAACATGGTGGACTCGCACCAGCCGCATTTGACCATTTTCAGGGGTTTGTCGGACATATTCTATGGTAGTTCTATAACTTACAGGCCATTTCAGTAAAATGCAATTTGCACGAAATTCTTTTTGACAAATTGCGCCTGTTGATTATTATTATGGCCTTTGATTGGTTCAACCAAATTGAAACCAAGTTAAAAATGCAAAACACGATTGTCAAACAACTGATGTCAGCGTCCGTCAATGGCTGGATGGCCATGGAGGCACGCTGCTCTCATTGTCCAGGTATCGCGGGACTGAAACAGTGATCGAACGAGAGAATTTTTAAAAGCCCGCGATTGTTAGTCAATCGCGGGTTTTTTCGCTTTTGGAAGAACGAAAGGAAACAACATGAAATCGAAGAAAATTATTTTAGAGGCCGATTTTGGCGCCGAAACGCGCTTCGAAGTCCGGCCCGTGGACCCTCTGCGTGTCATTCATGAGGATGCATTCGAGCCGCTCAAGGCCAGGTTGCTGGCAGTTCGCCAGCGGGAAGCCGGCACAAAATGGGATGCGCCATTGCGGGATGCGGCCAATGAAGCCGCCGCCCTGGCATGGACCACGCCGGTTCCGTTACTGGTTTTTCCCATGCTCTTCGAGGAAAAAGCCGCTGCCGCTGTTTTGCGAAGCCGGCGGCAGGCGCGGATTTTGAAGAAGAGCCGTGAGCTTCTTGCCGCATAACGCCAGGTTAGTAGTGGGGAAAACAACAACGCGCGCCAGTAATGGCGCGCGTTTTTTTTCTGAAAATTGGGTGTTTAAAAAGTGGATTTTGTCACGAATCAGGACGGTGAATAACTTGGGAATAAGAGCTAACAGTTTGTCCTAGAAATGTACGAAGCTTTGCGATAAAACAGTTGAGCAATCGCATGAGTGTTTGAACGATCCGGAAGTGAGCGTGGGCAAGAGGATGGTGACTCTGAAGCGTATATTGTAAGTGGCTTAATTTAAACATGTTACGCTGGATACTTTGAAGATTCAAACCCGCTGCGCTTTGACAATTCACAGTTAGTGTGACAACCGCTATCAGGTGGAATTAATTGATTGCGGAGGAACGGTAAAAATATCAACTTTTAGGGCGGAGTGAATAAATGCCCTTGAAATCGAGCTTTTTGACAGAGATGCAACATACGGCGGAAAAACTTTTGGGGATGGTGCAGGAACAACTTCGTTCCAAGCTGACGGACGATACCTACAATATGTGGTTTGCGCCGTTGCAGGCCACCGACATCGACGCCGGTTCCATTACGTTGTCGGTGGCCAACGAATTTTGTGAGTTGTGGCTCAAGGAGAATTATATGGGGCTGTTGCAGGATGCCCTGGCTGTGGTGGCTGGGAAGCGGTTACAGGTAAAATTTAAGGTCAACGGACAATTGCCGCTGCAGTCGCAGGCCACACCCGCGCCGGTCCGGGCTGCGAAAAATGCCGCACCCGCACCCGAACGTGCTTCAAGCCACGGTGACCTTCATTTCAACCCCAAAAACACCTTTGACACCTTTGTGGTGGGCACCAACAACAATTTCGCGTGCGCTGCCGCCAAAGCCGTGGCCGAAGCGCCCGGCAAATCCTATAACCCGCTCTTTCTGTACGGCGGCGTGGGCCTGGGCAAAACGCACCTGCTCCACGCCATCGGCCAGCACGTGGGAGACAACAAAAAGGGCGCCCGCGTGGCGTATGTATCGTCCGAAAAATTCACAAACGAATACATCGACAGCCTCCAAAACAACAAGCTCATGAATTTCCGGAAGAAATACCGGCAAACGGACGTGCTGTTGATTGATGACGTGCAATTCCTGGCGGGCAAGGAGCGTATCCAGGAGGAATTCTTTCACACATTCAACGCGCTGCACGAAGCGCACCGGCAGATCGTGCTGACCTGCGACCGCCCTGCCTCGGAAATTCAGGGATTGGAAAATCGCCTGGTTTCGCGATTTGAATGGGGGCTGGTCACGGATTTGCAGCCGCCGGACGTGGAGATGCGCCTGGCCATTCTCAAGAAGAAGGCCCAGATCATGAACGTCGCGCTGCCCGATGACGTGCTGAATTTCCTCGCCAATCGTATTCGGACCAATATTCGGCGGTTGGAAGGCGCGTTAATTCGCACCGTCGCCTACGCCTCGCTCCACGGCGGCAAGAAGATGACCATTGAAATGGTGGAAAACCTCCTGCGTGAAACACTTCACGAGGAAGGTCGCTTTACCGTGAGCATCGAAGCCATCCAAAAAAAGGTGGCTGAGCATTTTGACATTCGCCTGGCGGACATGACCAGCAAGCGGCGTCCGGAAAACATCGCTTTTCCGCGGCAGATTGCGATGTATTTTGCGCGGCAACTTACCGATAGCTCCCTCAATGCCATCGGCGAAGCCTTTGGCGGCCGCGATCATGGCACCGTGCTGCACGCCTGCCGCCTTGTCAAAAACCGCATGGAAGTGGATGCAAACGTGCGCCAGGTCGTGCATTACCTGGAAAAGCAGTTGATGCGTTAGATTCCGCCTGGGGTGATGAGTTAACTAAGGTTCGCCTGAGGGACTCGCGGCGAGACGCCGCTGGAACCGGCAGGCGGGGACGCCTGCCTACGAAATACCCACTGCTCCCGCTCGAAGCTTTGGCGAGGCTGAGCGAAGATTATCCCCGGATCAGGTCGGGAAAATTGCCTGCCGTGCCTTGGCTTTGGCCAGGACGGGAACGGCAGAACTGGATTCGGACGATTCGTCACGGATCCCAATACACGCTCTGACGGGGCCTCGAACTGCAGGGCACGCTTCGTTTTGGAGGGCTCCAACCATTCCATGCAGGAGTTGTTCCCGTATCTTGTCCAGCATCGCATATCGATGCCGGTACTGTTGCCGCTTGTTTACTCGTACGGTCGAAATGTCGCGCGCAACAAATGCCGCTGGCAGCTCAAACGTCCCGTCTGACGCCGGCGCGCCTCCACACTCGACCCAGAATTTATCGTAGGATGCCCTTACGTTCCTCCGGCACTGGAAATGCCGATAAATATGCATGTCATCGCTCACCGCGCGGACCCGGCCGATTCCCCAGCAGCCGCAAAACAGTTGCAGGATGTAAAACAGAAAGGCCTTCGGGCGCAGGCCAAACATGCCTCGCGTAACGGCAACGACCAGGTCTTCATTGATTCCCTTATCGCCCTGTAATCCCCCGATAAGGATTTCCCGGTCCGTCCCCTCGCACCGCCAAATGCTAAATGAGAGGGTGGCGATCCGCTTTTGGGTCTTTTTGATTTCCAGGCAAATCGTGAAGTCCCCCTCCTTTTCCATCTTGCTGAAACAAAGGCGCACGGCAAGCGCGCTCGTCTTTTCCAGCGGCAATTCCACCAGCAATTTGCCCGCAGGCGCATAAACCTCCTCAATCAACGCCGCGCTAAAATGCCTTACAACGAATTTGTAATGTTGCTTAAGGGATTCGAGCCGCTGGAGAATGTTCAATGTCCGAAGCAGGTAAGGCCGTTGCAGTTTGTGAAACAAACAGGGGTGATGCTTCACGATGAACGCCATTTCCGGCGCCTCCAGAACCGCAAGCCACTCCCGTGTGTAGCGCGCCAGCGCAAGTCCGCGAAAGCAATATTTCGCGCGTTTCAATAATCCTCCAGGCGTCGCTACAGGATGAATAAGCGGAGCGGTGCTCAGCAACGTACCAACCAAGTTCTTCATAAGATTTTAGGGTTGATGCCATTGTATAGGTCATGCTGGCCCGGGCAAGCAAAAATCTGCCCCGGTTGGCCAGGCTGGAACTGCCCTTTAGGGAAGTATCACTGCCACCGGGCGATGCGCTTCTGGGCGGCGACGGCAACCGCGCATCGTGGCCGTGCGCAAGCGCCACTTTTTCCTTTTTCCTGGTGGCCGACCGCAAGGACTTCCTTTTTAATTACCCGGTGCCTGTCATCGAAGTTAATGGTCTGACGAAAGCGTTTCGCACCTACAAAAAGCAGCCCGGGTTTGCGGGCGCCGTCAAAGGGCTTTTCCGCCGACAATACGAGCAAACCGTGGCCGTCAACGAGGTGAGCTTTAAAATTGAGCCTGGTGAACTGGTCGGTTTTCTGGGGCCAAACGGCGCAGGCAAAACGACCACCCTCAAAATGCTCGCCGGGCTGTTATATCCCAGCGGCGGTGAGGCCAAAGTGCTTGGCTATACGCCGTGGGAACGGGCCGATGGCTATCGCCGCCAGTTCGCGCTCGTGCTCGGCCAAAAAAATCAACTCTGGTGGGACCTGCCCGCCCGCGAATCGCTGCAATTAAATGCCGAGATTTACGGCATCCCCAAAGACCGTTTCGAAAAAACTGTCGGCGAAATGACCGACCTTCTCGCCGTCGGACACAAGCTCAACGTGAGCGTGCGCGAATTGTCCCTGGGCGAACGGATGAAAATGGAACTGATTGCGTCGTTGTTGCACCAGCCGCGGGTCCTGTTCCTGGACGAACCCACCATCGGTTTGGACGTCGTATCACAAAAAACCGTGCGCGAGTTCATTCGACGCCATAACGCGACTCAAAAGACAACCATCCTCCTCACAAGCCATTACATGGCCGACATCCAGGAACTCTGCGAACGCGTCATCATCATTGATCACGGCAAAATTTTCTTCGATGGCCGGCTGAGCGAGATCGTGGACCGTTTTGCGGATTTCAAGCTCCTGACAATCCAATGCCAGAATGCGGACCAATTCTCGAAGGACCGATTGAGCCGTTACGGCGAGGTGACAGAGCAAACCTCCGCCGCCATTACCCTAAAAGTAAAACGCGACCGCGTGATTGCCGTGTGCAAATCCCTTCTGGATGATTTGCCGGTAACGGATATGGATATCCAGGAAACGCCGATTGAAGAGGTGATTCGGCGGATTTTCACGGGCTAGTGTGGTATCTCACAAATATCCATTTCTGAGACACTACACTAAGGGAATCCCCTACCCGCTCAGCAGGATTTCTCGCCAGTTATGCCGAATTCGCAAGGGAATCCGGCCCATAAAATGGCAACGATTCTGCTGCAAACCCAAGGAGTCACGAAAAAACATGAGGCCGGTTTCCGGCGTTAGGATTGCCGTATGAAAACAAATAACATCTGCTTGCCTGAAAAAACACACCGGTGCGTCTTGATTGCCGTCACTGTAATGCTTGCGTGCCAAATTTGTATCGGAGCCCAACGGCCACTCTCCGACTGCTGCCTGGCGTACGTCACTGCTGCTGCCCAGGCAGGCAAAGCCGATGCGCAGAATGAACTCGCGTGGCGATACGTGCAGCACGGCGACACCGCACAGGCGGAACTGTTATACAACGAAGCCGCGCAGCAGGGCTATGTCCCCGCACAGGGAAAATTGGGAGAAATGCTCCTGTTCCATGCCCAGTCGGCCATTATTGGGCTGAAATACAATGTCAAAGAAACGATCGTTTCGCACGCGATCGCCTGGCTCAGCCTGGCGGCCAATCAAGGTGATAAATTGGCTCAGGCCGATCTCGCGGGCCTGTATCTCAATGGCCAGTTCGTTAAGCACGATTTGGTTGAATCATACAAGTGGGGCGAGCTTGCCGCCCAGGGGACACCATCAGCGCCGGGTTCAATCAATGGAAAATCCATTCGCGATGCAGCGAGCCGGAAGATGTCGGCAGCGCAGATTGCGGAGGCCAAAGGGCGTGTCGCGGCTTTTACCCCGCATGTGCCGGCCGGGTCCGAATTACTGAAACTCAAACATCGAGCATCCAACTTCGAAGGCTGAACATGGAGTGCCGGACATTCATGGAAAGCCTTCTGTCTGTCTAAAGGCTGCATCGGACCATAAACCCGATCAGAAACTTCGAACATCGAACATCAAACGCCCAACATCGAACGCTCTGTCCTTCGGCGTTCGATGTTGGATGTTCGATGTTTCCGACACTTCATGGAAAGCTTTTGGTTTGCCGCTCAAGATTGTCGGGTAACGATTCCAACCCTCGGCCAAATCTTGTTTTTGTTTCCTTCCCACCGGGTATTTCTTGCCATAATGGTCGGAAAGCAGGAAGATTCAAATCCCAACTAAACCTGGTTCATCCAATATGAAAACAAGGTCGTTCAAAAATATTTTCCAATCCGTTCTTGTGCCCGGTGCGCTGCTGGTTGCCGTGACGGCAGGTCAATCTGTCTGTGCCCAGGCATTGCCCGCAGGCGACGCCGCGCGGGGACGGGCGTATTTTCAAACCAGTTGCGCGCTTTGTCATTCAGCGGAACTGGGACCGGACAACACGGTGATGACCAAACAGGGGCCCAGTCTCGTGGGCGTAGTGGGCCGGCGGGCGGCTTCGCTCCCGCATTTCACCTATACCCAGGCACTCAAGGCGTCCGGATATACCTGGGATGCGGCGACGCTGGAACATTTCCTGACCAACCCGATGATGGCAGTGCCGGGTACGACCATGCCCATGCCGGTGCCCGATCCGCAAAGCCGCGCGGATGTGATTGCTTATCTCTCCACCCTAAAAATACCCGAGGGTGCGACGCTAACATATGTAGCCGCGCCGGCGCCCAATGCTGGGAATGACCCAAATGACTGGCAGCGCGCGGCTCCCGGTGTGCAACATCATTTTTCTGTGGCCGATTTGCCGGCGCCCTTTGCGACGCGGTCCGCAGGCAATGGACCGCAGGTCGTACCGCAGCCGGACGGAGCGGAGCCGGCGGTGCTCCCGGGTTTCACAGTGAAAAAGTTTGCCGATGGACTGAGCAATCCGCGGCTTCTGCGCACGGCGCCTAATGGAGACATATTCATCGCCGAGACTGCGGCGGGCCGGATTCGGGTCATGCGGACAAAGGATGGCGCGGACGCTCCGACCGTGAACCAAATCTTTGTGGACGGTTTGGACCGGCCGTTCGGCATCGCTTTTTATCCGCCTGGTAACAACCCACAGTGGCTCTACGTGGCCAACAACAATTCGGTGGTGCGTTTTCCGTATCGCAACGGAGATTTGCAGGCGAGCGGCGATCCGGAAGTCATTGTTCCAAAGCTGGCTGATACCACGGGCGGCCACACAACGCGGGACGTGGTGTTTTCGAAAGACGGGCGGCGGATGTTCATTTCGGTCGGTTCAAGCTCGAACGTGGCGGAGCGGATGCACCGCAAAACGCCGGAGGAAATCCAGGCATGGGAAGCCGAGCACGGCCTGGGAGCCGGGTGGGGACCAGAGGCAAATCGAGCCGACATCTTGTGGACAGACCCGGAGGGACATCAGCCGTTGCACACGTATGCAACGGGCATTCGCAACGGGGTTGGTATGGCGATCAATCCCGAGACAGGCGAATTATGGGTATCGACCAATGAACGGGATGCGTTGGGCGATAACCTCGTGCCCGATTACGTGACGCGGGTAAAGGAGGGCGGTTTCTATGGCTGGCCATGGTATTACATGGGCAATTTCGAGGACCCGCGGCATGCGGGCGAACGGCCGGACCTCGCCGGCAAGGCCATTGTGCCCGACGTCCTCGAACAATCCCACTCAGCTTCACTCGAGATGACCTTTTATACGGCCACTACCGGCGTGGCAGCCTTCCCAGCGGATTACGTGGGCGATGCATTCGCGGCCTTGCACGGTTCGTGGAACCGCACAACCCGCACGGGCTACAAAATTATCCGTATTCGAGTGGACCACGGCGTCCCCACAGGCGAGTACGACGATTTCATGACGGGATTCGTGGTAGATGACTCCAGCGTCTGGGGCCGGCCGGTAGGAGTGACAGTCGCTCATGATGGCGCGTTGCTGGTAACCGAAGATGGGAACGGGACGGTCTGGCGCGTGGCCTACACAGGCGGCAAAAATTAAAAGGAAAAAAGGCCATCGCTGTGTTCCTGTTTCTTAGCTTTTTCAACGGCGAGCTTCTGTATGAGGGGTTCATCAACGATTGAATGCCGCCTGGCGCTCACGACGCGCCCTCATTATCCAAAGCGCGGCGAAGCGTTTCAGAGAGTCTTTGCGGCCGGTAAGGCTTTTGTAAAAAATTAACACCTTCCTGCAATTGAAAATCGCCGTCGGCTACATCCGTGGCGTAACCGCTCGTGTAAATCACCTTCAAATCAGGATTTTCGGCCAGCATTTTCGACGCAAGGACCCGTCCATTCATTCCCGGCATGACCAGGTCAGTCAGCAACAGATGGATTTCATCCCGATGCCCATTCCATAATTCCAAAGCTCTGCTGCCATTGGGAGCAGTGAGAACACGATAACCAAGACTCGCAAGCATACCCTCAACGGAAAGTCTCAAAGCAGGGTCGTCTTCAACCAACAAAATCGTTTCATCGCCCGACCGCATGAACGATGTAGGCGGTGCGGCGCGCGTGGAAACAGAAAGGGAAGGAGTTTCAATCCGCGGGAAATAAATCCGAAAAATCGTGCCGCGGCCAACCGTGCTTTCTACGTTGATCCACCCCTGGTGTTGCTGGACGATGCCAAAGACCGTCGCCAGTCCAAGACCGGTTCCTTTCCCAACCTCTTTGGTCGTAAAGAACGGCTCAAAAATGTGGGCCAAATGTTCCGATGAAATGCCGCATCCGGTGTCGCTCACTGACAGGCAGGCGAAGGAACCCGCGCGCGCTTGCGGTGTCAGGGCCGCGGCTGCCGCGTCCAGGCTCACGGCGGCGGTTTCGATGACGAGTTGCCCGCCATTTGGCATTGCGTCACGGGCGTTTACTGCCAGGTTCATCAATATCTGGTCCATCATCCCAGCGTCGGCCCAAACCCAAATCCGCTCCATGGCCCATCTGAATTGCAGCAGAACGTCCTCGCCCAAAACGCGCCGTAACATGTCGATGATGTTGGTGACGATTTGGTTCAGGTCATGTTCGCGGGCCTGCACCACTTGACGGCGGCTGAACAACAAAAGCTGGCGCGTTAGATTTGCGGCGCGTTCGGAAGCCTTGATGATTTCACCGGCCAATTTGCGCTGGACAGGCGGCATGGCCGGATCTTCTTTCAAAACACCTGCCTGCATTTGGATGACCGCAAGGATGTTGTTGAAGTCATGCGCCACGCCGCCGGCCAGTTTGCCGATGGCGTCCATTTTTGCCGCCTGGCGCACCTGCTCTTCCAGTTTCCGGCTTTGGGTGATGTCTTCAAGCATGCCGATGACCCGCAACGGAGCGTCTTGGTCCTGCTTCACCAGCGAAACAGTCAGCCGGCCCCAAACAATTTCGCCGTCTTTTCGGATGTAACGCTTTATGATTTCATAATGTTCGCGCTCGCCTGCTTTCAACGAGTGAAAAAGCTTCGCGCCCTCTTCAAGGTCGTCCGGATGAGTGAGGCTATCAAAAGTCCTCTGCGTCAGTTCGGTTTCCGAATAGCCGAGCATCCGGCACATCGCCGGATTGCATTGCACCGGCCGGCCATCCGGACCCGCGAGCGCGATGCCGACAGCCGCGCCTTCGAACATAGCGCGCAATTGCGCTTCGCTTTTTCCCAAAGCCGCTTCCGCCCTTTTGCGCTCGGTGATGTCGGTGATAATGCCCGCATAACGGATGATTTGGCCATGGTCATCCCGGATTTGAAAACCCCGCGCTCGAATCCATCGAATCTCGCCACCGGGCCAAACGATCCGATATTCAATATCCAACGCCTTGGTGTCCTTTTGAAAATAGCTGAATGCCGAGGTGACCCGTTCGCGGTCTTCCGGAAAAATAAAATCCACCCATTTTTGCGGATTGGAGTACAACTCCTCGACCGGACGGTTCCAAACCTTTTCAAACCCCGGGCTGACATAAATCACTTTGCTGAAATCGGGCGAACGCATCCAGAATACGTCCGTGATATGGTCCGCCAATTGATGAAATCGCTCGCTCGTCTCGCGCAACTCTTCCTCGCGGATTGCAGCCTCGTCGAGCATTCGCTCAATCGCCGCTGCCTGGCGTTTGAAAAAAACTCTTGAGAGGAGCAAATAAAGGGATAAGGCGCTAACAATGATAAATACCAGGTCTCCATAAATCTGCAGCGTATGGATGGATTTCGAGCCCGGAAACATCCACCTCAAAACATTGCCGGAAACGGCCAGCCATATCCCGCCAATACAGCAATAAACAAGGCAAATTTTAGCCGCCAGGCTTCCGGCTTTGTTTTTCGTAACAATGCTTTGCGCCCTATTTGATAAATCGCCTGTGTTCGCCATGCTGCCTGTCCCGAGATTTAGCTTTCCGATAATGATGCTAAATCATTCAAATCCAATAACCAATACATTTATCGCCGCAACGGGGCAGGTTTCCAAACCCGCTGGTCGTACGATGTCGCGTGACGAGTGAACCAAAGCCTTCGATTGGCTCATTGGGTTCCCGCTTTACCCTTCAGGCCTGGCCTCTGCCACTAGAAGCTTTCGGAGGGTGGAAATTTGCTGCCCCCGAATTTGACGGAACAGCTTTTGCTGTTAACCTGACAATATTGGCCTTTTTGACATGAATCCGAACGAACCCGAACAGCTGCTTCCTGAATCCGAAGGCAAACAGTTATGCAAAAGCTGCGCTGCCCTCAACGAGCCTGACGCGGACTTCTGCGTGAAGTGTGGCGCTCCCTTGAGTGCGTATTCAACCATGGGGCCTTTTGAGACCATATTCGCGGCAGGGTTTATCTATCGCGAAGCCGCAGAACGCCCACGACGTTTCATCGCAGTTCTGGGTATATGGCTGATTTTCCTGCCCCAGGCATTTACCGGGTTCATGATCATCGGCACCGTTCACGCCCTTTATTTGGACTTGATAGGCGGCGGTTTGATTTTTATTTCAGTTGGGATTATTGGGAGGACCACCTTGAACTATTTCGCCGCGAAGCAACGCGCAAACGGCCAACCCCAGGCGTAGCGCAGATTTCCAAACCTGCTGGCCGCACGACGTCCCATCCCTGCCGCGGTCCGGCTGCGCGTCGTGGTGGTCGGTATCACCGCGTTCGTCATTATCGAGATCGTCAAATATTTCGAAAATCGAAAGCAGACCAGTTTGGTGTTACCGTTGCTTCCCCAAATTCCCGCCCCGAATCAGCCGGTGTCCCCGTGAACCACGGTCAAAGATCAAAACAACCGTTTATAGGATGCCCTTCGCGGGTCATGCTCGGGCCGATGACAAATCATTGTCTGCGTCCATTCAGTCAGGCGGCGGCCAAGCCTTCGGCAGGCCTCGCTTTCCCCCGGGTTACGCGGTTTTCCGGCGCAGGTCGCCCCGTAGTGCAGCGTTTGTCCGGGCGCGACGTAATCGGGCACTCCGAATACCAGCAAACCGTAATTCATCAAAACAATCTGCAACGCCAGACAGGTCAGTTCGCCGCCGCCGCCCATTCCGCCGGTCGATGAAAACGCGCAGCCAATCTTTCCCTCGATTTCATACCAAAGCGGCTGCGCGACGACGTCCCACCAGCGTTTCATTTCCCACGCAATGGTGCCCATATGCGTCGGCGAGCCTACAGCGATGCCATCGCACCAAAGCAAATCGTCGGCGGTCGCCTCGACTACGGTCTTCAACCGCACTTCGGTATCCGAAACGCTGCGTGCGCCGTCGGCGACCAGTTCGGCCATGGCCTGGGTGTGGCCTTTTTCGCTATAATAGAGAACGAGAATTTTTGCGGGTTGCGGTGATCTGTTTTCCATGCGCCGATGATACACGATTTCAAAAAGGTTGAAGGGAGAAATGCGTAGCGAAACCGAATTGTCGGGCGAATCTCCATGAACCGCTTTCGGAGCGCGGCTGTGTCGAAGACCAGCCGCAGCACGTCGCAACGTTCGGGGCTGCTGCGGCTGGTCCCCTTTGCCCTGCACACAGCCGCGCTCCGTGTGCCAATCGGTTCATGGTCCCTATGCATGCGAAAAATTCGAAAGGGGCTCTCCAGCAATTAAATTGGTTGGATTGCGGAAAGCCCGCTTGTATAACGAGGCACTGAATTTATGTCAACCCGTCGCGAATTTCTTAAATCCGCCGCTGCTTTGGGCATCGCAGGAGCGGCCGGATCTATGGCCAATGCGGTAGCAGAAACGGTGGTGGCAGCGCCACCTGCCATGGATGATGCGCCAACCGGCACAGATCGCGCCTACTGGCTCTCGATAATGCAACGAATTGCCGGGCCGGTGCTGCACAATCTATCCCAACGCCAATTGAAACGCATGATGCCGGTTGAAGCAGCCAAACCAGCCGAGCGTCGCAAGTTCACCCATCTGGAGGCATTTGGGCGATTGACAGCCGGAATCGCGCCATGGCTGGGAGCGCAAGGATTGGACGACTCAGAAACGAAATTGCAGAAACAATTCGCGGGCCTCACCCACGCGGCGCTGGACGCGGCCACAGACCCGAAATCTCCCGATTTCATGAATTTTACTCGCGGCGGCCAGCCTCTGGTGGATGCAGCGTTTTTAGCGCAGGGCATATTGCGCGCGCCATCGGCGCTTTGGGAACCGCTCGAACCGCGGGTGCAGCGGCAGGTTGCGGCGGCTTTGAAATCGTCACGCGCGAACAAAACGCCGACCAGCAACAACTGGGTGATGTTCGCGGCGACGGTCGAAACGGCACTGCAAATGATGGGCGAGGCTCCAATCAAAGAACGCCTTCAGGATTGCATCGAAAAAATGTTGGGATGGTACAAAGGGGACGGCGCTTACGGGGACGGCGAACCTTTCCATTGGGATTATTACAACAGCTTCGTGATCCAACCAATGCTGTTGGATACGCTGGTGTTGTTAAGGGAGAAGGACACGTCGTATGAATCGGTTTATAAAACGGAACTGGCGCGGGCACGGCGGTACGCGGAAATCCTCGAGCGGTTGATTGCCCCGGACGGGACGTTTCCATCGCTGGGACGCTCAACGACCTATCGTTTTGGCGCGTTGCAGTCGCTGGCGCAGATGGCATTGCTGGAACAATTGCCGGAACGAGTGAAACCCGCGCAGGCGCGTTGCGCCATGACGGCAGTGATGCGGCGGATGATTGAAGCACCGGGGACCTTTGATGAGCAGGGCTGGCTGCAAATCGGTTTTTGCGGACATCAACCGTCGCTGGCCGAGACTTATATTTCGACAGGCAGTCTTTATCTTTGCGCTACAGCGCTGCTGCCGCTGGGATTGCCGCCCGCGAATGATTTTTGGAGCGGCCCGACGACACCGTGGACGGCCCAAAAGCTGTGGCAAGGCGAGGACTTGCCAAGAGACCACGCGATTGCCGAGTAAAAACTGAAACATCGAACATCGAACATCGAACATCGAACGCTGAACATCGAATGAAAGACCCTGAAGGGCTGTCTTTGGTGTTCTCGTACGGCAATAACGCGGCAACAACTCAGCCGCCCAAAATTCGCGTGCTTTGACTGAGAAATATCCCTTTAAGATTCATCTCCAATGCCGCTGGATTGGACGCTTTGGCCAAAGCTTCTTCTTCGCTGACAAGCTTCTCTTTGACCAGCTTGAGCAGCGCCTGGTTGAAGTTTTGCATTCCATCGTCATTTCCAGTTTCAATCGCCGCCGGCAGGCTATCCAGCCGGTTTTGCTCAATCATTTTCCGAACAGTCACCGTGTTCAGCAGAATTTCAAGCGCCGGCACGACGCCCCCGTCAATCTTGCGAACCATACGCTGACAGATGATCGCCCGGAGTGTGCCGGCCAATTGCTGGCGCACATGTTCCCGTTCATCCGGCTTAAAAAAATCGAGCACGCGCCCGACACCCTGTGCCGCATTGGTCACGTGCAATGTCGAGAAAACCAAATGCCCTGTGTCGGCTGCGCTCAAGGCGGCGCTAAAGCTGACCGCGTCGCGCATTTCGCCAATCAGGATAATGTCCGGGTCCTGTCGCAGCACCCCGCGGAGACCTTCCGCGAACGAAGGCACATCCACGCCGACTTCACGCTGTTTGATATCGCACTGATTGTCTTCGAACATGAATTCGATTGGGTCCTCCAGCGTGATAATATTCTTGGCCTGGTTTTCGTTGATATGCTCGATCATGGCGGCCATGGTCGTGGATTTGCCGCTGCCAGTAGTGCCCGCGATCAGGACAATGCCCCGTTCCGAGAGGGAGACATCTTTAAGAATGGGAGGCAGGCCCAGGTCCTCCAGTTTCGGCGCCTGGTTTCGAACAAAACGCATGGCAATCGCCTCCTCGCCGCGCTGATGATATACGTTGGTTCGGAACCGGCCAATACCAGGCGCGTAGTACGAAAAATCGACTTGCCGGCTTTGCTCAAATCGTTCCCGAATTTGCGCCGGCACAATCCGGTGGATCACCTCCTTGAGCCACTGAGAACTCGTCCACGGACAATCCAGGGCCGTTAACGCTCCGCGGATGCGCGCCCGGACCGGAGCCTCGGGCTTGAGGTGTATATCCGAACCGTTGGCTTTAACCACCACGTCCAGAATTTGATAAAACAATTTCAGAGGATCGTCCATCGTCATGTGATTTACCGTCGCTCCTGTTTCCAAACCATCAGCTATCATTTCGTCACTCCTTTTTTAATTTTACTGAAGACATTCGCACACCACCATCCGGCAGCAATCAGCAGAATCTGTCTATATTTCGCATTTAGAGATAATAGACGCGTTGAATATTAAATGCACGTGAAAATTCTGTAAAAAACAAATTTTCCGCCGGGTATTAGCAGCAGCTAAACAGGCAATCAACATACCTCACCGGCGGCCGCGCCGTCCTGCCCTCCGTAGCTTTAGCAAAGGAGGGAGCTTTAGCGATGGCGGGCCTTCAATTTTTTGTTTTCAATTTTTGGCGCGCATAGCGTTTCCGACGCCAAAGTTCCAGCGCCCGGCCAATAATCTGTTCCTCAAGCTTCACCCTTTCTCCCGATGGAAAATCAGCGAGACTAAAGGTCACTGCGACTGGGGAAATGCCCGTCTTTTTCATACATCCTCATCAACTGACGGCTACCAGGGAAGCGCATTCATCGTCTTCATCGCGGCCAATGCCGAAAGCGCTCGGATCCAGTTCCGGTTTGCCGTCCACGATGAACCGGTAGAGATGGTGGCCATGGCGTAATTCCAGCCGCATGAACCACCAGCCGTCCAGCAACCGTTGCATCGGCAGCGGATTCCAATGGTTGAAGTCACCCGCAATTTCCACGTGCTGCGCATCAGGCGCGGCGCAATAAAAATTAACGGGTTTGATTGAGTTCCTCGCCGAGTACGGCGATTGGTTTGAATTTCGTGTGGTGTCCATAAAACATTTACCTTTTTGGTCCCCGGTTCATAGGCGTTTGATTCGAAGTACTCGCGGCGCCCCCGATGACTCAGGCGCCGGACGTGGGCCGGACGCAACATCTGTGATCGAATCATCTTCAGGAGTCGCAAGCCACCGTTCGTCAAATCGGCGCGCGTGCCAGGCGTCCGAGGGAAGCGGATGCGCGCCCGGAAAAATCGTCAGGCACGAAAGGTTTGCCAGATTCAACAGCCCAATACCGCCGCCGCTCGCGCGGAAGCACAAGGACGAACGGCTCAATAAAAAGTCGCGCAACTCACAGAGCCCCTGCGGCGATTCCGAGTCCACTTCCATCGTCAGAAGGACGCCCCGGCCATCCGCCATTTCCGCGTTCAAAAACGTCACGACGAACGCGTCCAGTTCGCCCAGGTGCTTCCATTGGTCCTGAAGCTTCAGATTGCGAACCAGCGTCTCGAATTCCTCCGGCATGAGTTCCACCGCCTCAACGAGATCGGACGGAAAAACCAGGCGCGAGTCCTCATTTATGTCCAAATCTATCCGCGTGATTTGAGACACCGGAATTACCGTGTGCGTATTCCTGTCGCCTAGCTCGACTCTCGGCCGGCTGAAAACGTCCATCGGATTGAATCCATCTAGGATTTGTTTTGATGCGTCGAAGTCGTCCTGGGCAAACGACGAAACAGAGCCATCCAGCTTGTGGATTCGAATTTCAAGGTTTGGGGTCTCAGTATTCATAATCGTTCTATATTCAATTGACTCCACGAAGATTAACGGAGCATGAAAGTGGAATTAAAATTGGGCGAAGCCGTTTAGCGCAGACTTCAAGTCCGTCCACCCCCGCAATGTCATACGCTGTCGTCTAAGCCGCCTGGGAGATACAGGCCGCGTGCCATCAACCCGCTTCCGGCGAGCGCTACGGAGGGCGGGCTGTATCGCCGATTTCTGAATCGGCTGACCGTGGGGCGTTATCCGACGGACTGAAAACCAGCGACGCCAAACTCACACCGATTTGGAATCCGGCGGCGCATAACTTCCTGCGACCAGCGGGGTTGGAAACCCGCGATACAGCATGTTTGGAAACCGGCGCTAAGGTTTCTGAAAGAATTTTAATTCTTCCTTTACGAGCTTTTAATTTTGGCTTGGTCTATTCTGTTACGGGAACTATTGTTGCTTATGAGAATCCTGGTCGTTGAAGACGAAAAAAAAGTGGCGGACATCGTGGCGCGGGGCCTCAAAGCCGAGCGTTACGCGGTGGACGTGGCGCATGACGGCTTGACCGGCTGGGAAATGGCCGATGCCTATGACTACGACCTGACGATTCTGGACCTCATGCTTCCGGGAATGAACGGCACAGATCTTCTCGAAAAAATCCGGCGAAAAAACCCGCAGGTGCCCATTTTAATCCTGACCGCGCGTGACAGCATGGACGACAAGGTCAAAAATTTCGAAGCCGGCGCGGATGATTACCTGACCAAACCATTTGCATTCGCCGAACTGCTCGTCCGGGTGAAGGCGCTGCTGCGGCGCGGGCCGGTGGACCGCTCGAGCGTCCTGCGCGTGGCCGACCTGGAAATAGACCGCCTGTCCCAGGGCGTGAAGCGGGCCGGGAAAAAAATCGAACTCACGGCCAAGGAATATTCGTTGCTGGAATATTTGGCGTCGCATCCGGGCCGGGTTTTTTCCCGCACAATGATCATCGAGCACGTGTGGGACCAGAGTTTCCAGGGACTTACGAATATTGTGGATGTCTATGTCCGGCATCTGCGGGCCAAAGTGGACGATGCATTTTCGGTCAAACTATTGCGCACGGTTCGGGGCGTGGGCTATAGTTTGAGCGACGAGGTGAATGTGTGAACACGCGTTCGTTCAGTTTCCGGCTGGTTGCCTGGTACACGTGCCTGCTGACGGCGCTTTTTGCGTTGCTGTGCGCGTTGTTATACCTGGACTTGAAGCATTTCCTCGAGCACAGCCTGTGCGAATCGCAGGCCCGGCGAGCGCGCCAGATTGCCAACACGTTGCTCGCCCAAATCCAAAGCACCGGACCCTCCTATGTTGCCAGCCAGGCAAAGTCATGGTACGAACCGGAAATCAGCGATCGCTTTATCCGAATCACGCGGATTGGCGGCCCGGTCATTTACACTTCCGGCGCGCCCAAGGACGGCAGTTTTGATCCGGCTGTAGTGCCTCCGTTTTTGCCATCCTCCACTGAATCCTTTCACACCATCGAACTCTCAACCGGCAAAAAGCTCATCATCGCCGCGCTGAATTATCAAGCCGCGGGCAACGCGCACTATCTTGTGGAATCGGGAGCGATATTTGATCCAATGGAGCCGAACCATCTGATTCTTCAACTGGTTATTGGTTTCCCGATTGCGGTCATCATTTTCACCGTCGGCGGATGCATTTTGGTGCGTCGCGCCCTGATGCCGGTCGAGAGCATTACGCGCGCCGCGGAACAAATCACGCAGCATAATTTGAGCGAACGCCTGCCGGTTTCAAAAACGGGCGACGAATTGGAGCGCCTTTCAGTTTCCCTTAACCGTATGATCGCCCGGTTGGACGACGCCTTCCAAAATTCAAAACGGTTTGTGGCCGACGCATCGCACGAATTGCGCACGCCTCTAACGATTTTGCGCGGGGAACTCGAGACACTCATCGAAAACAGGCGCCTGGACCCCGAAGTCCGGGAGCGCGCTGCGAGCATGTTTGAGGAGGCAGTTCGTTTGACGCGGGTTGTCGAGCAATTATTCACATTGTCCCGGCTGGACGCCGGCGAAGCGCAAGCCGACTGGTCCCGTTTTGATTTGGCCAGCCTGGCCAAAACTACCGCCGAACAAATGAGCCTGCTGGCCGAAGACAAAAACATTACCATTGCGTGCGACGCCACCCAGTCTGTGGAGGTCGAAGGCGACCCGGCCCGCCTCAAACAAGTGGTCGTCAATCTCCTGGATAACGCCATTAAATACACCCACTCGGGCGGCGCCGTGGAACTTCACGTGCGTCGCGCAAATGGGAACGCGGTCCTCGAAGTGGCGGACAACGGGGTGGGTATACCGCGCGACGCGTTGCCGCACATTTTCGAACGGTTTTATCGCGTGGACCAGATTCGTTCCGGCGATTTCGAAGGCGCGGGACTGGGTTTGTCCATTGCCAAGGCCATTTGCAGCGCGCACGGCGCTGAAATTCAAGCGACGAGCGTCCCATCAGGAGGCAGTTGCTTCCGCGTGACATTGCCTCTTTCAAAAAATTAAAATGCTCATATGACATCAAACGTAAAAAAACGCCTGATTGTTTCTTCCGGAATCGCAGTTACAGTCGCAGGCGGCCTGCTTTGGACGGCCTGTCATTCTCGCGCTGAAAATAGTCAAATGTCCCCGGCGGACGACGCCGCAATACCAACGGTGGCCGTGGAGAAAGTCACCCGGGAAGATTTATTCAGGGATGTGACGATCCCGGCGGAATTCCGGCCGTACGTCGAGGTGGAGCTTCACGCGAAAGTTTCCGGATACGTGGACCGGATGAATGTGGATTTTGGCGACAAAGTGAAGAGAGGACAGCTCCTGGCAACCATCGAGGTGCCGGAACTGCAGGACGAGTTGCACAATGCCATGGCGACCGAACAAAAGGCGGAGGCCGACTGCACCAATGCGAATTTGATCTATTCGCGCCTGCGGTCCGTAAACAAGGCGCATCCGAATCTCGTCGCGGAACAGGACCTGGACACCGCGACGGCAAACTACCAAATGGCTGTTGCAGCCATCGCCGAGGCCAAAGCCAAGGTTGGCGAATACAGGACTCTTGTGGGTTACACACGCATCACGGCTCCATTCGACGGCGTTGTCACGCATCGCTATGCCGACCCGGGCGCATTGATCCAGGCCGGCACCTCGTCCGATACGCAATCCCTGCCCCTCGTGCGCGTTTCCGATAATTACCTGCTCAGGCTCGATTTCCCCGTCGACCAGAACTATGTGCAGGACGTACATGTGGGCGATCCGGTACAGGTGCGTGTGGATTCGCTCGGCGGCAAGATGTTCTCGGGCACGGTTTCGCGTTTTACGTATGACATAACCGACGACACACGGACGATGATCACTGAAGTCGAAGTGCCCAATCCGAAGCTCGAAATAGACCCGGGCATGTATTGCTATGTGGATTTGAGGGTGGAAAATCATACAAACGTGCTGGCGATTCCAGCAGAAGCGGTCATTTCGGGCGAAACGACTTCAGTTTATGTGGTCAACAGCGACAAGCAGATTGAAGAGCGCCCCGTGCAATTGGGATTGGAAACGCCCGATAAATATGAGGTGTTGTCCGGCCTTAAAGAAGGCGAACTGGTTGTGGTGGGAAACCACTCGGAAATTGAAAGCGGCCAAAAAGTTGAGCCGAAAATTGTCGAACTTTCGATGCTGAATGAAAATTGAAAACAAAGAGAAGCACGGTCGCGTGAATGCGGCCCTGAGCGCTGAAGAACTCGAGAGTCTCCGCCGCATTGATGCCTGCACCATGGCCAATGCCATCGAGACGTTTCACGAGCGCCTGAGAAACGAAGGTTTTGTCAACCTATCCATCGGCTGCCTTTTTCCGAAACTGCCGCCGGCCGGCACTAACTCACTTTAAGATTTCTCTTTCATGTCCCGCTTTGCCTTGCGTTTTCCGTACTTCATCATCGTCATCTGCCTGATCACCTGCGTCGTCGGCGTGACCAGCCTGTGCCGGATGCCGGTGGATTTGTTTCCGCCCATCAAAATTCCCGTGGTCGTCGTTGCCACCTTCTTCAACGGCATGCCGCCCCAACAAATTGAAACGGACATTACCGGACGGTTCGAGCGGTTCTTTACACTGGCCAGCGGCGTGGACCACATGGAATCCCGCTCGCTGCCGGGGGTAAGTTTGATCAAAATTTATTTCCAGCCCGGATTTAACGCCGATTCGGCCGTGACGGAAATTGCCAACCTGGCCATGGCGGATTTGCGGCGGTTGCCGCCGGGCACCCTGCCGCCGGTCGTGTTAAAATTCGACGCCTCCAGCCTGCCCGTTTGCCTGATTACCTTGAAAGGCAAAGGATTGTCCGAATCCAAGCTCCGAGACCTCGGCCAGTTCGACGTGCGCGATCAGATTGCCAACGTTCCCGGTGCGTCGGTGCCCATGCCCTTTGGCGGCCGTTACCGGCAAATCATGGTCTATGTGGATCCCCTGAAACTGGAAGCCTACAACATGAGCGTCATGGACGTCGTAAACGCCGTCAACAGCGCCAATCTGATCCTGCCCGCCGGCGATGTGAAAATCGGCCCCTATGACTACAACCTTTATGTCAACAGCCAGGTCAATGACATGAAGGACCTCAACAATGTCCCGTTAAAAACCATCAATAATTCTCCCGTTGCCATCGGAGACGTGGGCCGTGCCGTGGACGGTTCCGAAATCCAGTACAATATTGTGCGGGTGGACGGCCAGCCATCCGTTTATTTGCCCGTGCTCAAACAAGGCGGCGATGCAAATACCATTGCGGTGGTAAATGGGATCAAGAAATCGATATCCAATTTGTTTGACGTGCCCAGGCAACTCGTGGCCAAGGTCGTCTTCGACCAATCAGTTTTCGTCCGCAACGCGATTGACAACCTGGTGCATGAAGGCCTGATCGGCCTCGTCCTGACGGGCGCCATGATTTTGATCTTCCTGGGAAGCATGAGAGCGACCTTGGCAGTCTTTCTGTCCATTCCGCTTTCCGCGCTGGCGGCCTTTATCGCCCTTCAAATGGGCGGCAGCACGATTAATGCAATGATTCTCGGCGGCCTGGCGCTGGCATTCTCGCGGCTCATTGATAATTCCGTGGTCGTACTCGAAAACATTTTCCGGCACATGGAAATGGGCGAATCCCCGGAAGTGGCGGCCGAACGCGGCGGCAAGGAAGTTCAATTGGCCGTGCTGGCGGCGACGCTGGCGACGTGCATTGTTTTTTTTCCGGTGACCTTTCTCTACGGGGTGACCCGCTTCCTGTTCGTTGCCTTGGCCCTGGCTGTCATCCTTTCCCTTTTCGCGTCCTACTTTGTCGCCATGACGGTCGTGCCGCTCTTTTGCGCCAGCTTCATCAAGTTGAGTCAGGTCCACGGCGAGACGGACATGTCCGCCCCGCCCAAAGGATGGGGCGCCCGCTTTAATCATTGGTTCAACCGCCGCTTTCATGCGATGCTTGATCGCTACGAAGGAACTCTCAAGGTGGCCCTGCTCAGGCCAATGGCTACGGTCCTGGGTATTACCGGCGTTTTTGTCCTCAGCATGGCGCTTTATCCTTTTGTGGGCGAAGCCTATTTCCCGCGCACAGACCCGAGCCAGTTTGTCATCAACGTCAAGGCGCCGACGGGCACGCGGATTGAAGACACAGACAAGCTGGTGGAACAGGTGGAACAGGTCGTCCGTGAAGTCGTGCCGCCGAAGGATTTGAAAATTATTGTATCGAATATCGGCGTACAGGCCGGATTTTCTGCCATGTACACTCCCAATTCCGGTCCGCACACGGCGTTTGTCCAGGTCGGGCTGAATGCCGGTCACAAGCTGAGCAGCTTCCAATATATGGATCTCGTGCGCGCCAGGTTGCGAAAGGAAGTCCCGGAAGTGGCCGCCTATTTCCAGACCGGCGGTCTGGTGGACGCGATTCTCAATCTCGGCTTGCCCGCGCCCCTGGATGTTCAGGTCGTTGGATTTAATATGGAAAAAACCCACCAAATTGCCACGGACATTGCTCGAAAGGCCCAGGCGCTGCCCAGTGTCAGTGACGTGCTTGTTCCGCAGGATGTGGATTATCCGGCCCTGCAATTGAACATTTCGCGGCTCCGCGCAAGCGAAATGGGTTTGAATGAAAAAGAGGTTGTCGGTGACGTCATCACGGCGCTGGTTTCCGACCAAATGATTGCGCCGAGTTATTGGGTGGACCCGCGAAGCGGCAACGATTATTTCCTCACCGTACAATATCCCGAAAATCTTCTTCCAAAAACTTTTTCCGAACTGGCCGCTGTCCCTCTGCGCGGCGCGGCCCTGGCCATGCCCACGCGCTTGAACAATGTCAGCACGATCAGCCACCTGGAATCGCCTACGGAAGTGGACCACTACCAGCTTTTGCGAACCATGGACGTCTATGTCTCACCATCCACCGAAGACATCGGCAAAGTGCTCCACGGCGTCCAGGATATCGTTAAAAAGATGAATTTGCCCTCGGACGTCCGCGTCAACATCCGCGGGTCCGCCGAAGCCATGCAGGCATCGTTTAAGAGCTTCGGCCTGGGACTGATTCTTTCCACGGTGCTTGTGTACCTGATTCTGGTGGCGCAGTTCAAATCCTTCGCAGATCCGTTCCTGATTCTCCTGGCGGTGCCCACAGGATTGACAGGTGTGCTGCTGATTCTGTTTTTGACCGGGACGACCCTGAATGTGATGTCGCTGATGGGCGTCGTCATGATGGTGGGCATCGTCGTTTCCAACAGCATCCTCATCGTGGAATTTACGAACCGCCTGCGCGAAGAGGGCCGGCCCTTGCGCGAAGCCGTCTCGCTGGCTTGCCGCGTGCGTCTGCGTCCGGTTCTGATGACCTCACTGGCCACACTCATCGGCCTGATTCCGATGGCAACCAAGCTCGGCATTGGCAGCGAAGCCTACGCCCCGCTCGCCCGCGCCATCATTGGCGGGCTCGCGGTGTCCGTCGTATTGACAGTTTTTATTGTTCCCTGCGCCTATTTCATCCTGTACCGTCGAAGCGAATCGGAGGTAAAGAGTCCCGGCGCCGCCGAGGCGTCCGGGCATTAGGGTTGTGACCGTTTTTAAGCATGAAACGAATTGCTCTCATTGTGATTTCCTGCGCGTGGTCAGCCGTTGGTTTTGGGCAGACCACAAATGTCCCGGCATTTCTGACGCTGGCCGACGCCGAAAAAATCGCGCTGCAATATCATCCGCAGATCAAACAGGCAAATTATCTCTTGCTGGCCGCGCAGGAGGCGGTCAAGGAAACACGCTCGGGATATTTCCCCACGGTGAATCTCTACGCCACCGCCGCGGGCGTCACATCCGAGGGCGCGCGCATTACCGCTGGTTACCTGAACAATCCCAGTGTCTATGACCGTGCGGCCGGAGGCGCGCAAGTCAGCCAGCTCATTACCGATTTCGGGCGCACCGCCAACCTGACCGCCAGTTCCAGATACCAGGCCCAGGCGGAAGGTCAAAACGCAAACGCCACGCGCGAGCAGGTCCTTCTGCAGGTGGACGCCGGCTATTTTGGCGTGCTCGCGGCGCAGGCGGTCTTGCGCGTGGCGCAACAAACGCTTGATACGCGACAAACGTTGCTCGACCAAATCACCGCCCTGGCCACGAACAAATTGCGTTCCGAACTGGACGTCAGTTTTGCCCAGGTGCAACTGCAACAGGCGCGATTGCTGGTGGAACAGTCGCAAAACGGCGCGGACGCGGCGATGGCCACGCTCTCGACGGCGCTTGGATACAGCGATTATCACGAATTCCAATTGGCTGACCAACCCCTGGCGACCAACAACATCAGTGGCGACGTTTCCGACCTGGTCCAAACCGCCCTGTCCCGTCGCCCGGAGCTTCTGAGCCTGCGCAGTGACCGCGACGCGGCGATGCACTATGCGCGGGCGCAACGCGACTCGCGATTGCCCACCCTTGCCGCCGTCGGCGCTGCCGGTGGTGCGCCATGGCGCGATGAGGCCTACTTGAAGTCTTATTATGCGGCGGGCGCTGTTGAGTTTAGCGTGCCGTTGTTTGCCGGCGGGCTTTATGTCGCCAGACAACGCGAAGCCGAATTGAAAGCGCAGGCCGACGATGAATTGCTCGTCAGTGTGGAAAATAATGTCATCCGGGACGTGCGCATCGCCTGGCTCGACCTGAATGTTGCGGTGCAACAATTGGAGACCACCAAAGAATTGGCGGCCAACGCCGCCGACGCCTTCACGCTGGCCCAGGCCCGCTACAAGGCTGAACTGAGTTCGATCGTGGAATTAAGCGACGCCCAGTTAAACCTGACCTCCGCCCAGATCGCCGAAACCAACGCCCGCTACAACGTTCTCATCCAGCAAGCCAACTTGAATTATCAAATCGGAATGATTCAATAAGCAAAGGGGTCGGTTCCTAGTATTGTAGTATTTACGACAACGACAAAGGGTCAACAACGGGTGGCTCCGCGCGAAGTCAGCCGTTCTATTTGTTGCTACGCATTTTTTCCCGGATCATTTCGGCACAAATCAAAAACAGTATAATCAACCCGATAAACGCTGAAGAAATCGCGACAAGCATTACTGTGCCGCTCCGATGATCGTTAGCGGGTAATAAGAAAGTGGCGTAGGATTCTATGCCGATGGCGAATCCAATGAATGAACCGCTTACCATCAATCCCACTTCATGCGATCGCGTTTGTTTCATATTTTAATGATGTTTGATGACAACTGCCAAAAGCTTTCAAGCAAGTGCCGAGCCAAGGCCCGGGGAACGGCAAGTGAGAAAACAGGCGAATCCCCCTGAAATCCCCTAATTGGGGTTATCTGCAGCCCTTCGCGCCCTCAGCGTCCCCCGACCCGCTCCCTCACGGTCGGGGCTCTGTTATAGCGCGATTTGGCTGGCTCCCTTCCTGTTTTCCTGCGTTCCTTATTTTCTCTTTTATTCCTTTTTCGTTTTTCCTTTTTCCTTTTTAATTAACCCACCGTTGCGGTGACCCATGAAATCGTCCGTCGACATCGTCAATTTTTTCCTGATCTGGCTGACGCTCGGGCTGGCCATGGCCTGGCCATTTGAACTGTTCCTGTTTTCCTACATCGTCCTGGGCCCATTGCATTATCTCACCGAGATCAATTGGCTGGACAAGCAGCACTATTTCCTCCGCGCGCAGGACCGGCGGCCCTTTGTCTGGAGCATGGTCGCCCTCGTGCTCGTCCTCACCGTCAGCCTGATGATCGGCGAGTCCGCGAATTGGCAATGGACTAAACCGATCCACGACACAATGCTTCATTCGCCAGGCGGCCCCGTAAATTATTTTGTAAAATGGAGCTGGACCCTTCTCTTGGTGGCTTTTGTGGCCGCCGCGGCGTGTCTCTTCACCGAACGCTGGGACTTGCGCCTGTTCATCATTGGTGTTTGTTTGCTTAGCTCGTTCTTTTTTTATGCGGTGCCCACGGTGGCAATTTTGTTTGGGGTCTTTCTGCCGACCATCATCCATGTCTTTTTGTTCACCATCCTGTTCATGATTTATGGCTCGCTGAAAGTCCGCAGTTTTTGGGGTTACGCCAATATCGTTTCCATGTTCCTGGTCATTGTCGTGATTGCGGCCTGGCCCCGGAACGTGCCGGTCAACAGCCTCAGCCACCCGGTGATGCAACTGATTCTCGACAGCGCCTTTTTGCCGGTCAATTTCAACATTTGCAAATGGCTCGGCTTGATGAATGGCGGCCAGGTTTACTTTTATTCCCCGGCCTTTTTCAAGGTGCAATCCTTCGTGGCCTTCGCCTACACCTACCACTACCTGAACTGGTTTTCCAAGACCTCCATCATCAAATGGCACCAGGTGGAAAAGAAAAAATTTGTGGTTTCCGCAATCCTCTGGGTCGTTTCGATCGCGCTTTATTTCGTGGATTATCGGCTGGGTTTCGCCGCCATCTTCGCCTTGAGCGTCCTGCACATCGTCCTCGAATTCCCCCTCAACTTTGTCTCGATACGCAGTATCGCGATGACCGTGACGGCTAAATTGAAACTGAAACCGGCCGCCGCGCCGAATGCATGAACCGTAGCGCAGGTTTCCAAACCTGCCGTATCGCCGATTTCCAAATCGGCTGGCCGTACGGCGTCGCGCGGCGCCAAGGTTTTAGAAGCGCCGTTCCCAAGTTGAACGGGCGCACGACTTCGCACGATCAGCGGGTTTGGAAACCCGTGATACAGCAGACTTGGAAGTCTGCGCTACGGTGCCGCGGCGCATGTAATGAATTATTAAATTAGTGAAAGCAACCATATCAAACAATGGATGCGCGGGCGCGCTCCTCACGGACTTGTACCAATTGACTATGGCCTGCGCCTATTGGAAGGCGGGCAAAGCGAACCAGGAGGCGGTCTTCGAATTGTTCTTCCGGCGCCCGCCGTTTCAATCGGGCTTTACCGTGGCCGCCGGCCTGGCGCCGGTGATTGATTTTCTGAGCGCCTTTTGTTTCACCGATGATGACGCGGCATTTCTGGCCACTTTGACCGGCAACGACGGAGGACTGCTCCTAGACCCGAAATTTTTGGATTATCTCAAAGGCCTGCGTTTTACCTGCGATGTCCACGCCATTCCCGAAGGAACGATTGTTTTTCCGAAAGAACCGTTGCTGCGCATACAGGGACCAATTTTGCAGTGTCAGTTGCTGGAAACGGCCATGTTGAACCTGATTAATTTCCAGACCCTCGTGGCCACGAAAGCGGCGCGAGTCTGCCTGGCAGCGCGGGGCGAGCCGGTGCTGGAATTTGGCCTGCGCCGCGCCCAGGGCGTGGACGGCGCGCTGGCCGCCAGCCGCGCGGCGCACATCGGCGGTTGTGAATCCACGTCAAATGTCCTGGCCGGAAAACTTTTCCATATTCCCGTGCGCGGGACGCACGCCCATAGTTGGGTGATGTCCTTTGATGACGAGCGTCAGGCCTTCCACGCTTATGCCGAGGCGATGCCAAACAATTGCGTTTTTCTCGTGGACACCTATGACACGCTGGAAGGGGTACGCCGGGCGATCGAAACCGGGCGCTGGCTGCGCGGGCACGGCCACGAATTGGGCGGTATCCGGCTCGATTCGGGCGACCTGGCGTGGCTGAGCATCGAGGCCAGGAAAATCCTCGACGAAGCAGGCTTTGAAAAAGCCGCCATTATCGCCAGCAACAACCTGGACGAACACATTATCGCCAGCCTGAAAGACCAGGGCGCCAAAATTAATGTCTGGGGCGTGGGCACAAAACTGGTGACGGCCTTCGATGAACCTGCCCTTGGCGGCGTCTATAAATTGGCCGCCGTCCGCGATAAAGACGGCAAATGGGTTTACAAGGTGAAGTTAAGCGAACAAACGGCCAAGGTGACCAATCCCGGAATTCACCAGGTACGGCGATTTCGGTCAGGCACGGAATTCCTGGGAGACGGCATTTACGATTTGGAATGCGGCGCTCCGGACGATTTCACGATTGTGGACCCCCTGGATTCAACCCGCCGCAAACACTTGCTCCCCGGCACGCCGTTTGAGGATTTGCTGGTCCCGGTTTTTGCGAAAGGACGGCGGGTGTATGAATCGCCTCCATTGGCCGAGATGCGCCGCCGGACGCAGTCCCAGTTGGCAATGTTTCATTCGGGCGTAAAGCGTTTTGTAAACCCGCACCAGTATCCGGTGGGGCTGGAACTGAAGTTGCACGAGCTGAAAACCGAATTGGTTCTCAGGGCACGGGGAGAGCGTTGAAGCGGATTCAGCAGCTCGTGGTACGTGGTGCGTGTTGCGTCAAGTACGCGATCATGGGTGGTGGAACACGGCGCGCTGCGCCGTGTAGCGCCGCGTGCAGCGGCGCAACGAGTGTGGTCAGCCCATCCTTGACGCAACACGCAACACGCGCCACGCTCTATTCTCTAGATATTTGTGCCCGGAATTTGAATGTTTTGCAAAAGCACATTGACAATCAGGGCATTATTAATATAAATATCTATACATAAGCCTCGGTACTTTTATGCCATCGTCATCTGTATCCGCAACGGTTGAAACGCAGCCTGCAGTTTCCATTTTTCGCAGCGGCATCCTGATACTCGTGGCCCTGGTGGCTATTTTGGGTGGATTTCTGTTTGGGTACGACACGGCGGTCATCAATGGGGCCAACGAATACCTCAAAGTCCATTTTTCCCTCAATCCTTTCCAGCAAGGATGGGTCGGTTCCAGCGCCATCGCCGGGTGCATCCCGGGCGCGCTTGTAGCCGGATTTTTAAGCGATCGATTTGGACGCAGAAAGGTGCTATTTGTTTGCGCCATATTATATGCCTTGTCCGGCCTGTTATCGGCGGTGCCGCGGACCTTTGACGAATTTCTCCTGGCGCGCTTTCTCAGCGGCCTGAGCATCGGCGTTTCATCGATGATCTGTCCGGTCTATATTGCTGAGATGGCGCCGCCTCTATGGCGCGGCAGGCTGGGTTCATTGTTTCAATTGGGGATCGTGAGCGGCATTTTCATTTCTCTTTTTGCCAACGCGTTTATCCAGCAGATGGGCGACGATGTCTGGAACGCCGCCAGCGGCTGGCGCTGGATGCTCGGCGCGGAAGTCCTCCCGGCAATCTTTTTGCTCGCCGTTTTATTTCCCGCAAAAGAGAGCCCTCGCTGGCTGATTCAGATGGGCCGTGAAGCAATGGCCAAACGCACTTTGGAAAGCATCGGCGGCAGGGAATATGCCGCCGACGAAATCGCGGCTGTGCAAAATGTTTTGAAGCAGGAGGACAGCAACATCTTTGAGTTGTTGTCCCATGCGCGCTTTCGCCTTCCTCTCATCATTGCCGTTCTGCTCATGGCCTTTTCGCAATTCAGCGGCATCAACGCCATCATGTATTATTCCACGGAAATCTTCACCACCGCGCACGTTGGCGTGAAAAACGCCTTTGCGGCCACGGTCGTGGTCGGGCTGGTGAATCTGCTTTTCACATTCGTAGCAATCGCGCTGGTGGACAAGGCCGGGCGGCGGCCGCTGCTTCTGACAGGATTGACGGCGCAAGTCATTGCGTTGGGTTGCGCGGGCTGGATGTTTCACACCAACGCAGGCGGAATCGGCCTGCTCGTGGCCATTGTCGCATTTATCGCCGCATTTGCCATGGCCCTGGGGCCTATCCCCTGGATTTTATGCTCGGAAATTTTTCCGATGAGAATCCGCGGACTCGCCATGTCCATCGCCACCTTTGTCATTTGGATTTCCTGTTACATCGTCGCCTGGACATTCCCGGTGCTGAACAACAGCCCCCATGTCGGACCGGCTTTGACATTTTGGATTTACGGCCTATGCAGCGCGCTGGCATTCATTTTTGTTTTCACGATGGTCCCGGAAACTAAAAGCCGATCGCTTGAAGAAATTGAAATGAGGTTGATGACACGCTGATACGTTGACGCGTTAAAAAGATAAAACGTTGAAACGGTTTCGAGCTGGACGATAAGCGAATTAGGCGGGCCGCGAGGCCGATTCAACGTTTCAACGTTTCAACATTTTAACGTTTCAACGGTTTGCAAAAGCCTATTGACAGGCGGGACGAATTTGTTTATACATTTGAAATCTATGTTGGCTTTGGATCATGAAAGTCCGGTGCCGCTGCGAGCGCAGGTTGAATCCCTGCTGCGCGAGTTGATCCGGCAGCCTGAATATCAAAATGGCGCCTTGCTGCCGGATGAGGTCGCGCTGGCGGCGCAACTGGGGGTAAGCCGTGGCACGATTCGATCCGGCATCAGCAAACTGGTTTTTGAAGGGTTGCTGGACCGAAAGGCCGGAATCGGCACGCGTGTGTCCAATCGGCACGTGGAATCCGGGATTCGGGAATGGCACAGCTTTACCCGGGAAATGGCCTCCAAAGGCATTACAGTTGAAAATTTTAGGGTTGCATATCATCAAATACAGGCGAGCAAAGACGCGATCCAGGCGTTGCAGTTGGAGAGCCCGAGGCCGCTATGGCGCCTCGACCGGGTTCGTGGTTGGGACGGCCAGCCGGTTTTGCACACGATGTCCTGGTTCCATCCGAGATTGGGACTGAAGGGGAACGAAATCACAACTCAACCTTTGTATGAGATGATTGAAAAGGCCACCGGCGTGCGGCCGCATCATGCCCGCGAGGATTTTCTGGCGGTGACTGCGGATGCTCAAATGGCCAGACAATTGGACGTAGAGAAAGGCGCCCCATTGTTGCTGCGGCGGCACACGGTATTTGACGCCGGCAACAGGCCGTTCGAATACGCGGAAGTTCGATACGTCAGCTCCCGCTTCGCCCTGACACTGGATGTGCGGCGGAAAGACTAGGGGCTATTTGTCACAGCACCAGGTCCGCACCAAACCTGTTTGTCATAACATCGAAAGGAAACCCGTTGGGCAGGAAATCCAATTACGATAAATTCCCGGTCGTTGCCGTGCCGCAAAGCGCCGGCGCTTGCGTGACCGGGCTGGAGCATTGCGCCGAGCGGCTGCGCCGGGCCATCTCCGCGCGCGGCGCGCGAAAAACGGTCCTGGTGGTCGAGTGCTATCCGGGCGTGGACTCCACCGCGCTCTTGCAACAACTCCAACAGGTTCTCTCCCCCGCCCTCTCGCTCCATGCGTCCAATGCGATGCTGCCGCCCGAGAAGATTGACGCGCTGGCAGCCCCGTTTCTCGGCGGTGATGACCCTGTATTTGGATTTCTCAGCGACCTTTCGTTGCCGCAATTTTTTGATCCGGCACGGCTCGGCCATTTGCGCGGACAGGTCGCGGGATTGAAAGAAGGACTGGCACTGGTCGTTGGCTGCGGCGCGACATTGATTGCCGAGCCCGATATTTTGGTTTATGCGGACCTCGCGCGCTGGGAGGCGCAGAATCGTTTTCGCCGGAATGAGGCGAGCAATCTGGGAGTCGAGAATCGGGCTCTCGGGTCGGGACTCCAATACAAACGGGCTTTCTTCGTGGATTGGCGCGTCGCCGACCGCTGGAAACGGCCGCTGATTGCGCGCTGGGATTTCGTGCTGGACACGCACAATCCGAGTGAGCCGAAATTGGCCGAGGGCGAAGCTGTGCGCCGCGGCTTGCGCCACGCGATGACGCGGCCATTTCGAGTGGTCCCGTTTTTTGACCCGGCGCCCTGGGGCGGACAGTGGATGAAGGAAGCCTGCGATCTGCCGCGTGACACATCCAACTACGGATGGTGTTTCGATTGTGTGCCGGAGGAAAACAGCCTGCTTCTGGATTTTGGTAATACTCACATCGAGATGCCGTCCATCAACCTGGTGTTCGATCAGCCGCAGGCTTTGCTGGGCGAGGGCATCCGCTCAAGGTTCGGAGACGAATTTCCCATTCGCTTTGATTTTCTGGATACGATGGGCGGGGGCAACCTGTCGTTTCAGGTCCATCCATTGACCGAATACATCCGGCGTCATTTCGGGATGAGTTATACCCAGGATGAGAGCTATTATATGCTCGAAACGGGACCGGACGCTTCAGTGTACCTGGGCCTGCGCGAAAATGTGGATCCGGCGGCGATGCGGCGCGCCCTGGAGGCGGCGCAAAATGGCGGCCCGCCCTTTCCCGCGGAAAAATATGTCAATCAGTTTGCGGCGCGCAAACACGACCATTTTTTAATTCCGGCCGGGACAGTGCATTGTTCCGGCGCCAATTCGATGGTTTTGGAAATCAGCGCCACACCATACATCTTTACGTTCAAAATGTGGGATTGGGCGCGGCTGGGGCTGGATGGCCAGCCACGGCCCATTAATCTGAACCATGGTTTCAAGAACATCCAGTGGGACCGGTCAACTCATTGGGTCAAAGACAATTTAATCAACCGGATCGAACCCCTCGGCGCCGGCGATGGCTGGCGTGAGGAACGGACCGGCCTGCACTCGCTCGAATTTATCGAAACCCGCCGGCACTGGTTCACAAAAGCCGTGCCGCACGACACGCAGGGCACGGTCAACGTCCTGAATCTGGTCGAAGGCGAAGAGGCGATTGTCGAAAGTCCTGACAACGACTTCGAACCGTTCCCGATTCATTATGCGGAAACGTTTATCGTTCCGGCAAATGTCGGCGCATACTCCATCACGCCAACGAACGGACAACCGCTGGCAACGCTGAAGGCGTTCGTACGAAATGGCGATTTCGGAATGCCCAATGCGGAATAGTCACGTGGCATACGGAGCGCGGCTGTGTGCGGGGCAAAGGGGCACCAGCCGCAGCAGCCCCCAACGTCGCGACGCGCTGCGGCTGGTCTTCGACACAGCCGCGCTCCGAAAGCGGTTCATGGAAAGGGAGAATCGTCCGCCCGCGCTTGCCGTCTTGGAGTGCGGTGGCAAGTCCGCGCGACACCGCTTTCGGACGTCGTTAGACTTTCAAACGGCAATTGACGCTTCAAAGAGGTCCGACTCCGATGAGATGAATTGATTTTCTCGGCTATCGGCGTATAACGTGCCGACAGTCCATGAAATTTCCATTTCGCTTGCTCCTCACAGCTTTAATTGCGCTTTGGATTTTTACCACCGCCGCCGAGCCGATTGATCGCCATGCCCTGGTGACGCGCCATGACATCGTTCTGGACCGTTTCGACCCGTCAAATCCTTTGTCCATCGGCAATGGCGGATTTTGTTTCACCGTGGACGCCACGGGACTGCAATCCTTTCCCGAAGCATTCGAAAAAACAACGCCCCTGGGCACGCTATCGGATTGGGGCTGGCACACATTTCCAAATCCAAGCCACTGGAGCATGGACACGTATTTGTTCACGGAATTTCCCGAATTAAATGGCCGTCTCGTCCCCTACGCCGATGTGCCGAAGAATAAAATGACACCCGAGATAAAATGGCTGCGCGAAAATCCGCACCGGCTGGACCTCGGGCAAATCGGATTCATCCTTCGCCACACTGACGACGCGCCTGCGACCCCCGCCGACCTGAAAAACATTCACCAGAAACTGGATTTGTGGAACGGCAGAATCATGAGCCATTTCACGTTCGACGGCGAACCCGTGGACGTTGAAACAGTCTGTCATCCCGCGCTCGACGCCATCGCCGTGCACGTTGTTTCGCCATTGATAGCACAAGGACGATTGGCTATCCAAATTCATTTTCCTTACGGCACCGGCGATGAAAGAACCGCGGATTGGGACCATCCGGAGAGACATGAAACGATCTTAAACCTGGTGGATTCGAACCACGCCGAATTTTTTCGCAAACTGGATGATGATATTTACTATGCGGCCGCAACGTGGACCGATGGAGCGACACTTAGAAGGCTTTCCAAACATCAATTTGAGGTTGTGCCGCCACGCGCCGCGCGTGAATTGGATTTTGTTTGTGCTTTTTCACCAGCGAAAGTTGACGCGACGAGATTGCCGGGATTCGCGCAGACGGAATCGGCCGCGCAGGACCATTGGAACAGCTTTTGGCAAACAGGCGGCGCGATTGACTTGTCCGGCAGTAAAGATCCGCGCTGGTTTGAACTGGAACGGCGGATTGTTTTGTCCGAGTACCTGACGGCCATTCAGGACGCGGGCCAATTTCCTCCGCCGGAAACCGGCCTGACGTACAATTCCTGGGAAGGCAAATTTCATATGGAAATGTACTTCTGGCACGAAGCACATTTCGCGCTGTGGGACCGCCTGCCGCTGCTGGAAAAATCCCTGGGCTGGTATCAGCAGATTTTGCAGCAGGCCGAAAATACGGCGAGAAAACAGGGTTACGATGGCGCGCGCTGGCCGAAGATGACTTGCCCGGCCGGCATTGAATCGCCATCGCCGGTCGGACCGTTTCTCATCTGGCAGGAGCCGCACCCGATTTTTTTCGCCGAACTTTGCTATCGTGGGCATCCTGACCACGCCACATTGGAGCGATACCGGGACATTGTCTTTCAAACAGCCGATTTCATGGCCAGCTACGCGGCCTGGGATTCGAATAGACAACGTTATATTCTGGGCCCGACGCTCCAATGCGCCCAGGAACTATATCCAAAGAACAAAACTCGCAATCCCACGTTTGAACTGACCTATTGGCGGTGGGGATTACAAACAGCGCAGCAATGGCGCGAACGGCTTGGTCTCGCGCGCGAGCCGAAATGGGACGACGTCCTGAACAAGCTGGCTCCATTGCCGGTTGCGGATGGAAAATATCTATTCACCGAAACGACTCCTGATTCCTACACCAATCCAAAATGGAGGGCCGATCACCCGGCCGTTTTGGACGCGCTGAGCTTTGTGCCGGGCCCGGGAGTCGATCCAACAATCATGTCCAATACTTTCGATTGGGTTTGGAGCCACTGGACCTGGCGCGAGACATGGGGCTGGGATTATCCAGCCATGGCCATGACAGCCGCGCGGCTGGGCGAACCCGAACGCGCCATTGACGCGCTGCTGCTGGATACACCTAAAAATCATTACGACATCAACGGCCAGGTGTGGCAGCGTCCGGGCCTGAGCGTTTATCTGCCGGCAAATGGAGGCCTGCTCTACGCAGTGGCTCTCATGGCGGCGGGCTGGGAAGGCGCGCCAAACCGTCTCGCTCCCGGTTTCCCCGACAACGGGCAATGGAATGTGATATGGGAAGATCTGAAGGTTGCACCGTGACAGAGTGGATTGATGGATTGGCGAGGGGTAATAATTAAGGTTGTCAAATCCGTCGCCAGTGCTGGCCGGTGTCAGCGCCAACGGCGCATCCAATACCAGCCTGGGGCAGCGCCCCAGGTAACAGAATGCGATACACCCCCAAGGGCTGAAAGCCCGCATTATCAACCCAACAACTTGGTCGTGGTCGAGAATGCCATCCGCCCAACGGCACTGGGCAAGAAAAACTGGCTCTTCATCGGCAACGCCGCTGCCGGCCAACGCAGCGCTATCATTTACACTGTCATCGAAAACTGCCGACGCCGCAGTATTGAACCATGCTATGGGTTGACCCGGGGTTGACCCCTTTAGGAAAATCGCCAAAAAATCTTCCTCGTCCCGGCAGGGACGACGGAAGACGCCGCCAACGCATCGCGGGGACAAGCTGTCCCCGCCCCGTCCTGGCACGCGCACATTTTTGGGTGTATAGGAGTGGAAATTGGAAACGAAGGGCATTCTGGGACAAAAACCGCATTTTTATTGGGAAATTTGCAGACATGGCCAACGCTGACGGAAACGGAGGCCTTTTCGAATGTGGATTGCGGATTGCGGAATGGCAGAACGGAGAGAGCGGCGGGAAGGATGGACGGGTAACAGAGCCATGACCGTGAGGGAACGGAATCGGCGGGCGATGCGCGTGATGAGAAGGCAGAACCGCTCCCTCATGGTCGGGGCTCAGCTGGCCAAATTAAGTAAAAATGGGTGTGCTATGGTTTTGCGGGCTTAATTTGGGTAAACGAAATGCTTAATTTGAATGTTAAGGGGGTAAAAGGATGCGTTTTTGTTTGGAAATTTGAATATCCTGCTTAACGAACGACGAGCGGTTTTTCGGGAAAAAAGCTAAATCTGATTGAGGCGAAATTAAGGGGTGACTTAATTTCGCGTGGGGGGATTTGCAGACTTAGACAGGATGGGCAGGATTAACAACCGCACTCGTGATTTTCGGAAATGAATAATT
>DATJTK010000040.1:0-34519 GCA_035503455.1 Candidatus Sulfotelmatobacter sp. | reverse complement strand
AGGCCGTGCTGGAAAATGAAGTCAAACCTCTGGTCGAGCAGTTCCTGCGCGACCGGGGCTTGCAGCTCTCGCCCGAGAAAACCTGCATCACGCACATCGAGCAAGGGTTCGACTTCCTCGGACAGAACCTCCGCAAGTTTGACGGCAAGCTGATTATCCGCCCCTCCAAAAAGAACACGCATAACTTTTTGGAAAAGGTTCGGAAGCTGGTGCGTCAAAATCGCGGGGCGAGTCAGGTGAACTTGATAGGTCAACTCAACCCGGTCATTCGTGGCTGGGTGAACTACCATCGCCACGTCGTGGCGTTGCAGACCTTCAAGCGGGTGGAAACGGTTTTGTGGCATATCCTCTGGCGATGGGCCAAAGGCAGACATCCGGGCAGAACTCACCGTTGGATCGGCAGTAAATACTGGCGGTTCGGCGGACGGCGAGCCTGGGAGTTTGCGGCGGACACGGGCGAACGGACACCGGATGGCAAACCTGTTTGGGTTCGGCTGGTTTATCCGACCGAAACCAAAATCCGGCGTTACGTCAAGGTCAGGGCGGAAGCCAATCCGCTTGACCCGTCGTGGCGCGGCTACTTTGAAGACCGTGCGTTCTTCAAGAAGCTGGGCATTCATCGTCACGAAGCTGGGTTGTCAAAGTCATGTTGACCGGCTCCGCCCATGCGGGGCTTTGTATCGGCTTGAGCCGGATGAAGGGACAACCTTCACGTCCGGTTCTTAGGGGAGGGCGCGGCGGCAACGCCGCGTCCTTACCCGACGTGTATTCAATAACACGAACTCGTGAAAATCTTGTGCTCTGCATGGCACATGATTTCAGAGGTGATGAGTTACCCTTTTGTCATGCTGATGATGAAAGCCCAATACAGTTTGAGAAATGCCGAAGACTATTTCCGAGAGCATTTGCGTGTGGGTGATTACTATATGGAAGGCCGAACGGTTTTGGGTGAATGGATGGGTGAAGGCGCAAAGAAATTGGGACTGGCTGGCGTCACCACTGAAAAGGATTTTTTGAACATTTGCCGGAACATTCATCCGCAAACCAATGAACGCCTGACACCACGGATGAACACGAAACGGGTTACACTGGATAACGGCAGCATCCATGAAGCCGCCAATCGCCGGCTGTTCTTTGATTTTACACTGTCACCACCAAAATCAGTTTCAATCGCGGCATTGGTCGGCAATGACAAGCGGATTATTGAGGCGCACGATAGCGCGATTCGTCTGGCCATGAATCAGTTTGAATCGTTCGCCGCCACAAGGATTCGCAAAAACAATCAGTATTCGCACCGGCTCACTGGCAACCTGGTAGGCGCGGTATTCCGGCATGACACGTCCAGGGCATTAGACCCGCACTTGCACAGCCATTGCATTCTATTTAACGCAACGTATGACAATGCGGAACATCGTTGGAAGGCGTTGGAAAACTGCGAAATGCTTCCGGCCCAAAAGTTCGTTGAAAACGTCTATTACCACGAGCTGGCCAAATCGCTTAAACGACTCGGTTACCGCGTCCAAAACAGTCCACGCGGTGATTTTGAGATTGAAGGGGTGAGCAAGGAATTGATTGACCGCTTTTCCAAGCGTCATGCGGAGATTGACCGGAGAACCAGAGAGCTTTTGGAACGTGAGCCGGACAAGGCCAATCAGAACATCAAGGTCATCCGCGCCAACATCGCCCACAAGGAACGGGCACGGAAGATCAAAGATGTCGGCATCGTCAAATTGCAATCCATATGGAACAAACAATTATCATGGAAAGAATGGTGGCAGGTAAATCATTTGCCTAAACAGAAAGTGCGGGAAGAGGTTCATAATATAACCGCACAGGAAGCCGTGACTTGGGCGGAGAATCATCTGTTTGAGCGCCGCTCGGTTGTCCCTGAGCATGAGCTTTGGCGGCACGCGCTGGAACATGCCAGGGGTGAGAACTTTTCCATGCCAGAAATTCAAGGGGCGACACAAAAGCGCGATTACCTCCGGGATGAACGCTTTCAAGGGCAGGTGACCACCCGCGAAGTCATGGAGCGTGAATTGAACATCGTTCGTCTGGCTCAACACCGGATGCACCAATACGAGCCGCTCTCGTCCAATTACCGGACGGCGAATCGTTCACTGGATGAGGAACAGCGTAAAGCGGTCGAACAGATTTTGTCCTCGTGCGATTTCGTTACGCTGTTTCGGGGCGGGGCGGGGACAGGCAAAAGTTTTACCCTGCGCGAGGTCAAGGCTGGACTCAATCACGGTGGCCATGTCGTTCAAGTGCTGGCTCCACAGCGCCAGCAAGTCGCCGATTTGGAAAGAGATGGGTTCCATCACGCCGAAACGGTCAGCGCCTTTCTCACGCGGCGTTCCATGCCGCGCGGGGCGATTGTCCTGGTGGATGAGGCCGGACAAATCGGCGGCGAACAAATGCTGCAACTTTTGGATTACGTTCAGGTCAATGGTGGTCGGATCATTCTCTCCGGGGACACGCGCCAGCATGGAGCGGTCGAGGCGTCTGACGCCCTCCGCGCCATTGAACAATATTCAGGACTGAAAGCCGCCGAATTGACCAGCATCCGCCGTCAAAACCCGGACTCGGCCAAAACTCAAGCCGAACGTCAATGGCTCACACAATACCGGCTGGCCGTGGATGAAGCCCGGCGGGGCAAGCTCGGCGCGTCCTTTGACCGTTTGGAGAAGCAGGGGGCAATCGTGGCTTGCTCACTGGCTGACCAGCAACAAAAGCTGACGGAACACTTTTTGGAACATTTCAAACGCCAGCAATCCACCGTTGTCGTCTCCCAAAGCTGGAATGAGATTCACCGGCTCAATGATACCATCCGGCTCGGCCTGAAAGCGCAGCATTTAATTGGTGAGACGGAAACGACGGTCACGGCTTTGGAACGACTGGATTTAACGGACGCGCAAAAGCGTGATAAACGGTTTTATCAACCCGACTCGATTCTACTGTTCAATCGCAACATCTGCGGATTCAAGGCCGGTGATACAGGAAAGTTGCAGGGCATCACCGATAAGCATTTGCTCGTCGAATCAAATAATCGCATCCGGCCTGTGCCGTTCAAGGAATTGGAGCGGCTCACGGTCTGCCAGCCTAAAGAGCTTTCACTGTCCACTGGCGACCGGCTGCAACTCAAGGGCAATGATAAATCCCCGGATGGCCGCAGGCTGGCCAATGGCGAACTGGTGACGGTAAAGCAGGTTCAGACCGACGGCCGCATTGCGTTGGATGATGGCCGGGTGCTGCCAAGGCATTATCGCCAGTTCGTGCGTGGTTACGCCGTCACGTCATACGCTGCCCAGGGGAAGACCGTGGATTATGTCCTGTTTTCGGATTCGGCGGTCCGGGCCGCGACGAATCAAAACCAGTGGTATGTAACTATCTCGCGGGGACGCAAGGGTGTTAAAATCTTCACGGCGGACAAAATCCAGCTTCGGGAGAACGTGGCCCGTTCCGGGAACCGGACTCTAGCTTTGGACATGGCTCGAAGTTCATTTCACAGGCTGGCGGCGATATTGGGGCGCGACTTGGCTTACGTTCTGAATTTCCGACATTCGCAGCGCGTCTCGGCGGAACGACGGGCGGAAGCACTGCGACAGGAAGAATCCAAACGACAGGCGCAAGAAAAACGCCAGCGCAAGGCAGTCAAGCAATCTGAATCAGTGAAGCAGGTTGAGTCCGTCAAGGAAACTGAGGCGGTCGAGCGAAGAATCCAAAAAATCCAAAGCATACGCGAACGGATTGAAGCGTCTCGGCGGCAATCCCATCAACACAAACAAAGTCGAGGAATGAGTATATGAGCACTTCACCCTGTTATGAAACAGTCAGCAAATTTGGCGGTGCGGACAGTTTGCGGCTGGAAATAACGCCCGCCTGTTTTTATCTGTTTCCTTATCATCATCTGGACATGGCTAAATGTGAATCTGACAAGGGCGGTGATACGCTGACGCTTTCGTTTTTGAACCGCACAGTGCGAATGACGGGCAAAAATCTGCGTGACCTGGCTATCAAGATTCAGCGCCGCGATGTTGAATCGGTCAAGCCCAAGCCGGACAAATACGGCGTCCTCGCCAACGATGAGGTTTGGATTAAGTCAATCGAGATCGAGGACGCCAAACAGCTTGCCGAACCACCGGGTTAATTTCGTGCCGCTTCATTTAAAGTCACGTCGTTTTCAATAAAATGAACTTTCTGTGCCATTGCAGCAGAATGGCTGTCACGCAAGTGTCCATAAACTTTCATTGCCAACGCGCCGCCGTCCTTGTGGCCGAGCCAACGCGAGACGGTCGGGATGTCCACGCCGCTTTCAATGCACCGCGTAGCGAACAAATGGCGCAAGTCGTGATGCGTGAAGCGAGGGATGTTTAGTTTCTTGCAGGCCGTGTCTATTGCGCCCTGACATTCGTGAACAAGCATCACAGGCTTCTTCAAAAACTCAGCCTCGCCACGCTCCTTTTTCAACCGCTCCAATAACCGTCGCATATCAGGAATCATCGGCACTCGCCGAATTTCCCAGTTCTTCGTGCCGGTAACGGGGTCACCCAAAACGGTGATTTCTCCCTTCTCAAAATCGCAATGATGACCCTCCACGCGCGCGGCCTCACCAATGCGACAACCGCCATAGGCTAAAAACTCCACCAGGTCGGCGCAACGTTCCGCCCAACCTCCATCCCCGTTTCTGATTGTCGCCACCAATTCGACAAATTGCTTTTGGCTAGGAAGCTGTAAAAGTTTTTGTCTGATTCGTTTCCGTTTGATGTGAACGGCGGGATTGTCATAACGCGCTCCTGCTTCAACGGCGATGTTCAGAATCAAACGCAGCGTTCCAACCGTGTTGTTGAATGCTGATGGGCTGGAAGTTTTGCCGAATCGGGCAGCCCAAACCAGACAGTCATTTTTGGAGATTTGGGCGACATCTGTTTGATTGAGGTCATCCCAAGATTTCAGCAGGGCGGTGATCCGTTCTTCGCGGTAGGTCTTGCTCCGGTCTTTCAGAGCATGGTCGGCTTTGAGCCGTTCGCGGTAGGTTTGCAAGGCATCGGCAAAGGTCATTTTGCCCCGCGCCACGGCAGTCTGTGCGGCGGCACGTTGCCGTTCCTCTTTGTGGAAGTCTCCCAGGCGGAGTTTGGCGACGCTAATTCGGTCCGTCTTGAGCGACTTCCAAATGAGCTTGCCGCGCACGCGGATTCGCGCATAATAATTGCCTGATTGAACGTGGCGCACGAGATTGGCCACGGGCGTTTTCAACCAACGCTGTTCTTTATCTTCGGATGAATTGGTCTTCATACCGATAGTATAGAATAGCAGTATAGAAAACGCAAATAATAAAATTGCAAATCTGCGATTTTAGCCAATAAATTCAATCTAAATGGAAGGGTGGCTGAGTGGTTAAAGGCACCTGACTCGAAATCAGGAGTAGTCGCAAGGCTACCGTGGGTTCGAATCCCACCCCTTCCGCCATCTCCGTTTCCTCGGTTTTTCGGGGATTTCCATGCGAATTTGAATGTGATTGTCTTATTTCCTCTGTTTTGCGAAATGGCTTCCTCTGGCGCGACTACGAGGCGGCATCGCTGCGAAATCGCTTCCACGACATTTACAATCCTAATTCGCACCAGGAAATCCAACTTTCAAAGCACTGCTGTCCACATTAGAATTCCGGCATGAGCGAAGTCACCCAGATTCTTGACCGGGTTCAACAGGGCGATTCACGGGCCGCGGAGGAATTGCTGCCACTGGTGTATGACGAACTCCGCGGGCTGGCCGCACACAAACTGGCTGGTGAACAAAATAATCACACGCTCCAGCCGACCGCTCTGGTTCATGAAGCCTGGCTCAAAATTTCCAACGACGACAAACGCGCATGGAACGGTCGTGAACATTTCTTCGCAGCGGCTGCCGAGGCGATGCGCCGCGTTCTCGTGGACCGTGCGCGGCGTCGGCTGGCCGCCAAACGTGGCGCCGGCGAAGCGAATCTTGATGCCGATGACTTGGACATTCCTGCACCCGCGCCGGACGATCAATTGCTGGCGATGAATGACGCGTTGGAAAAATTCGCCACCGCGGAACCGCGCAAAGCCGAACTGGTCAAACTTCGCTACTTTGTAGGCATGTCATTTGAAGAAGCCGCCGAAGCTCTGGGCATCGCCGTGCCAACGGCCAAGCAGTGGTGGTCGTATGCACGAGCCTGGTTACGCGTGGAGGTTGCCCGAACATTCGGGAACGAGACATCAATTGAATAGCGGCCGAATTTCTTATTTGGGCGGAAACGTGTCCCACGTGTGTCCCGATTCCGGCTGAACCTGGGTAAAGCCCATGCCGGACGGCGGATTGGGAATGCGAATCAAATGCTGGCATGCCGGACATTGAATCTGCCGACCGGCAAATTGCGGCTCGCACTTCAGCGGCTGGTCGCAATGCGGACAATAAAATTTGAATTCGTCTGTATTCATACGTTCATCAGCTTCCTTATTCTTAAGCGTAAAATCGGGACAAAAAGTATGTCAAATTTTTCCACATACTTTTTGCCGACGAATTGCGCTTAATCTCTTGAATGGCAAAAAGGCTGATTTCTTGCAGTTTTATGAAAATCAAACATTTTTTATTGTTCTGGCAATTCTTGCCGGATTCAATCGCGTCAACGCCCAAGGCACGGCGTTCAGTTATCAAGGCCGCGTGACGGACAACGGCACAAACTTCAACGGCTTGGGACAATTCAAATTTGCCCTTGTCACCAGCACCAACGTCAGCCAGCAGGCCACGGCCACCGCGACGATTACCAGCGGCTTTGTGACGAGCATCAACGTCGTCAATGCCGGCAATGGTTATGTCAACCCGCCTGTCGTGACGATTTCCGGCGGCGGCGGTTCGGGCGCGACGGAAATTATTCCCTCACCGGAACGATTGGCCAGCCGGACGCGACGTTGCAGCCGATGAACGGCGGGAATTATTCTTTGAGCGGCGGTTTTTGGAGTTTGATTTCCGTCGTGCAAACTTACAGCGCGCCGGCGCTGAACATTTCCCGCTCCGGCAACACAGTGACTGTTTACTGGCAGGACGCATCCGGCTGGAATTTGCAGCAGAACAATAATCTGGCGCAACCTGGAAACTGGTCGGCCACCGGCGGCGTGACGACATCCGCCGGCACAAACTATTTGAAACTCATCTCGCCCGCGGGAAGCCTGTTTTTCAAATTAGGCCGTTAGGGCGCCGCATCGTTAAGCGGGACAAAAAGGCTGCCGCATTTTCCACATACTTTTTGCGAACGAATTGCGCTTAATACTTTGGACAGGTGAAATAACTATTATAACATTATGAAAAAATCTATTGTTCTACTCGCAGGAATCATTGCCATGACGGGTTTTGTTCACGCCCAGGCGCCGGCGTCCATTGCGGGCGTTACTCTTGGAGTGAAAATCACCGCTGGAGATGGAGTGGTGTTCGCCACGAACGGTTTTTATGTTCTCGTGATGGCAAATGACGGCAATAGTTTTCAATCTTTTTCTGATAAAACGACGACGGAAGCGGGCACTTTTTCTTCTTATCTGGCTTCGGGCGCAACCGCGACGGCGGCTTTTACGCTGACATCTCCTGAAACTATTCCCGGAAGCATAATATGCGTCTACACGAATTCCTTGTCCGGCACAAATTCTGTGACAGCGCCTCTTGTTGATGCTTATCAAAACGGTGATTTTGTCATGTTCACCAATCCCGCGCCGGATTCAATTGCCGGACAAAGTTTCTATGTCAGCATTCAGGATGGCGGCGGCGCTTTTGCCACCAACGGCGATTTTGTTCTTTCGCTCGCCAGTTCTGGAGATACCTATACCATCACTTCATTTAGCGGAGGCGGCGTCAATAGTCAGGGAACTTATTCTTACTCTAAAGTGAACAACAGTTGCAGCCAGATACAATTGGCCGATTCAAATGGAACCAACAACAGCACGGTGTATGTGGGTTTCAGCAGCGCAACGGCTGGCGGTTATTATTTGGCCTCGACGAACGGCTATCAAATTGGCCAATTGACGCTTTTGACGGCTCAACTGCCGGTTTCCATTGCCGGCGAGACAATCTTCTCCACTGTGACTTCCGGCACGGGTGTGGTTCCTGCCCACGGCTACAATTTTTTTGTGCCGGCTGATTCGGGAAACGGTTATCAATCCATTGGCATTACAGAAAATGACAACAGCGACGGCACGTATTCCTACTCCAGTTCAGGCCCCATTGGAACTCTGAATCTTCTTGACAGTGTGGACGGCCCGGCTGTCGTCAACGTCTTTGTCTTGTCGCCGCTTCAGGGAAAATACTTTGAAACTGTCGGGTCTTATGGAACTCAAACCGCCGATGGTATCCTGTTTACCAATCCCGTGCCGGATTCTATTGCCGGACAAGATTTTTACGTCAACATTCAGGATGGCGGCGGCGTTTTTGCCACCAATGGCGATTTTGTTATTTCCTTTGCCAGTTCGGGAAATAGCTACACCATCACGGCCTTTAACGCCGGCGGCGTCAGCAGTCAGGGAGCGTATTCCTATTCCAAATTAAATTCAACGTGCGGCGGCATAACATTGACCGATTCGGTCACCGGCGTCAGCGCGGTTTATTTATCCCTGTCAAATTCTATTTCAGGCGTTTTTGCCTTATCACAATCGCCGGGCAATTATCAACTTGGCTCGGTAACTCTTTTAACCTCCCAGGCGCCAGTGTCCATTGCCGGCGATACTATTTTCGCAGCCGTGACATCCGGCACGCTTCCGTTTGCGACTAATGGCTACTTCCTTTTTATACCAGCCGATTCTGGAACCAATTATCAGAATATCGGCATCGCGCATACTGCCGGTAACAGCGGCACGTATTCTTACTCGGCTTCAGGCACCGGTGGAACCTTGAGCATTAATGATGAGGTGGATGGCTATCTTGATAGCTGTAGTTTCTTTTTGTTTTCATCTTTTTCGGGGAAACTCATTTCAAGCCTCGGACCCTATAGTCAAGCCGCCGACGTTACCCTGTTCACCAATGCCGTGCCGGATTTAATCGCCGGTGAGGCTTTCAACATCAGCGTGATGGATGGAGGCGCTCCGTTTGCCGCCAGTGGCTCTTATGTTTTGACAACGGCAGCTTCGGGAAATACCTACACGATAACTCCCGTCGGCGACAGTGGAACAAGCAGTCATGGAACCTATTCCTATTCAAAAGTAAATTCAAGCTGTGGCGGCATCAGGTTGACTGACTCGGTGACTGGCGTCAGTTCCGCTTACTTGTCTCTGTCAAATTCGATTTCAGGCGTTTTTGCCTTAACGCAATCGCCCGACAGCTATCAAATCGGCTCGGTGACGATGTTGCCGATGCTTAATTTGATTCAAAACGGAAATCAAGTCATGGTTAGCTGGACAACCAACGCAGCCGGGTTCAGCTTGCAAAGCTCGACTTCTTTGTCGCCGACAGCCATCTGGTCTGCGGCGCCAGCGCCGACTATCGTGGGTGGCAATTATATTTCCACGGATGTCATTTCTGGCAATGCGATGTTTTATCGGTTGAAGAAATAAAAGCAGAAGAAATAGTCAAACAGCCGAAGAAAATTTTCTTCGGCTGTTTTGTTCTAAAAAATGGCGGCAATCGGTGCGAATCTGCGAAATCCGTGGATTTAAAAAATGTCAGCCGCCGTGTTTTTTGCTCATACTTTTCGCGGACAGAATCCGCTTGTTCTGGTAAATAGATGTTCATGCTTCTGCCATGAAACCCGACAACCAACGCGAGGCCGCCCTGTTCCAAGCTGCCGTCCAACTCTCCGGCAACGGGCGGATTTTATTTCTCGACAATGCCTGCCGTGACGACGAAGCCTTGCGCGGGCGGCTCGAAGCCTTGCTTGCGGCGCATGAGCAATCGCAAGGCGTACTGGCTGAATCCGCTGCGGCGGTGAAAGCCACGATGAAAATTAAGTTCGATGCGCCTGACGAAACCGTGGGCCAAAAGATTGGACGCTACAAGATATTGGAGAAAATCGGCGAAGGCGGTTGCGGCGTGGTTTATGTGGCTGAGCAAACCGAGCCGGTTCGCCGTCGCGTGGCGTTGAAAGTCATCAAGCTGGGCATGGACACCAAACAGGTGGTCGCGCGGTTTGAAGCCGAACGGCAGGCATTGGCGATGATGGATCATCCGAACATTGCCAAAGTGCTTGATGCAGGAACAACGGAATCGGGCCGTCCTTATTTCATCATGGAATTGGTGCGAGGCATTCGCATTACGGATTACTGCGACCAAAATAATTTAAGCACAAAGGAACGGCTCGATTTATTTATCAAAGTTTGCCAGGCCATTCAGCACGCGCACCAGAAGGGCATCATCCACCGTGACATCAAACCTTCAAATATTCTCGTCACGTTGCACGATGGCGTGCCGGTGCCCAAGGTGATTGATTTCGGAATTGCGAAAGCAACGGAAGGACGGCTGACCGACGCGACAGTTTATACGCAATTGCATCAATTCATCGGCACGCCGGCTTACATGAGTCCGGAGCAGGCGGAGATGAGCGGCTTGGACATTGACACGCGCAGCGACATTTACGCGCTCGGTGTGCTGCTCTACGAACTGTTGACGGGCAGGACGCCGTTCGACGCGAAGGAATTGATGTCTTTGGGAATTGATGCGATGCGTAAGACGATTCGGGAAAAGGAGCCGGTGCGGCCTTCGACGAAAGTGGCGACGTTGCAAGGCGAGGAGCTTTCCACGACGGCGATGCGTCGGGCGGCCGAAGCGCCAAAATTGATCAGCCAATTGCGCGGGGATTTGGATTGGATTGTAATGAAGTGTTTGGAAAAGGATCGGACACGCAGATATGAGACGGCCAACGGATTGTCGGTGGACCTCAACCGGCATTTGGATAACGAGCCGGTGAGCGCGCGTCCGCCGAGCGCGACTTACAAATTTCAAAAGGCATTTCGCCGGAACAAATTGGCTTTTGCCGCCGCCTTTGCTATCTCCGCCGCCTTATTGCTGGGCATCATCGCTACTACGCTGCAATCAGTGCGGGCGACTCGCGCTAAAGAAGACGCGTTGGCGGCGCAAGTGCAGGAAGCGGTTCAACGAAACAAGGCGGAAGCCAGCGAACAGAAAGCCCTTGCCGCGCAAACGGAAGAAACCAAATTGCGCAAACAGGCACAAGCCGACGAACTTGCGGCGCGCCAGCGCGCTTACGCTTCCGATATGAACGCGGCGATGCAGGCATTCCATGATAACGATTTCGGACGGGCGCAGGATTTATTAAATCGAGAGCGACCGCAACCCGGGCAATCCGATTTGCGCGGCTGGGAATGGCGTTATCTTTGGGCGCAAACCCGCAGCGACGCGCTGTTCACACTTTGCCAGCAATCCAGCGAAATTGAATCGCTGGCGGCTTCCGCCGACGGCCATTTTCTGGCGATTGGCAGTTATCACAAAGGCGGCATAACAGTTTGGGACTTGCGGAGGCAGCGGGAGATTGTGCATCTGGCAAAGGATGACGAGTGGGTTGTTTCCGCTTTTTCACCAACAGAACCATTGCTGGCATTTGCGAGCGCCAATCTGGAACAACATAAAATCACATTGCATCTTTGGAACGCGGCGACGCGGCAAATGCTCCTTGAAAAATCGCAACCGGGAATTGATGGCCTGAAGTTTTCATCCGATGGACGGACGCTGGCGATTGCTTTTACCGGCGGAATTGTTCTCTGGCGCATACCCGACGGAACCCAATTAGCCGGCCATGCTGTCCCATCATGGAACATTTCTGGTGCGGAGGGTTTTACGGCGACGCGGGATTTGAGTCTTGCGGCTTATCCTTACCAAGCTTCGATTCCGCAAAAAGTCGGCGTCATTGACTTGCGCAATGGAAAGGAACTGTGGAACGCGTCGGCATCGCCTGGATTTATCGGGGCGACGGCATTTTCGCCGGATGGGAAAATTCTCGCTACGGCAGGATACGGCGAGTCGGACATTCGTTTATGGGATGCCGCCACTGGCAAGCAAATCGGACAATTGGAAGGCCATAGTTCATCGGTAGAGGCTCTGGTCTTTTGGCCGGACGGAAAGAAATTGGCCTCGGCCGGCGGCCTCGACCGGACAATTCGGATTTGGGACATTGCCAGCCGAAAATGCTTGGACGTGCTGCGCGGAAGCCGCGACGAAGTGTTGCGCCTGGCGTTGCTGCCGGACAACAAAACGCTGGTCAGCGGATGCCAGGACGGCACGGTTTGCTTTTGGGATACGTCAGTGACTCATTTGCGAGCGGAAAATATCACCTTGCCGGAGAAATTTTATACCGGTTACAATCTTCTTAACGGTGACGGACCATCGGATTTGAGAATGGCCAATTCGAGTTTTGCTCCTGACAGTCAATCGGTTCTGACATTAAAGGAAAATGGGGAATTGGCGCGATGGACGGGAATTGATTTTCAGAAAAAGGAATTGTTGCTGACAAATATATCAAAAGATTATGATCGCGGAGGTTTTGATGGAAACGGGCGCTTTTTTATGGCCGTGTCCACGAACAACGTCATCTCAATTTGGGACATTTCTAAACAAACCCTCTTGCGTCAGTTCACAAACCCGGCTCCGGCGGCTCCGGCCAGGTATGTTTCAGGTTACGAGAAAGGTCTCAGAGACAGTATTGGATTTCTTGACAATGGGAAAAAAATGGTGACGATGTCGCCCGGCCGCTTCCATGAATGGGACCTTGCCACCGGTTCGGAAATACAATCGTGGCCGGCTTCAATCACGTTGGAGGGCGCAGGCACAACCGTATTTTCACCGGATGAACAATGGTGTGTCACCATTGATTCGGATGGAAATGTCACGGCCAGAAATCTCGCTGAAAAAAGAACCAGCAGACTGCCGCTGCATCTTGAGGAAACTACGGGCGCCGCTTTTTCTCCAGACGGAAAATTTTTTGCCGTCGCGAGAGGCAACTTCAGATGCGTGCAGGTCTGGGACATCAAAACATGGCGGCAAGTGGCGACATTGCGTGGTTTCGCCAATTACGTCAACTCGGTGGCTTTCTCGCCGGACGGCAAATGTCTGGCCGTCGGCGGCGGCGCGGGTTCGGAGACAGTGAAATTGTGGGATACGGATAATTGGCAGGAGATCGGCACGTTACCCGGCTTCGGCGATGCATACCAGGGGCCATACTTCTCGCCGGATGGAAACTGCATCAGCGTATTGAGCGACGGCGACTACACTCTTCAAATCTGGCGCGCGCCTTCGTGGGCAGAAATCCGCGCGGCGGAGACAAAAGATAAAACAGAAGCGCAACCACCATGAACCCGACCCGCGAAGAAGCCCTCTTTGCTTTGGCGCTGGAAAAGTCGCCTGCTGAACGTGCGGCCTGGCTTGACCGCGAGTGTGGTGACGACAAAGCCTTGCGTCAGCGGTTGGAAGTCTTGCTTGCGGCCCATGAGCAATCTCAAGGCGTGCTGGCGGAACCGGCAGTGAAGGCGACGATGAAAATCGAGTTCGCCGATGTGCCCGACGAAGCCGTCGGCCAGAAGATTGGACGTTACAAGATTTTGGAGAAAATCGGCGAAGGCGGCTGCGGCGTGGTTTATGTCGCTGAACAAACCGAGCCGGTTCGCCGCCGCGTGGCGCTCAAAGTCATCAAACTGGGCATGGACACCAAACAGGTTGTTGCTCGATTTGAAGCCGAGCGACAGGCACTGGCAATGATGGATCATCCCAATATTGCCAAGGTGTTGGACGCCGGAACAACGGAGACAGGCCGGCCTTATTTCGTGATGGAACTGGTCCGCGGCATCAAGCTCACCGACTATTGCGACCAGAATAAGATGCCCACGAAGGAACGTTTGGATTTGTTTATTAAAATCTGCCAGGCGATTCAACATGCCCACCAGAAAGGCATCATCCACCGCGATATCAAGCCATCCAACATCCTTGTGACGTTGCACGATAGCGTGCCGGTTCCCAAGGTGATTGACTTTGGCATCGCCAAAGCGACGGAAGGACGGTTGACGGACGCAACGGTCTATACGCAGTTGCATCAATTCATCGGCACGCCGGCTTATATGAGTCCCGAACAGGCCGAAATGAGCGGGCTGGACATTGACACGCGCAGCGACATTTATTCGCTGGGCGTATTGCTTTACGAATTGCTGACGAGCAGAACGCCATTCGACGCGAAGGAGTTGATGTCATTGGGACTGGACCTGATGCGCCAGACGATTCGGGAAAAAGAACCGCTGCGACCAAGCACGAAAGTGGCGACGTTGCAGCACGAGGAGCTTTCCACGACAGCGATGCGACGCGCGGCAGAAGCGCCCAAATTAATCAGTATGCTGCGTGGCGATTTGGACTGGATCGTGATGAAATGTCTGGAGAAAGATCGGACGCGTCGATACGAAACAGCGAATGGATTGGCGTCTGACCTCAAACGGCATCTAAACAATGAACCTGTCACCGCGTGTCCGCCGAGCGCGGCTTACAAATTTCAAAAAGCGTTTCACCGGAACAAACTTGCGTTCACCGCCTGTTTTGCTGTTGCCGCCGCGTTGTTGTTGGGCATCATTGCCACCACGCTGCAATCGGTGCGGGCTATACATGCAAAACGACAGGCTCAAGCCGCAGAAGCACAAGCGATTCGTGCACAGGCCAACGAAACCAAACAGCGCCAGGCTGCGGAATTGGCGGCAAAGAAATCACAGGAAGTCTTGAATTTCATGCAGAGTATGTTTGGCAAGGCAGGCGATAGTTATGCGGATCGCGTTACAGTTTTAGAGATGCTTAACAAGGGTGTGGCCGACGTAGATCAGCAATTTCAAAACGAACCAGATGTCCTGGCGTCAATACAATATTCGGCCGGATATTGTTACAGTAAAATCGGCCAATGGGACAAAGCACGATATTATTTACAAAAGGCGGCGAAACTGCGAAGTCAACTGCTCGGCTATGAAAATCCGGAAACATTGGTTACGTTAAGGGAACTGGCATCCGTGGCTCTGTCGCAAGGACAAAATGAGGAAGCCGAAGCGCTCTGCAATAAAATTGTCAGCTCCGCACAAGCGGGATTGACAAACAATCAGCTTGCAGCGGCCCAGAAAAGCGAATTGCGACATATCGAACTAACGGCGTATGGGAAACTGGAACAACAATACCTGGAGGAAGGCCAATTATCGAAAGCCGATGTGCTAAATGAAGAAATGCTTGAAGCAGTGAGAACGAAAGAACTGACTGGACTTGATGTTGTATATGTATGGGATGATACGGGCACATTGGCGCTTGAACAAGGGCATCCCCGCGAAGCTATTAAAGCTTTTGAATCAGCATTAACTTATTATCATGCGACCGGCGTTCAGTTCGCTTGGGACGAAGGACTTCAGGGTGAAGCTTATCTTGCGCTGGGCGATTACCCCAAGGCTGAAACACTCATCACGAACAGCCTGCCGATTCTCTTGCGACGCTTTGGCGAATCTCATTTCGAAGTCCAACGGGACATTCGCGCTTTGATGTCTCTTTATTCAAAAATGAACCGCCCCGATCTGGAGGAGGAGTGGAAAGCCAGATTGGACAAACTCAATCAAGAGGAAAACGAAATGAAATCGCAGACTGTGCCCGTGAATGAACTTCAGAATGCCGACTCGTTAGCTAAATCAACCCATGAGTTGCTGATTATGGGAATGTTTGCGGAAGCGGAGTCGCTGGCGCGTGAATGCCTGGGTCTGCGAGAAAAAGATATGCCCGATGACTGGCGCACATTCGACGCGCAATCCATGCTGGGCGGCAGTCTGCTGGGCCAGAAAAAATATTCCGATGCCGGGCCATTGTTGCTTTCCGGTTACAAAGGCCTGAAACAACGCGAAAATCAGATGACAGCCACGGACCGCAACATTTGCCTAAAGGAATCGCTCGGATGGCTGGTGCAATTTTACCAAGCCAGCGACCAGACGGAGAAGCCCACGAACTCAATGAGCCCGCAAGACCTGTTCGCCGCGGCGACGACTCTCGAGACGCTTTCCCCCCCGGATTTGGACAACTGGTCCAATGCCGTCGTTCTGCTCGAAAAGGCGGTCACGGCAACCAGTCGCACAAATGTGATTTATCTGACCGAACTGGCGGCGGCTTACGGTCAGGTCGGTCAGGTTGACAAAGCAATTGCGATGGAGAGGGAGGCCATTGCCTCTTTGTCCGCGAATAATTCAGACGACTTCAATGAGGTGGCGTGGACGTTGGCCACTTCTCCGTTTCCGAAAATGCGAAATGGCTCAAACGCAGTTGTCTTCGCCGAAAAAGCCGTGGACGAGACGGGTCACACAAACGCGAACATCATGGACACGTTGGCGGCAGCTTACGCCGAAGCGGGACAGTTCGCTAAAGCCGCCGCGACCGAAAAGGAGGCTGTGGCGCTTTTGGCCAACGCTGACCAGAAACAAGATTTCGCCGGGCGGGAATCACTTTACAAATCCTCTATTCCGTATCGTGGATTGATTGCGCTGTCTGAAAACACTGAATCACTGCTCCAGGCTGGAAAGTTGACCCAGGCCGGCTTGAAGTTCCAAGTCCAGTTGTTGGATGACGGCACTTGGGATGCGACTTTAAATAATCAGCCAATTTCCGATCTTTCAGTGCTACGTGGCGCGCCTATCAGCACATTGTGGTTGCAATCTACGGCGGTGTCCGATCTGACGCCGCTACGCGGTATGCCACTGAAACGACTTGCTTTTACCGGAACCGAGGTCAGCGATTTAAGCCCGTTGACCGGCATGAAGCTGATATATTTGAACATTGCCGGAACACCAGTCAGCGATCTCTCGCCTCTTCGAGGAATGCCCCTGATTGATTTGCGAATGAGTGGTTGTGCAAACATCATTGACCTGTCGCCGCTGGCCGGAATGGAAACATTGCGGTCTCTGGAACTTCCGCCGAACGTGACTAATATTGATCTTCTTCGCGGGTTGACGAATTTGACGCGCATTGGTTTCAAATATGATCCAGCTATCAATGGCCCGGACAAAACCGTTGCCCAATTCTGGGCCGATTATGACAAGAGCCAAACCAACAACTGATCCGTGCTGTTGTCGGAAATCCCAATTGGTTTGAATTCGCTCTATACCGAGAATGCTCCGGTTGCTACCGCTACGCACGGGCGGAACGTACAAAGGTGCACTTTAACGGACTGCTACCACAACCTCTGCCCACGCCGTGCGTTGTCCATTGGGCGCAAAATCACTATGGGGCATTGTTGGATTATAGATGATGCCGCCTTGCGGCGTACCCGCTTCCGTGGGAAACAAGGTTCGATTTTCCATGTAACCGGCCTTCAACCATTTTTGGAGCACCACCTTGTCCGTGAGGACATGCTGGAGCATCCAGTCGTGGCTGATGTGATCGCACGAAAAGCAAAAGCGCACGACGCTTGCGTGAAAATCACGCGTAAAAGTTCAAATTTCCCGCATCTCAATTTCTTCAATTTTAAAAATCTGCGGATTTCCTCGAAAATGACGTTCAAAGATTTTGGCCCGCGTTATGCGTTGACAAGACCGTCGGCTGAACAATGACCGTAAGATTCTCTGAGGTGCCTTATGAATAATAGACCATTATCATGGTGGCTCCGCAAATTTTTTGCCTGCAACCCGTTTTATCTGGTGAGCGCGGCCCTGCTGCTGTACGGCTGCTACCGCGTGTCGATCGACGAGACGCTCGTGGATCACGAGACGGCGCGGTTGCTTTTCAATTTCAGCTCGGTGCAGGTTTATGAGCTGTTGCTCGTGGGCGTGGCCATTTTTCTGGCGCGCCGGTGTTTGTGGTACGATTCCATGCTGCTCGTCGGTCTGGAAAACATGCTCGTGTTCGTGCCATTTCTGCTGGTTAGCCTGGCGGCGCTAACAGGGCCGTGGATAACCGTATCGGTTTGCGCCGCAGCAGTGATTCTGGCGCTGTTGCGATTCGGTGGCTTGAATCGTTACTTCGCGGAACTGAACCTGCCGGGGCCGTTGTTGGGCGTGGGATCCATCCTGCTGGCACTCAATGTGGCGCTGCCGCTGACGTACCGGCATTACATCAATTTAAAAATCGGCGTGCATCTGGATGCGGGGCCGGACTACATCATGAACGAATGCATGTGGCTGCTGGTATTGCCGGCGGCGCTGGCATTGGTAAATTTTCTGCCGAACGTACAGGCGGGCGGAGATTTGCTGCCGCAGCGCCGCTGGCTTCCGATGGGTCTGTTTGCGCTGTGGATCACCGTAACGGGCCTGCATTTGTGGGCGCTGGATTATGTGTACGGATATTATCTGCGTCCCGACCTGTTTGCGCCCGTGGGCTGGGTCCTGGCATGGACGGTGTTCCTGCGCGTGCCGACGAAACCCATCGCCCTCAAATATGCGCTGATGGTTCCGGCTGTGGCAATGCCGTTTCTGGCCGACACGCCCGGGACGGAGAAAACCTATCTCACGCTCATGGCGTTGAACGTAGCGGCGTTCGGAGTCATGCCATTTCTCCGGGGCGGCAACCGTTTCGCAGGACACCTGGCGTATGCATCGGCCCTCTTGTTTGTGGTCGGGCTGCCCGAAAACTGGATTCAAATGGCGATGCACGGTGCGACCGCGGCGGGTATCGTGGCGGCAGGACTGGCGGCATACGTGATTTTCTGGACCGCATGGCTGCGGAACCCCAAGCTGGCGGTATTTGGCGCGATCCTGTTTGGAATCGCCATCGCAGCGGTGTTTCAAAGTCATCCCGGCACAGTGAACTGGGCGCTGCAAGGCGGTTTCGTTTTCTTCCTGCTCCACAGTTTACGCTGGAACGATGCGGAACACGCGGGCGCCGCCGCGTCGCGCAATTTTATAGGAATCATTTGGGCCATTCAGTCGTTTGTCTGGATGTATTGCGAGGGAACGCGGTTCTGGATGCCGTTCATTCCGGGCGTGCTGGTGCTTGCCCTTTATTGCGTTTTTTTGCCGTGCCGGGGAGCCTGGCGGTTATTTGCGGTTCCGGCGTCCGCATTGGCTGTGGTTTTGTCCGGCCCGTGTTGTCTGGCCATTGAACGCCTGCGTTCCATGCCTGCCGGGTTGCTGGCGGTCATTGCCAGTTTCCTTTTCCTCGGGCTCGGCACTGCCGCCGCCCTCACTCGCGAGTTCTGGCACCATCACGAACCGAGAAGATAATTTACGATTTACGATTTACAAGTGCCGCACCATGTTTCCCCGAGTGCCTAAGGGCCTTATATTTGGCAAATTTTGAAGGCAACAGAAGCGCCGCCAACAGCCCGAATGCAAACAGGACACCGCCGTAGATGATCGAGACGCGGTTGCCCCATTCATCTGCTCCGGGAATCAAAACGGCGTTTGCGGGATTTTGCGGATCATAATAGACATCCACCGGCGAAGGGACCCGATGTCTGGCGGCGAAATCGCCGGTTCTGCCACGCAAGTCCGGGTTCCACAGTGTGATTTGATGTTCTATGTATCGCCGCTCGTTGATAACATAAGTGTAGGTGGCTGTAATGCTGTAGGTGCCACTCGAATGACGTCCGCCCGGATGGTATATTTCATCGCATTGCATGAGCTTGCCGTTTGTTTTGGGCCATTGCAGCGATGGCCGGTCTCGGCGATTGGCATGAATGCCGTGAAAGACGACCAGTGGCCCGCAGATCAAACCGAGAAGCCCCAGCACGACATATAGGTAGAACACTCGACGCGCTACGTTAGCTGGACTCTGAGGTCGCTTTGGATGGGGCACGACTTCAATGAACCAATTCCGCGCGACCAATCAAGCTTTTTGAGCTTTGTGAGTCTCACGTTCCCGATGAAGCGAATGTGGTGGAACACGGCGCGCTGCGCCGTGTTGCGCCGCGTGCAGCGGCGCAAAGGAGTGTGGTCAGGCGTTGTACCACGCAGGTTTCGCTTCGCTTCCGCCTTCGCGGCGTGTGTCTCACGCTCTCAGCGTCTATCTTCCGCAAGGGTGGCGGACGGCGGAGCATGAAGGAGCTCCCGCAACTCGCTCCTTGCGAGTTCTATAATTTCCGGAGTGATGTCGTTATTTGCCAGTTTGTACCGAAGCTCCTGGGCAAGCAATGCCGGCTCATCCGTCCAGAACCGTTCGCAAAAATGAGCGGCATCCGGTGAGCTTGCATGCCTTTGGATGTCGTATCGCTCGGCATAATAGCAAATGACCGTCTGGCGCGGAGTGCGATTGCGGCCTTCGAGCAACTTGTTGATTTTCGGCAGCGCATCGATCATTGCTTTTGGCCAGTCAGCAAACAATTTCGACCACCGAATCGCTTTTTCGGTCCTGACTTTCGTCATGTGTTCCTCGATCTGGCTCTCTTGCGCGCCAAAGCCGTTGCGGGGAGTGGCATCGAGCAGCGACGGAATAATAAAAAACTCCTTTATCAGTTCCAGCGTGTCGTTGGACACACGCCATTTCTCATGATCAACGCGCTTTCCCTGCGGGTCATAATCATCGGCGTCAAGACGCCGGTGTCCGTACTTTTTGCGGCTTTGCTCCAGGATGTCCCGAATATCATTAATGAAAAAACTGAACACTCCCAGTTGGTTTAGTTCGCCCAGTGTTGGTTGCTTTGTTTTCATTTTTCGATCGCCGCATCGGCGCTTTATATGCGGCGAAATTTGCAGCAGCCCCAATGCCAGAAAAAACCGGGGAGATTACGGTTTCTGCAAACGATAAAACTGATTTGTGGGATTCAGTGTATTGGTCACATTGAACTGATTGGCCGTGGTGATAGGCTCGTTGGTGACATTGGCCCATTTAGGTGTGGACAACAATGGGCTGGCCTGGAGCGTATATCCGCCCGCCCACGTCGGCCAGTATAGATGCACCTGGTGGGATGGAATCGACTGTATGTTCAATGTCGGCGGCGGACAGGGCAGGCCGCTCAAGGTAAGGAAATAGGGTTGTGTCCCGGAGTTCTGAGCGACTTCATTGACCACAACCACAAACTTCATGCCATCCGGGATTTCGGTGGAATAAGTCGTGACCCCATCGGCTTGAGCGGTACTGATCCCGGCATCCCCCAGGAAGTTGTTGCTGATCGTTGTGGCATTGTAGCTGTCCAAATAGGTTGCGGCCATTACGTCATTGGTGGATTGCAGTTCAATTGTGACGCAGGCGTCCGCGCCGGAAGTATTGGTGAAGGCATAGGCGTTGTAATGAAAACTCGTGCCGATATCGCCAAAGCCCGACCAGGATTTTGTCGCGCCGCAACTGGACACAACTTCGTCCCGATTCCAGCGGTTGGTTTGCACCGCGCTTGCAGGGGTGATGGCATCGGAAATGACCGGCTGGCACACATCGCAAGAGCCGCCGCCATCAGGGCAGCCCACCGGTGCCGTTAATAATCAACGGCTTCAATCCAAAGTCCAGGCCGGTGCGCTGTGGATCCGGGCAATTCAAAAATTTTCATCGCTGATGCCGGCGCCAAAAAGATCTGGAGCATGAGCACGTCAGGCGGAGGTGCGGTGGCATTAATAACGTGCACAAACTCCACGCCGACCTCCATGGCTCTCGACGTGAACAATCGCCAGATTTATTTCACTTTGAGCAGCACCGTGCAAAGTTCGAACCGCATCGAACGAATGAACTACGACGGTTCAGGGTTGATAACGCTCTTCACCGCGTCGGGCGGTATCCAGCGTTGCACGGCGCTGGATTTGGACCTGGCTCAGGACAACATTTATTTTTCGGACGCCATGACCAAAGCGCGCTTTCAGCTTCCTCTGAGCGGTGGCAGCGCCACGCTGATTTTGACCGAACTGCCGGGAACCGCCAAAACGCTGCGCTTTTACGCCAGAGCGCAAAGTGAGAGTTTGATTCCTTTCTTAACGGGTTTCTCCTTTGTCGGGACAAATCTAACCCTCAACGTCTCCAACGGGGTCGCCGGTGAAACGTATTATGTATTAACGAGTACCAACCTGACGACACCGCTAAGCCAATGGTCGCCGATAGCCTCGAACCTCCTGGCGGCGAACGGGCTCTTTACCATCATCGCTACCAACGCGGTCAGCCACAATACTCCGCACCAATTTTATATCCTGAGAGGCCAATAACAAAATTGGGGCCTTTGCGTAAGTAGTCGCCGCCTGTTTTCTGAGGTGTCAACCCTTTGTTAACCCTTTGTTAATGATTTGTTAATGGTTAAGTCGTTGAATATAAACGATGTAACCGATGTTGAACTTTTCACACCTCATACCACCATCATCGAATGAGATCGTTCGGCCAGGGCGCGGATAAGTTAAATCGGACTCATGTCCGCTGCTGCTGCGGTCTTCATTGCGAACTCAGGTCCTCCTGAATTCTCGCCAGTTCGGCGCGCGGTTCATCATTCACATGGTCGAGGCGATTGGCGCGGCTATACCAATAACGGCTGTTGCCCAAGTCACCCTCCATCTTGTGCAGCACGGCATGAATCCACGAAGCAATTGCGTTGTCTTCGTGTTGCTGGACGATTTGGTGCGCGGCATCCCAATCGCCGGCCAGGGCCAGTTCTACCGCGCGAAGCAATTCATCGTTCAATTTGCTCATCAACTGTAAGAAAAACACGATCAGCCCGTCCCAACAATCCACAAATCCAATTATCCATTAATCCAACAATTCGCTCATCCGGTCACGCCATCTCGGCGAGTTTGCCCGCAGCCGCTTCCCATTCAGGATTCAGCTCGGCAAGACGCTCCTGCGCGTGCAACAGCTCGCGATTCACTTCCACGGCGCGGCCAGGCTTCTCATAAGTAGCGGGACTTTCAAGTTCGGCGGTCAGGTCTTTCACGCTGGCTTCAAGTTCCTGGATGTCCTTCTCCAAACGGTCAACGATTTGTTGTTGCGCCTTGCGTTGATTGGAGCGGGCCTGCCGTTGTTCGGCCTCAAGGCGCTTTTGCTCCTTGCGATCAACGCTCGGACGATTCGCCGCGGGCGCGGACGCAGGCTTTTGAGGAGTCTCGTTGCCGCCGTTTGAAGTCAAAGCCGATCGAGCAGACTGCGCCTTGGTTTTATCAAGGTAATATTGATAGCCGCCGGGATAAGGCGTGAGACGGCCTGCATTCACATGCACGACGTGGTTCGCAAGGGAGCGGATGAAATAAACGTCGTGGCTGATGAAAATGAGCGTGCCCTGGAATTGATCCAGCGCGTAAGCCAGTGCGTCAATGCTGGCCATGTCCAGGTGCGTGGTCGGCTCGTCCATCAACAAAAGGTTTGGCGGATCGAGAAGGAGTTTCACCAGCGCGAGCCGGCTTTTTTCGCCGCCGCTCAGGACACCGACTTTTTTGAAAACGTCGTCGCCCTGGAATAGGAAACAGCCGAGCAAGGTGCGAATGAATTGTTCGGTCACACGTTGCGGGGTGTCCGCGGCTTCTTCAAACACAGTGCGCGAGGAGTCGAGCATTTCCACGCGGTTTTGCGAATAATAACCGGCCTTGACGTTGTGCCCGAGCGTGCGAACGCCGCTTTGCGGGATGACAACGCCCGCCAGGATTTTGAGCAGCGTGGATTTGCCTGCGCCGTTCGGGCCCACGAGCACGATGCGCTGGTCGCGCTCGGCCATAAAATCCATTCCGCGATAGACGACTTTATCGCCGTAGGCCTGGTGAATGTTTTCGAGCCTGATGACTTTTTGGCCGCTGCGTTGCGGCTGGGGAAACGAGAAGCTGACTTTGCGGTCGTCGCTCGCGGGCGATTCGATTCTCTCCATGCGTTCGACCTGCTTGAGCTTGCTTTGGGCTTGTGCGGCCTTGGAAGCTTTGGCCCGGAAACGGTTCACAAACTCCATGAGCTGGCCGATTTCGCGCTGCTGGTTTTTGTACGCGGCGAGCATTTGTTCCTCGTGCGCGGCACGCTGCTCGAGATATTCATCGTAATTGCCGCGATAACGCAGGAGTTTGCTCTGGCGGATTTCGACGATGCCGCCGGCCAGGCTATTCAGAAATTCGCGATCGTGCGAAATAACGAGAATGGCGCCGGGATAAGATTGAAGGTAGCCCTGAAACCACAACAACGCTTCGAGGTCGAGATGGTTGGTCGGCTCGTCGAGCATGAGCAGGTCCGGTTCCTGCACGAGCAGGCGCGCCAGATGCGCGCGCATGACCCAGCCGCCGCTCAATTCTCGCGCGGGACGGTCGAAGTCGCTCTCGCGAAAGCTCAGGCCGGCGAGAATCTGTTTGGCCTTGGCTTCGAGCCGATAACCGCCGAGTTCGTTGAAACGGTCATGGGCGTCGTCGTGGATTTCCTCCGGATGCAATGCTTCAACGGGATGACCGGCTTCCCAGGCTTTGATGATACGGCGGAGTTTGATAAAATCGGGCGTAATGGCCGTGGCGATTTCAATGACGGTTTCATCGCCAGCGACAGCGGTTTCCTGCGGAAGATAGCCGACGCTGGCGCCGCGTTCCTTCGACATTTTCCCCTCATCCGGCTCCAGCGTGCCCAGGATGATGGAAAAAAGCGTGGACTTCCCCGCGCCGTTCGGCCCAACGAGCCCGATGCGATCGGCGCGATTGACCTGCAACGAGACGTCGGCAAACAACGTCCTGCCGCCGTACGCTTTGGTGATTCCCGAAAGTGACAACATGAAACAACGATTTTAACTCGCACGAAGGGAAACTCAACGGATTAATGGATGAATGGATTATTGGATAGGTGGGATTGCGACCGCGAGAAAGCGGCCCACGACACATTTTTTGGGCATAAGAAATGCAACCAGAAACGAAGCTGAAAACGTCGGTTTTGAAGGGAAATTCGTAGATTTTGAAGAAACGATGCATCTGGGCTGCGTAATGATTCCGTCTAATTGGTACGGTTAAAGCTATACATGATTCGAAAAGTCCGTTTAAAGTAGGTTATACTGTTGCATGGATCATTTTGAAAAAGAACTGGATACGCTAAAAGAGCGGCTCCTGCTGATGGCAAACCGCGCGGAAACGGCGGTTAGCCTGGCGGTACAGGCATTGCTGGAACGTAATTGTAGCCTGGCGCTGCAAGTCAAAGAGAGCGACCGGGTTATTGACCGATTCGAGCTTGAGATTGATGACCTTGGAATCCAGCAGCTTGTCAAAGCGCCGCTTGCCGTCGATTTGCGTTTCATCACCGTCTCTACAAAGATCGCCCACAATCTCGAACGCATCGGTGATGAAGCGGCAAAAATTGCCCGGCGCGCTGCTGATTTATGCCAGGAACCTCCAATCCGGCTCGAACTGGACATTCCGGCTATGGCCAGCCTTGCTTTGGACATGTTTAAGACCGCCCTGAACGCTCTCGATCATCGTAACACCGCTATCGCCCGTAGCGTTCTGCCTCGGGACAAAGAGGTGGATCTCTTCAACAGGCAAATTCACGGCATTCTGGCCGAATTCATGATGGAACATCCGGGTGCTATAAATCGCTGCCTGCATTGGATGGTGGTTTCCAAAAGCCTCGAACGCATTGCCGACCACGCCACGAACGTAGCCGAGAACGTTGTGTTCCTGTACGACGGGCAGGATATTCGCCATACCGGTGCGAAAAACATGTCGGCTATTGAGATTTTGTCCGCCTGAGCAAGAATTGAACTCTTTTCTCCTTTCGGATTGTTCTATAAAATGTCGGCGTGAAACCGGCAAAGCGTCATGTCGCTTTTAACCGTCCTGATCTGGCAATCGCCCTCATCTCAGCATTGGCTTTTGCTGCGCCGCTCGGCAAAGCCGCGGCGGACATGACGAACACCGATACATTTACGTGGTCCCAGCCTGCGGTTCCGAATTTCAATTCCACCAAAGCCGCTGCTGAAAAGGGGGACGCAGTCGCAGAAGCGAATCTGGCGACGATGTATTTAAATGGCGACAACGTGCGTCAGGATTTCGCGGAAGCCGCCCAATGGTTTCTCAAGGCGGCGAACCAGGGTAATGTGAATGCTGAGTATAATTTGGCCCTCTGTTATGACAGTGGAAAAGGCGTGACGCAGGACCATGGCCAGGCAATGGCCTGGTACCTCAAGGCGGCGACCAACGGCTCGGCTGAAGGGATGGTGAATCTTGGAGTCATTTACTTCCAGGGACGCGACGTAATCCAGGATTATGATTCAGCCATGAAATGGTTTCGCAAAGCGGCCGATGCCGGCCTTCCCATAGCTTGCGATTACCTTTTCATCATGTATCTGAACGGGGATGGGGTGCCAGTCTGCACCAATGAGGCCGTTAAATGGATCAAGGAAGGAGCAGACCAGGGGAGCGTTTGGGCCCAAACCAAACTGGGGTTGTATTATCAGGAAGGAAACGGATTGCCAAAAAGTAATTCCGAGGCGTTAAGGTGGTTTCAAAAAGCCGCGCAAAAAGGGTATCCATTGGCGTTGGAAGATCTGGGCACGACCTATTTGAATGGTTGGGGCGTCGCGACAAATTTCCAAAAGGCCGCGACGTTCCTTCGCCAGGCGGCTGACCAGGGAGACGCATTCGCGGAAGCAAAATTATCCTCCTGCTATTTCTACGGCCACGGTGTGCCGCAAGATCCGGCAGAGGCATATAAATGGGCTATGTTGGCAGCTCGGCGGGGCGATTCCAGAGTTATGGCCTTGCGCGATGCGATCTCCCAGAACATACCTCCTGAAGCCATTGCCGATGGTTATCAGCGCGCTCAAGCTTTCGTGCCGCATCCAAAGGCCTTTCCCGGCGAACCGGGAGACGTTTCGGGGAAATTTGGAGATTGATACGGCAATATCAAAGCAATTTTATTCCTGATCAAAAGGGCCGCTCATTTACGGCCTTCCTCAATAGCAGACTTAAAATCCCCCCAGGTCAAATGCCCCTGACCCTTGTCCGAATCAGCAATTTCCTTTTCAAGAGTTCCGAGCTTCTTAAAAAACTGAATTTCGCGTTTAAAACTGTCCTGGGAATCCGAGGCATGAATCAGATTGAACACAAATGTGTCGTCGCCGGGTTGCTGGAATTTCGTTCGGTATGGCGCATTGGCTTCCACGGCGCCCGGCCAGAAATCGCCGCGGATGCTCCCGCGTTCCGCCTGCCATGGTCGAGTCGCGCCCAGGATGCTGCGAACCTTGCGGATGGCGTCTTCGCCCCGCAAATGCATGACCTTCACCGGACCATAGGCCATATATTTGGACGTTCCGTCCAGACGCTCCGGTTTATCGCCAATGGCCGGAAAATAAAATTCCTTCCACCGAGTTTCCGAAAGATTTTCGCTGTCGGCGAGGATGCATTCCGCCACTTTTTTCAGTCCCAACGCGTTGACGCGCCCCTCCACCGCGCCGCTCAGTTGGCGCCAGAACGCATCCGGTTTGATGATAACCAGCGTATCCTCTTCGTGTGGTGCCATGCCGGGATATTAAAGCACTTGGTGTTTTTTTGAAATAAATTCTACGGAGCAACCACACCAACACGGTAAAAGTACGGCGTCTTGTTGGTAGCAGAGGAGTCCTGATAAGTATTTGTGCCGCCCTGACCGGGGATATTCTCCTGGATGGTCGGAAATACTGGTTGCACCAACAAATTGGTTGAGCGCTGCAACAGGTATTGGACTCCACTCACACTTTTCCAACGGACAGTGACGCCTGCCAAATTGTTGGTGGCTAAGGGGGAAAGCATGGCCAGGACGGACGCGGGATTCGTAGGATTCAGGCCGGCAACCCAGTCCTGATAGACATTGAAGCCTGTTCCATCCAGGTCTGTAAAATCCACCGAACCATCGGTCGGAAGGCCGTATTCCTGCAGGTACGCGTAGGAGATAACGGATGTTGGGGTTTGAAACTCGTAGGCGCCCATATCCACTGTGCCGCCGACAATGCGCGGGTTGCCATTCAGGTCCGTAGCGGAATCAACGTAGGCGTTGTTTCCCGCGTTTATGCATGGCGAATTGCTTTGCAGTTGAAAGTTGCCGCCGGCCGGGTTCACAAAGAGCGGATTATTCGTAATATTGCCGATGCCACTCGCCGGGAGCAGTGTCGTGCAACAATAGTTTAGAATGCTGTTGGTGTCGTAATTGGTTGCGTAACCGGCCGGTGCGCTGTTGAAATAGCTGATGCAATTGGTCAGCGCGCACTCATAAGCCCCGGCGCCACCACTTGGGAATGGGCCGCCGGATTCACCACCGGCTGAGTTGCCGGTCAATGTGCAATTGTCAAGAACACAGCCGGAAGCTCCGCCGCCGGAAAGAGCACCATTGCTGCATACCAGGCAATCGTTCAATGCCGAACCAATAGCGCCGCCTCCGGACGTGCCGCAGCCGTTGTCCGAAATGATGCAATTGTTCAGTGTACCTCCGTAAGCACCGCCGCCATAATTAAGGGCGCTATTGTCGGTGAGCGTGCAATAGTTCAACGTACAACCGGAAACGCCGCCGGCGGAATCACCGTAGTTACCGGTAATCGTGCAATTATTCAGCGTAGACAAACCGGCGCCGCCGCCATCACCGCTTTCGCTTGCTGCATTATCCACAATCGTGCAGTTATAGAGCGTGCCGCCGAACACCCCGCCGGACCCAGTGATGTTCATATTGTTGGTTATTACGCAATTGATGAGAACGACGTTTGGTGAGGAGCAAACTACACCACCGGCGGGGGATTCATTGTAAATACGTCCGCCGGTCACTGTGAACCCGATCAGGCTCGCGCCATCTGCCAAAGAAATACAGGGGTTTCCACCGTTGATTACCGTGGAGTTCGCGCCGTTGACGCTCACTAGAGTCACGGCGTTGCTCACATTCAGGCTGCCGTAATACACAGCGTTATAATACACCCCGTCGGTCACCACGATGAAATCTCCGGCCTCAGCCGAACTAACGGCAGCCTGAATGTTCGTGGCCGCCGTGCTCCAACTGGCGTAGGGAGGCTGCGGGTCCGGGCTGTTCGTTGAAACGTAGAGCGTTGCAGCGGAGAGGTTGATGCCTGCCAGCAGCAGGCTGCCGAGTGTCAGATAAATTGGATTTTTCATAGGTTTGGGCAATAGAAATGAGATTCACGTTTGGCTCTTGGTTTTCTGCTCCTTGTTCGGTGGCGGCTGCCGCCTTAACATGTACGATTATGACAGCTATTAGTGGAATTGCAAGCTGCCGGCTTCGCCATTAGCGCCGAGTCGAAGTCCCAAACGAGGCACGCTCTATGGCGCAACCACACCAACTCGGTAAAAGTACGGTGTATTGTTCGTAGCAGAGGAGTCCTGATAAGTGTTTGTGCCGCCCTGACCGGGGATATTCTCCTGGATGGTTGGAAACACTGGTTGCACCAGGAGATTGGTTGAGCGTTGCAGGAGGTACTGGACGCCATCCACGCTTTTCCAACGGACAGTGATGCCCGCCAAATTGTTGGTAGGCGCGGGGGAAAGCATGGCTAAAATGGACGCGGGATTCGTAGGATTCAGGCCGGCAACCCAGTCCTGATAGACATTAAAGCCTGTGCCGTCCAGGTCTGAATCATCCACGGAACCATCGGTCGGAAGGCCGTATTGCTGAAGGTACGCGTAGGAGATAACTGATGTTGGGGTTTGAAACTCGTAGGCGCCGATATCTACTGTGCCGCCAACGATGCGCGGGTTTCCTGCCAAATCGGTGGGGGAAGTGACATAGGCGTTGTTTCCCGCGTTTATGCATGGCGAATTGCTTTGCAGTTGAAAGTTGTCATCGGCCGCATCTACGAAGAGCGGATTATTCGTAATATTACCGAAGCCAGTCGTGGGCAGCGGTATTGTGCAACAGTAGTTCAGGATGCTGTTGGTGTCGTAATTCGCACCGGCGGGAGCGCCATTGAAATAGCTGATGCAATTATTCAGCGTGCAGCCGAAAGCCCCGCCGCCGCCCAAGGGGCCCGGGTTGTCGCCAGTAGCTGAGTTGCCGCTCAAGGTGCAGTTGGTCAGGCTGCTGGTGAAGGCTCCGCCGCCCGCACCAAAAGCAATATTGCCGTACAGCAGGCAATCGTCCAATGAGCAATTTTCAACCCCACCGCCCAAAAAGGCGCAACTGTTATCCGCAATGATGCAACTGTTTAGAGTGCAGTCCAAAGCGCCGCCGGCATCGTTATCGCAATTGTTTTCTCCGACCGTGCAGCCGGTCAACGTACAATCGTCAGCCCCGCCGGTTAAATCACCGATGTTATCTGTAATCGTGCAGTTATTGAGTATTGAGTCATAGGCGCCGCCAATACCGGCCGTACCCCCATTATTATCCGTAATCGTGCAGTTGGTGAGCGTGCCGCCAATCACCCCGGCGACCCCCGCCTCAAGGCTGATGTTGTTGCTGATCACACAATCGATGAGAAAGACATTCGACGAGGAGCACAACACACCACCAATAGGATTGCTTTGTCCGCCGGTCACTGTAAACCCGGTCAGGCTCGCGCCATTGGTCAGAGAAATGCACGGCCCTCCACCAGTGATCACAGTCGAATTCGCGCCATTGACGCTGGACAGAGTCACGGGGTTGCTCACGGTCACACCGCCGGCATACACGCCGTCGGTCACCACGATGAAATCGCCCGCCTCAGCCGAACTAACGGCATCCTGAATGTTCGTGGCCGCTGTGCTCCAGGTGGCATAGGGAGGCTGCGGGTCCGGGCTGTTCGTCGAAACGTAGAGCGTAGCAGCGGAGAGGTTTACGCCTGCGAGCAGCAGACTGCCGAGTATCAAATAAATTGGATTTTTCATAGGTATCGCGCGATAGAAATCAGATTCGCGTTTGGCTTTTAGTTTCCAGCTCCTTGTCTGGCGGCGGCGGCCACCTTAACATGGGCGATTATGGCATTTATTAGGAGAATTGCAAGAAGAATCCGCAAGCGTTATGAGGAACGGCGCCTATTGGCGAATCCTTTGGAATTGCGGCAGAGGCGTGGTTTTAATTAAAAAGAAGCGTGCTCGTTTTCCTTAATGGGGCGTTTGTTCCTGAAGAGAAGGCCGTGGTATCTGTTTTTGACCGCGGGTTTCTCTATGGCGATGGGTTGTTTGAAGCCGTACGCGTCTTTAACGGCAAACCGTTTCGTTGGCGGGAACACATGGACCGGTTGCGCGCGGGCGCGGAGTTTCTGAAGATAAAATTGCCCTATTCTCAGCATCGACTTCACACAACCGCGGAAAAACTGATTCAGCAAAATAAAATGCCAGATTGCCTTTTGCGCTTGACGCTCACACGGGGCATCGGCGCGGCGGGGTACTCACCGGCGAGTGCTCGCAAACCGACCCTTGCGATGGCCTTGAGATCGGCGCCAAAGCCTGACGGCGCACGCCTGCCGCAATGGAAGCTTGCCAGTTCTTCATTTCGTCTCAAAGCGGATGACCCGCTGGCGCGTTTCAAAACGTGTAATAAATTGCCGCAAGTCCTTGCGCGCGCGGAAGCGGATGACGCCGGCGCGCATGAGGCTTTGCTTTTGAACACAGACGGCTTTGTGGCTGAGGGTACAAGCAGCAATGTGTTTTGGATTAAGGGCGGCGTAATTTATACTCCGCCCGTTGCCGCCGGAATATTACCGGGCGTGACCCGGTCGGTGGTTTTTGAAATTGCCACGAAGCTCGGAATTTCTATCCGCGAAAAGAACATTCGGCTTAAGGACTTCGGACGGATGGATGGAGTTTTCCTTTCGCTGACGTCCCGGGGAATTGTTGAGGCAACGTCTCTCGATGGGCAGGAATTAAAGACGTCGGAGTTAACTCAACGGATGCGAGATGCCTACGATGAAATCTTGAACCGTTTTTGATTAAGATTTTTCCGCGACCAATGGCGCGAATTGGCGGGTTTCGGGATCGTAGGCAAAGAGTTCGGCGGTCGCTATTTTGAAGAACCAGCCGTGGAGACGGAGCGAACCATCGGCCAGGCGCTCCTGAACGCAAGGGTAACTGTGGAGGTTATCGAGGCCGTACAGGACGTTTTCCTCGGCGGCAGCGGTGCTGCGCGCGTGTTCGTCGGCGAGATGTTTGTATTCCCGTTTCAACGTTTCCAGCACAGGTTCGGCAAGCTTGAGCCAGTCGCGCAGGTGCGGCGCGGAATTGCTCACGGGAGTCCGTCCAAGCAGGGCATCAATGGCGCCGCATTGGGAATGGCCGCAGATGACGATGTCATCCACACGCAAATTTTCCACGGCGAATTCGATGGCCGCGGCGGTGGAATTGGTATCGCCGATGGCGGATGCGGGCGGGACAATATTCCCGATATTTTTTACGACGAACAGGTCGCCGGGCTGGCTGTGGGTGATGAGTTCGGCCAGGACGCGGGAATCGGAGCAGGTGATGAACAGTGTATGCGGATTTTGGCCGACCTGCGAGAGGCGGCGAAACAGTTTGCGATAATTTCCGAATTCGTCTGTGCGGAATTTATGGACACCTTCAATAAGACGCTGCATGGGTGAATTAAAAAGGAAAAATTAAAAAGGACAAAGGAAATGACGTTGAAATGTTGAAACGCCAGGGTGGGTCGCTACGTGACCTAATGGACAGAGAATTTTCATTGTTTTAATTTTGTCCTAATGCCGGGGGCAGGGTAAAATACACCTTGCCGAATGAACAGCCTCGAAGTAGATGCAGCGCCGCTCCCCGCCAAAGAGACCGGGGTGCGTTCGTGCCTGCCCGAATTACTCGCGCCCGCCGGAGATTGGGACTGCGCCCGCGCGGCGGTTGAGAATGGCGCGGACGCCATTTATTTCGGCCTGGAAAAATTCAATGCGCGGATGCGCGCCCAAAACTTCAGCCGCGATGATTTGCCCAGACTAATGGAATTTCTTCACCAGCGCGGCGTCAAAGGTTACGTCACGTTTAACACGCTGGTCTTCGAGAACGAAATGGCCGCGGCGGAAGAATGTCTGCGCGATATTATCGCCGCAGGCGTTGACGCGGCGATTGTGCAGGACGTGGGCGTTTGCCGGTTGATTCGGAGCTTGTCGCCCGATTTTCCAATTCATGTTTCTACGCAAATGACTGTGACCAGCGCGGCGGGTGTGGACTTCGCGCGTGAATTGGGTTGTCAACTCGTGGTACTGGCCCGCGAATGTTCGCTGAAGGAAATTGAGACGATTCGGTCCCTCGCGCCCGGGCTTCCGCTGGAAGTGTTTGTTCACGGCGCGCTTTGTGTGGCTTATTCGGGGCAATGTTTGACCAGCGAATCCTTGGGCGGGCGATCGGCCAATCGAGGAGTTTGCGCGCAGGCCTGTCGTTTGCCGTATGAATTGATCAGTGACGGCCGGTCCGTCGCGCTGGGCGACCGCAAATACCTGCTCAGTCCGCAGGACCTCGCCGGGCTGGAACTGTTGCCCGATTTGGTTCGTGCCGGCGTTACTTCGCTCAAGATCGAGGGCCGCCTCAAATCGCCCGAGTACGTTGCAAACATTACCCGTATCTACCGCCAGGCCCTTGATGAACTACAATCGTCCTCGTCCTCGAATGTCCGCCATAGCCCCAGCGTCGGCGGGCGTTACGAAATGGAAATGGCTTTTTCGCGCGGCCTTTATACGGGCTGGTTTCGCGGGATTAACAACCAGGAACTCGTCCATGGACGATTCGGAAAAAAGCGGGGAGTTTACCTGGGCGAGATTGCCGGCATCGAAGGCCGGCATGTCCGCCTGGCATTGCAAGGTCCGCTCAAGGCAGGTGACGGCGTGGTCTTTGATGCCGGACATCCGGAAGACACCGAGGAAGGCGGGCGCGTCTATACCGTTGAGCAGCGAGATTCTGATACGTGGCTGGGTTTTGGACCGGGCGTTGACTTCGCGCGCATTCATCGGGGCGACAAGCTTTGGAAGACCAGCGACCCGGAATTGGACCGCAACCTGCGCCAGAGTTTTGCCGGGGACACGCCGAAGTTCCAGCGGCCGATAGTGTTTGAGGCAAGCGGTACGGCCGGGCAGCCGCTCACGGTCATTGCACGCGATGATCAGGGCAATGAAGTTCGCGCGAAGTCAACCATGCATCTGAGTCGCGCGGACAAACAGCCGCTTTCATTGGAACGGTTACGGGCACAACTTGGCCGGATGGGCGGGACGCCATTCAAACTCGGAGAGTTGAAAAGTACCATTGAGGGCAGCGTTCTTTTGCCGGTGAGCGAACTGAACCGCCTGCGTCGGCTTATTGTGGATGAATTGCTGGCATTGCGGGGACGTCCGAAGCGGTGGGCTATCAACCCGCTAAATCTGGCGACTGCGGAAGAACTTCAGGAACACGCATTTCGTCCGAACGCTGTTCCCCCTCCGCTCCCATCGGATGGGAGGGGAGAGGGTCAGGGTGAGGTGAGGGTTCGTCGGGAGAATGGGACGAGCAACGGACTTTTAACGAATCTCATCGTTCTCGTGCGTTCCTTGCCGCAACTTGAAACAGCTATGGATTGCGGCGTAGGCACGGTGTATTGCGAATTTGAAGACCCCAAAAAATATCGCGATGCCGTGCGGCTTTTTCGCTCCAGGTCTGCAGACCGTTTCAACGCTTCAACGCTTCAACCTCAAAAATGCGTGTCTATGACCATGAGGCTAGTAAATTCGTTGATTTTACCGAGCGAAAAGCCGTTTTTGGCTTGGTGTCAATAACCTCACTAAATGTGAACTTATTGACACCGACGCAAATGTCGCAAAACA
>DATJTK010000039.1:0-10703 GCA_035503455.1 Candidatus Sulfotelmatobacter sp. | reverse complement strand
AACTGCGCCCAAGCCAGATTTCCATCCCCGAACGCACGGGGACCTCGGTTAGGCAACCCAATCGATCGAAAAATCGCCCTCGTCGCCCGCCTCCGCACCATTCTTGTCAAAATCAAATCTAACTATGAAATATCCGGGCTAGTTCCTCGCTCTTTCCTGCTTCATTCAATTGTGGTTTGCCCCAATTCATGGCTAAATGAATTGAAAACTGATGAGCAGACAATCCAAATCGGAATGGGATTTCGGCGAATTGTTTCCCACGGAAACAACGCGCAAAGTCTTTTCCGTGGCCGAACTCACCGAGCAAATCCGACGGTTGCTGGAGAAACAAATCGGCCAGGTCTGGGTTAGCGGCGAGGTCACCAACTTTCGCCTTCAATCGTCCGGCCATATCTATTTCACGCTCAAGGACACGAACGCCCAAATCGCCTGCGTCCTGTTTCGTGGCGAGACGGTCCCGCATCGCGAATACATTTCGGACGGGCAAAAAATCCTGCTCCAGGGGGACCTGACCGTCTATGGCGCGCGCGGTCAGTATCAACTCGTCGTTCGCGCTGTGGAATTGCAGGGATTGGGCGCATTGCAGGCGGCGTTTGAAAAGCTCAAACAAAAATTGGCGGCGGAAGGGCTGTTCGCTCCCGAACGAAAACGTCCTCTGCCGCATTTTCCCCGGTGCATCGGGCTGGTCACGTCACCCACAGGCGCGGCCATTCGTGACGTCCTCCACGTCGTGCGCCGCCGTAATCCCGGCCTCGAAATCATTTTGACGCCTTGCCGCGTCCAGGGCGACGGCGCGGCCCGTGAAATTGCCAACGCCATTCGGCTGCTCAACGAATTTAGTTCCGCGGCGGCGACGAAACTCGACCTGATTTTGGTCACTCGCGGCGGCGGTTCCCTCGAGGATTTGTGGGCGTTCAACGAAGAGATTGTCGCCCGCGCCATCTTTGAATCGGCGGTTCCAATCGTTTCCGCCGTCGGCCATGAAATTGATTTCACAATCGCGGACTTCGTGGCCGATCTCCGCGCAGCCACACCCAGCGCGGCGGCGGAGATTATTACCGAGGGAGTTTTTTCGAGCAGCAAGTTCGTCACGCAATGCGGAGACCGGATGTCGCAGTTGTTCCGACGCCAAATCGCGAACAAACAATCCTCACTCAGGCATCAGTCAGACCGCCTGGCGCGGGCGCATCCACGCCGAAAATTCCTGACCTGGCAGCAGCGATTGGATGATTTGCACGCCGATTTGTCCCGCAGCCTCAAACAACGTGCGCGTCATTGGGGGGTGCTTCTTCAACATTTGGCGGAACGCTTGCACCGCATTCGTCCTTCGTATCGGGTGAAGCAGCGCAGGGAACAGTTGCGCCAATTGGAGCGGCGCCTGAACGTTTTGGGTCCCGAGCAGGTCCTGTCGCGTGGATATTCCATTACGATGGACGCGAGCAGCGGAAAAGTCCTCCGCGACGCAAAAAAGGTCAAACCCGGCCAAAAATTAAAAACGCGCCTGAAGACCGGCGAGATTGTGAGCACTGCCGAAAAGGTTTAGGCAGTCTCGTAGCGCAGGTTTCCAAACCTGCTGTATCGCGCTGTATCGCGGGTTTCTAAACCCGCTGATCGTACGGAGTCGCACGCCCGTTCGATTTGGGAACAAGCGCGATACCTGCTAATTTGCTCGCAGGCCAGGCGACAAATTACGCCGTTTCTAAACCTCGGCACCGCACAACGTCGTGCGGTTTGCCGATTTGGAAATCGGCGATACGGCAGGTTTGGAAACCTGCGCTACGGCTTTGAACAAAAATTTTCCGAACCCGTCTAATTTTCACGGGCTTGGGGTCCAAAAAAGTTAATTTAAGACATGCCTTATTTCATCAATTCGACAACAACGAGGACGAAAGGATGGCAGGCCGATTGTTGGAATTGGGCCAAAGCCAGAAAACCGTTCGCGCTCTACGGGGTGCAGACAAACCATCTCGCATTTTGCCAGGCGCTTTCGGCCGCTTACAGGTGCAGATTTCGCTCTCAACTCTTTCGCGGCGAATCCATCATCACATTTGAACCCGGCGGGGCGGCAAACAATTAACGGCCAAACTTAACTATTCACGGCCGATACGAACGTATAGTCAAATTGGTCCATGGCCATTTTCGGTATTTCACCGGCATGAACCAGCCGAACAATGGTCTCCTTGTAAAACTCGATGTGGTCCGGCGGCAACCGCCTGACGCACTGCATAGCCTGACCCTCCCGCGCCATGCGCAGAAATTGCCGGAACGAAAAGATGGACAACGCATCATCAATCGCATCGAGGCGACGATGTTCGTTGTCTGTTTCCAACATTTTGCATTCCATATCCAGGGCCTTTAAAACACACTCCGACGGCAGCCTGCTGATCGTTTTTGCAAAAGTTTCAAATCTCTGAACAGCCATAAAATGGGTTACTTCGGATGTCGCGTATTATCGAATGTCCTGTCGCAACACATTAACCCATAACTATATACGTTGGCCGCGCCCAAATCTTTCAAAAAATCTTTGAATATTCAAAGTTCTATCTCAAGGCGCTTGAAGATGGGCTCGAATCATGGGAATATTGGTCAGGATGACACCGCGTTCGACATGGTGGACAAATAAGGCCATTTGGGTCGTTTGCATCGTCTGTGCGCTCATCGTGACCTTCTGTTTTTTGAAGCCAGGCGATAATTACGGCGGTAGCGCTGTGTATTTCGTTGTCATGATTATGGCCCTCGTCTTTCGGATTGGAATCGCGTTCGTTTTGAGACGGATTTAGCCGAAAAGTTAAGATCTGGATGATGCCCATCATCGCCACAGATGCTTTGGATACTTCCTGGCCAACTCCGATTTGATCTTCGGATAATGCTCTCTCCAAAAATTCGCTAAATCCTGCGTCACCTGGATGGGTTTCATTCCAGGCGTCAGAATGTGGACCGTGACCGGCACGCGGCCCTGGGCGATTTTGGGAGTTTGATTCACGTCATAGAGTTCCTGGATGCGCAGCGAAATAAAGGGCGACTTGCCCGTTTCATACGTGACTTTGGGCGTCCGGCCATTGGGCAGAGCCAACCGTTCGGGCGCGTGCTTGTCCAGCAACTCGCGCTGCGCGTGCGATAGCCAGGATGTCACGACCGGCATGACTTCGCGTTCTTTGATGTCCTTGTAGCTGACGGCGTCATGGCAAAGTTGCCCGATAACATGTTGCTTATCTTCATCATTGAACGGTGGCAATTGAAGTTCCGGGCAATGGGAGCACAGGAAATTCAGGCGCGCCACCCACTGTTCCACCGCATGGTCCCAGTTGGGCAGCGGCAATCGGCCTGCGAGAATTTCACCGGCCAGCAGACCCGCGGCGGCGTCAGCCGGCGGCGGGTCCACGCGCCGGGCGGACAACGCCAGTTCGCGAAAACGCAACAGCTCGGCGGCGAGCACCCGCTTTTGCGTCGCGTCAAAATGCACGCGCAGTTCAGACGAAATATCTTCGGGAAACAGTTCGCGCAGCCAGTCGGTTTCGACGGCTGTGGCCAGGGAAAGGATGGTGCTGACCTCCTTGTCGCGCGTTTCCACCTCGCGGATTTCGGATGCGACGAATAGCTCGGCGTGCTGGACCATGCTTTCGCGCGCCAGCACACCGCGGCGATTATGGACCAGTTCGCATCGGAGCGTGCCTTGATCGAGGCGGCGGGCGACGCGGTCGCTGAACCCAATGAGGATGCACTTTTGGAGCGCCTCATCTTTGACTTCGCGCGGCGCGGCGTCGAGGCCTTCGCGGTCGGCGATGCGAAGGAATTGTTCGAGCAACGGACCGACCTGGCGGGCCGTCACCGCGTGAATACCGAGCCTGCGGCAGGCATCCAGGCGGAATTGATTTTTGGTGGCATAGTTCCAGGCGCGCATGAGAATCCAGAAATCGGATGAGGTCTTTCCGCCAAGCAAATCTTCGCGGGCGGAATTGGTTTCACGATCCACGTTGCGCAGAAGCAGGTCGCGGCCCTGGGTGAGCGCGGCCACGAGAGCAGCCTGATACACACAGCCGTGTTCCTGCGCGGCCAGCAACATGCGCGAATAACGCGGATGCAACGGAAACGCCAGCATCTTGCGACCGATGGCAGTGATTTGCGATTGCGGATTGTTTGTGGAAGTGGGTTTTGAATTTTGCGATCCGTCGGCGCTCGTGGCGTCAGCCGATTGGGAAATCGGCGATACGGCAGGTTTGGAAACCTGCGCTACGTGCGCCAGCGCGCCGAGATCGCATAACAGTTCCTCCGCGTGCGCGAGCGAAATGTCGTCCGGCTTTTCGAGCCAGCGAAATTTTCTGAGATCATCCACTCCGGCGGCTTTGAGCGTCAGGACAACTTCAGCGAGGTCGAGCCGTTTGATTTCGGGCAGTTCCTGCGCGGAACGATGCCCATGTTCCTCGCGCGACCAGAGCCTCATGCAAACGCCGGGGGCGGTTCGGCCCGCGCGACCCGCGCGCTGGTCGGCGGATGATTGGGAAATGCGCTCGATGAGCAGGGTATTGATGCCGCGATTGGCGTCGTAGCGGGCGATGCGCGCGAGGCCGCTGTCAACGACCAGGCGAACGCCGTCAATGGTCAGCGACGTCTCAGCCACGTTTGTGGCCACAACGACTTTGCGGCGGTCATAGCGCGCCACAGCGGCATCCTGAAGTTTCGGTTCCAGTTCGCCGTGCAACGGCAACAAAATGAACCCTTTGGATTCGGCCGTGTTTCGGATGGCTTCGATAGTCTGGGAAATTTCAAAGCCCCCGGACATGAACACGAGGACATCGCCTTCACCTCCCGAATGAACGTAATTCGAAAAAGCGTCGGCGGCCTGCTCCCAGATGGGGCGTTTGTCGTTGTAGGACGGTTGCGGGGCATATTGGATTTCTACTGAGAACTGGCGGCCTTCGGAGGAGAGGACCGAGGAACGAAAATTTTTTCCGGATGCCGGCGTGCCGACAGTATTTAAATAGGTTTCCAGTCCGGCGGCATCCAGCGTAGCGGACATGACGATAAGATTCAGGTTGGGGCGCGATTGTTCCTGCAGGTCCAGGGCGCGGGCGAGCGTGATGTCGCCATAAAGATGGCGCTCGTGGAATTCGTCAAAAATGAGAACGGAGACGCCCTTGAGCGCGGGGTCTTCGATCATTTGGCGCAGCAGCACGCCTTCGGTCACAAACCGGATTTTTGTCCGGTCAGACGTGCAATTTTCGAAGCGGATTTGGTAGCCGACTTCTTCGCCCAACTTGACGCCCAGTTCATGCGCGACGCGGGCGGCCAGAAGGCGGGTGGCGAGCCGGCGGGGCTGGAGGATAACGACCTGCCCGGCGTCCAGAAAACCATGCTTCAACAGCATCTGCGGGACCTGCGTGGATTTGCCCGAACCCGTGGGCGCCGAAAGAATCAGTCGGGAATCAGACTTCAGTCGGGAAAGAATCTGATCTTCAATCTCATAAATTGGCAAACGGTCCATCAATCAAATTAAAATGGAATAAGGAAAAAGGAAAAGGTTTTAGATTCTAGTAAACGCACGAGTTGCGCGTCTTGACACTGTTCCTGGTAGGGACGCTGCGCTGCGGCGTCCAGCGCCGCGTGCAGCGGCGCAACAAGCGGAATCGGACATCATTCCACGCATGTTCCGCCCGCATCTGCGCGGGCGGGGACATCGCAGCGCGATGTCCCTACCAGGAACAGTGTTTGCATGCGCCCAACGCACGAGTTGCGCCGCTGTACGCGGCGCTACACGGCGCAGTGCGCCGTGTTCCACCACCTTCCGGCCTATCCGCCACAAGCAGAACCGCTTGTATATTTGCATTCTAATCTACATAACGTAGATTCACTCGCAAGGAGCAAGGAGCAAGGAGCAACAAGGAGCATAACTGATGAAAGGATTTCCAATTATTCTTCTGCTGGCTTTATCGCCACTGTTGGCAATAGCACAAGTGAATTACGCCGTTAGCGGTGATACGGCCATGGTTACGAACAGCCCAAATGCCAGCGGCAATATTGTCATCGCATCCAGCTACGATGGCTATCCCGTTACGAGCATTGGTGATGCTGCGTTTTTTGATTGCACCGCACTGACTAGTGTCACAATCCCTGCCAGCGTTACCACTATTGGGGACATTGCATTTTGGTCATGCTCCAGCCTGACGGCGGTGACTATTCCCAATAGCGTCACCAGCATCGGGGACGGGGCGTTTGATGCGTGCAGCAGCCTGGCTAACGTCACAATTCCCGATGGCGTTACGAATATTGGGGAATCTGCGTTTTGGTCATGCTCCAGCCTGACGGCGGTTACGATTCCCGGCACCGTCACCAGCATTGGGGATAACGCATTTACTGAATGCACCAGCGTGACCAGCGTCATAATCTCAGACGGCGTCACCAGCATTGGAGACAATGCGTTTTATGATTGCACGAATCTGACGAGTGTCACCATCCCCGAAAGCGTCACAAACATTGGGGCGGGGCCATTTGCGTTTTGTACCGGCCTTACGAATATCTCCGTGGATGCCGGCAACCCGGGCTACCTCAGCCTGGGCGGCGTCCTGTTTAACAAATCGCAAAATGACCTTGTTCAATACCCTGTTGGGTTGCAACCCGGCGCTTACAGCATCCCCAATAACGTCACCAGCGTCGGTGAATTTGCGTTCTATGATTGCATCAGTCTGACCAATCTTACGATCCCCAACAGCGTCACAAACATTGGGGACTCGGCCTTCGGCGCCTGCAGCCTGATTACGGTCACCATCCCCAGAAGCGTTATCAGCATCGGAAACCAGGCGTTTGGCCTTTCCGATAGCTTGAACGCAGCGTATTTTCAGGGTAACGCTCCGTCTGAAGACGGGCTTGCATTCCAATCCAGTCCGGCGACCACAGCTTATTATCTGCCCGGAACAACGGGCTGGGGCACGAATTTCGGCGGCGCGGCCACGGCATTATGGTATCAGCCGCAGCCGGAGGTTTTAAGTTTTGAGCCATCCTTTGGCGTACAAAATGGCCAATTTGGCTTTACCATTTCCTGGGCCACGAACGCCGACGTCATCATCCGGGCCTGTACGAATCTATCCAATCCCGCCTGGATTCCACTAACCACCAATATTTTGAGCGGTGGTACGAATTATTTTAGTGATTCCAAGTGGATGAATTATCCCGCTCGTTACTACGGCGTCAGCGGACCCTAAGGGAGACCAATTCTGATAAACCAAAGGATGCGGCGAACCGTGGACTCGTTAATCATTACTCTCATCAGCGCCGTCTGCATTTTCGCAGGCGCGCTTCTTGGCATGGGGTTGCAACGCCGGTTGCCGAAACAACATTTGAGCAACGAGATGCAAGACCTTGTGAAGCTCAGCGCCGGCACAATTGCCACGTTGACGGCATTGGTGCTTGGCTTGTTAGTCAGTTCCGCCAAAAGTTCCTACGACGAGATCAAGACCGGCATCGTGCAGGGCAGCGCAAAATTTATCCTCCTGGATCGGACGCTGGCTCGCTATGGCCCGGAGGCGAACCCTGTGCGCGAACAATTGAAGCTCGCCCTGGCAGGGGCAGTCGAAAGGGTCTGGCCAACGGAGAAAACAGGGATAACGGTCTTGACTGCGCTGGAACGCGCGCATGGCATGGAACTCGTTCAAGACAAACTGGGCGAATTGACGCCAAAAAACGAAACGCAGCGACTGGCCCTCGCCCAGTCCCAGCAGATTGTGAATGACCTGAGCCAGACCCGATGGCTGTTGATTGAGGAAGCGCAAAACCAGCTCCCAGTCCCTTTCCTGGTGATTTTGATTTTCTGGCTGGTCCTTCTCTTTGTCAGCTTTGGGTTGTTCGCGCCGCGCAATTCGATGGCGCTTGCTGTCCTGTTCCTGGTCGCGTGCTCGCTTTCCGCTGCCATCTTCCTTGTCCTCGAACTGAACCAGCCCCTGGCCGGCCTCATGAAGGTTTCCGACGCGCCGCTGCTGAATGCGATGCAGAACATGGGCCAATAACGTCAAATTAATACCTTACCGGCACAACATCCGTGTAGGCGGTTCTAACGAATTTTGCCGCTTCAGGAAGCAATTGTGGCTTAAACCGGCCTTTGGGGGCGATGATAATTTCGTGCAGCGATGCGTTTGTATCCGGCAACCAGTATAAAAGTTGTCTTTGATCATCCCACGCGAGATCATTGCTGCTCGCATGAATTTCGAATTGGTGTGGATATTGAATATCCCTGGGAATGTAAATCACTGTTGGAGCTTTAACCGGAATTCCTTTAAGCATGATCACCGCCTGCCTTGAGCCTGGATCAAAATTTAACAGAAACGGTTTCGCTGAACTTCGCATCGGATACGGTCTGGCTATAATATCGGGATTTCGAATGCTCCACTCTCGTTTCCTGCCCGGTTCCGCTTTAAGCGCCGAATAGCCCCTCCGGAGAGAAAGTTCTTCGCCGTTCCATCCCTCTGTAGACGATGTATAAAAGTCATAAACCCACAAGGATGAATTCAAGCAATGCTTTTCGATCTGCTGAAAGCCAAGGTCCAAATAGGCCCGCTCTTCGTTATGGTACACGTTTTTTCTCAAATCAGTGCTATATCGGGACCAGCTTGCGTCGGCCCCAAATTCGGTCATGAAAGGGATCATTCCCCGGCTCGTCGCCCCGTAAATCATCGCGTCAAAGAGTCCAGGCCACTCTATTTCCCTGTCCCTCATGTTGTCCGCGCCACCCCAAAAAATCCGTGGAATTTGGGCTTTTTTAATCGTATTTGGATCGTAGTAGTGAAATGAAAACACCAGGTGATCGTTGCCGCAGTCTGCCGCGCCTGGCGCAAGGAATGAATTGGTGCTTCCCATGCCAAGAAACGATTGCACTTGATTGGGCTTGCTGACAAAGCGACTGAACACAGTATCCGCAAAAGCGTTCCAGCCCGTTTCTTCAGGCAAATCCGCCGGGAAAATTGTCCAATCCGTTCTCGGCTCTATAAACAGGAACCGATCCGGGTCGACTGCTTTCATAGATGCGTCCACCTGTTTGTAAAACGGCGTCAAATAGTTTTCTTCGAATTGGCGCTTGCCCAAACCTACGGAATTGGGTTCATTAAAAGGTTCAAACCCCAGGATTGCGGGATTTCCCTTGAAAAATTCCGCGGTTTGAGTGACCGCGGAAATCAGCCGCGACTGAGTCGGGAAATTCGTCAAATTCCACCAGGCGTTGTCAGTGTCATTCTTCCAAAATGATTGCAGCGTATTTGTAACATCTTCACATCTCCTTTCGGGAATCCCGAGAAGCCAGGAAAACGGCGGGGCGGCGTAGCAGATTTGCCAATGTTCATTCGGAGCAGGAGGCAGATGAGAATACGGAAACTCTGAATTCACCGATATTGCCCAATCCGGAAAACCGTCTCCTCCGTAATGGTCGCTTGCAATGTCCTGGTGAAAATCTATCAGAACAAAAATACCCTGCTGATACAAGGCATCGATTATTTGATCGACGGCCTTTAAATAACTTTTGGACACGCCCTCATCGGGTGTTGGTTCAACGCCTTTCCAGATAATCACAAGACGCACAAAATTAAAACCGAGTTCATTGAGTGTTATGAGGCTGTTGGAATTGGCTTCAAGTTCGGTTTTCACATCAGAAAAAGAGCTGACCTGCAAAGGCAGATAAAGCGGGGCCAATTTGCTTTGCGAGCCGATATTCACCCCTCGAAAAAGCACATAGCGTCCGTCCGAGTCTTTAAACCAGCTCCCTTCCTGTGAAAAACTTTGGGCGGTCCCGGGTGAAAAATGATAATGGCTCACCTCATTGGTCGCCAAAGTGAGACTGAACGGAGCCATCGTATAGCGGATCGGAATCGGCAGAGAATATTCATAATGACTTGTCTTGCACCCGGCCAATGCGCCTGTCAGCACGGCCAAAAAAGCAACTCTCAGAATTGTCACGGCGCTTTGCATGAAGCATCCATTTATCAAAGTCAAACGAAAAGCATTTTTGCAGCCAATAGGAGGCCAAACCACGAATTGACGGAACCAGAACCTGATTCCTATGCGCCCCAATTTTCGTTTAAAAAACCCTAAACTTTCAGTAATCGAAATCGATTTTTCGGCAGAAATCGCCCGCGCCGTTCGTTTAGAAAAGATGTGCAAATTTCCTCAGGAAAAAACGCTCATTTAGCACGCAATCAAGTTCGTTTAGCATTTCATTTATACCCGTTTATTTCCGGTTTTCACGCACACCATTTTTTACTAAACAAGCCGTCGTAGCGCAGGTTTCCAAACCTGCCCTATCGCGCCCTATCGCCGATTTCCAAATCGGCTGGTCGTCCGAACGCAGATAATCGTAAGCACGCAACCCTGGTTCATGACCCGATGCATGCCCATTTTTTGGCGGCCACCCCGGGAATCGTCCCCGAAACGGGGCAACAGGGGGAATCCTTCTCCTCAAAATTTACCGATTCGCGGGAGACGAGAGATCGCCAGTGGCGCTGCCACTCGCGCTCTAACCGTCCCTCCCTTGCTCACCGTACAATCCACCCAACCATCGGACGATGATTCTCCCTCTCCCAGCGGGCTCCCAGCGGGAGAGGGCTGGGGTGAGAATTCGCCCAAGGAAAACTTCGCGCATTGAACCCCTGAACCGATTGGCACACGGAGCGCGGCTGTGTGCGGGGCAAAGGGGCACCAGCCGCAGCAGCCGCGAACGTTGCGACGCG
>DATJTK010000038.1:0-47268 GCA_035503455.1 Candidatus Sulfotelmatobacter sp. | reverse complement strand
CGAGCGAAAAGCCGTTTTTGGCTTGGTGTCAATAACCTCACTAAATGTGAACTTATTGACACCGAAGCAAATGTCGCAAAACACCACGATTTTACTGGCAATCGGCTCCAAAATTTGAGCGCAAGACGCATTTTTGAGGTTCAACGCTTCAACGTCTCAACGTCTCAGAAGTTAGGCGTTTGAAGCCGGAAGAACTGGTTGCCGTTGTTGTCAGGGAGCAAGACGACATTCTGGTTGGTTGTCAAAATGGACGCGGGTATGCCATTCGTGCTCCAGGCGACCGATGCCAGAGCCGGCGTGGAGGCGACGGCGTAGCCGTCGGGATAAACAGGCCAGCTTAAGACCAAATTCGTTCCGGATTGCTCCACTTTCAAAATCTGCGAGACGATCGCCCACGCCAGCGCGTAGGTCTCGTTTGTGCTGACGATGCTTGTGCCGCCGGCCTTCCAGACCTGCAAATCGTAACGGCCTTGCGGCAATTGGCGGACATAGACGTGCTGGACGTTGTCCACTACGCTGGTGCTCGCGGCTACAAGGTTGCTGTTGGCGGCGTTATACAAATATAGCGCAAGATTATTGATATCCGTTTCATTCTTGTGCCGGTTCCACACGAGGGTAGCTGTGAATGTAAACCCGGATCCTTTCGCGCTGTTGGTCACATTGAAGAAATAGTGGTTCACTGCATCGTCTGCTGAACTGCTGTCATTGGTGTTAAAGTCCCATCCGTTCAAAACCGGAACCGAAGCGCTCGTGACAACAGGTGGATGCGCGCTGCCCGTGGGAATATTGGTCGAAAAATTCCAGCCGTGCTTTCCCCCAATCAATTCCTCATAGGAATTGAATACGTTCAGGACGCCCGCGCCGTTGGTGTAATCCAGCGGCGATGGAGGAATGTTCACCCACGTTGCGGGCTTCACGGCGCCATTGAGCAATAGAGCTTTGACGGTGCGCATATCCGATGCGCTATTGGTGCTCGTACCGCCGTCGCCACGCTGCCCGGCCTGCATCAACAACGCCGCCGCGCCGGCGATCTCAGGCGTCGAATAACTGGTCTCGCTGGCCGGCGCAACGAGGTCCGGTTTGCACCGGCCGTTATCAATGGTCGGGCCGATGCTCCCGCCCCCGTCATAGGTGCCCGCACAAATACAATTGTATGAGGTGCCCGGCGCGCAGACATACAGACTATTGGCTTGATTATCTGCGGCAGAGACAAACAGGGTATTATACGTCTCCGAGAAATCGTCGAATGCCGAATCAAGCTCCTCCTGGATTGAAACGCCTTGATTACCGACCGTGTAGCTTTGGTTGACAATGGCGTCGGTGGCGGTCGTCGAGAATCCCTCGTCGTCGCCAATATTAAAGTTGAGATAGGGATCCGCGTCAAAGTTGTCCACGTGGGCGACGTTGGTGGCCATACCGGAGGGACCGTAAAAGATCTGGCCGACTGCATCGGCGTGGCCGGACTCGCCCCCGATCGAATTTGGGAACGAGTTGCTGGAAACGGTGTTGGAATACCAGGTGAAAAGTTCGGCTGGACTGGGAACGGCGCTGGGGTTGACCTCCCAATAAATCCCGTTGGTATCCAGGGCGGCTTCAGCTTGTCCGACACGGACGCCTGCGCCATTCAAGTTTGTCGTGAGCGCTTGAAGCAGGGGAAGACCAATAATTCCTGGATTTTGCGCGTGGACGGGCGCGCAAGCCAAAAACAGAATGCAGGCGACAACACAGAAACCGCTTCGTTTTAACTGCCGGGTCATCAACATGAGCGTGGCAGAGTGTAGCATCGTTCACGCCAATGTTAAAGCGAGGAAAATGCGATTTAACCATAATGAAACAAACAGTTTAAGGCCTGAATCCAAAAATTCGCGGCTTTTTAAGATCAGGAAAGGTCCTTTATCCCTAAGAACCGGCATTCAAATCGAATCGGATCCGCGTGTGGGAGTGGGTTTGCGCGTTCTGGATTTCGATGTCCTCCAACTCCCATTGGCCATTCACTTTTTTGGCTTTTTTCGGGTCAAAGATTTTCAGAAGTTTTTCATTGGTGTCGTACGCTTCGGCATAAATGATGGCAAAGGTTTCTCTGTCAATCCACGTGACGACGCGGGAATAACCGCTCGCAGGATTGGGATTGTCGCTTTCCAAAACGATGCAATTGCGCGTGCGGCGCGTTTCGTGCCCGGTGATTATTTGTTCCGGCCAATGAAAAAACTCGAGACCAAGGTCGGCAATCCAAAAGTCCGATCCGGCAAAGGGCGCCATAATTTGGGTTTGATTTAAAGTTTTCATTGGGCCACGAACCGGCACACCCGCGTTTCCGGAAAAATAAAGATATTGATTCGGCTGGCCGATTTGGTGGACTATCATCAAAGATTCCCATGTGCCTGTATTGCCTCCGATCGTTGCGTCATAAATGACACGCCAGGTTCCCTGGCCAATGTCTGTCGTAAACGTTATTGGAATGCTCGTTGTTCCTTCAGAATTGTGAATCCTTAAAACCCCCGTTTGTGCCAGATTGGTGGCCGGCATTTCTGACAATATCTCCGATGCCAATTGGCGTCCCTGAATTTCCGCCGCAGACAAGCCGTTGGTTGTTTGAGCCGTGGCAGCGAACCCCAGGAACAGAATAGCCGCAAGAACAACAAATTTCATTTCACCCTTTAACACCTCAATAATTTCAAAGTTTCAACACTCGTGCCGCGCCGGCTTGTCCACCCAAGCTTCAGAGCAACGGCCAGTACCGTTTCAACGTTTCAACGCTTTAACGTCCCCTCCTCCAGCGCCAATGGGAATATCTCGGAAATATGCCGGACGAAATGGACTTTTAATTTCGAGCGCACTTCAGGCGGGGTTTCCTCCCAATCAGGCTTGTTTTGATCCGGCAGGATGACTTCCTTGACGCCGAACCTTTGGGCGGCCAGGACCTTTTCCTTGATGCCTCCGACCCTCAAGACGCGTCCGCGCAGGCTGATTTCGCCCGTCATCGCCACCTGCGAACGCACGCGGCGCTTGGTCAGCAGCGAAGCAAGGGCGGCCACAATCGCCACGCCGGCGCTCGGACCGTCTTTGGGCGTGGCGCCCGCAGGAACGTGAATGTGAATGTCGAACTTACCGTAATCGCTCAAGTCAATATCCAGTTTTTTGGCCTGCGAGCGCAAATAGCTCACCGCTGCCTGGGCGCTTTCCTTCATGACGTCGCCAAGCGAACCGGTCAGGATCAGGCTGCCCCTGCCGCGCATTCGTGTGGCTTCGATGAACAAAATTTCGCCGCCGACAGGCGTCCAGGCCAGGCCCGTGGCGATGCCGTGTTCGGTGATTTTCTCGGCCGTTTCGGCCACAAATGGCGCGTGGCCCAGATACTCTCCAACCTGCGTGGGTTCGATTTTAATGGTCGTGGGGGAGCCGTTGCGCGAAACGATTTTGCGGGCGCCCTTGCGCACCAGCGCGGCGATTTCCCGTTCGAGCTGGCGCACGCCGGCCTCGCGCGTGTATTCGCGAATGGTTTTGCGGAGCGCGGCATCGGTAAATTTGATTTCCTGCCGGGTCAGTCCGTGCTCTTCGATTTGCCGCGGCACCAGGTAGCGCTTGGCGATTTCCAGTTTTTCGGTTTCGGTATAGCTGGGCAGCTCAATGACCTCCAGGCGGTCGCGCAGCGCTGGATGGACCGGGTCAAGCCAGTTGGCCGTGGCAATGAACAACACCCGCGACAAATCAAAAGGCAAATCCAAATAATGGTCGGTGAAGGTCGTGTTTTGCTCGGGGTCAAGCACCTCGAGCAGGGCGGCCGCCGGATCGCCGCGGAAATCTGCCCCCACCTTGTCCAATTCATCGAGCAAAATCACCGGGTTGCGGCTTTCGATACGCCGCAATGTTTGAATAATTCGCCCGGGCATGGCGCCCACGTATGTTCGGCGATGGCCCCGGATTTCGGCCTCGTCACGGATGCCGCCCAGGGAAATGCGGGCGAACTTCCGGCCAAGGGCGTCGGCGACACTCTTACCGAGGGACGTTTTGCCAACCCCCGGTGGACCAACCAGGCAAAGGATCGGGCCTTTGATTTGTTTGCGGCGCTTAATGACCGCAATGAATTCCAGCAGGCGGTCCTTGATTTTCTCGAGGCCGAAATGCTGTTCGTTCAGAATTTTCTCCGCGGCGTGCAGGTCCAATTTGTCCTCGGTGGATTTTTCCCACGGGAGCGTCAGTATCCAATCCAGATAGTTCCGTGAAATGCCGTATTCGGCCGCGGCGGGAGGGGTCTGCTGGAGACGCTCCAGTTCCTGGTTCGCCGCCTTGCGCGCTTCTTCGGGCATGGGCGTTTGATCAACCTTGTCCCGCAACGATTTAATTTCAGTCCCGCCCTGGTCGCCTTCACCCAATTCCCGCTGGATGGCGCGCATTTGCTCGCGCAGAAAGAAATCCCGCTGCGTTTTTGAAATCGAGGAGGCGACGTCGTTTTGAATTTTGGAGCTTAGGTTTAAAACTTCCTGCTCGCGGCTCAACATCGGCAGCAATTTTTCCAAGCGCTCGCGCACAGAGATCGTTTCAAGCAGCTTTTGCCGCTCCTCAAGGTCGATGTTCAAATTGGCGGCTATCAAATCGGCGAAATGGCCGGGATGCTCGGTGTTGACAGCCGCTATCTTGACGTGCTCGGAAAATGCCGGCGAAATTTTGGCTATTTCTTCGAATTGCCGATGGGCATTCCGCAGCAGGGCGTGAAGCTCGATGGAGTCCTCGGTTTCGTCGTGGAGGAGGTCATAGCCGGCGCGCAAATAGGGCGCGGGCGGCGAATAGGTCTTGATCCGAATGCGCCAGAGGCCTTCCACCAGCACACGGGCCGTACCGTCGGGAAATTTTACCATTTTGGCCACGCGCGAAACGCAGCCCACTTCGTATAAGTCTTCAGGCGCAGGTTCGGCGACCTCCGCCTTGCGCTGGAGCACCGCCCCAAATAAACGGTCGCCAGCGACGATGTCGTCGATCAATTTGAGGCTGGAGCCGGTCTCGACCAGCAGCGGCACCACGGCGCCGGGAAATATGACGATGTCCGACAGCCCCAGCACAGGCAGGGACTCCGGCAGCGAGCGCGACGAGATACGCGACGGCGCGTTTTTATCGGCGGCGCCCAATATACTGATGAATTCTGTCTCGGGCGAAGTCATTGTTGTTCAGGTGGCACGCTTTGCAGGCTTCATGCCATATTCGAAATAATGTCAAATTTAGACTGCCGCCTTGAATAAAGTTCTCAAGATTTATTTCGCCCATATTCCCCAGAGTCGAACCGGAGTGCAAGACAGAAAGGTTGGAATCAAGGGTCCTGGGTCCTGGCATCGGGCAAAGAGGAATCATTCTCATCCTCGCCTCAATCGCCTCAAAATGGCAGGTCGTCAAAGCTCAATTGGGGCCAATACGCGCTCTTGCGTCCTTTGCGCTCCTGCATACGCAGGATTCCCCAGAAACCGTTAAATTCCATACGTTTGAGCGAATTTGGAGATTGAATTTCTTCCGCAGGACTGTGACAATGGCAAAATGAGCCTAAAATCGGTTTACTTTTCCTATATCGCGGCGATTTGTCTGCTTTTCACAGCGTATTTGTCTTCAGGCCAGGGAACTGCGTTTTTATACCAGGGCCAACTCAGCAGCAGCGGCGCGCCGGCCAACGGGAATTACAATTTTACATTTACCCTTTATAACGCCCTAACCAACGGAACGCCGGTGAGCGGTTCGCTGACGAATTTCGATGTGCCCGTAAACAACGGGCTTTTCAGCACCACCCTGGATTTTGGGCCGGGCGTGTTCACCGGACCTGCTGTCTGGCTGCAAATTGGCGTTTGCACGAACGGCCAGACCACTTTTACCACCCTTCAGCCTCTTCAACCGATATTGCCGACGCCCTATGCGGTTTTTGCCAATTCGGCAAGCAATTTGGTGGGAGTTTTGCCGGCATCACAGTTGAGCGGCACGCTTCCCGCCAGCGCCTTTGCGGGCTATACGAACACGGTCGCGTTGACCAATGGCGCCGACATTTTCGCCGGCACTTTTACCGGCAATGGCGCCGACGTGACCAATGTGAATGTGACCAACCTGACGGGCGTGCTGGCGGATTCCCAGTTGCCCAATAACACGGCCTATGTAAACGCCAACCAGACGTTCACGGGGAGCAATACATTCATTGGTCCAAACATCTTCACCAATATGGCCCAAAACAGCTTTTCGGGCAGCTTTTTTGGAAACGGATTGGTCGGATGGGTCGTGGTGCCGGGTACTTCCGTGACGGCTTCAATTGATCACGGCTATCTATTGACCAACTCGCAGGTGGTGACCGTGACCCTGCCTACGACAGCCAATCCGGGCGATATCATCCGCATCGCATGCGGCGGGACGAGCGGCTGGCAACTGCAGCAACTCTCGGGTCAATCCGTCGTGGGAAACTTTTTGACCTACGCCAAAACCTGGCGCCAGATCAATTCTTCAGACCTGAACTGGAATTCGATTGCATCGTCCTCTGACGGCACAAGAATGATCGCCGCCGTTTACGCCGGTAACATTTATCAATCGATCAACTCCGGCCAGACATGGAATAGTCTTACCGTTGCCAGTCTCGGCGGCTCGGTTGAATGGACAGGGGTGGCTTCTTCGTCAGACGGCACGATATTGGCCGCAGTCGCATACGACAACGGCATTTACCTTTCCACCAATTCCGGGTCAACGTGGGTGCCGGAGGAATCCGGCAGCGTAATCTGGGACGGTATTGCCGAATCCGCGAATGGATCCAATATGATCGCTTCCATCTATGGCAATGATCTCTACGCCTCGGCAAACGGGGGCAGAACCTGGACTGCAACAGCCTTTTCGGGAAATTGGACTGCTGTGGCTATGTCGGCCAGCGGCAGTGTAATGTATGGCGCGGCCATCGGTGGCATTTATAGCTCGGCCAATTGGAGTTCCGTGTTGAGCGGCACGTCCGGGTATGATTGGGTCGCCATCGCATCGTCAGCGGACGGCTCCAGGCTCATTGCCGCGGCAACCAACTCCGGCGGAGGCATTTACATTTCATCCAATGGCGGGTCAAGCTGGTCATCGGTCGGCCTGCCAGCGACCAACTGGACCTCCGTTGCATCTTCTTCAGACGGCAGCAAACTGGTTGCAGTGGTGAAGGGAGGCCTGGTCTATACTTCGGACAATTGGGGCGCCACGTGGCAAAACAATGGATTGACAGGAAACTGGCAGTGCGTCGCCTCATCATCGGACGGCAGCACCGTGGCAGCCGGGATTTATAATTCCACGACAAGCGGACTTTACGGAATCTATACCGCGGTTTCCGACTCAGAATCCATGACAACCGCAGGCACCGGTGGTTTCATCGGCGGATCACAAGGTTCGGCCGTAGAATTGCAATACATCGGCAATAATCAATTCATGCCCGTGAGTTATTCAGGAGAGATTTGGGCGCAATAAGAAGTTGAAAATTGCCGCGACGTCTTTTTACCATAAACGCCCATAGGACCTATATGACCTATAGGTCGCATAATTAACTCCTCAATGTCGCGGCAAAATGCTCCGACTGCCCTAAAAACATTTTCGGATTCTCGAAGATCACTTTTTCGATTGCGGTTGCCAGATGCCCGCGCCGTTTCATTTCCACCGCCGTTTTGGGCACCGCCAGCGGATCACTGATTCCCCAGTCGCAGGCGCTGTTGAGCCAAAGCCGTTCGTTGCCGTAAAGTTCCAAAATATCAATCGCCCTGGAGGGGGTACACTTCGTCTCCGGGTAGAGCGTCATGCCCGCCCACATGCCGGAATTCAGAACCATTTCGACCGTATGCTCCTCCACGTGGTCAATAATGACGCGCTCCGGTTTGATGCGCCGATCATTCTTCAGGACGTCCAGAATCAGCCTTGTGCCCTTAAGCTTGTCTTCGAGATGGGGCGTATGAACGAGAATTAGCTGGTCGCGGGCAGCCGCCAGTTCGACCTGCATTTCCAGGACCCGCATTTCGTTCCGCGAATTCTTGTTCAAACCGATTTCGCCGATGCCCAGGACATTCGGCCGCTCCAGGAATAGCGGAACGAGCGCGATGACCTCCTCCGCCAGTTTTACGTCCTCGGCTTCCTTGGAATTGATGCAGAGCCAGCAGAAGTGTTTGATGCCGAATTTCGCGGCGCGCTTCGGCTCGTGCGCGGTCAGTTGGGAGAAATAATCAAAAAAACCTTCCGCAGCGCTTCTATCGAAACCGGCCCAAAAGGCCGGCTCACAGACGACTTCACAACCGGCCAGGGCCATGCGTTCGTAATCGTCCGTAACACGGCTGACCATATGGGCATGAGGTTCGATATAACGCATAGAAAGAAGGCCAGACAGCCGCCATTAGACTGCTCCCACAGCGCCTTTGCCCGGGGCCTTTTCAACAGGCTCGATCGAGTGGTCGCTGAAGGCCAGCAGAACATCCTTGGCCCTATGGTTGCCGGCGCCTTCCGACACGGTAGGGCGGACGTGCCCGTCCGCCGGGGCCAATTTGCCGAGCGCGGTGCGAAACGCCTCGATGCGAAAATCATCCTTCCCATCCGCGCGTTCCACGCGGTCAAGAAATGCGGCGATTTCAATCAATTTGTGCCGGGCATCCAGAAAATAAAGGTCGAGAACCTGTTCGCGCGTCATAACACTTTTATGAAAACCGTGACAAATGAATCTTGCATGTTCCTGTCAATCGTCAATTGTGAATTTATCCATCCACTCTAAAATCCATTTGGCCGATTCCTTTGTCCCTGTGCTCAGAACGTTGTGGTCCGCCCGGCGCACGATTTTATAATCCCGCAAAGCAGGACAATTTCTTTTCAGCCAGCGCCTGGTGGCTGGCCATGGAACAATGGGATCGAGGATGCCCGTCAGCCCGAAGATCGGAATTTGGGCGGTCATCGCGATTTTGCGCGGATCGTTTCCATCGACCAATTGGAGCCGGTGTTCCGCGGCTTCACGATCCTGCGGCCTGCGACGGCGAGCGAGAAATTCATCCAATGTCGCCAGAGTTTGCGGCGATCGGCGGTAGCGGTAGCGGGCAAATCTTGCGTAGCCAAACATGATTTTTACCAGGAGAACCGATAGTCCGTGGCCGGTGGCCTTCTCCAGCAGTTGCATAAACCATTGGGCCGGATACCGCACAAAGCCGCCCGCCAGGACCGCGCCCTGCGCGCGAAATTTGCCATTGGCGATCAACTTCCACATCGGTTGGGAACCGAAAGATTCGCCGAGCAGCCAGCCATGCGTGATTCCGAGTTTTGAAAGCTCCTCTTCAATTGCCGCCGCATAATCATCCAGCGACCACGTGAGCGTGCGCGGATAGGTCATCTCGACAAAGCGAACGCGACCGGCAACGGCCGCGCGGAAACCACCAATGATCGTCCAGTCCCCGTGCAAGCCCGGCAAATAAACCAGCGCACGCAACGATGGATCACCGTACACGCGCAGCTCAAGTTTTTCTTCCATGCAATTTGTTAGCCAAAAATTAACCTTTAAAAACTAAAAATGAAATAAGGGTTTGGTCCACATCGAGCGCCTTCAGTCGTAGCGCAGGTTTCCAAACCTGCTGTATCGCGGGTTTCTAAACCCGCTGATCGTACTGCGTCATGCGCCCGTCCGATCGGAAGATGCTCGCGATGCGTCCTACATTGCTTCCGTACGGCCACTGAGTTAGCTTCGCCGCGTGCCATTTCACAATCCGGACCAACCCAACCCCGGCTTGGATCGCGCGCATCACAACCTCCGCGCTGATGGCGCCAGAGACCAAACTAAAAATTCGCATCGTTCGGGCATCCACACACGTGGTTATCTGCCACACGTCAAACGAGAGGGCGCGTCCTACTTCATTACGTTTCGTCTGGCAGACTCGCTGCCCCGGGAAATATTGATGAAATTTGAGCAGCAGAGAGCCCGACGCCTGGAACGGCTCGGCGTTTTAACCAGTCTCGGTCAACCGATAAATGACTCGGAAGATACAATCATGCGCGATTTCGCACGTGCAATTGAACGCTATCTAGACCGAGGCGTAGGCGCTTGCCATTTGCGGCGGCCAGATATCGCCAATCTCGTCGTTGACGCAATGCGACACTTTCATTCACAACGCTACCTGATCCACGAATGGGTGGTCATGCCCAATCACGTTCACGCCATCGTTTGGCCGATGCCGAACTTTGTTCTTGGTGACATTTTGAAATCATGGAAACAGTTCACGTCACGCCGCGCCAAAAAGATTCTGGGTATGAACGATGAACCGTTCTGGCAGCCTGAATCGTACGATCATTGGATCCGAAATGACGAGGAGAAGGCGAGGATCGCCCGTTATATTCGAAATAATCCGGTTATCGCCGAACTCTGCAAACAGCCCGAATCCTGGACGTGGAGCAGTGCCCAAAACGTATCAGCATAGTGCAAACCTCAGATTCGTCGTGGACGAAGGCGGCGGGAACGGAGGACAAATTGCGGGTTTTCTGAATTCGGGCATCGAACAACATCTCACGATCAGCGGGTTTAGAAACCCGCGATACAGCAGGTTTGGAAACCTGCGCTACATCCTCTACAAATGTAAATTTACCGCTTGACATCCTCTACGCTTGTAGAGATTATGCCCGCATGCCGAAGAACCGCGTTGAATTGACCGGCGCCGAATGGCCCGTCATGAAAGTCATCTGGGAACTGGAACCCTGCACCGCCCCCGCTGTCCGTGAACAACTGGCCAAATCCACAGGCTGGACGTATTCCACAGTGCGCACGCTCATGGATCGCATGGCCGCCAAAGGCCTTCTCACCGCCAAAAAAGAAGGCAAACTCACGATATACAGCTCCGCCGTCACGCGGCGCGAGGCACAGCGGGGCGAACTCTTTTACACGCTCAAACACGCCTTTAACGGCGCCTTCGCGCCCCTGGTGCAATGCCTTTTGGAAAGCAAGGACCTGGACGAAGACGAACTGGCAAAAATCGAAGCGCTTATCCAGGCCGGAAAGAGCCGTCGAAAGAACAAAAAACAGGAGCAAGACCTATGAATGGCTGCATTGATTCTCTAAATCGCCTGGGTGAAATTTTTTCTGGATTCGCCTGGCCGATGCTGTGGCAGTCCAGCCTGCTGATGGCCGTTGTTTTTGGATTTGATTGGATGCTCGCCCGGCGCATTCGCGCGTCCATCCGCTACGCGCTCTGGATGGTCGTGCTGGTGAAATTGCTGTTGCCGCCTGCGCTGGCCTTGCCCACAGGCGCGACATGGTGGTTATGGCGGCCACATCCGGTCGCTGAATCTCCGGTCATCAAAAATTACACCGTCAGTTTCGGCGACACTATTCCGAATGTCGTTCCGCCTCCAACCGTTCCCGCGGCCCTGCCGCCTCCGGAGTTAAGTAGCGATGCGTGGGTTTTGCTCGCAGCCGCCCTGACAGGCATGGGTTGGGTATCATGGCTGGCGTTCCGCTGGCTGCGGGTGGCCGGAATGGTCCGTCGAGCCGCGACTGCGCCCGCTGAACTGAACAGCCTTCTCGATGAAGCGCGGCAATTGGCCGGATTGCGCCGGCGCCCGCAACTCAAGATGATTGAAGACGCCCAATCGCCGGCGGTTTACGGACTATTTCGTCCGGTTATCTTGCTGCCGCGGACACTTGCGAACCGGCTTTCGAGCCGCCAACTGCGCGCGGTGCTGCTGCACGAAGCGGTCCATTTGCGGCGCGGCGATGTGTGGGTGAATTGCGCCCAAACGTTCCTCCAAATCGCGTATTGGTGGCATCCGTTGCTGTGGCTCGCCAACGCCCGCATCCGCCGTGTGCGTGAGGAGGCCGTGGATGACGCCGTCATGCTCGCTTTGCGTGACGGGGCTAATGCCTACGCCCCGACACTGCTGGAAGTAGCGAAGTTTGCGTTTCGCCGGCCTCTCGCAAGCCTGGGCCTGGTCGGCATTTTGGAATCCCGCAGCGCCCTGCGGCAGCGCGTCGAACGGTTGGTGGATTTTCGCCCGCCGCGAAAGGCCGGCGTCACAGTTTTATCATTGTGCGGCATATTTGCGTTCAGCGCGGCCGCATTGCCCATGGGTCAGGGACCTGCGGCAGCCGATGACTTCACGCAGCCTGGTGTTGAGAATTCAGCCAATGAGGACCAAAAAACGCTGACGGAAATATTTCGGCTGCTAAAGCCGATTCCTGAAAAGGACCTGCAACAACAGTTACTGCAAGCCGGCGTAAATACTCCTCCAACAGTCGTGGTGTATTTGAATGACGGACGCATGCTGGCGCATGGAACTGCCGATCAATTGGCGGACATCGGACGGGTCGTTAGAAAGCTGAACGGAGTTCCTTCAAACAAGGTTCACACCAGTTCATCCGGCAACAGCACAACCATCTCGCCAATACCAAAAGTCTCACTTTCTTATCAATCCATGCCGCTCAATGAGGTCCTTGGCGATTTGACAGGACTATCGCGCAAACTGGATCCACACAAGCGGGGAATGCGATTCATTTTTCAGCCTCAGCAACCGATAAATTCGACTACTGGCTTGCCTGATAAAGACACCGGCTCATCCGGGTTCGACAATCCGTCCAATATTTTGATATCTGTCACGCGGAGCAGCGTACCCCTGACGCGCGTTCCAGATGCTATCTGTTCTGCAGCAAACCATCCCCTCTGGTATTTGATCAAAGGCGATACAGTTGTCTTTTCATTGAAGCCGCAATATGAAATGCGGACCTTCAGAGTGAATCCGAACGTATTTTATTCAAACTTGAAAAATAATGTTCCCTCCGACAGTCCGCTAAATGAGACCACACAGCGCGCGCGCAACGCCAGTGCATTGGCAGCGGTATTTTTCTCGAGGCTGGGCGTAAATCTCGACCCGCCCAAAACTGTATTCTTTAACGACCGCCTGGGGGACCTTTTCGTTTACGCAACTCCAGATGACCTGGACGTCATTGAAAAGGCTGTTGAGGTTTTGAACGATGACCCACCGATGCTCCATATCAAAACCCGTTTCCTAAAAGTGCCGCAAAAATTTTTATCAAGCGCCGCTACAGAATCCTCGTTTCCCGGGTTGACGAATGGAGCCATTTTGCCAAATGCTGAATTTCAGCGCTTTTTGCGCCAGGCCGAATTACAAGAGGGATCCGAAGAAGAAGGCGAACCGGAAGTGACGACCATAAGCGGCCGTCAAACCCAAATGCGTTGCACTATTACTCAGGGAATTATTACAAACTTTACCCTCGAGGCGTCAGCCGATGCCATTGCCGGGTCTATCGAGCCCTACGGGAGATTTTTAGATGGCTCCGCATTTATTCCACAAACTCAGCAGGTCGAAACCGGCCTGGTTTTTGGCGTGGTTCCACACCTCCTTTCCGACGGCTTTACCATTCACTTGAAGACAATTGCTACGCACATTGATTTTATGGGTTACAACACGTCACACGGCCTGGCGCCGAATATTACCACCAATGCCGCCGGCACCGGGTTTTCGCCGGTCTTTCAGGTAAGTGAGGCCTCTCTGGACAAAAATATATGGGATGGACAGACGCTCGTTCTCTTTCCCAGGTACAAGGTCATATCGGATGGGAAATACCAGGACCAGACCTCTAAGATTGCCGAGCTGGCCAAAGAGAAAAATGGGGACAAGGTCGAAATTGTCCTCACCACAGTCACGTTGATTGATGCGGTGGGCAACCGCCTTCATTCCGAGGAAGAATTGCCATTTGCGCAAACGGGTGTGCCTCAACAATCAGAGTAACGTGCAAGCCGTAGAAACCAGGAACAAAAGAAAAGTCTATGAGTGAGCATGTCGAGTCTCTAAACCTTTGGGGCAAAAATTTTTGGAGCTTCGCCTGGCCGATGCTGTGGCAGTCCAGCCTGCTCATCGCCACTGTTTTCGCATTTGATTGGTTATTCGCCCGCCGCATTCGGGCATCCATTCGCTACGCGCTCTGGGTGGCTGTGCTCGTAAAATTGATATTGCCGCCGTCCCTGGCGCTGCCCACAGGCGCGACTTGGTGGTTATGGCGAGCACACCCGGTCGCCGAATCTCCGGTAATCAACAATTATACCGTCAGCTTTGGCGATACTCCTATCCCGGATGCCGTCCTACCGCCCCCAACCATTCCCGTGGCCCCGCCTCCTCCGACGTTAAGCAATGACGGCTGGGTTCTGCTCGCGGTTTTCCTGGCAGGCGTAGGTTGGATATCATGGCTGGCGTTTCGTTGGGTGAGGGTTGCCGGAAAAGTTCATCGGGCAGCAACTGCGCCTGCTGAATTGAACAGCTTTCTCGATGAAGTGAGGCAATTGGCCGGGTTGCGCGGGCGTTCACGACTCAAACTGATTGACGACACACAATCGCCGGCCGTTTACGGACTATTTCGTCCAGTCATTTTGCTGCCGCGGACGCTTGCGAACCAACTTTCCAGCCGCCAATTGCGCACGGTACTGCTGCACGAAGCGGTCCATTTGCGGCGCGGCGACGTCTGGGTGAATTGCGCCCAAACGTTCCTCCAAATCGCGTATTGGTGGCATCCCCTGCTCTGGCTCGCCAATGCTCGAATCCGCCGCCTGCGTGAAGAGGCCGTGGACGATGCCGTCATGCTCGCCTTGCGCGATGGGTCTGATGCCTATGCCTCAACATTGCTGGAAGTCGCGAGATTTGCATTTCGCCGGCCACTGGCCAGCTTGGGCCTGATTGGGATTTTGGAATCACGCAGTGCCCTGCGCCAGCGCGTCGAACGATTGGTCAACTTTCGGCCTCCACGAAAAGCCGGCATCACACTCCTTTCGGCGATCGGAATTTTTGCCTTCTGCGCGGTCGCATTGCCGATGGGTCAAGGGCCAGATGAAAAATCAACGCCGGCTATTACCGAAAGTGGGACAAATACGGCGAACGAAACTTCTACCAACACTCCTGCCAATTTATCCGTTAACACACAACAGAAGACAAACGATCTGGAAGTGTCGCCATTCTTGGGCAATTCACCAACGACAAAGGAAAAGTCAAAGATCATCGTAATTGCCATAGACGCGAATGCACACATGTTTTTGAACGACGAACCGGTGACGATGCCCTTGTTAAGGGAACGGCTGGAAGCGATAAAAACCCGGGACCCAAATCCAATGGTGCTGATCCGAGCAGCCTCCAAGGTGGATTATCAATATGTATTCAGTCTGTTGGACACCCTGCGGCAATTAAATATTCACAAAATCAGTTGGCCGGACCCGGCCGATGCCGACCCTCAGCGCAAGGCGCTGCTCGACAAGCTCAACAGCATTCATCTCGACGTTTCGTACAAAAACGAACCGCTCAGCCAGGTCCTGGGTGATTTACACAAACAGTCAGGAAAGGAAATCAACTTCATATTCAATCCGAATATCGACCCGGCAGTAACCGACCCGGCTACCGGCTTTCCGATGATTGAAGACACAGGCTCGCCAGACACGTCGCACCAGGTCGCAGATTGCAGCCGGATTAATATTAAACTGACTTTGAAAAACGCTACGCTTCAAGAGGTATTGAACGCGATATGTTCGGCTTCCGATCGGCCGATTAAATACTCCATTCACGATTACGGAGTTGTTTACGGAGTTGTTTTTTCAGCCAAAAATACCAATGCCTTCTATGAAGTGCGGACATTCAAAGTGAATCCAAACATATTTTATTCAATTCAGAATATTCCCTCCAACGAGCCGCCAGGGACAAACCCGCAGGACGTCGGCGCGACGGCAACAAAACTTTTCACGAGTCTGGGCGTGAAACTGGATCCGCCAAAGACGGTATCTTACGACGACCAGCGTGGAATTCTTTCGGTCTATGCAACCCCGCAGGATTTGGATCTCATCGAAAATGCGATTGAGGTTTTGTCCGAGAATCCTCCAAAGCTCCACATCAAAGCCCATTTCATTGAAGTGCCCCAGGCATTTCTTTCAAGCACCCTGGCAAACTCCATGTTGAAGGATGGATGCATTTTGCCAAACCCCGAACTTCAGATCTTTCTAGATGCGTCGAAATTTCAAAATGAATTTGCGGATGCGGCCGATCCGGAGCTGACATTGCCCAGCGGCGATCAGGCGAAAATGAGCGCCCTGCGTGTCGTGCCGGTTATCACGGGCTACGGAGAGGCCTCAGCCGGTGCGATCTCCGGCTCAGCCGAGCCCTACGCGAGATATTCCGATGGAACCACATTTGTTCCACACGTCGAACAGGTCCAAACCGGTTCGAAACTTAATGTGACACCAACCCTCCTTTCCGACGGCTATACCATCCGGTTAAAGGTAGACGCATCACAAACTGACTTTTTCGGTTACGCCAACTCCAGGGGCCTGGCGCCGAATGTCGCCACCAACGCCGCCGGAAAGCGCGTTAAGTTGCCAACGTCTTTGCCCGCCATTCAGACGGGCCGGGCCACGGTCGACAAATTTTTATACGACGGACAGACGCTGGTACTGTTTCCCAGTCCCGATGCCGACTTGAGCTATGCATCGGATGAAAAAGCCAAAGAACGAATCTCAAAAACCGTCGAACACGCCAAACGGAAAAACGGCAAGGTTGAAATCTTCCTCGCCACAGTTAGCGTGGTTGACGCGGCAGGCAATCGGATTCACAGCGATGATGAAATGCCATTCGCACAAACCGCCATCCCACCGCAATTACCATAGCATCAAGCTTCCGTAGCAGCCGACGTAAGGAGGCTCTAATTAATTCACGGTCCACCCGCCCAATCAACGCACCAGCCGGCTTGTCCAACCATCAACGGAACCGAAAACCGCTTCAACGCTTCAACCTCAAAAATGCGTCTTGCGCTCAAATTTTGGAGCCGATTGCCAGTAAAATCGTGGTGTTTTGCGACATTTGCGTCGGTGTCAATAAGTTCACATTTAGTGAGGTTATTGACACCAAGCCAAAAACGGCTTTTCGCTCGGTAGAATCAAAGAATTTACTAGCCTCATGGTCATAGACACGCATTTTTGAGGTTCAACATTTCAACGTTAGGGGGTTGGACTGCCGTTGTCCAAGGTGGTTTGGGAAACTTGCGCGCTTGAAGCATGTGTATAAACTGTAAAACGCCATGATGCCGGCCAATGTCATTCAGTTGCGCCAGTTGCTTTCGGAAAAATTTCCCGAAGCCCGCATGCGCTTGGATGGGCCGGTCGATCCCGATGCCGTTCGCTGGCCCACCGGACTGCCGCAGATAGATGAACCGTTGCGGGGCGGCCTGCCCAAAGGCGCGATTGCGGAGTTTGCCGGCGCAAAAAAATGTTCCGGAAGCGCAACACTGGTTCGGGAAATCCTCTCGAATGCCGCCCGCCGAAACGAAATCATAGCCCTCGTTGACGGCAACGATTCGCTGGACCTGGCACGAATTGAGCCACGTGTTTTATCGCGGCTCCTGTGGATCCGCTGCCGCTCGGCGGACGACGCTTTAAAGGCTTCCGATTTGGTTTTGCGGGACAACAATCTGCCTTTGGTCCTCATTGACCTGAAACTAAACCCTGAAAAACAACTCCGCAAAATTCCCGCGACAGTCTGGTATCGCTTTCAGCGACTGGTCGAGGAAACGTCCGCGGTTTGCATGGTTTTTACGCCGCATCCGATGGTCAGCCGGGCCCAAACGCGAATTGCGTTCAATTCGACGTTCTCACTCGACACGCTTGAAAAAGACACCGGCGAATTATTGAACCAATTAAAACTGGAAGTTTCCGACCGCAAACAACCCGCCGAAATGACCCGCTTTTCGCAGAGCAGCGCCTGATAGCCCTTCTCCGTTTTTCCAATTTCCAAAACCATGTTCGCCGCCATCTACATCCCCAATTACTGGCGCTGCTCGCCGCGCGCTCTTTTCTACGTAGCAGCCGACGTGAGGAGGCTCTGACTAATTCGCGGCTTGCCCATCTACCGTCACTCCTCACCCGGCATATCCAACCACCGGACGATTATTCCCCCTCTCCTGGGGGCCGCCGGAACATTGCTGGAGCAAAACGCCGAGCGTTATCTGAAGAGCGGCGCGCAAATGCGCGAATTATTCCGGGATTTGCCCGAAGCCATCGAAAATTCCCGTCGCCTCGCCGATCGCCTCGATTTTACCCTGGAGAATCTCGGGTATGAATTTCCGTCGTTTCCAGTGCCGCCGGACCACACCATGGAGTCTTGCCTGCGGCTGCAGGCCTTTGCCGGCGCGCGGGAACGTTACGGAGAAGTCACCGAAAAAGTCCGGACCCAGCTCGAAACCGAACTGGCTCTCATCGCAAAACTGAAAGTCGCCGGGTATTTTCTCATCGTATGGGACATCGTGAAGTTCTGCCGTGAACAAAACATCATGGCGCAGGGACGCGGCAGCGCGGCAAACAGCACGGTTTGTTTTTGCCTGGGTATTACCGCCGTGGACCCGTTAAAATTCCACACTCTCTTCGAGAGATTTTTGACCGAAGGCCGCAAAAATTCATGGCCTGACATTGACATCGACCTGCCCAGCGGCGACCGCCGCGAACGGGTGATTCAGGAAATTTACCGCCGCTACGGAGAACATGGCGCCGCGATGACCGCCAACGTCATTACCTATCGCGGACGCAGCGCCGCGCGCGAAGCCGGCAAGGCGCTGAACCTTTCGCCGGACGTTTTAAATCGTTTTTCCAGTCTTTACGCCAATGGCGATTTCCCGCACACGCTCGATTTGCAGGCGCAGATGGAAAAATCGGGCTTGCCCCGGGACCACCCCCGCGCCACGGCGTTTGCGGCGTTGTGCCGGGCAATGCACGGTTTGCCGAGACATCTGGGGCAGCATTCGGGCGGCATGATTATTTCACGCGGCAACCTGCACAAAATCGTTCCGCTCGAAAACGCCTCCATGCCCAACCGCGTCGTCGCCCAATGGGACAAGGACGATTGCGAAGACCTGGGCATTATCAAAGTGGATTTCCTTGGCCTAGGGATGATGTCCGTTTTGCAGGACGCCGTCGAATTGACCCGCAAAATGCGGCGCCCGGTTGACCTGGCCGATCTGCCGCAGGATGACCCGCGGACATTTGAAATGATGCAAAGCGCCGATACCATTGGCGTATTTCAAATTGAGAGCCGCGCCCAAATGGCCACGCTGCCGCGCCTGAAACCGAAAAATTTTTACGACGTTTGCATCGAAGTAGCCATTATTCGGCCCGGCCCCATTCAGGGACATCTCATGCATCCCTATTTGGCGCGCCGCGCCGGCCGCGAACGAATCGAATATTTTCACGACGACCTCAAACCCGTCCTGGAACGCACGCTGGGCGTGCCGTTGTTTCAGGAGCAAATGCTGCAAATGGCGATGATCATGGCCGGTTTCACCGGCGCGGAAGCGGAGGAATTGCGGCGCGCGCTGAGCTTTCACCGGTCGCAGGACCGCATGGAGCGCATCATCAAAAAATTGCGCGCGGCCATGGAGCGCAAAGGTCACTCTCATAAAACCATCGATGCAGTCTGCCAAACGGTCAGTTCATTTGCGCTTTACGGTTTTCCTGAATCACACGCCATCAGTTTCGCGCACCTGGCCTATGCGTCGGCGTACTTAAAAGCCCATCGCGCGCCGGAATTTTTCGCCAGCCTGCTGAACAACCAGCCCATGGGTTTTTATTCGCCCGCTACCCTCATTAAAGACGGCCAGCGGCATGGCGTGAAATTCCGTCCGGTCTGCGCGGCCAAATCCGATGGGTCCTGCGCCATCGAACCGGACCATTCCATTCGCCTGGGATTTTGCGTTGTAAAAACTTTGAGCGCCAGCGGCGCAAAAAAAATATTGGAAAAACGCCACGCCGCCCCGTTCGCGTCGCTGGACGATTTCAAACGGCGCGTCCGGTTAAATAAAGATGAACTCCGCACGCTTGCTGAAATTGGCGCGTTCAATTGTTTTGCCAATCACCGCCGCGACGCGCTTTGGGAAGTGGAACGCCCCGTTCGCACTGGCGATTTATTTGAATCAAAGGACGCCCGCGGCGAGCCGCTTTCTCCTCTCAAACCGATGAACTATGCCGAGCGCATCCAATCCGATTTTGCCGGCATGAATCTGACGACCGGCAAACATCCCATGGCCTTGCTGCGCCCGAAGCTGCGAGACATCCGGCGCGCCGCGGACTTGGAAAAACTCCCGCACGGCAGCCGCGTTCGCATCGCCGGCAATGTCATTTGCCGCCAGCGTCCGGGCACCGCAAAAGGTTTTGTATTCATCAGCCTCGAGAACGAAACCGGCATCAGCAATGCCATCGTCACCCCGCCCATGTTTGAAGCAAATCGTTTAGTCATCACCGAAGAATCGTTTCTCGTAATCGAAGGCCGCCTCCAACACGTCGATAACGTCATCCACGTAAAAGCCGAAAAAATAGAGCGGCTGGAACATGGAACGTTTGTCGGGCCTCAATCGTATGATTTTCGATAACGTGTTGCGTATTGCATGTTGCGTCAGGAATCCTCGGACGTCGCCGCCCATACTTTACCCGTACCACCACGATAACGTTACCGCAAAACGATAACGTTAATGTAACATCGGAAATACCTAATCATAAGCAGCTTATGAGATTTTAGCAGGCGTGTAACAGCGTGTAACAAACAGTGTAACACGGCAAATCGTTGGTATTCAACAATGTAACACTGTAACACGTTTTCCAACTTCATCTCCATACCACAACACTCCTTGGGTCCCTTTTGCGCTCTTTCCGCCCTTTGCGGTTAAACAAATTTCCAAATTAAAATTTTCAGACCGCGCTATTTTTTGCTATTTTTCCCATATTTAGTTTATGGCAGACAAACCAAAACAAGTTTACGACGAAAGCAAAATCAAGACCCTGTCGTCGCTGGAACACATCCGGTTGCGCACGGGCATGTATATTGGCCGCATTGGAAACGGGAGCAACCCTGACGACGGCTGTTACGTCCTGCTCAAGGAAGTCGTCGATAACGCCATCGATGAATACATCATGGGCCACGGCCGCGAAGTGCAGATCGAAATCGACGGAAATTGCGTTGCCGTTCGCGATTTTGGCCGCGGCATTCCCCTGGGCAAAGTCGTGGACTGCGTTTCCAAAATCAATACCGGCGCAAAATATAACGACGACGTTTTCCAATTCAGCGTCGGTCTGAACGGCGTGGGCACAAAAGCCGTCAATGCCCTTTCCAGGAACTTTCTCGTGCGCAGCCATCGGGAAGGCGAATTTGTCGAAGCTTCGTTCAAGGCCGGCAAATTGAAAAAGGAAGAATCGGGCAAAACCAAAGAGCCGAACGGCACATTTATCGAATTTGAGCCGGACCCGGAAATCTTCAAGGACAGCGAGTTCAAAATGGAGCACGTCGAGCGGCGCCTGCGCCATTACAGTTATCTGAACACCGGGTTGAAACTCACATTGAACGTCTCCGGCGCCGAACCCAAAATCTTCCAATCACGCCATGGCCTGATGGATCTGGTCATGGAAGATTTGGCCACCGATGGCAGCGCCCCGATCTATCCCCCGCTCCATTACGCGGGCAAGACGCTCGAATTTTGTTTCACCCACAGCAATTCACGGTACGGCGAAACATTTTTTTCCTTCGTCAACGGCCAATATACCGGCGACGGCGGCACTCACTTGAGCGCCTTCCGCGAAGGCCTGCTCAAAGCCGTCAACGAATACGCCAACTCGAAATTTGAAGGCGATGACGTGCGCGAATGCATGGTCGGGGCCGTGGCCATCCGTTTAAAGGACCCCGTATTCGAATCGCAAACCAAAAACAAGCTCGGCAACACCGAGATTCGCGCTGAACTCGTCAACAACGTGCGCGAAGAACTGTTGCACTTCTTCCAGCGCAACAAGGAAATCGCCGAAAAAATCGTCGCCAAAGCCGCCGACACCCAGCAACTGCGCAAGGAATTGCAGGCCGTCAAGAAAATGGCGCGCGACCGCGCCAAAGCCATCGCCCTCCGCATCCCCCAATTAAAAGACTGCAAATATCATTACGACAAAAAGAAGGATAAAAGCCGCGACACAATGGTGTTCATCTGCGAAGGCCAGTCCGCCGCCGGCTCCATTACAAGCTGCCGCGACGTGAACAACCAGGCTGTGTTTGTCCTCAAAGGCAAGCCGCTCAACGTCTGGGACCTCAAGCGCGACGTCATGTACAAGAACGACGAAATGTATAACCTGATGCAGTCGCTGAACGTCGAAGACTCCATCGAAGGCCTGCGCTACGGAAAGGTAATCCTGGCCACCGACGCCGACGTCGACGGCATGCACATACGGAACCTGATGATTACCTATTTCTTCAAGTTCTTCGAGCAACTCGTCCACGACGGTCATGTCTATGTTTTGGAAACGCCCCTGTTCCGCGTGCGCAACAAGGAAAAAACCATTTATTGCTACAGCGAAGAAGAACGGGACAAAGCCATCCAGGAACTCGGTGGCAAACCCGAGATTACCCGGTTCAAAGGCCTGGGCGAAATCAGCCCCAAAGAATTTTCACAATTCATCGGGAAAGAAATGAAACTCAGCAAAGTCGAATACGCCCCGCGCACCGAGTCCGCGCCCATCCTGGATTTTTACATGGGCAAAAACACCCCCGAACGCAAAGACTTCATCATGGACAGCCTCGTAGTCCCCGTGGAAGACTAGTTTGGTGTCCACCCTTTAGGGTGTCCGGACGGAATGTCACCAGGATGGTGGAAAACGGCGTGCCCGCGAGTTGCGATGGTGGGTCACGGCGTGCCCGCCGTGACAGCACGCGCCACCGGCGCGTGCGAGTCACCAACGTCATCTTCTATCCTCGCCCAATTCCACCCTTCGCCCATGGCGCCTTGGCGCACCATAGCTTCTGAGCGACGGCGGCTCATTGCACTAAACTGATTCTTACGATAACTGCCTCCGCCTTCGGCGCCGTCACCTCAAACTCGCCATCCCTCATCGTCCCCAACTGTCGCCATTGTCCATCCCACGGCGCGTCATTTTCGATGGTATCACCCCCAAGCGTAATCCCGTGGCTCGCCTCCACATCGCCACTGTCCTGCCTCAAATACATTGCCGACACATTACCCTGCCCCGCCGCAAAACCATTGAGCTCGATTTTCACGGCGGCGTCGTGTCCGTGATGCCCATATTCCTTGTTGATGAGCGTCACATACAAATTGGTTGCATCAGCCACGGCATAAGCCGTTAAATTCACATCATTCGGATTTTTCACGGCCACAGGATCCACCCTGCCGTGACCGCCCACGTCAAACGCCTTGATACCGTAGGCTTTCGGGCGGGGCTGAAAACTGCGGTCCCTTTTGTTGAAATAAACTGTGTCCGTCGGGAACCATTCGTTATTGTGAAAATTAACGCCCGCGGCGCCATGCTCAGCGAACCAATGCATGACGTCCAGCGCCCATAATGCCGACGCGAACGCATCGCTCGCATGGTACACACCTCGAAGATAGTCGTTTAACTCGGTCAATCGATACGGATAACCATCTGCGATCACGTGCGACTGGCGGTGAAGCTCCTTTGGGTACAGTTTATTCACCCAGCGCGGAGACAACATATTGCTCACGGCGGTATTGGCCGTCTGGTCCTCCCAGCCGCCGCCAAAGTAATCATGCGTCGTAAAGAGCGACACAAGACCCGAGCCCGCTTCGTCATCGGCAAAATTCGTGTTCCACTTGCTGCCGCCTGTGTCCGGCGCGGCAAACGTCACACCCGGCAAAGCATTAGTCAAAGCCGCCGCAAACGTTCGCCAATGCGGCAAATAAGTCTCGTAATTCGTGATCGTCGGGTCGGGTCCTTTGCCAAATGGCGGATACAGGTAGGGCGGCTCATCCGGTTCGTTGCCGATCGCCAGCCACTCCAGTTCCGGCCGATAATTCGCCAGGATATATCGGGCAATCGCCACGTCAGCATTTGTATCGCCCTTTAGCAATCTCAATGAAAAAATCACCTTCACACCCGCCGCCTGCGCGAAACCAAATAAATTATCAATGTCCGCGTGACTTAATCGCGCTCCGCCTTTCCCATCCACCGTCCCGCCGCCAATGCGAAGGTTCCGAAGCCCGATATTTCGGAACAGCGTAATCAATTGAGTGTTTGTTGGAGTGAAAAGATCTCCCGAAACCCCGTTTACATTGGGCGCCTGGTGACCCGTCTCAAAACTCAATCCGCTAAAATCCTCCGGAATCGCATAGCCCGGCGAATTGGTAATGCTCACAGTCACATCAGTCGGCGGTTGCGCGTAAACAGCAAACGCAAAACCCAACAAAATAAAAGCGGAAAACAGTTTCATCATTTACAATATTAAAGACGCAGCCAGGCGAAGAATGGTGAGGAGCAGACAAAATTATAGGTCCTATATGTCCTATACGACCCATTACCTTTTGCATTCTATGCGTTCCTTCGCGGCTCTGATCTTATTTACCTTGCCGCGCCGCTGATTGCCTGTCCAGCGCCGCCTGACGATCCATCACCGCGAGCAACGCATAATAATTGTCCGTGAGAAGCCCTTCATAACCCTTGCACGTGCCGTCCCACATCTTCCAATCCTTGCTCAGGCCGTTTGGGCCAAATCCCTGGAAACCGCCGGTCGCAAAGCCCTTGAGCATCGGAAACAAAATACGATCGCCGTCATTCACTCTTCCCAGGTCATACAATGCGGCAAGGGTGAAATACGCGAAGCAAGCCGTCGCGCCGCCGTTTTCATAAATTTGAAATCCATCCGCATTATCCTCCCGCAGGCCGCCGCCAAAACGCGTGTGCAAATCCACGTAATCCTTTCGAGCCACAGAAACAAGATTGCCCGGCAACCCGAGTTCAAAATTTGTGTAACCCACCTCGTTCATCTTCGCCAGCAAACGATCCATGATGTCATTCGCCTTGTCCGTGGGCACGAGCCCGTAATGAATCGCGATGCCGTTCACCCAAAGGAAATAATAATCATGAAGCTGGCCGTCCTCGCTGCGCCATCCCGCCAGGACACCGGTATTTGTGTCGTAAAATGTATTAAAATAAACCGACTTTATTTTGTCCGCCGCAGCGTTGTAGCGCTGCGCGTCCTCTGAGTTGCCGGCCTGCTGCGCCATCGTTGCCATGCCTCGCAAACCCCGATACGCCAGCGCGTTTGCATAAGCATCCTCATAGCCAAAACCAATCGTGTCCCACCAGTTCGACGGACGATACTTGATGTGCGGCGGCCAGGACCCCGAATTGCCGCTCAATGGAAATTTGATGAGGCCATCGCCGTTGTTATCCGTCGCGAGCATTTCATCAGCCCAGCCCTTGATACTGCTATAATTTTTCACCAGCCAATCCTGGTCCTTGCTCCCCTCCACATAATCATCCGCCGCAATCAAAAACGACGGCAACGTGTCCGCTGCAAATTTTGGGTGGTTCGGGTCCTTCGACGTATCAAACAATCCATAGACAAGGGCGCCGGCAATGATTCTATCCAGGCTTTGACGGACCATGTCCAGCGCACTAACACCTTCCGCAAGTTCCGGCGTCACCTTCGCCATGTCCGCGTATTCGTAAAAGCAAAAGCCGCATGTGTCGCTCGTCACATTATTCGCCAGCATCCGGTTCTTCGAACTGTATTGGAAAATGTTCAGCCAATCGCGGCGAAAACCGTCGAATCGCGCGTCCGTATCAACCCCGGGAATGTCCGGGTGAATCGAAACGACATGCCAGTGATATGTCACGTTGGGATTGTCCTTCGTTGCGGGCGCAAACGTGATTTGAATCGGACCTGACCGTTGCGTCGCCACGTATCCCAGCGGCGCGGCGTTCGGAATACTTGCCGTGATTCGAAATGTGCCCTGGTCGGCGAAATGCATCAGCGCGGGGAGTTGAATGGATCCATTTGTCTCCATAATCCCCAGCAAAGTGACGTGGCATACGCTGTTGTCCAGGTTCAGCTCCAGCGGCTCGGGCGAGTCGTCCGCGGACCAATGCGATTCGAGCACAATTCCTTTGGGGTTCACTTCGATCGCCCATCGCGGCGGTTCAGTATTTGGAACGCCCGGGCTCCGATATTCCACGCGCTCAATTGCCAGACCGTTGCCCCCGCGCCCCCAACTTGAAACCGTCGGCTCGAGATGCCCGGCAGGAGGATCGATCCTGACCAGCGGAAAATTTTCCTTGCCCAGATTGTCCACGGACAATCCCGTAAAGCCCGGGTACTCCAGCGAAATCGCCGCGTTAATAAAATCAGTTTTGACGCGCACGGATGTAGCGGGCGCTTGCTGAACCGCTTCTGCCGGCGTTTCACGTCGATAATTCACGCCCAATTCATCCAGTCTTTGTTCGTCCATTGCCAGCCTCGAATGAAAATCATCCCAATTCCGCGCGTCCTTCGCCGACCACCCCACTTCCGCCATGGCGCATGCCCGCGGAAAAATCATATACTCAGCATGCGGCAGCGAGAAAACGTATTCCGTCCACAAATTACCCTGCGGCCCCAAAATGTGCGACTGCAACTCGGGCGCAAGTCCCTCGGGTACCGGTTCAAACGAATAAACCTTCGACACAGGCAAAAACCCGCCGATTGCGCGCGGCTCCGTCAGGTGATTCGTCGATTGATAATGGTCAAAATAGGCATAGTCCACCGGCGACGACGGCGTCATGATCGCGTCATGCCCCTGCGCTGCCGCCTTTTTTCCGCCACCAATCCAGTCCATCACGACCAGGTTCGTCGTGATGCCTCCGCGTATCGCTTCGCTCCATCCAATCGGTATTCGGCCATGAGCAGTGACATAATCAACCATCTGCTTCGTAAACCACGTCTGCAACTGCCCCTCGTTCTCCAGCCCTTCCTTTTGCATCAATGCGCGGCAATCATCGTATCGATCCCAGGCGCCGCGAGGCACTTCGTCGCCGCCAATGTGGACATACGGGCCCGGGAACAGTTGAAAAACTTCGTCCAGGACCGTATCCAAAAATTTAAAGACCTGCGGGTTCGCGGGGTCGAGTACACCCACGTGGAACGGTCCGGGCTTTTCCACTTCGTACGGCCGTCCGGAACAACCCAGTTCCGGATACGACGCCAGCACTTCACCGCAATGCCCAGGCATTTCAATTTCGGGCACTACCGTGATATGCCGCGCCGCCGCATACGCGACCACTTCCCGAATGTCCTCCGGCGTATAGAAACCACCGTAACGGCCATCCGGAGCGAACTTGTCCGGCGTGGCCTTCGCCCAGTCGGGATGGGCTGTCTTTTCGCTGTCAGTCCGATGCGTCCGTTGAAGAACGATGTTTGAGCGCCAGGCGCCGACGTCCGTCAGCTTCGGATATTGTGGCACTTCCAAACGCCAGCCGTCGTCATCCACAAGATGCCAATGGAATCGGTTCAACTTATACAACGACATGTCGTTGATGACCGTTTCCACTTCGGTCTTATTGAAGAAATGGCGGCTGCAATCGAGCATGACGCCGCGCCAGGAAAATCGCGGCCAATCTTCGATTTGAACGCACGGCGCATTCCATTCGTCGCGCGCGACCACATTTGTCGAAAAAACCTCGGCCGGCAGCAATTGCATGAACGTTTCGCCGCCGTAGAACAACCCGGCCTGCGACGGCGCGCGAATCAGAACGCGGTTGGTCGAAACCGTCAGGTCATAACCTTCGGGGCCGACGGCGGAGTTGGCATGTTTGACGGTGAAAAAAATAGAGCCTGACGGAATGCCGCCAAAAATCGGACGATGGACCGTGAGCGGGAAACCCGTGGATTTGCGGAGACGTTGCGCGATAAACTCGGCCGTTTTCCGCGAGGATGCATCGGCGTAGATACGCGTTTGGGCGTTGAGCGTAAATTGGCCATCCAGTCGCTGGACCTTCTGCGGCAGCGGAATCAGCGCCAGGTCATTGGTAAGCGATTCCGCATCCGCCTCCTCGCCAAATGCGGCCGATGCCGCCGCAGAGAGCGAGAGCGCAATAATGGATGCAAAAAACAAATTTTTCACGATATGATGTTTCATTGTCATTGATTTATTTGGTAGGGACATCCCGCTACGTCGTTCCTGTAGGCCGGGCGTCCTTGCCCGGCGCTGCCACATCAATTGTCAAAGCCTCTGAGTTTGCCGTGTTCCGGTGATTTTAAAAGCGCAAAATTTTGCGTAACAATCCTGTCCATCCTGTCAAAATCTTCGCAGCCTTCACGCGAACAGTTCCTATTTCTGTTTACAGGAAACGTTTTTTCAAATTCCCCAATGAAAACGCATATTTTAACCGCTTTTGGGCTTCGTTTACTTTTTTACTTACCTATAGACACAAAATGTGTAGCAGAGCCATTTTGTTCGGGGCTTATCCTGTTTATCTTGTTCATCCTGTCCAGGAAAGCCTTCGTTTTTTTCTGCAAGATATTCCGGGACCGGGAGTATAGGTCAAGTCCGGTAATGCCAGGAGGTGGGTGTGGGCGTAAGCGTGAGCGTAGCATTTAAATTTAAATTTTACGGAATAATTGATTGATTTGCTGAGTCTGAATTGGCAGTGACTTTATGAAACACGAGAAGGTAATAAAGAAATTGGCTGGCCGTGTGTTTTGCGCGGTCGTGGACGTCGTTCTTTGGGTGCGATTTCGATTAACGATCCTGTCCGCGGTTTGCTTTATTGCCGCGCCGTTTATCTTAAGTTGTCATGCCGGCGCACAATCACAATCGGATTTGCCGGCGGCTGACTCGAGTTCAATGGCATTGGCCGGCACGAACAACAACACGAACGATAACGGTACTGGTAATGGCGGGTCGATGGCGATGGGGCCGTCGACGCGGGTCTCGGCTGCGGATGCGATGATGGGTATGGGAGTTTCGTTGGGTTATTCCTGTATACAAAAACATCGGTCAAACGGTTTCGTTTGGCGACAGTCCTTACGTTCAGGTGGGGCTCAGATATAGGTTTTAGTGGGCCAGACCCTTCGTTCCACCTCTCACACCCAAAAACCATCAAATTTGCCAATAAAATGGCACGATTTGACCCTTTTTCGGCCTTCGTTTCCGTTTCCGCGCCTATATACCCAAAAATGTGGGGGGGGCCACAGATCGGTAGGGCGTCGGTGCCCCGACGCTTGCCACGGCCCCAGTTTACAGTTAGCCAGGGGCTTTTTTGTCGAATTTGCCAATAAAAACGCCATTTTTGATCCGTTTTCGGCCCCAGTTTACCAATTTACTTACCTACACATATAATTTGTAAACTCGCCCTTTTTGCCTCAAAAATTGCACGGAAGTTGCTCAAAGCTGGGCCAAACCAGTGTTCCGCCCAGGCACCCTAAAGGCTGGACACCAAATGATGAGCGATACAACAAAACAGATTGCGCCCCTGAGATTGGTCCTGGAAGGACAGTTTTGGGATTCCCATATCTACATGGGGAAACTTTATCTCTTCACACTGGATGGCCGCGTGCACACGGTTGAATGGGACAGGTTAGTCTCCGAATTTGCATTGCCGACCGAGCTTGCCCTGCCGATGCAATACGCGTTTAGTCGAAGCGATTATCTATACGACAATCAACGGGACCTGACGTTCCAGGACCCGCAGGTACGCGAGGTGATTCAGACGAAATTTGTCCGGCTGGCAAAGCATCATGAAGTTCCCCGGGCCGCCGATTGGCGATATTATTTGCTCAACACCAGGGATACGCCATTTCCGTTTCCGCACATCGACGCAACGATTTATATGAAGGGCTTCTTCTCGGTTTGCGAAACGGGCGTCTTTGTCAGTTCTATTAGCGAATTGGAGTCGAAATCAAAGTCGAATTCAAATTCGAAATCGAAGTCCAAACGCGGAAAAAAAGGAAAGGTGCTTAAACTGTGGGATTGCCCGGTTATTTCCGTGGACGCTTCTTACGGGGCCCTGGCCCTGGCAGCGGGACCGGAAGGGCTTTTTGAATTCGAGCTGGATGATTGGGTCAGCGGTGACCCGCGCCAGGCCAAACCGATCAACAAGCGCGATTGCACCGATTGTTCCTGGGCGTATTACAGCATCGTGGGCTCTTCTCATAAGCAGGGCAGCATATTCGCGGAATACGCAGCCGTAACTGATCACCATGACAACCGAAACGGTTCAAAGACAAAGATAAAGAACGGGAAGGATTTTGAACCGACCAACCTCGGCCGCTCATGGCGCGAGGCTCCAAAAGTGCAACGCCAGTTTGAAAAGACATTTGCGGTCGAGGAAATTTTCGATCAGAAAGGTTATTGCTGGGGCGGCATGGACAAAATTTGCCAGGCGAGTGATGGCGTAATGACCGTAGCCCAATATTCGCCATGGGAAGATGATGCAGCCAAACGGTTCCGTGTTCTGCGTCGGATCACGTTTGATTCGGGGAAAGGGACACCGGTGTGCGGCGCGGTGGCTCCGTTTGGTTCCATTATCGAGCTGGATCGACGCATCGTGGTTGTCAGAAGTGATGACGAAATTTTCATGATCCCGGGATTGCCGGTAAATTGGAGGGTGTTCAATCGTTCGAAACAATACGAAAACCAATTGCACGTGATTTACGAGAATCGGCTCGAGATTTATTCCTTTAACCACGATTACTTCGTGGACCAGAAGGAGAAATGTAGCGGATCTTTGAAACGGTGATCCAATCCGGAATCCGCAGTGCCATCTTCCATCTTCTACCTTGGCGTTGCGTTCGCCATCGCGCGCCTGGCGGCTTTGTTGCTCAAAATCCGTATTCCGCCAAACATTGAAAGAGCGGCCAGGGCCAGGGTCGCTGTGGCGGGCTCGGGGACGGCCTGGGCTGAGGCGTTGAGAACGTCTACTTGCAATCCTTCGGGGTCCGACCCGCCGCCTGGACCCTGGGGTATCTGGTTCACATAAAATTGAAGTGTGTTTTCACCATCCACAAAACCGCTTGTAAGTGAAAAGAGTTTAAAGGGCTTAAATCCATTGGTGTTATTTGAAATCCCGGTGTCTGCGCCGTTTAAATAAATCTCGGAATTGTTGTCCGAAACCCATTCGGCCAAAATACTTGCGGTCGAAGGATCGTACCCGGCCAGGGAAAATGTGAGGGTATAAATATAAAGTCCAGCCGGTTCAACATCGTTGCCAACACCGGTCGCGTTAATCCATTGCGAAGACGCGGTGTTCGCCTCCCAGCCTTTGTTAAGCGGCGAAACAACCAGGGCGGCAATTGGCGTACTCGAAACCGGGGACGAAGTAATTGTCCAGTTCGGGTCCACTGATCCCGCCGCCAGAAGATTTCCCGAATCATCAACGCCTGTATTAAAAATGCCGGGAATGTCAATTTGTTGCGCGCCGGCTGTCAATATTAAAGCCGGAATAAGATTAAGAATTATACCGGCGCCTATGGCTGGAATCGTTTTTGTTTTCATAACTCTCATTTAATGCTCATTGTGGATCTACTTGTAGTTGTGGTTGTGGTCGCGAATAGTGGTTAACTCATTTCTGGAAATTGTCAAGGACACGAGGTCACATTGTCTTAAGACGGAATAAAAGGGATTTTCCTCCCGAAATTTTCAGCGGATTAGTCAGAGCGCGCTGACCGGCCTTCGCCATGCTACGGAGCGGCGCGCGTGACGCTCCTACGGCCGCTCGGTACCGTTGGTCCTGTACAGAATATCGACGACGTTGCGGAGGTATTGTTCGTCGGCGACGCCGTCGGTGGCTTCGGGGGGAAATTCGACTTTGGCGCGGAAATGAGTGGCGAGGTCGCCGAAGAGTTCGACGCGGGCCACAGGATCGAATTCGTCGCGGCGTAACAGGGTTTGAAGGGCGATGCCGGCCTCAGCGGGACTCGAGTTCTGGCGGAGCCGGGCGACGAGGTGCGGGAATTGGCGAAGGGAATTGAATTTGCCGGCCAGGATCTGGTCAAGGTCGGGTTCAAGGACCTGCGGATTGCGCACGACAACGGTGTTGGCGGCAAGATCGCCAAGGCGCTGGCATTTGGGACTGAGCCAGCAGGCGACGCCGCCGACAAAATAGAACAGCGGCAATTCATCCACGAATCGCAACAGGTTGCGCACGACGATTTGGTTGAATTGGAGGCGCATGCCCTCGACGTCGACCACGCGCAGGCGAAAGAGTTTTTTTCCAATGGTCTGGCCCCGCCAATGCCATTCGAAGAAAATGCCGTACCCCACCCCAACCACAAACCAGCCGATAATAGCGAAAGCGACCGCGAACCCGCCCGCGCCGAATATCCCCAACAGAGCCATCACAGCGCCAAAAACCATCAGCAACACCACGATGAAGAGGTGGTCAATGAACCATGCCAGGAAGCGGACAACCGGGCCGGCAAGGATTTGTGAGAAGACAATGCCTTCCGGGGTGCGAATGACGAGGGTGGAAGTCTTCATAGTTCAGTGCTATGAGCGCCGGGAGTGCCATCGGTGGTTTGCACCGCGGCCACCTTGGATTGCGGATTCTCCACTCTCACGGTCTGATTGTCTCCCGCTCTCACGCCCTTGCTTTTCTCACGTCCGGACATGGAGAGGAATGCGGTTAGGAGAATAAGCTCGACGGAGCCAAATGCGATTTTGACTTCGTAGGGAATCACGGGTTCGTGATATTGCGAAAGGAAGGATTCGATAAAACCGGCCCATACCAGGAACATGGCGACGCCGAAAATCAGGGTGGTGACGTCGGGCGAGATGGCGCGCAGACGGGCGCGCATGCTCAGGCGGCTGCCGCGTCCGATCATGGCCATGGCAAGCATAAGCCCCGCCTGACCGGCGATGAGTATGGAGGGTATTTCGATGACGCCGTGGGGCATCAGCCAGCCTAGCAGAAATTTGGTTTCACCGGCGCGGATATAGTCCACAGCGACCGCGCCGAGGATGACGCCGTTGTAAAAGAGCATGATGATGGTCCCAAATCCCCAGCTCATCCCAAGCGCAAGGGTAAAGATGGAGACCTTGATGTTGTGGGTCATGAGGTCGGCGGCAAACGTGGATTTCATCCCTTGCAACTGATCGGTGCTGGAATGTTCCTCTTCCTCGACGCGTTTCTGGGGATCTTCGAGAAGGTTGGGGAACGGCATCAGGACGGGTTTGGAGTCGGGGTCCAGTGCGATAGCGCCGCCGCCAAACAGGCAGCCGGCGATGGTGATGGCCACGGATAGATAAAATGCGCCGATATGGCGGCGAAACGTGCGCGGGAGGGTCTGAAACACCCATTCGATGGGATGAAATTTAGTCTGGCGGTCGCGGGTTTCATGGATTTCGCCATAAGCGCGGCTGATGAGGTTTTCGAGGTAGCGCCGGGTTTCGGGTTCGGAGGAAAAGGTGGTGATTTTGGCCAGACCCGCGGCGGTGCGTTCGTAGAGTTGATGGAACAGTTGCAATTGCTGCAACGTCATTTGCGCGTTGGGCTCGGTTTCGAGGTGATTGAGCATTTTCTCGAGCTCGGCCCAGTAAGACCGTTCGTTCGCAATAAAACGTTGAAGATCAACAATCACAAAATTACAACAATTGCCTTTGTTTGACGCTGAGGTATTGCGACACCAGTTCGGCGCTGAGGCGCTCGTTTTTGACGAGGGAAAATTGCACGCCCATGCGCCGGAGAATCTTTTGCAATTCTCGCAATTTTTGCCAGCGCAAATGGCCGCCGAGGTCCTGGTAGATGTCGTCGATGCCCGTGGCCGCGGAACTGGAAAACAACGGCCTGACGCCGGGCGGCTGCAGCATGTTGACGAGCACGAGGTGTTGCCTTTGGATGAGGCGCATACTGCGGACAAAGCTTTCGGAGATGGCCGGGTCGTCGAGAGCGGTCAGAAAAATCAGAAGCGCGCGCCGTCGCAACCGGAGGCGGATGAAGGTGCACAGTTCGTCGAAATCGGGCGTGACGGTGCGGGGTTCCATCGTATAAAGCGCGTCGCGGCAGGCGTTGTAATGGGCCTGGCCGTTTTTGGCGCGCACGAATTTGTCCACTTTGTCGCCAAAGGCCATCAAGCCGAATAGATCGCCCTGCTGTTCGGCGGCGAGGCCAAGCACGAGCGCGGCGGTGACGAAACGTTCCAGGGCGGGCGCAACACCGGCATCGGCAGCGCCACTTCCATTGCTTTCGCTTGCGGGACGGGCGCTGAGGCGCGATCCGTCCACAATGACATAGACTTCCTGGGTTCTTTCGATTTGGAATAGCTTGGTAATGGGTTTGCCGCGGCGGGCGGTGGCTTTCCAATGGATTTCGTCGTAGCCGTCACCGGGAATATATTCGCGGAGTTTTTCGAAATCGCGTCCTTTGCCCACCTGCCGTTGGGCGTGCAAACCGAATTGGCCGCGGTTGAGAAAGAGGGCGGAAAGCGTTCTACGATCGTCCATCAGGTTTGGATACACGCGAATTTCGGATTGAACAGGAACGGGTTTGCGGGCGGCCCAGAGGCCGAACGGCGACTCGCCTTCGACGTAGACATGCTGGAGTTTGTAATTGCCTCGCTTGAGGGGCGTGCATAGCCAGGACAACTGGGACCATTCGCTTTGGTCAGGCAGCAGGGCGTCGGTTTCATCGGTCGCAGCGGTGATTTCGCGGGGCCAGGGCACGCCGACGCGCACAAGCTGGCGGCGTTGTTGTGCATTGCGGATGCGCAATAGCAGGTTTGCCGGGCGGTCTTTGGACATGCGGGCCACGGGCGGAAGCGCGACGCTGATGCCCGCGAGATTTTTGCGCGCGACGAGGGCGTCGATAATTGCGAAGAGAACCAGGGCGCCTATCAACGCGAGCGCGGCCGTCGACATGACGGGCGATATCGACACGCCGGCGATGAACGCGCATGGCAGGATGACCAGGGCGGTCCAAAACAATAACCTGGAGCGGGGAACGATCATCGCGTTATCTCGGTACTGCGATCTGCTGGAGGATTTGTTGAATGACTTCCAGGACGGTCATTCCTTCAATTTCGAATTCAGGCCGCAGGATGAGCCGATGCTCGAGGACACAGGGGGTCATTATTTTGATGTCGTCGGGGGTGACGAAGTCGCGGCCTGAGATGGCGGCGTAGGCGCGTGCAGCCATGATGAGGGATTGGGTGGCGCGGGGTCCTGCGCCGACCAGGATGCTTTCGTGGGAGCGGGTGGCGCGGACGATGTCCACGAGATAGGCAGTCAATTCCTCGCGCAGAACGACCGCGCCCAGTTCCTGGCGCAACTCGCGAAGGTCTTCGGCTTTGATGACCGGTTGAACAATGTCCTGGGCGAGCAGTGTTTCCGGCGCGTCTTTGGTCATGGTCCGTTGGGCAAGCGTCAATTCCTCGGCGCGGTCAGGGGCAGCCACGGTGATTTTGAGCATGAAGCGGTCTTTTTGGGCTTCGGGAAGCGGATAGGTGCCTTCGTATTCGATTGGATTTTGTGTGGCAAACACGGTGAAGATGGGCGGCAACGGATGTGTTTCTCGGTCGATGGTGACGAGGCGTTCCTGCATGGCCTGCAACAGGGCCGATTGGGTCTTGGCAGGCGCGCGATTGATTTCGTCGGCGAGGAGGAAGGACGTGAAGATGGGTCCTTTGATGAGGGAAAATTCGTTGCGCTGGAGGTTGAAGACGTTGGTGCCGATAATGTCGGCGGGCATGAGGTCGGGCGTGAACTGGATGCGCGAGAATTCGGCGCCCAGCACGCGCGAAAGCGTGCGCACGAGGAGGGTTTTGGCGACGCCGGGAACGCCTTCGATGAGGGCGTGGTTGCCGGTAAAAATGCAGATGAGCGCTTTTTCGATGACGTCGTGCTGGCCGATGATGACTTTTCCAGTTTCCTGGCGTGCCTGGGTGAGAACTTCCTTGAGCCGTTCGGTGTTCATGGATTGCAGATTGGATTTATGGATTATTGGATAGATGGATTAGTGGGCAGGGACAGCACGCTGCGCTGTCCGCGCCGCGTGCAGCGGCGCAACGAGCGTGGTTGGACGTCCAACCACAAAAATTCCGCCCGCTCTGCGCGGGCGGGGACGGCGCAGCGCGCCGTCCCTACCAAATTCAGATAGGTATTCATAGTTTTTGATTTTGGTTGCCGAGGGTTTCGGAAATCTTGTTGTACGTGTCCACGGGACCGTGTTTTGCAGTGGCTTGTTCGGCGGCGAAAATGGCTTCAGCCTGCTGAAATCTGGACAGGCTGGACGACTGTGCCGCTTTTGTGGATTTTTTCCATTCTTCGAAACAGGTTGCGAGCAGGTACCGCGGGGCGATGCCGCGGCGCAGGAGATTCACAAAGCCAGAGGCGGAATCTTTGCCGACGATGAAGCGTTCGGCATCGGGGTCGGCGAGAGGCGGCACAAGGCTAAAGGCATTTTTCCAAATAAACAGGCCGGCGAGCACGATAAGGCCTATAGCCAATCCTTCGAGGTGATATTTGCGCATCAGGGCCGCGACACCAGGGGTTTCGACGATTCCGAAATGGGTTTCGTCGAAGACGACGTTTTTAGCGGGACCGAGGAGCCATGCGAGCAAGTCTGCGTGGCGGTCTTTGAGCATGGCCTCGTTGCTGAGCAGGTAAGAATCGCTGGCGATAACCACCGAGCCGCGCCCGAATTCCCGTTCGATCAGCACCGCGTTTCCGCCGCGGGAATAAATGACGCGCCAGGCGCTGCCGAGGTTTGTGAAGACAATGCCGCTGTGCCAGTCGAGGGTGTCAGGGAGACGCTCCTCGCTTTGGTTGAAGACTGTGGCGGGAGCATAGGTGAAACCGTCCGGTTTTTGTTCGAGTTTTTGAAAAGCGACGTGAAATTTCCACTTATCCGACATGTTCAGCCATGAATTGTCGTCATTTTCGGTGTCATGGTTATCATGGTTGTGCTTGTCGGACTTCGACTTGGTCATTTTCTTCGGTTCGGAATTCGTGCCCGTGATTGCGCTTTCATTGAACCAAAAGTCCTCGGTTTGGGGGAAAAATGTAATGACGAGCCGTCCGCCGCGCGTGAGAAAATCCTGGATGTTGCGGTAGGTTTCCTGCGACACGAAGTCGAATTCATAAGGGTCACCGGCGAGATGAAGGTACACGGTTTGCGGTTCCGCAGGCAGGCTGTCGGAGTTGCTGAAATCACGTCGCACGTTGATTCCGGGAATTTTTTCGAGGCTTTCGTACAAGGCCATGGCGCCGAGAGGATCGGCCCGAAGTGAGGAATACGGCGGATAAACGTCCCCGGCATCGAAACGAAGATCAAACAAATAGACGACCCCGAACGCAAACGCCGCCGCGCAGCCAAACAAAATGAGAAGTGGAAAATATCTTTTCATCCGGCGGTTTTGATTTTTTCGACGTTGAGCGCAAATTGACTGACCGAGTCCGGGCTGACGTCGTGCATTCCGTACCAAATGGCTTCAAAGACGGAAATGTTTTGGCCGAACATCGAGAGCAATTCGGGGAAGGAATGGCCGCGCCGGAGCAGTTCGCGCTCGTACTCACGGTTTGATTTGAACCGGGCGATGCTGATGAGATTTCGGGCGGCCAGGTGGGAAAGACTGGCCAGATAGAAGGCGCGCATGGCCAACCGCAATTCCCCGCGCGCGAGCAATTCGCGGCCAAGCTTCATCCATTCATCCTCGGGCAATTGGTCCGCGCCGACGTTTTCGTCGCTCACGTCGGGCGTGGAAACAATGGCCTGGGTGGCGACGGGTGTGCGGGATTTGCCGCGGTTGCCCCAAACACGATAGAGGAAGATGGCCAGGCCGCAGGCAACGACGGCCAGCAGTGCCCACAGCAACACCTCGACGGACATGGCCCAGCCGCCGGACGATGTGTTTGCATAGGAATGTTTGTCGCGTCTCAACAGTTTGTTTAGCCAGTCCCCGATTGCCCGCAATATTTGATTAAGCCAATGGCCGACGGCGCGCGCCCATTTGCGGAACATATCGCCGATTTTTTCAAAAAAGCGGGCCACGGGACCTTCGTTGGCGTCGGCATCATCGATTTTTTCCCGCGGCATTCGCCAGATATATTTGCTTTCGTGGATGGTCTGGTTGATGGCGCCGTCGAGTTGGGAAGAGGAAAGGCCGGAGGGTGCGGGGTTGTTGGGCGCCGGCGCCGTGGCAGGGACGGTTTGGGCGGCGAAGGCGGAGGTCGCGAGGGCGAGGGTTAAAAGGAGAATTAAAAAGGCAAAACGAAAAAGGAAAAAGGCGGAATGCCACAAGCCCATTGCGGAATGCGGAATGCGGAATGCGGAATGGGAGTGGTTCATTGAAGGCCTCCTGCTTCTGCAGCCTTTTGTGGGGACAAGCTGTCCCCACCCCGAATCGACATGGCGTATTGATTCTTGCGATTGTCTGCGTTGGGACGACTAGCCGATTTGGAAATCGGCGATACGGCAGGTTTGGAAACCTGCGCTACGGCCATCAGGTCGGCTTTTATGTCTTCGCCGGACTCGATCGATTGCCCGTAAAAGCAACGGAGCGCGTAATAGGTTTTGAGGATGGGATCGGCGCAGAGGTAGGTGAGGCCGAACATGGCGGCAAAGAAAGTGGAATTGAAGAGGCTATAGGGGCTCCTGGTGAATTTGGACTCGACGCCAAAAAACATTTTAAACAATTCCGGCAATGCCAGGCACACGGCGGACCAGTTCCAAAAGATGTAAAGGATGAAACCGGCGAGGATGAGAATCACAATGCCATTTTGTCGGGGCCACAGGCCGGCCTGCCGCCAGGATTTTTTGAAGACCTGGGCGGCGCCGTCCCGGCCATCGGACAGCGCGGTGATATTTTGATAAAAAGCGTAAACCCAGGGAAACGAGAGCACGGGAATGAATGAGAGCGGAACAAGAAAGAGACCTGACGGCTGCCAGATGGTTTGCACGATAAAGATCCTGACTGCGGCGCGAAATGTCAGCGGGGGCGCGGGTTGAGCGGCGCGTTGAGCGCGAATAAGGCGCGTGAATAGCGCCTGCCAGAATTTCATCCATAAGAACAGGAGCACCATGGCGAGGCTGGCATCGGCGAGATGTTCGGAGGCGAACGGGTTGCGACTCATGTCGGCCCAGAAAAACAGAAGGCCCAGGACAAAGGGGATGGCGCCCAGGTAATAAGCCGCCAGCGTTGCGGCCGGGGCGGTACGCAATAGATGCGTGGCCTCTTCGATGAGGTCGAAGGCGCCGAGCCCTAATTGCCGCCGCTTTGGTTTCATTCCTGGTCGTTCGAATTTACCTGCCAAAGCGTGCCTTCATGGAACGAATTGGGCAATTTCAATAAGCCTCTGCCGACAAGAAAAAAGAAGTACCAGGCAATGAGGAGGCCAAAGAGACACTGCGCGGCCACGAGGATCCGCGCGAGCGCGAAGCGTTGCACAAACGGCTTGCGGGTCAAATTCCTCAGGCAATTCGCGCACAGCACACGGTCATCGTGTTCGGTAACGCATTCGCGGCAGAAGAACTGTTTGCACTCGGGGCACCGGGCCACCGCCTCGCGCATGGCATGATTGAAACAGCGTTGTTGGGTGATGGATGGCATGACGAGGTTCAGGGATTGAACATTCAGGGGTTAATCCGCGGCGGGACGATCGGGTCACTCACGACACTTTCGGAAGGGGTGACGGTTGGAGCCACTGTTGCGGCCGGAGCGGTGGGTGCGATTGCTTGTGCGGGCGCGGTTGGCGCGGTCCATTCGCGCATCTGCGCCACTACGGATTCCGGTGACAGTGCGCCGCCCTGGGCGGCGACGATGAATGGATGGATTTCCGCGAGGGCGTGCCGTGCCATTTTGATGCGGCCTAGCGAGGACAATTCCTCAATTTGAACAGCGGTGCGGAGATACGTGCGGCACGTCGGGCCCGCAACAATGTGCAGGACCAAAATAAGAACAAAGAGCGCCACTATGAAGCCAAAGAAACAGACAGTGCCAATGGTATCGGATGTCCAACGGGCCCCGCTACTGGCGATAAGGGACAGCGTCAATACGAACAGACCCGCAACAACTATGCCGAGAATGATATTCCAGTTCCGGAAGCCATCGGTTTTTTGGACGAGAATGGCCTGGATATCGCGGTAATAGAATCGTTTATAATTTTCGCGGAAGTTTTCGGCATCGATCCTGAGGAGGTGGTCGGGGCCAAGCCACAAGGAGGAACGGGTCCGAACCGCAAGGGCGAGCCGGCCGGGCGCCATGCGGGAACGGGTCAGACGTTTATATTGGATATCGGGCATGCGTTCCACGGGTTGATTGACTACGCCATAGAAAACAATAGCACCCAGACGCCTATTTGCAGAATGGCGAGAATGATCGCGAGAATGAATCGGGCTTTTGTTCGCCGCACAATGCTTCCGGGGGCATTCCAATAACGAATCGCCACAAAGATGGCGATCGGCGCGGTGACGAGGAGTGGCAATATTGCGAGCGCCAGGGCCGCCTCGTCATAACGCGGCCGGTAATTTTCGAGGCTCTTGATTTTGCCTTTTGTGGCGCCGGTTTCGAGGCAGGCCGGGCAAAAGTGCTGGCCGTGAAGCAGGCAATCGCACAAGGCGCAGAGAAACCGTCCACAACCGTCGCAGGGCGCCACGGCTTTTTTTTCAGGATGATAAAAGCAGCTGGATTCGCCCTCGACCATGACGGGTTCGGCGCTCTGGCCCGCGGCGATTTTGCGAAAGAGCGCGGGAAACGCCTCGGCCAAAAGCGGGACGCCGCATGCCGGGCATGGCGTGAAATCCGGCTGATTAAAGATTCCTTCGACCAGCCAGGCGCGGCACTTTGGACATTGAATCAGCGGACTGCTCATCCTTGTTTGGCGACGACACGCGTGTTGCAGATATAATCATGCAGGGCGCGCCGTTGGGGAGTATCAAAGGCCGCAATGATAAAACCAATGAAGCAGGTCATGCTGCTCAGGATTTTGGCGAAATACCTGCCGAAGGCTCGGGCATAGGAAACCTGCGCGCCATCGGCAGTCACTACCTTCAATCGGAGGGCCATTTTGCCCGGAGTCGCGCCGTATGCGCCGACCAGAAGAGCTTCGTAACAAATGTTGATGGCGAGTAAAAAGGCCATCATAAACAAAGAAAGGCCGACCGATACAGCCGGTTTTGGGTGAGAGCCCATGATCGCGATACTGCCCGCGCCAAGGACGAGGAACTGCATGACCTGATTGAAAACGAACAGGATGATGAAATCGATCAGCCAGGCGACGAAACGCACTCCAAAACCGGCGTAATTCAACACGCCGGCACTGAAGGAGGCGCCTTCCTGGATTTTTTGAAGAAATGCCGGTTTGCAGTTGGCGCAAACCCGGACGTCTCCGTAACGGATAGTTTCATCGGCGGGAAACAGTTTGCCACATTCGGAGCAAACGGCCGGGGGTTGTGTTCCGGTGGTGGTTGTGCCGGCGGCGGTAGGGTCCTGAAGTCGTCTGTAGGGGACCCACTCGGCCATGCCTTCACGCCAAACGAGGGTGTCCGGGGTGATTGTTCCGCTCTGAAGGAGAGCGTTGAATTGTTCGTCGTTGACCGGGCCCATTTGTTTTCCCTGCTCGACGTAATACCAGTTCATAGTTGCGGTGCGCTAGTTCTGCAGTTCTTGACTTGCCTGTACGGAGCAAAATGACATACAGGCAATCAGGATGGCAAAGGAAAAAGGTTGGACGATGGAAGATGGGAGGGAGACAAGGGATGACCTAAAGTGCGTGACCTGCTAAAACATTTCAGTCTTGCTGTAGAGGCCGGTGGCGCCGTCTGGCTCGGGAGGAGCGGGCGTGACGATTTGCGGTGTGCCCTCGCCGTCGTAGCAGCGTACAGTAAAGGTGTGGTTCCCATGCTGGAAGCGCCAGTCATAACGCCAGAGCACCCAGGTGAGACCCGATAAGGGCGTGCGCAACAGGGCAGGCTGCCACGGACCCTCATCAACCTTCAATTCCACTTTTGAAATGCCGCGGGCGCCGGCATGGGCGATCCCGCCGATGGGGACAATCATTTTGCTCTGGCCAGCCTGGATGACGTCCATATCCATCCCCACCACATCGATGACAGATGTAGCTTTCATCTCCGCGATTTTGTTCCAACCGCGCTCCACCCAAAAGCCCGGCTCCCAGTGGTCAATCACTTCGATGGCAGTGATCCACTTGGGCTGTTTCATCCCGTACACGTCGGGAATGTAGATGCGCAAGGGAAACCCATGCTCGGGGAGCAGCGGGACGCCATCCCAGGCGTAGGTGAGCATCACGCGCTCATCGGCTTTGATTTTCTCGATGGAGACCACCTCGAAGAATCCGTCGACGGCGTGAAGTTTGAGGTGAGAGGCGCCCGGTTTCAACCGCAGGTCCGGCAGCAGATGTTGGAGGCTCACGCCAGTCCAGCGTGTGGTGCCGATCAAGTCGCCGCCCACCGGATTTGAGATGCAGCAGAGGGTGATAAACAGGTGGAGAGGAGCGTAACGCCGCAGGTCGTCCAGAGTCAGGGACAACGGATTTTCGACCAGCCCGGTAACGTTCAATCGCCATTGCTGTTCGTCGATGACCGGCGGAATGGTGTTGATGTCAATGCGGTAGTGCCGTTCCAACGGCGTAAATTCCGGGCGTGTTCCCGGCACCGGCTTGACCGCCGCATCGGCATTGGGCAAAGGATGGGTTGCCGACCAAAGCTCCTGGGGGCGAATGGCCGGCATCATTTCCCTGCGATTGACCTCGGCTAAATCCCCGACGACCGCTCCAACCACCGTGATTGCCGCGGTGCCGCCCGCCAGGCGAACGAGAAAGCGACGCCGATCAATCCGCTCCACAGAGGGAGCGAATTCGCCGCCTTCCCGAGCCGGAGTGCCGGCATGAGCGGCAGCCGGGATGAGTCGCCGCCACACCCGGCCCAGCACCAGGCCCCAGAGAAGGAATACTGCCACGAGCCACAATGCATTGGCGGCTGGCGGAGTGGTGGCGGTCCGGCCTGTGTGGTGGCTGATGATCGCGACCGGCACGCCTAAAACCAACCCAAAGGCAAGTCCAAGGACAATGGCGCGGCGCCCTCGCAATGCGCGGATGACGCCATAGAGGATCATTCCGGCCACGAGCCCCGTAACGAAGAAACCGATAATCCCCATGGCCTGCTCCGCCGCTTTGGCCGTGGTGGCCGTGGGCCCGAGGTGCAAGCCATGAATCACCGCCACTATCGTATGTATGCCAAAGGCGATCACACGCCCGGGCAGGACGCGCGTCAAAAAGTCGAAAACATCAAACGGCGCAAACGGCAAGCCGATTACGGTCCAGCCAAAGTAGACAATTGCTATCAGGGCCGCGGTCACCATGGCTGCAACCCAAAACCCTGCTCCGACCCCATTTACCCTGGTCGTATTCATTTTCTTCCCTTTCGGGTAGCCTACTCCTTGAACTTTAAAGGCGCAAGGTTCCGGGTTAATTCCAACAGAAGCTATGGAGGGCGAGACGCCGGACGGGCAGTCCAGCAAGATACGCGGCTGGAAGCCGCGTCAACCGGCAGGCAGGATGCCGGCCCTGCGTGTTACTTTTGGTCGGCTTTGGGGGTAGGAACGTACGTTGCCCAGGTCTGGCCGGATTCGGGTTGGTACTGCACTGTCTTGCCCTGGACGTGCGGAATCCGGATTAGATGGTTGCAGCCTGGACATTGGATTTGGCGGCCCGAATGTTGTTCGTCGCAGGACAGGTGTTGCCGGCAATGGGGACACTCAAATTTCAGTTCCTTCATAATAGTTACTATTTATCGTATGAAGTCCGGGTTTTCAAGATTATTCGTTCAGGTCATCTCTTCCAAACTCGCCGATATTGGCCTGGTCACAGACATTCGTCCGCCTGAAAAAATCAACACGTTCTTCGGCACGCCCGGCTATATGCCGCCCCTGCCTGAACCTCCGGGAACGCCGCAGGCTGATATTTACGCGCTCGGCATGGTCCTCTATGTCATCAGCACCGGATACGATCCGAAATATTTTCCTGACATCGCAACGACCGTCATGGAACGGCGGGACAACGCGGGTCTTGTGCCATTGAATGCGATCATCCTCAAAGCCTGCCAACCGGATCTTAAACAGCGTTACCAGGCCGCAACCGAGATGTTGCGGGATTTGGAGAAGGCCGCGAAAATTTTACCCTCCGAGGCGTAAGCTCTGAACTTTTATAAACGGTTTACAATTTCTGAACTGCGCGAAATTTCGTAGTATCAACGTTAAACAAAGACCAATCTATATTGGTTGTTTTTTCAGCATGAATGATGTATTGCGCAAACGCCTCCGACCCGCCGTTGCCATCCGGCTCAATTTCCAAAAACCGGATTGGATTTCCGCTGCCGTCGTAATCCCATGCATACATATTGACGATGTTGTGAGTTTGAGGGTCCCGCACATAGGCCAGGTATTTCTGCCGCGGGTTTGAACCGTTGAACAATACGCAAACTGAATCATCGGCCAGGTCGTTCGTGCCAATTAACGACAATTGTTTCAACGGAAGGTTTCCGTAATTGACAGAGCCGACTCGATATTGTCCATACCGCGTAAGCGTATTTACAGCGTTGGATACACGTTGTTCATCGGGCTTGAAGCTCCGAAACCAGTCAGGTTCATTGTTATCCATGATTTGATCCTGGGCCGCGACCTGCTCCTGAAATGTTTTTGTATTATCGGCCGTTGCCAGAATGGCATCCATCCTAAGGAGCGATGGCAAGCCGTATAACGAGAGGTAAAAACCTTCGTTCCTCGGCTGGTCTCCGGAAAATACTGTTACCTGGCTATTATAGGGCTGAACGTCATAATAGGTCCACCGCTGATTTGTCCCTTCTGGAGGCGCGTCTATGTGTTCCATCAGAAACGGATGCGAATTTGTAAATTTGCCGCCATCCCAGTCGTATGGAGTAAAAGTCTTTAAAAGGTCAGCCGTGTCCAAACGATAGCGATCACCCGCCGCTCTTTCCCGAAAAAATTGTATATTCGTACTGCCGCTCATGGACGCCGACGTAAATAGATTGCTTAGCAAGTCGCTCCAACGGCCTGTATTTGTATTCATCGCATACTGGCGCATCACAGCGTTTGCAAGGTTTTCTACCTGGGACTGGTCTGAGTACTCCGCATTAATCAGGACAACATCCGTCATTTCGGATTTTGGATCATAGGGCAATTTGTAACACGACTCCAAAAGGTCTTTTGCGAACGATACGTCGCTGTTCCCGGTTGGCGCGGTGTAGGTATTCGCGGGTTGCCTGAGGATTTGCGAAACCGCGACCGTAGCGATGCCTGCACCCAAAATGACGACCGCTCCCACACCGATTGCGAATTTGATTTTTAACCACGTCATGATTTTCATAGTGCTCTCCACAAGTGTTGTTATGGTTGCCGAAGCCGCCGTGCCTTTGGCCACGGCCACGGTGGAAATGGTTTGTGTCAATGCCGCCGGCGCGGCCTGCACAGATTTGGCCGAAAGTGCCGCCTCGAGAATTGCTGTTTTCGAAACCACGCCCCGTTTTGCGAAAATCTTCTGCAGTTTTTCCACCGCCCGGCCCACGCGCATTTTGGCGGCGTCCTCGCTTGCCCCCAATGTCGTGCCCACTTCGGCGAAGTTTTTGTTTTCAAAAAACCGCAACACCAGGGCGTCATGGTCTTTCGCGCTCAGTTGTCCCATTGCATCGTCCAGCAACGGCTTGAGTTCCTCCCAAACGGCGGGCGAGGGTTCATTCAAAGCGGATTGCATATACGCCTCCTGTTCGCGCTGTTGGCGGCGGTGTTGATTGCGCAAGAATTCAGCGCAGGCGTATCGCGTGGCACGACACAGCCAGCCGGAAAGCACAACCTGGCCGCCCAATTTATCCGCTTTGCGCGCCAGAATGATGAAGACAGCCTGAGTGATGTCTTCCGCTGCATGCGCATCGCGAACCCGCCGCAAGGCTACGGAATAAACCAAATCGATGTGGCGGGAAACCAGCGCGGCGAAGGCAGTTTCGGAATTTGTGGCCGCGTATTCGCGCAACAACGTCAGGTCGTCGTTCATGTCTTTACCGATATACGACCGCTGGGGCAAAAAGGTAACAAATTATTTTTTAAAAAAGGTTCGAAAAGCCGTCAATATACGCATATTCCAACGGAAATCCTGAAACAGTCCGCCGCAAAAATGCCGGATATCCTCAAACATCCTTGACATACAGGATGCCGTGAGACGATATTGTATCACCATGAAAACAGCAACGATCAGAGATTTGCGAAATCACTTCCCGCGCGTGGCCGCATGGATAGATAACGGCGAGCCGGTGGAAATCACGAAATCCGGCAAGCCGTTCGCCCGTCTCGTGCCTATCGTGCCGGAAAAACCGCGCCGATTCAAAATGCCGGACATCATGGCACGATTGAAACGGGATTTTGGCGACCGCGTCTATTCCGCCGACGAGGTTGCAAGAATGCGCGCCGCCGAATTGGAAGGCGAGGAAGGATGATTGCCCTGCCGGACACTTCCTTTCTTTGCGCGTTTTATCGCCAGCAGAGCAATTCCCCACTGGCGGCGGCGCACGCGGCCACAATGAAAGAGCCGCTTCATGTAACGCCGCTGCTCATCTATGAATTTCGCCAATCTTTGCGCCTGCAAGTTTGGCGTCATTCCAATAACCCGAAAGAAGGAATGCCACCGGCAGATACGCAAGCTGCGTTGAGTCGGCTTGAATCAGATCTTGCAAACCGTGTCGCCGTGCTTGTGCCCTGCAATTTTCAGGACGTATTTCGCCGCGCCGATGAATTGTCCACACGCCATACCATATCCGGCGGGCATCGTAGCTTTGACATTCTCCACGTCGCAACGGCGTTGCATTTGGGCGTGGAAGAATTTCTGACGTTTGACGCCAATCAGCGCAAACTCGCCGCCGCCGAGAAATTAAAGGTAAAACCGTGAAGCGATCCTAAAGAAATTCACCCATCCGTAGCACAGGACCCGAACGTCGTACCAGTCCTCCTTCGCCTTCACCCGCTTCCGGATAATCATCACCACGAGCGAGTCAGACTTAGCATAACCGAGTTCATGTCTTTACCGATATACGACCGTTTGGGCGAAAAGGTAACAAATTATGTTTTGAAAGGGTCGAAAATCGGGCCTGGAATCATTTTGTCTTGCCGTACCGCATGAATCCGGCGTAGTTTAAGCTCTGGTTGGGGTCGTAGCTCAGTTGGTAGAGCGTCTCGTTCGCAATGAGAAGGTCAGGGGTTCGACTCCCCTCGGCTCCACCACTCAATAAAATCAACGGTTTATTGAGCGTTCTCGGGTTCGTGGCAACATCCAGTGGCAACAAATCCACCCGTATCAACCATAACGGACGTGCCGCACACCCTGTGCTCGCCCCTAGCCCGGATATTTCATAAAGGGATTAACCAAAGAAGCGGCTGGAGCGTCCATAGGCTTGATTTCACTAAGCCAAATGAAAACGCCACACGCCGCTTCTTCGACAACAGACTGTAGAGAACAGCCCTTGCTCTTTC
>DATJTK010000037.1:0-31779 GCA_035503455.1 Candidatus Sulfotelmatobacter sp. | reverse complement strand
GATTCTCCCTCACCCCAGCCCTCTCCCGATGGGATCCCGCTGGGAGAGGGAGAATCATCGTCCGATGGTTTGACACGGCGAACAATTATCCCGGTTCAGGGGTTCAATGCGCGAAGTTTTCCTTGGGCGAATTCTCACCCCGGCCATCTCCCGATGGGCCCGATGGGAGAGGGAGAATCATCGTCCGCCGCCATTGAATAACTGGGACGGAATAGGCCAAACGATTAACCGCAATCTACGAAGATCAGAAAAGCCGCGCTGATCAAAAAATCTGTGTTTGATCTGTGCGCATCTGTGGCTTAAAGCTTTCAACCTCACCGGAAAAACTGAAACCTGAAAGCTTTGAATATTCAAAATTGGCGGTTACTGTAAATGTGAATTTTGTTTGCTGGCGGTTGTCAAATTGCAAGTGAGTTCAAAACCATTACGCCGAAAAGCCGGGCGCGTTAAAAAAACGCAAGGCCCGCCCGCGGAAACTGCCTTAATATCTAAATTTCCCATCGTCGGCATCGGCGCGTCGGCGGGCGGGTTGGAGGCGATGATGCAGTTGCTCAAGCATCTTCCGGCGGACACGGGGATGGCGTTTGTGGTGGTTCAGCATCTGGACCCGACGCATGAAAGCGCGTTGAGTTCGTTGCTGTCGCGCGCGACTGAAATGCCGGTCATGGAGGCCCGCAACAATGTTTCCCTTGAAGTAAACCACGTTTACATTATCCCGCCGAATAAGGGCATGGGCATTTTGGAGCGCCGTTTGAAGCTGTTTCCGCGCCGCGAAGGGCGCGAAGAGTACATGCCCATTGATATGTTTTTCCGGTCGCTGGCCGAGGAGGAGGGGAGCAAATCGGTGGGAATTATTCTGTCCGGCAATGGCGCGGACGGCACGCAGGGGTTGCTGGCGATCAAGGCGGCCGGGGGAATCACCTTCGCGCAGGACGAGAGATCGGCAAAATATCCAGCGATGCCCGGGAACGCCATTACCGCCGGGTGCGTGGATTTTGTGTTAACGCCGGAAATGATGGTGCGCGATTTGAAGCGGATTGGCGGCCGCATGGGAGAAGGAATACCCGAGGAAAAACCCGGAGAGCCGGCCCCGGGAAAAGCGTTCGAAGATATTTTGATGCTGGTGCGCCAAAGGACCGGCGTGGACTTTACGTATTACAAGCACGCGACGCTGCGGCGGCGAATCCAGCGGCGCATGGTGCTGCACAAGTTTGAGTCGCTCAAGGATTACGGGAATTATTTGCGCGGCCACGCGACTGAGGTGAAGGAACTTTTCAACGACATCCTGATTCACGTGACTGGTTTTTTCCGGGACACCGCGGTCTTTCAGACCCTGCGCAAGAAATTATTTCCACGGCTGCTCAAGGGAAAGTCCATGGAGGATTCCCTGCGCATTTGGATCCCCGGCTGTTCAACGGGCGAGGAGGTCTATTCCGTCGCGATTACGCTGATGGAATTAATGTCGGAAAAGAAGGCCGTGCATCCGGTTCAAATTTTTGCCACGGACATCAATGATTCGGCGCTGGATAAAGCGCGCGCGGGCTTTTACCAGGAAACCATCAAAACCGAGATTGCGGCCGACCGGTTGCGCCGCTTTTTTGTGAGGGTGGACGCGGGCTACCGGGTCAACAAGTCGATCCGGGAGATGTGCATCTTTGCGCGGCAAAACCTGGTCAGTGACCCTCCCTTTTCAAACCTGGATTTAATCAGTTGCCGGAATGTTTTGATTTATTTGGGCCCGACATTGCAACGCAAGGTGATGCCGGTATTTCACTATGCGCTCCGGCCCACGGGGTTGCTCATGCTGGGGGCGTCGGAAACAATTGGCGCCTTTTCCGATCTATTTACGCTGGTTGACAAGAAATCGAAAATTTACGCGAAAAAGTCGGTCCAATCGCGTCCGTCCGTCAGTTTTGGACACGAATTGCCCGAGCCTTCCAAAGGGGAAAAGGAAGTACAGCCGCCCATGCAGATTACGCCGACGATTTCGGAGGTGCAGAAGCAGGCGGACCGGATTGTGTTGACGAGCTACAGCCTTCCGGGCGTGGTCATCAATGCCGGCCTTGAGGTCCTTCAATTTCGCGGGCGCACGGGAATATTTCTCGAGCATGCGCATGGCGAGGCTACGTTGAATTTGCTGAGGATGGCGCGGGAAGGTTTGATGCCGGAATTGCGCGCGGCTGTGGCCAAGACGATCAAGCAAAACGTTCGGGTGCGGCAGGAGGGATTGCGGGTCCGGCAGAACGGCCATTTTGTCGAGTGCAATATCGAAATCATTCCGTTCACCGTTCCGCCGGGGCAGGAAAAATTTTTCCTGGTATTGTTCGAGCCGTCGGTTTCGCCTCCCGCGGAGACGGGGAGGGCCAGGGCCAGGAAATCGGTAGCTCAAAGGCCGACTGAGAGCGCGGAGCTGGCGCATTTGCGGGAGGAACTCGGCGCGACGCGCGAGTCACTGCAAACGATTATCGAGGAACAGGAGGCCACAAACGAGGAACTGCGCTCGGCCAACGAGGAAATCATGTCGTCCAACGAGGAATTGCAGAGCACGAACGAGGAGTTGGAGACAGCCAAGGAGGAATTGCAATCCACGAATGAGGAATTGACGACTTTGAATGACGAACTCGAGAACCGCAATGGCGAGTTGGAGCAGGTGAACAATGACCTGCACAATTTGCTCGCCAGCGTCAGCATTCCGATTGTGATTTTGGACGGGGACCTGAAGATACGGCGCTTTACGATGATGGCTGAAAAGCTGCTCAAACTCATCCCCGGTGATATCGGCCGGCCGATTACGGACATAGCGATGCCGGTTGAAATTCCGGCGCTGGACAAACAAGTCATGGATGTTTTCGAATCGCTTACGCCCAGGGACATCGAGGTGCAGGACAAGCAAGGCCATTGGTGGTCGGTCCGCATCCGGCCCTATAAGACGACGGACCATAAGATTGACGGCGCGGTGCTTGCCCTGGTGGACATTGATGCGATTAAAACAAAGGCGTCCTATGGGAATGACGGCTATAAATTGGCCGAAGCGATGGCCAGTGTTTCAGCAAGTCCCATGATGGTCATGGACAATGGATTGGAAGTCAAAGCCGTTAATGAGGCTGTTTGCAGTTTTTTTAAAATGAAGCCGGACGAAGCGGTTGGCCGCCGGATTTTCGAATTGTCGAATCGGTGGCATACGCCTAAATTGCCGATGTTGCTCGAAGAGGCTCTCAAGGAAAGGACAAGTAATGGTGAATTTCAAATTGAATGCGAATATTCACATGCCGGTGAAGAGAAACTCGTGTTGAACGGACGACGATTGGTTCTGGATGATAATCTTGGCGATTTAGTTTTGTTGTCTTTGAAGAACGAGTGACCGCGCAGGGAGGAACTGAGAACGTGAGAGCATGAGACGGAGACTAATGATGGCAAATCCCATTGTCCCTATGGGACATTTGTAGTTCGTGAGGGAGTGTAGCGCAGGACGGCTTCTGTGCGGGAACGCACGTGCAGTTTTTTGTAGATGCTTTTCAGATAGGTCCGGACGGTTTCCACGCTTAATTCGATTTGGTCGGCAATTTCCTTATTGGAGAAGCCGCGCGAAAGGAATTTCAATACTTCAGCCTCACGGATGGACAATTGCGCGTCCGGCAATTTGGGCGCCGGCCGTTTGAACGAGGAAACGACGCGACGGGCAATGGCGCTGCTCATGGGCGCGCCGCCGTTGATTACGTCCAGCAACGCCGCGCGGAGGTCAGTGGGCTTGGAGCGCTTGAGAAGATAGCCGTCAGCCCCGGCTTCAAGGGCGCGAAAGATCAGTTCGTCGTCGTCCAGGACGGTGAGAATGACAATGGGCGTAGCCGGCAACAGTTCCTTGAGGCGGGAAGTGCATTCGATTCCGGACATGCGGGGCAAACGGATGTCCATCAGAATGACATCCGGGTCGAGTTGAGGGATGCGTTCAACCGCTTCCTCGCCTGATGCGCACGCGCCAATGCATTCAATATCCTGGAACGTATCAATAATCCCAACCCATTGCCGGCTGAGTTCCTTTTGGTCTTCGACCAGGACGACGCGAGTTATGGATTTGACGGATTTTTCGGCTTGAATGAGAGCGGGGTTCACGGATGGTTTCAGTCTTTGTGAGTGGCGGTCAATTGATTTGTGACCGGCCCTTTGGCGTCTTTAGACGCGCGGTCCGCATCGAGGCGGCTTTGGAATGAGGGTTTCAATAAAAAGCGACGGAACCAGGATTGTTTCAACGGGAAACCCAGGCAGACTTTGCATCCGTGCCCGGGGCGGCTGATGACCTGGAAGTCGCCGCCGATTTCGTGCATTCGCGACATCATGTTGGTCAAGCCATTGCGCGCCGGATTGGCCTGTTGGTAATCAAAACCGATGCCGTTGTCCTCGATGATGGCAATAAATCTCGAACCATCCAGTCTGATGCGCACGGTGAGTTCGGTGGCGTGAGAATGTTTGACGGCGTTGTTGAGGGCTTCTTTGGCCGCCAGAAACAGGTTGCGCCGCGCCAGTTGGCTCAAGGTTTTTGCGGGCAATTCGTATTCCACGTCGAAGCGAAAACGGATGGACGAGGATTCCAGGAAGCGTTCGGTGTATTTGCAGACGTGAATGGCGAAATCATTGAGGGTGTTGTGTTCTGAATTCACAATCCAAATGATTTCGTCAATGGTTGAGAGGATATCGCGGGCGCCGTCGCACATTTGGAGTATTGGTTCGGCGGAAGCGATGTTGTGGAACGCGCCGTTGTGCCGGATTTGGGACGCTTCACCCGTTAACAGCAACTGGGTAATTTTTGAGCCCAAATCATCGTGAATGTCACGAGCGATGCGGTCGCGCTCGACTTGAAGGAACTTGTGGGTCCTGGACTGAATCAGCAATTGGACCAGGAGGCCAAGGCCAATCACAATGAAAATGCCGCATCCGCCAAATAAAACCAATTGAAAGTCGCGGGTCCGCCAAAATGGCAAAGGCTCGGGAAGAGATTCCTGAATGTGAGCAACGGTCTTGGGAACGCTCCACCAGGGAACTTGTCCGAGGTGGGCGATGTACCTTGCATCGGGCCAGGAATCGGATGGCTCAGTGGTGGTCTGCCAATCAGAAACAGAGAGTGGAACCACGCGCCACGTCGTATCTGATGGAATGTGCAATTCTTTTCCGTTGGCCAATTTAAGCGAAAGCCCGGCGATGACGCCGGCTTTATCGCAGTCGTTAAAACCTTCAACGGCCAGCACATGAGTGCCGGGATTTAATTGTCCGCTTAAGGTATAAATACTCACCGTCCGCCAATCGCTGCCGCTGCCAATTTCATGGCCGTCGATCCAAACCCTGAAGGCATTGTCGGCGGAGATTCGGAGAGCGGCATTGGTGGCGGGAGCGGAGCCGGGGATTTTGAATGTTTGCCAGAGATGAACGGTTTGCTTGTCGCGCACCTGTTGGGCCCAAATCCAGCATCCCAGCCCGTTTGTGGCGGCTTTTTGGAGGGGATACGAAGCTGGCGTGAGGCCGTAATCCACGTAAATATTCGGGCTATCGGCGTTGGCATTGCCCGGCTTGTCCTGGGCGAATCCAATATTCGCCACCAGGCATAGAGGGAGCAAAATGAATCCGGCTAGCCTATGAGACTTGGACACCGCAAGCATTACTTGATTTTAAACTAAAACCGGTTCATCGTCAATACTTTCACCCGTTTGAGGGGGTGGGAACCTGTGCGCGTGTGTTATAAATTAGAGCATAACCATTTTAGTGACCGACCACATGGGAAAATTGTTTTTAAAGAATTGGAGCCGGCGGCTGAGGGGCGTCATATCGCCGGGTGTCCTGGCATTCATCGGCGTCGCGGCTCTATTGAGTCTGGCCGGCGGATTATTGCCGGCAAACGCGGAGGGCATGGTCCCAACAGGTCTTTCGTGCGATTTGCTCGAGCATCCGGAGGAAACTGTTATTACGACCGCTGCGCCCCGGTTTGGCTGGGTTTATAATCCGTCTTTCGCGGGAGACGCGCAAACCAGATGCCGGGTGATCGTGGCGTCGAGCGAGACGCTGGCGGAAAGCGAGGTGGGCGATATGTGGGACTCCGGGTTGGTCAACAGTTCGGAATCCATCAACGTACTCTACCGCGGCAGGCCATTGGCGGGCAACCGTGACTATTATTGGCGGGTCCAGACGGCGGATAGCCGGGGACAGATTGGCCCATTTTCGCGTATTCAACATTTCCGGACAGACACAAAACTGGTTCGGCCATCGGATGCGGCCTGGAACGACCCGCCCGGCGAGCCATTCAAAGGGCTCTTTTACAATGCGTCATCGAACTATTGGGCAAATCGTTATCCTTCGCGCTTTGTGCCGGCGGCGCCGGTATTGGTCACCAATACGGGGCCCGGGCGCTGGTTCGTGGATTTCGGCCAGGACGCATTTGGTTATGCGACAGTGCGTTTAAATGGCTCACCGGGCGGCGCAAAAATCCAGGCCCGGTTTGGAGAAATGGCGGATGGTCTGAGTGTAAGAACCGATCCGCCGGAAAGCAGCACGGTCCGATATACCAACGTTGATTTTGTATTGCAAAACGGCGATTCCGTTTATTCCATTCGGCCCCCGGTTTATTCGGAGTATGATCCGCAGAAGATCGTTAACCCTCCGAAAAGCCTCGGTACGGTCATGCCGTTCCGATACTTTGAACTGCTGAACGTTCCCGGCGCGCTTACGGCGGCGGACCTGCGGCAGGAACGATTGCTCAGTGAGTTCGACACGAATGCGGCGAGTTTTAACAGCTCGAGTCCCGCGTTGAACCAGATTTGGAACCTGTGCCGGAATTCAATGCAAATATTGACGTTCGACGGCATCTACGTGGATGGCGACCGCGAACGAACGCCTTATGAGGCGGACGCCTATATTCATCAAATGAGCGCGTATGCCGTGGACCGCGAATTCACAATGCCGCGTTATACGTTCGAGTATTTGCTGCAACATCCGACATGGCCGACGGAGTGGAAATTTCATATTATCTTCATGGCGTGGGCGGATTATCAGCAAACCGGCAACGCCGACTTGCTTTACCGATACTATGACGCATTAAAGCCGAACCTGCTTGCCTGGGCGGCGACCGGCGATGGCCTGATCCGCGGCTTTCCGTCCTTCCCGATGAAGAGTGATTCCGACGTGGTGGATTGGCCGCCTGCCGATCGCGACGGATTCGTCATCAAGAAGGGCCGCTATTTAAACTGGACCAACTCGGTCAACAACGCTTTTTACTACCGATCTTTAAAACTCATGGCTCGTATCGCCGGCGTGGTTGGGCACTCGCAGGATGCCAGCGAATATGATGCGATGGCCTCGCGCGTCTACAAGAGCTACAACAAGGCATTTTGGGACAGGAAATCGGAAAGTTACGTGGACGGTGTGGGGACAACGCACTCGTCGGCCCATGCCAATTTCTTTCCGCTCGCGTTTGGGCTTGTGCCGCCTGACAGGCGGGCTGCGGTGATCCGCTACCTGCATTCACGCATTGCGGCTGACGACGGGATGCCCGCGAGCGTTTACGGCGCGCAATATATGTTGGACGCCTTGTTTGAAAATGGCGATGCCGACACGGCGCTTGACCTGATGACGACAAATGGCCCCCGTGGCTGGCTCAACATGATCAACATGGGTTCGACGCTGACCACGGAGGCATGGAGTTTTGAAGACAAAAAAAACACGGATTGGAACCACGCATGGGGCGCCGCGCCGGCCAATGTGATTTCGCGCTATGTGCTCGGGGTGCGTCCGATCACGGCGGGTTTCGATAAAATTCTGATTGAGCCCGAACTTGGAACGACTTTGTCTTACGTGGATGGCACAGTTCCCACAATCCGGGGTCCCGTAACCATTCAGGCGACGAGTGCGCCGGAATCGTTCCGGCTCATCGTGAATATTCCCGGCAACGTCGCGGCCACAGTCCTGCTTCCGGCGCCCGGCCCAAATCCAACCGCCGTTGTGGATGGCAAGGTCGTTCGCGGAACGGAGTCAAACGGCCTGGTGAAGCTGGAAAATATCGGCTCGGGACGGCATTCAATTTCTGTCAGCGAAAAGGGCAAAGCGTTTCAAGCGGCTTTGGCCGGAGGCGATTAATCGGTTTATTCCTGCCGCAAACCTTGGTATTCGAAAACATCGAACATCGAACGTCGAACGCCCAACATCGAATGCAATCATTCGGCGTTCAGAGTTCGATGTTGGACGTTGGATGTTCGGGCCTTTCCTTGTTTTCCCGCTTCTTCACCCATTTGAGGGTATGGAAAAGCTGTTCACTTGACTGTATTTTAGGAGGACAAATCACCCATACATGCCTCATATGAGCCAAAAAACTCGGCATACCAACCCCAGGGTGGGGCAAACGGCTATCAGACCGCGCATGGTGGATTCTCCATTCGAAAGCATGAAAACTCCAAATACAATCATTAACAACAACAAGGCGTTCGGTAAGTTCAACCGTTGGGCGGGATTGCTGGGGGGAATAATGGCATTACTCTGCAGCTCCATGGCGAGCGCGCAAATCATCTATTCCAACAACTTCAGCCTGGGAGCAGCGGTGAACATTTCCAACACGCCGCCGACGTATGCCGCCTCCTACGCGGGTGGCAGTAGCAGCGCGGTCTGGCTTGATGTGGCCGGAAGCGCTACCACCCACGGCCCATTGCTGGCCAACGGCATCGTTGACTCCGGTCCGGACGACTTTTGGGCTTTGCCATTTAAGCCGCAGACTAATCACGTTTATCTGCTGACGGTGGTATTGACCTTCACCAATAATCCGGGTGTCGCGGCGGAATTTGGTTATTCTATAAACACCACGTTGACCAATTACAGTGGCGATCCGCGATTTAATGGAAGCGTCAATGGTTATGATTGGATGGCTCCGAATTTCTCTGGTAACCCCGAATTTTTTGCGGGAAATAAAACGGCAAATACGCTCTTATCCGCAAATAATGTTTTTCCCGCCGGCGTGGGAACGAACACATTTCAGATTATATTGGATACCAGAGGCGGCGCCGGCGGCACCAATTGGGTTGCTGCCGGTTGTGTTAATGGTGTTGGAGTGAACGGCACTTATACCTATTCTCCCACTTTATATGCTCAAGTCACGAACATTACGACTGTCGGGATTTCTCAAAACGGCACTGCGAGTGTTCCCACTGCTGCCCAGTATCAGTCATTTGTGCTTGAGACAACGCTGAAGCCATTTATCGTCCGACAGCCGGTCGCGAGCTCAATTGCATCCGGTAATAGCACTTGGACTAATTCGGTGACCGTGCTGGCTGACACGAATGGCGGGTCGCTCTCCTACCAATGGTACGCCAACGGCGCTCCTCTTGAAAATGGTGTGAATGGTGTTAGCGGGGCCAACACCAATGTCCTGACAATCAGTCCGATTACGCCTGCCAATGCATTCACCAATTATTATGCTATTGTCAACAATAACTACGGTTCGGCTACGAGCACCCTGGCTAGCGTGACGGTTTTAACGAATCCGGTGGTCACGCTTCCAGCAACTCCTTCCAATTCAATCGACCTGTTCGGCGGATCGGGTGGTAATTTCGGTTCAAGCCCCACATTCTCGGTCTCAGCGAGCGGCGCGCCGTCTTTGGATTATCGGTGGTACACCAATGGCGTGGAGATCGGGACACCCACACTCAATGCCAGCTCTTCCAGCATCTCCTTTACAGACTTGCAGGCCGCTACTGCTCCCACCAACTTTTCTTGTGTTGTGTCCAACGCCTTTGGCACGGTGACCAACACATGGTATCCGACATACCTGGCAGCGCCGACCGCAGCTTATCCTCAAGCGGTCCTGGGTGACCTGCCGTTTAATTTCTGGCGGCTCAATGAGTCGGATAACGGCTCCGGCAATGAAGGATCCGTTTCCCATGATTATGGAAGTGGTGACAATGGTGTATATACCAATACGGATCTCAGCGAGACGGGATATAACTCTTCGGAAACGGCTGAGACTGCGGCCTTGTTTGGGGTGTATGCCTCACAGTATAGTTATGATGGACGTATTCATGGCGTGGATTTTGCCGCGGCGAGTGGTTCAAACGCGGAATTTACGGTGGAGGCGTGGGCTCAAGGCTTTGCGGATGATCAAGGTTCCCCGGTTGCGACTGAAGGCACGTTTAACGTAAACGACGAATTCGGCCTGGGCTCGTCCACAAACCCAACAACATTGTATCAGTTTTATGTTCGCGCCGCCAATGGCACCGTCTACAAGGCTGTCTCTTCCATACCTGTAAATGACTTTACCTGGCACTATCTGGCGGGAGTCTGTGATCAAGCCAACAGTGTTATAACGCTTTACGTCGACGGCAAAGTGGCTGCCACGACAACCATCCCGGCCGGATCTGGAATCATAGAAGCTTCGGCGCCATTCACCATAGGAGCGAACATTGCCTCCGGCCAACCAGACTATGGAACTTACTCGACAAATCAGTGGACTGGCTACGTTGATGATGTGGCGACTTATAAATATGCCCTCTCTCCCGCGCAGGTCGTAAATCACTATTCGGCGGTGCCCGGAAACTTTGTTCCGGTTACTTTCATAAGTCCGCAGCCGTTGCCCACGTTCTCCTATCTGGCAAACCAGACACTGACGATTCCTATAACGGCTGCCGCTTCGGGTCCCATCGGCTATTACTGGACCAACGTAACCGTTGGCGGCATCGTCGCTTCGGGGACAACCAACGTCTCTGGGGCTTTGAACGCAACCCTGACAATCCCGAATGCTTCCGCCGGGCTGAACGGAGATCAGTTGGAACTGGTTGTCACCAACTCCGGCAGTTCCACCAATTTGTTTGTCACTTTGTACAACCCGCCGGCGCCGATAACAGTGAGCTATTCCAGTTCCGTTCTCTATTCCAACGATTTTCTGAGCAACTACAGTGGAGGAGGATGGTCAATTAATGGGATGGAACCAACGGTGGAAAACGTCCTGGTAGGCGCCCCCGACAGCGTTTGGATTGATGCATTGGGAACCAATGACATTGGCGTGCTGCAAGCCAACGGCACTGTAACCTCAACCTTGCAGGATAGCTGGACGCTGCCATTCACGCCACAGGCGGGCTATATTTACACGCTATCCGCTACGGAAACGTTCCTCGGCGCTCCAAGCAGCTGGGTTGCCCTGGGTTTCTGTCAAGGTCTCGTGACAAATGGGACTGTCGGTGGCACCGCAAGGATCAATGGCGGCACTGGCAGTGTTAATGGTGTTGATTGGATACTTTGGCAACAGAATGGAAGCGAGCAGTATTTTGCGACTGGCACGGCAAATCTTGCCGGCACGAACACCGCCGCTGTTGGCAACGTCTCCCATGCCGTATCGGTTGTATTGAATACGACTGGCACCGTTTGGACATGCTATTCTACGATTGATGGCCACACAAATTCGTCAGGCTCCTTCAGCCCCACAAACGCAAGCATCGTCGGTGTCACCATTTCTCAAAATAGCACTGGCACGGCGAATACGAATATTGTGTGGAATACCTTCATGCTGACTCAAACGGCGCCCGGAGGTGTTGCGCCTTATCTCATGGCTCCGTTGCCGCCAACCAGCCCCATCACGTTGACAAACCAAACCGTGGCGCTTAATGCAACGGTCTTCGGATCGGCGCCCATGGGCTATTACTGGATCAACAACTCCACCGTCCTCGAGTCCGGTGTGACCAATACTCCCAACCCCGTTACTCCAAATAACGCGGCGCCGATTTCGGCCAACCTCAGCGTGCCCGCCAGCAGTCTGTCTGTTGGTACGTTGGATTTGGTGGCAACCAATGCTTACGGCACCAACATCACCTCAATCGCGCTGGTGAATCCAGTTAACACCAACTCGGTGCCCATCAACTTTGCAGAGACGAACGGCAACCTCTACTTGAGCTGGCCGTTTGACCATACCGGTTGGACGTTGCAGGCCCAGACCAACAGCGTGACGGTTGGCATCAGCACCAATTGGGTAACGGTGACTGGCTCGACCGCTACCAACGTCGTTGTTGTGCCAATAACGCTGACCAACGGAACAGTGTTCTACCGCCTGATATATCCTTAAAACCAATTGGAACAGTTAAAGTTGTGAAAACAATGAAATGGTCAATTGTAAACGACATCACGAACAGTGATGCGATCATCAGCCCGGCCCAAAGCCGCGTGAATGTTGTAAATAAATTATCCATGAAAAAAGCAGGCACATTGGATGAATCAAGGAGCGCGAGCCCTGCTTATTCTGGATTAACTCCTGGTGTGAGGCCGCGTTCGCGCGGCTTCACACTGATTGAGCTGTTGGTGGTCATTGCCATTATCGCCATTCTTGCGGCAATACTGCTGCCGGTCCTGAGTAAGTCGCAGGAACGCGCCAAGCGGATTAGCTGCATGAATAACCTAAGGCAAATAGGCGTTGGCGCCCTGGTGTATGCCAATGATAACAACGACTACGTGCCGCCAGCTGACGAGAACTTATATTCCGTCCAATTTAACCCCGGCTCCCCTGCCTTTGCCGCCTGGAACCAGGTGGGGGCTCCCATTACGAATGGCGTTGGGGAAAGCGTGTGGACTTGTCCCAATCGTCCGGGAAAGCCATATTTTAACGGCGCTCAGTATATAATAGGTTATCAGTATTATGGCGGAATAACGCAATGGATAAATAACATTGAACCGAACGGTTATACTTCCGACAGTCCGATTAGGACTGTTCTTTCAAAACCTGGTTGGATGTTGTGTGGCGATTTGGTGGCGGAGCCTGCTGGACTTGATGATACCTGGAACTACCCGGGTATGTTACCTACCGGGGACTGGGGCGCCCTGCCCGCGCATATGGATAATGGAGATGTAAATCGTCCTGCAGGCGCCAACGAGGTATTTATTGACGGTTCGGCCCAGTGGGAACAGGCTTACGGCAGAATGTACTTCTTTCACTCATGGGGCGGCATAGACCGCGCTCTATTTTTTTATCAGACCGACCTTGATGCGTTTTGGGCGCCGCGAATTGCGGTAGCGGGAAAACTGGCTGGAATATCCCAAGGCGCTCTATTTCAATAAACAGATCGTCAAATTAAATCACCCAATTGAACTTTGAGTGGCTCGTACAATTGAAAGCCGAAATGACGCCAGCCAGTTCGTTTTGTTGAATTGGCAATCCATTCAGCTTCAAAAGGAATGCTAACGTCTTTACTGGCGCCTCAACTGGTTCGTCTCCCAAAAGACCTCTGTGGTTTGTTTTGGCGACCTCTTTTAAAGAGCATGCAGGAGGCAGTTCCCTCAAAACATGAGATTGATACATAATACTGTCATTGTCCTGATGGTGGTGCTGCCCTGCCGGGAATTATGGGCGCGCGAATCTTTGTTGCCGCGCGCCGGGGCTTCAGAATCAGCGCCTCCGGTTTTTAATTTGCAGTCGGACGATCCCGGCAGCCTTGTGTTCTTCGGTTCCGACACCGCTGATTTGTTTACCAGGGAAATAAACGAATCATTCAAAGGCACGCTGGCCCTTGATTACGTTTCCAAGCCGGACGGCAAGTTTCCTGCGGGCTTTCTCAACGCGTCGCCGGCCGGGCAACCGTGGCATGGGACCATGTGGACGCGCGACGCGGGCACCTTCATGCGCGAATTGGTTTTTTGGGGGTATTACGAACATGCCTGCCAGGTGGCCCAATGCATCATTGACTGTGTGGGAACGAACAGCGATGGTTTCGTTGAATTTCCCCGGTATCTGGATCCGACGGCAGGCCCGCAGAGCGGCTCGGAAATGGACGGCCAGGCGGCAAGCATTATTGCGATGGTTTCGTTATGGCAACGGCTTCCGGATGACGACCCATTTCGCGACCGCCTTTATCAATTTCTTCACCAGCCATCTTCGCCGGTCCGGGGCATTCACCATTTTGTTAAGATTGGACCACTTGTTCCCGGTTCAGGTGAATTTGGCGGGGGCAAAGGCCATGACAACTATAATGTCATTCAGAATAATTTGTGCGCGCTGGCCTTGTTGAGCGCTGCCGACATGGAGGATGAAGCCGGCGATCATGCCACGGCGGCAACATACCGCAAGGACGCCCGGACATTATTCCACCACATTGAAAAATACCTCATAAATGACCATGGCTCCTGGATTTGGGGCATTGATATGAAAACGCTGAAGGCAACCCGGACTGATGCCGACAGCGCCGCCAGGTCCGGGAGCGGCGGCTTGAATGGCGTCGTCTGCATGTCGGCGGATGTGGCTGGATTCGATCCTGCGAAGTGGCCATGGCAAGGGGCATTTATTCACGGCGAGAAAACCTTCGACGACTTGTACAGTTTCCCATTGCGAAAAGAGCAGTTCGAGAAATATGGCATCTGGCCCCAAATGAATTTTACACACAAAGGACTGCTGACCAGTCCGTCCTACGGCCAGGGGTACGCGCTGCAGGATATGTTGCTGTTCGACAAATTGGACATGGCCGGTCACGGCCTGGATTTTCTGGCCCAGACGACGTATAAAGCTCCAAATATGGTTTTCAGTCTTAACCAATATCATTACACGCGCCTCTCTCTGTACTATTTCTATGAGCGGATGTATTCGCCGGATGCCAGGGGCCAGATAGAACTGACGGCTGGTTGCGGTCCGTTAAATCTGGTCAACGTGTCGGAACCGCTCAAAGTTGCGCGTTTAATCGCGGGTATTGATGATACTTCGCTGAAGCAAGTGCAAATCATTCCTCGTCTTCCGCCGGGATGGTCGGGGTACCGCGCGGAAAATTGGCCGATTCGCACGAGTCGCGGTTTGGTGCGGGCGGATATTTCGTGTGAAAAACAGGACGGCGCGCTACACTTCGTTCTTCGCGTGAAAAGCCCTGGGATGATCCCAAAGCTGGCGGTACGGCTGCCGGGACAGGGCAAGAACGTTTGGAAATATCAGGATAATGTTGGAAATGTTGAGTTTACGTCCAATTTGCGTTAATTCACGGCTGTCTTTAAAGGGCTTTTTTTGGGGATTAATTTTTGATAAGCATTCGATACAAATGAAATTTTTCGCAATGCGCTTCAGGACAGCCTGCGGCTCTTTGATAAGCAGCCGGAGGCCTCAAAGATTGTCGTAAACGGACAAAATCCAACCGGGGCCGTTGTTGAACAGAGCGGGGATTCGTGGTGGGTTCGCTTCACTGCAAACGTAGGACCTGGAAAGTAATATATGCCAAAAATAAAGTTCATTCCTTTTTTGCTCTGCGTGGTTTTGGCGCAACGAGTCGCCTTCGCAGGCGCTGTGGCCACGCCCGTCCTACCGGGATTGCCCACGATGGAACATCCGGAGTTGTTGCCGCTCTTTCCGCCGGACGGCACGGAGACCCGGCAATCCAGTTCGTATGATCCGAGCGGTTCCAATAACGACGGCAATTTTACAAATTCTTACACCAAGTACATTGATACCAACGGCGAGTACGTGATTTTTGACGCTTCCGGTCCGGGCTGTCTCTACCGCCAACAAATCAACGTTTGGTCGCGTGGCCGCAAAAAAGCAGCCGGTTTGTCCCATATCAAATACTACTTTGATAACGAATCCAGGCCGCGCGTGGACATGACGATTGATGACTTATTCGGCGGCAAAGAGGCTCCCTTTACGGAACCTTTTGCATTTCTCGACCCACGCCCGCGTTTCGGAATTCTTTATTATCCTTTCGTCTTCAAGAAGCATCTGAAGGTGACCACGACCGATGACTTCAGCAAGCTTCCCGATCCGAATGGCTGTTGGTATCAGTACACTTATCTGACGTATGCAGACACCAACGGAGTCTCGACATGGGCGGGTCCGGAGGATGACAGCCTGGTCGTGCGGAATCAATGGACCCATTTAGGACTTGATCCCAAGCCGGTCGATGGCAACATCACCGTGTCAAATACCGTCACAGTTTCCAGCGGGAAGAGCGCGGTTCTGGCGGAGCTGCGGGGCGCAGGCTCGATTGCGAGTCTGAAGCTTTGGCTCGATCCGTACGGGCGCGCAGAATTTTATCATACGATTCTTCGAATTTACTGGGACGACGCGAAACGGCCCGCCGTGGATATGCCGATAGGGCTGTTCTTTGGAGGCGGCGGCGAAAAGTATCCGAATTGCAAGCAGTTGCCGGAGATGTCTCTTCGCACGCTTTTTTATGGTTTCGATGGAACGAATCACGATTTTTATTGTTATTGGCCCATGCCGTACTGGCATTCAGCGCGGATCGAGATTCTCAACGAAAGCGGCGAGGATCTGAAATCAGTATCGTGCGCGCTCGAATATAAGCCGTCGAACGTTCTGAGTTATCCGTACGGACAAGCGGGCTATTTTTGCGCCAAACGCACACTCGCTCGTGATCCGGGTCATGGGTTGTTCAACACGGTCTTCGATGAGAGCGGGAGGGGGCGTGTCGTAGGGATTTCATTTTATTCAACAGGGTATGCGATGGATGGTGATGAATTTACCTACATTGACGGCAGCCGCACGCCGCAGATTCATGGTGATGGCACTGAAGATGACCATAACCAGGGATTTGGCGGTGACGCGTATCAGAAGCCGCTATGGGGCGGGCTTATCAACGGATATCAAACCGCTTATCGGTTTTACTACAATGATTCCTACATTTTTAACCAACATATCAGGATCAACTACGAATTTTCCCGCGAAGGCGGCCACGATAATGGCGGCGAGACGGACGTGATTGTCTATTATTATAAAGCGGCGTCGGGCGGCAACCTGCTGCTAACGGACCAACTGGATGTTGGAGATCCGGTTTCTGAGGCGTCGCATCATTATTCTGTTACCGGCCAAACCTGGGCCGGAACGCGGCGCAGCGGTTATGACGGTTACGAGCGCGATTACGAATATGATACCTGCCAGGACGATGGCCGTGCCTTCAATGGCAGCAGCGAGTTCACAGTCGACATCTCGCCATCCAATGATGGCGTGGAACTCAGGCGGCGGCTCTATCGCTCCGGCAATGGCCGGCAGTGTGCGTATGTCTATGTGGATGGCGCGCGCGTAAATGAGCGTCCGTGGGACGTATGCACGCTCTCCACGGCTCCCCGGTATCAGGGTTGGTACGACGCGGACTTTGAAATTCCGGCCGCCTATACAAAAGGCAAGCGTCAACTGCATCTGCGGATTGAAAATGCGGACGGCAGCAAATCGGTATTCAATGAGTTTTATTATTGGGTTTATTGCTACCAGGCGCACCCGACTGTCAAAGCGCCGCGGCCAGTTCGCGAGTTTACTGTTATGCCGGTTGGCAGCGACCGTGTGGACCTAAAATGGGATGCCGCGCGGCTGGCCGACCAGGTCAACTATTACGAGGTTCAACGCAGCGAGCGTCCCGATTTCCTGCCTCCGGTTCATGTTAGCCGGAGCAACCCAAGCCACTTCAGTGATCTGCGTGTAAAACCGTCCACTACGTATTATTATCGCGTGGCGGCTGTGGGCCTGTCTGGATCTGTCGGGCCATTCTCCATACCGTTTGTGGTGACCACTGGGTCTGATACGCAAACGGCCAGCGCGGCCTTTTTGGGAACGGATGATACCACGGAAGGCAATTGGCCGGGCAGGTATGGCACGGATGGTTTTGATATGCTCAGCTATTTTTACGGTCGTGACTGCCGGGCGTTGCCCGATTATCTGTGCGCCGTTGACTGCGGCAATGGGTTTACAAACCGGCAGTTTTCCATTTGGAAAAATGCGACGGCATCATCGCTATGGACAAGCCCCATTTCTTACTGTGCGCGCTACCTCGGAGCGCTGGAGACGCCCGATTCGGCCTCGGTTACCCTTTATGCAGGCGATTCCCGGCCGCACCAATTGGCATTGTACGTTTGTGATTTCGATAAGAAAGGGCGCCAGGAAGCAATTGAACTTGAGGACCTAAACGGTCATGCATTGGCCCCGGCTTGCACAGTGAGCGATTTTCAACAGGGGAAATGGCTGCGGTTTAAATTTTCAGGCAGTATTCAAGTGCGGGTTACCAACCAAAAGAGCGATTCCACCGCCGTGCTCTCGGCGTTGATGTTCGATAAAGCACCATGACGGTTTCTCGAATCTTTTTATCGTTTTGCTTTGTGGTTTTGGCTGCTGCACCAGCTTTTGCGGGCGAACATCCGGACCTGATTGAAACCGGTTCGTTTGAGCCTGACACGCTGCCGTATTTGCAAACCGGAGTGCAGACGCACCAATTCTGCACCTATGACCGCGCCGGTGATAATCACGACTCTGAATATTTCGCTTTGTACACCGATACCAACGGTGAGTGCGTCATTTTCGACGCCATGGGTCCGGGTTGCCTGTATCGCCAGCAAATGAACATCTGGTATGGGGCGCCGGTGTACAAGGGCATCCATATCCGCTATTACTTTGACAATGAGACAAAGCCGCGAGTCGACATGGATGTCTCAACCTGGTTCAGCACGAACAATCCCATTTTTCAGCCGCCGCTGGCATTTGACGGCTATGACATCAATAAGAAGAGGGATCGTTTCCGGATTTTTTACCATCCAATGTATTTCAAACATCGGCTGAAGATCGCGTTAAGCGCCGAACCCGGCGGCCCGCCAACCCTGCTTGAACCGTGGACGGGACCGGCCGGAAAGTTCCCTGATGGTGGCGACACCCATGTGCACTGGTATCAATTCACCTACCGTTTGTTCCCCGACGCTTCCGGTCTCGATTCGTGGACGCCGGACGCCGGACGGGAGATGATGCCGGCGCTTATTGCGGCGTGGAACGTCAATAGCGCACATGACAGGGCTGTGGAAGGAAGCAGCCGGAAAGCGGTGATGACTCAAATTAAACCCGGAAAGACGGTCACGCTCTGGAAAACACGCAACCGGGCGGGCGGCACAATTACAGCGCTGCATTTCCATGTTTCCGGCACTAACGACGTGGATGCGCTGTTCGATTCCTGGCTTGAAATCACTTTCGATGGCGCGGCACATCCGCAGGTCGAAGCACCGATTGGCTGTTTTTGGGGAGTCTATCGGACCTACCATAAGGCCTGGTATGATTCGTTGCTCCTGCGCTGGACCAACAACGAAGCCTCATGCTATTTCCCAATGCCATTTTGGAAGTCAGCGATGGTTCAGGTGGAAAATCGCGGACATGAAAATGTAACCGTGAAGGCTGACATTGATTACCGAACGGCGACCGCAATGCTTTATCCGGAACAAACCTGCGGTTATTTCTTTGCCAATTATCATCGCGAAGACCCTCGGGTTGAAGGCCGGGATTACACCTATCTGGAGATGAATAATTGTTCGGGCGAAGTGGTTGGTCACGTGGCCGATCGCTGGCACACCTGTTGTGAGGAAAATGAGCGCACCTATTTCGACGGCAGTGAGACGCCATGGATTGAAGGCGACGGATATGAGGATGATCAAGGCATGGGTTGGGGCATGTCATGGGGTCCTCCCCGGCTGGCCCTGCCATCGTTCGGCGCGCCCGCGGGCAATGTCGGCCAGGGCGGCCTCTATCGGTTTTTGTTGGGCGACAGGTATTGTTTTTCCAGTGGCGTCAAGCATGGCCATCAGACGTACGGGCCGAATTCGCCGGTGGGCGAGGAACACCGTTACAGGGTTGGCACGGAAGAAAGTGTGACGTTTTGGTACGGGCACACGTGGCCGCAATTATTTCAAACCGACGAATTCGATGTCGGCGATGCCCAGTCTGAATTCGCTCACGATTACCGTGCCAGTGGAGACCCCCGGCACACCCACGGAGACTGGTGGTACGACGGCGAATTCAACAATGTGCTCTTCAAAACGCCTGCGATTGCAGACGACGGTGTGTCCTTCACCAATAGCAGCACGTTTAGGGTTTCGATTTCACCGGACAATCAGGGGGTGCGTCTGCGCCGCCGCTCTGACAAGGCGAACAACCGGCAGGAGGCGCGTGTATTTATTGACGGGCAATTGGTAACGGAACGTCCCTGGTACACTGTGGATTACGAAAAGGCATTTAAAAATATCCGCTGGTTCGACAGTGACTTTGATGTGCCGGCCAAATATACAAAAGGAAAGAGCAGAATCACTGTGCGAATTGAATTTGTAAGCTCGGAAACCGGCCGCTGGGATGAATACCATTATTGGGTTTATTGCTATTCGAATTCCGTGCTGATGTAGGAGTCGAGGAATCTATTGAAGTTGCAGGCGATAAAATTGTTGCGGTGAGCCGGGTGTCACCGAGTTGGAAATGGAGAAGACCCCATTGACGCCAAAGGTGTTTGAGTTCGCAATTGTCCAACTGCCGGGTGAGGCGAGGTTGGTGGCGGCCAAAAGAAAGAAAGTATCTCCGGCGAAACCGTTCGTGCCGGAGAGGACGAATTGCCCGTGGCTGGACGACACGCTGGTAACGACCGGGGGCAGTTCCGCAAGACCCGGGGCAATGGCGACCTGGTCCAGGAGGACAGGCGCGCCATAGTTATAGAAAACGACTGTTTCCGGAGAGGATAATCCGCTGACAGGGGCGCTGGTGACCCACGAGCTATTGCCCAACGCCTGATGAGTTAAGGCCATGCTGTTCGCGTCGCTGGTGTAAATATTCACGTAAGGCGTGGAGGCGGAATAATTGCCGACGATGCGCAAACGATAGACGTATAAAGTGTCGCCGGGTTCGGTGTAGTTGCCGTCGCCGACGGCGTCCACCGAGAAGGCCACTGTGCCCAGTTGGGACAGGACCGTGAACGTGCCGCCGTTGTAAATGCCGAACTGACCCAGATTGTTCACGCCTATAGAAACCCTGGCGCCCGTCGGATCATTATGGATGAGGTCCACTCTGAACTTCGTTCCAGTGCCGGTAATAGCGGAGCCAATCGCAAACAGGCAATCCATCGTCCAGGTCGGGCCCGGACTGGTGATCCATTGATAAACGTATTGATTTGTCGTCGCAGCCAGGCGCAAGGCATTACTCGTGCCTTCAAATCCGGGAGACCAAAGTATGCCCGTGTATTTGGGACTGCAAAACCAGTCGCGGAAGAGACACTCATAATCATCGTCGCCCGGAGAAATCGGCGACAGCAGCATACCCTGCTTGTCAAAATTGCCGTTGCGAAATCCCGGCAATGGGGCGAGCGGCGCGCCGCTCGAATCGGGGACATTGTTGAGTCCAACAGTGCCCTGCCAATTGTTGTAAGGCGCAACGTTGTCCCAAACATATTGGTAGTCCATGTGATAGGTCGCGCCTGAGTAAGTATTGCCGAACATTTTGATGTCGGAGCCGATGATGCCCATGTTCGTTTGCAGAAACGACTGTTGATAGCTGGTGCTGCCGCTGCTCAATTGGCTGGCCTGCGCGGACGTCAGGTCGCAATAATAGGTATATGGGGAATACCCGGTGTCGCTGAAGTGAAGGCCGGAGTAAGGCCCGGACCCGCCCGTCGCTTTGTATATGAACGTATTGCTGCTGACCTGGAAATAGGTGCCGAAGAATTCATCTCCGGCAGAGTCAGAGTTCGTCTCGTTGTACAATTCGGCGCTGACAAATGGCCACGCGCTCGAACTCATCGTACTGATGAAGGTAGAATCCTCCACAACACAGTAATCTGAATCATCGCGGAAACGCACATAATCGGCCAGGCAATCCTGGAAGACGCAATTTGATACCACCACATCCTCGATATCATGCGGGGCATAAATCATGTGCTCGTGAGCGCCATTGGTAATATTGGTAAATGTGCAATTCAAAACCTGGATGCTGCGATCGCCATTCAGCAAGCCAATGGCGGCGTATTCGGCATTGGTTAGATTCAGAAAGCGACAGTTGTTGATGCAGATGTTTCGGGTCGGGTTGAGATAGTTTGGCAGGCAATAAACTCCCCAATACGGGGTGGGGCCATTGAACACAAGGCCATTCAGAATGTAGTTTTGGCATCCGTATAACGTGAGGATATTTGCAGAGGGGCTGAAGACCGCACCATAGGGCGTCACCGCCGCAAGAGTCAACGAGTGGAGCGGATTGCCCATATTTGTCATCGAAAGCGTTCCGGCGTTGTAATTGCCGCTCACGAAATTGACGATGACGTTGCTGGACTGGAGTTGGCTTTGGAGCCCGCTCCAAAAAGTTGGGTTGAGATAACTCACGGCGTTGTTGGAAGACGAGCCGTCGCCGGTTCCCAGCGCGGCCGGCGCTGCCCAGTAGTTTACCGGTGCGTTGGTGACTGCGGGCGCAAGCCCGACAGAGAGCGACCAATTATACCATTGAATATCTGGAGTATCGAGTGAATATTGTCCAATACCCGCGAACGCAATTGGTGGATTTGCACTGTAGACGACAGTGCCTATTTGCACACCGTTAACAGATGCGGACGCGGTCCATTGGGTGTTTGAAGTGTTCAAGAGCACTTGCACCGTATAAGTTCCTGCAGTGGGAATTGCGTTGCTATTGCTGGCGTTTTCTCCTGATGTTCCCGGCCCCTGGAAAAGCTCTGATGTACCCACGTTGAACTCCATCCAGCCATAACCGCTGACGCCGGTATTTCCGAACCGCGCCAGGTTTGTGGTTTGATTCACCGGCCCATATTCCGTGAAACCCATGCAAAGAAACGCCTTTCCAGTATTGGTGCCCACGTTCACCGAGGCGGTCATTGTGTAAAGGAAGCCCGGCTGCGGCGTGAACGGCAACAGAGCAGCGCCTGCGGTTCCGTCAGACGTTCCGTCTGCGAAATATTCATTGGTGTCGTCGGCTGTGAAACTCCACAGCGCGGAACTGCTGCCGCCGTCCAAATTCGCTGCAACCGTGGGCGCGGTTCCATTGAGAGTCACGGTGCCGCCGGTGAATGAATTGGAATAGATCATTTGTGCGCTGGCAATTGAGCAGCAAAATGCGGCCATCATTCCCGTGAGCGAGGCAAAAAGACGGTTAACAAACGCGCGAGACATAAACATTCTGGATAAGTGGCAGGCAGTCACAGTCAACATACACTCAAACGGACGATATCGCTACATCCTCAAACGGGTGGTAGGAATTTATTAATGAAACCAAAAATGCGACCATGGCGTCAAACAAATATGCGAGTCTTTGAAAGTATCAGCCGGCGCGATCTCATAAAAATGATGGCCCTGGCCGGCGCCGCCATGTGCCGTCCGGTCACGCTGCTGGCGGGCGTGATCCCCGGCCAAATCACCGACCCCGGAAACGGCGGGGACTTCAGAGCGGCTCATCCCCGGCTATTTTACAATGCCGCTTCCCTGGAATGGTTGAGGCAAGGGCTCGCGAGCGATTCCCGGGCTCACGCGAATCTCAAGAAAGCCGGCAAAGAGTTGCTGGCCGCCGTTTTCGTTCCAGAAAAAGCTGCGATGCAAGGCGAGGGACAGCACGCGCATTATGGATTGCCGGGGAAACAAATGTCCGACATGGGCCTGACATTCGGGCTTCTCTATCACCTTACCGGCGACCGGCGTTATGCTGAAAAGCTTCGGGACGCGATGCTGTATTACGCGAATTACGTTCGTTGGACCGGCCAGAGTTTCGAGCGTCGGACGCCTCCGTGGTTTTCAGAATTGGATACGGCGAAATTCAGTTTTGGCTACGCCACTGGCTACGACGCATTGTATGACTTTCTTTCGGGTGCGGACCGCAAAACGATTTCGGATGCGATGCTCCGATTGTCTATCCTGCCCACCCTCAATGATTGGGTGCTGCCGGGCAGGCGAATCCATTCATTTGATTCCATGGGACACAACTGGTGGGGTGTTTGTGTGGCCGGTGCGGGACTCTGTTCGCTGGCGCTTCTTGGCGATGAACCGCGCGCGCAAGGATGGATTGACGCGATGGACGCGGGCTTTGAGCAATGGTTTAACTACCGGGGCAATGTATTGCAAAACCGTGTCGCAACGTTCGAACGCTCCGGTCCGTCGTATGAAGGCGTCGGCTATACGCAATACGGCGTCTCTGAATATCTTCATTACCGATTGGCGTGGCAAAATACCTGGCCCAATAGAAAACCGGCGCATCAGGAGCCCCTGGACCATCTCGCCAACTTTTTCCTGCACACGCTTTATCCGGCTTCAGCCGGGCCCTATGGTGTTAATTTTAACGACAGCGGCCTGGACGCCGATGCGACCCACACCATTTTGCTTTTGATCGCGTGCGGTCTCGGCACTCCGGAGGCAGGCCGTTACCTGGAGTTGGTGCAGACGCATCCGGACGGCGCACTGTTTTCGCTTCTTCGGCAATTTCCGAAGCCCCGGGTTGCGACGGATACGCCAAATTCCTGTATCTATCCGGAAATGGGGTGGGCCATGATGCGGTCATCGTGGGAAAATGATGCCACTTTTTTGGCCATGAAATCCGGCTATACGTGGAACCATGCCCACGCTGATGCGGGCTCATTTATCCTTTTCAAACAGGGCATGCCATTAATCATAGACTCGGGCACGTGCTCCTATGACCGGGAGGAGTATCATGACTATTACTGCCAGAGCCGCGCCCACAATGTGATTCTCTTCGACGGCGCGGGGCAGCCGCAGGAAGACTTTGTCACTGGCTGCAAATTCTCCGGCCGCATGCACAGCCTGATTGACGGGCTGGGAATGAAATATGTTTATGCTGATGCCACGGGCCCCATGGCCCAGTGGTTCACCCGCAACTATCGCCATTGGATTTGGAGCGGCGACGTCATTATTATTATAGACGACGTGCATGCCTATGCCGCGGGCCAAATGGACTGGTTGTTGCATTTCGCCGGTAAATATAAAACGGCTCCGGATGGAAGCGTGAGATTGAAAAACGGCCCGGCCGAAGCAGTAGTCAAAATGCTCTATCCATCGGCCACCCTGAGCGAGGGTACCGGACTGGCTGAGCACGATCCTGACAGGCGAATACCGTATTTGGTTTTTTCTCCCGGCGATCCAGTGCAATCGCGGCAGTTCATCACCGCTATTTGCCTGAATCCGGACGCGGCGCCGAAATTTGAAATCATGGAAAATCAATCCTGGCTCGGTGTCCGGATGCAGAGATTGGATTCGGTGGATGAATTATATTTGAATCTCCGCGCCATTCGCGGTCCGTATACGATTGACATTCAGGTGGGTGACTGGGTCACGGACGCGTACTTGTTGCATTTGAGCCGGGCGGCCGGCGATAGCCAGCCGGTGCAACGTTTCTTTTTGGGCGACGGCAGCTATCTCCGGTACAAAGACGGGAGCGTGATGGAATCGCTTTCAAAACTGACCGCCTGCTGGTCGCCGGGTGATTCACTGGAAATTTTTTCGGACACGACGTCTGCGCCTCTTCAAATTGCCGCTGAGGGCCAGCCCCGGAGCGTTAAATGGAACAAGCGCTCCGTGACGGGACGGTACGATGGCCACTCGGGCCTTGTGTCGTTGCGGATTTGACCCCGGACAATGTAACTCGTAGTTTATTTAGAACCCTCGAATTTGAACCAATTCAGATGAAGCAAATCATCGCCGGCACCCTGGAATACCAGACAAAGGGCAAGAGTGCCGGACGGATTTTTTAATGGGCACGAAAGGGTTCGATAGTTTTTCCAATTGCCGGCGCCGGGAACATGACAAAGGCCGAGCAACGGCCCCTCCGCGGAACCGGAATGGATTTCTATCGTGGCCGATTCGGCGTTGCCGTTGGCAAGCCGAAATGACATTGATGCATTGGCCGGGACATTCGTCACATTCGGATAAACCAGCACGGTGCAGTTCTGAATATTACGAACCTCAAAGCCGCCGTCCGGGCTTTCTTTTTGGCGCACGCCTTCGCCGCGGAAATAGTCCTCAGCCTGAATGACGTTCCTCGCGTCATATTCGCCGACTCCGATTCGGTTAATATAAATCGGATCGATCTCGCCATTGTCGCGGAAATGGATGTAGCTGATGACCGAATCGCGATAGTGGGCGCACGTGCCCGGCCAGCTCTGGTCGTTGCAGATAAAATACCACTGGTTATAGAGTTCAAAAAACGACCCGTGCCGGTCCTGGGTCAGCCCCTTCTGAAAAATTGGCTCAACTCGGTCTTTATGAATGATGGTGTCCACGTATTTGTATGGACCATACAGGTCATCGGACATCGCATAATAGCAGCCCCAGGAGAGATAGTATTTTCCCTCGTATTCGAAGAGAAACGGTTTATCGTCCAGTTTGCCCGGACCGTATGGACCCATCTTTGGGGACACTTCCAATTTTCGCGGTTTCTCCGCAAGCGAGACCATATCGTCGTTAAGCCTGGCGATATAATAATCCCAGCATCCGAAAATAATGTAGGTGGTGCCGTCCGGTTTTTGGAGAATCGCCGGATCGCGCGCGGCTGTGGGCGTCGAGCCCTCAGCGACCAGCGGCTTGCCAATAGGGTCGCGCCATGGTCCGGCGGGCGAATCGCCCATGACGACCCCAAGCTCCCTGCTCCCGCGTGAAAAATAAAAATAATATTTGCCGTTATGCTCAATGGCATCGGTGGCCCAGCAACTGTCGCAGGGTTTTTTATAGTAGGTCTGTTCAGGCTTGAGGACGGATACAAGCTTCCAGTTGACCAGGTCGTCGGAAGACCAGACCCACCAATCGCGCATGATGAAACGGTTGCTGCCCGGAACCGCGTCGTGCGTCGCATAGAGGAAAGCGTGATTGTCGTAGATGCGAATTTTCGGGTCGCACAAACCGGCGCCTACAACGATTGGATTGGCCGCGTGTGTTGTGCATGCCACGACCATGAGGCCGGATAGACACGCCACGAAAGTGCGTATGGGAGAGATTTTGATAAGCAGGTTCAAGCATGGGATTTTTACAAAACTTTTGGCGCAGGTCAAAGCTTCGGCGCCAGCGGGTGAGCAACCTGCCCGCTCCCTCACTGTCGGGGCTCTGTCGAAATGCGCGATGCAGCGCAATGAATTGGGTCGGACGTTGTACTGCGCATATTTGGCCGTCAACACCGAACGAGCACCCTGAAGGGTGGACACCAAGCGGCCTTAAGATTTTTTATGGGCATTTCTAAAGGCCGTTGGCGCCATGCCGACTTTTTTGTGAAACATACGGCAGAAGTATTGCGTATCTTCAAAGCCGGTCCGAAGGGCGATTTCCTTAATTGAAAGCGTGCTTTGAGATAATAAGGTGCGCGCGCGGGCAAGGCGGATTTCCTGCAAATACCGGTGCGGACTAAGACCCGTATGGCGCGCAAAAGCGCGTCGAAAGGAGCGGTAACTGACATGAAACTTGTGGGCAAGTTCCTCAATATCCAAAGGCGTTTCCGCCGACTCGCGCATCCGAACAATTGCCTCTTGAATGACCTTCATACCGGGTTCGTCTGTTGCGCCATTGGACTGGAGGCCGGAATACAACAGGGCGAGAATGTTGATCGTCATGGCTGACAGTATCTGCTGCGATGCCGGACTGTTGTTGTGAGTGATTTCGATCATTTCGTTGAACAGCGCCAAAAGTTTTTCTTCGTTGCCCACCTTTAGAATGGGTTGGCGCGGGTCGAAAAAATCGTGGCGCATGAGCCCGCGAATGAAATTTCCTTCGAACCCGACCCAGTGTTCATTCCAGCCGGTACTGGTGGAGGGTGCGTAGCTGTGTCGGACTCCAGGAAAGATGAACAGGACGCGGCCTGCCTCGATTTTCTGTTTGGCAAGACCCTCCGCTTTGAACCAGCCCCCTCCCGCGGAAATATAAACAATTTGATATTCAGACAATAATCGTCCGACGCTTACCGGGGAATACTGTCTCGGATGCCCCGAAGGAGGATAACTTGTGCCGGGTCCAAACTGTGAAGTGCCAACGGTTGTAATATAAAGTCCCCAATCCTGGTCGCGCTTTGCCACCGGGAAATAGCGATAAAATGTTTGGCCCTGTTTGTCAGCCGTCATGGTTGGCTATTTTAGGCTGACATTCTCCGCTAATAAGTCGAGATTTTTTATTCGAAATATATTGCGCGATAGTCGGCTTTGTGAATGGCCACCTCCTTTTGGCCAAAAAATCCATCAGAAAGGCCATTTTGTCCATTGTGTTTTTGGGAATGATATATTATACACATGATTATACATTTCCACAAGTGATGACCTCTCGCGCTGAATACTCGGCCGCTATGAAATTAACCGAAAGGAGCCTTTTTATATAAAAACCGGCAGCCTTACGGCCATCCGCCAAATCCAATCCGAAATAAAGAATCCTATGAAAAACAAAGAAACTCTGAAGTTGTCAGGCATTCGCATCCGCCCTGTGCCTGCCGGGCATCGCCGCTTCAAGTTGCCGCCCAGCGGCACACTCACGCTGCGTCTCAAACACGTATAGCAAAAAACAATGAATGTATTGTATGAAATTTCAGGCACTTTTATTAACACCCCGAATTTTTTAACCTGCTGGAAATAAATATGATGAAATCGTCATTAGTTTTGTTGGCCGCTTTGTTTTTCATGGCAACGGTTTCCGCAACGGAGGCAGGCCAATCAGGGTCTGGAACGAATGGCGCTCCTGCATATCTCAATCCTCAATTGCCAACCGGCCAGCGCGTGGATGACCTGCTGTCCCGAATGACCCCGGAAGAAAAAACCTGACAACTCGTGGAAGGATTTCCCGTGGGCGGAAAAACCGGGGAGGCGCCCCCTGGAGTTGGACTCATGCGCGAAGTTGGACATTTTGCACAGAAGTCCAAACGTTTGACGCCTTCAGAAGTTGCTCATTTGATTAACGAAGACCAGCGCCGTGCGGTGGAGCAGACCCGTCTTGGGATCCCAATCCTGATGAACGAAGAATCATTGCACGGCGCCTGTTGGGGAGATGCGACGGTCTTTCCACAGTCAATCGCGATGGCAGCCACCTGGGACCCTGAACTGGTGGGCAAGGCAGAAGGAACGATTGGCGAGGAATTACGGGCAGTGGGAGTGCGGCAAACCCTGGCGCCGGTGCTCAATATAACACGCGATCCGCGCTGGGGCCGCACGGAAGAGACCTACGGCGAAGACCCGTGGCTGACAGCGCAAATGGGTTTGGCCTGTGTCAAAGCCATCGAGTCCAATGGTGTGGACTGCATGCTAAAACATTTTGTGGCGGATTATGGCGAGGGCGGACGTGATTCGGGCCCGGTATATTATTCCGAGCGGTATTTGAGAGAAGTAGATCTTTATCCGTTTGAAGTTGCTGTGCGTGCCGGAAAGGCCCGTAGCGTGATGGCTGCCTACAGTTCCATTGACGGAGTGCCATGCGCCATGAACTCATGGCTGCTTACCGATGTTTTGCGGGGAGACTGGGGATTCGATGGAATCGTTTGCGGCGATTACGGAGCGGTTGCGGGAATCGAAGAAAGGCACAAATTACAGATACCGGCGGATGAAGTGGTTTCCGATTACTTGAAGGCGGGCCTGGATGTGGATTTGCCGAGTAGCACAAACGTGGTGGCGGCCGTCATGCAGGGAGACGTCTCACCGGAGTTGCTGGATCGGAGCGTGGCCCGCTTGCTGAAGATTAAGTTTGACCTGGGATTGTTTGAAAAGCCTTACGTGGATGAGCCGGCTGCGGATGAAATGGTGCAGACGCCCCGGCACCGGCAATTGGCCCTTCAAGCGGCGCGGGAATCGATCGTTCTTCTGAAGAACCAGAATGGTTTCCTGCCATTGGATAAAGAGACTGCCAGGAAATTAGTGGTGATAGGGCCGGCAAATCTCCCGTTGGGGGATTACACCGGCACTTATCGGGGGCAATGGAAAGGACACTCTATTTCAATATTGGACGGATTGGCCAAAGTGGCGCCCGAATGCCAGGTAATCCACTTGAGCCAATACAATGATTTTAAAGATGTTCCGTCCGATGCAACCGCAGTAATCGTCGTGGCAACAATTAAAGAAGGTGAAGGCGTGGACCGGACCCTGCTCACATTGCCTGCGTTGCAGGAACAACTCATCCTTAATTTGGCAGCGCGCAGTCTGCCGGTGATCGTTTTGTTATGTACGGGCGCTCCAGTCACGATGGAATCATGGTTGGAAAAAGTGCCGGCAGTGGTTCAGGCATGGTACCCGGGGCAGGAAGGCGGACAGGCGGTTGCGGAGGTTTTATTCGGGGACTATAACCCCGGTGGCCGGCTGCCGATTACATTTCCAAGAGACGTCGGGCAGGTTCCCATTTACTATTCGACCCGGCCCAGCGGACGCTACGGGGATAATATGGGAAAGCCGCAGTTCCCATTTGGGTTCGGTTTGAGCTACACCACATTCAAATACTCCAACGCACGCTTATCCGATTCCACGATTCAACCCGGGGAAACGTTGACCGTTTCAATTGATGTGGAAAATACTGGTTCCCGGGCCGGGGATGAAGTGGTGCAACTCTACACCCACCAATCCCTCGCATACATGTCCACGCTGGTAAAGGAATTGCGGGGCTTCAGAAGGGTGCATCTTGATCCCGGAGAAAAGCAAACAGTCGGCTTTGCGCTGGGGCCTGCGGAACTCTGCGTCTGGAATCTTCAGATGAAACGCACCGTGGAACCCGGGAAGCTGGACATCATGATTGGCCGTTCCAGCGCGGAAATCATCCAAACTCTGCATGCCCGGATTTTGTAGTGAATTATAGAATATCCAATAAAATCGAACAGTTTCGAAACATCAATCCAATGTGAAAGAAGTAAATTTCAATTCTGAGTCGTTAGAGGGAATTTATGAAACCGATCCATCCCGAAGTCGAGGGCGTTGATTTGGACGTCCGGTTTGACGCCATTCGGCGCGACTGGCTCGATATTCTTCAAATTAGTCCGAAATGGCGCATGCTGGCGAACAATGCGTCCAGTGACACCTGCGGATTTTGCTATTACGAATATGCGGACATTGCCGCTCAAACCCCACCGCTGGCCCATGGCACCCAGCTCCGGACAAAAGGTAAAAGGCTATGACTCCATGCGACGGAGAGAACTTCCATTAGTATGACGCTGAAATATTCAAGGGCAATATTTAGCCTATGTTTGGCGAACTGTATCGCATTTGCTTTTTTCGGTCGTGCGACGCCTCCTCCTGGATACACCCTGCAATGGTCGGATGAATTTACAAACAACACGCTGAACACCGCGAATTGGGAATATGCCCGGAACGGGTGGCGCAATTCAGCCTACGACACGCCCGCAGCGGTGAGTGTGACCAACGGTTGTCTGGTCATCACGACCTACACCCAGGGAGGGACGAATTTCACCGGTTTCATTGATTCGCAAAATTTGATGATGAGGACCTACGGCTATTATGAGGCGAGCATCGAGTTTTCCAACGCCCCCGGCCAATGGTCGGCCTTCTGGCTGCAATCGCCATGGATGATGAATGTCCTGCCCGATGGCTATCTCGGCAATACCAATAACAATCCGACCAACGGCGTGGAAATGGATATCTTTGAGCATATCGATGTAACCAGCAGCGGAACGCCGTATAATAATGGCGGTGACAGCGCTTTGTGGTGGAATGGTTATGGTCCTGAAGAGGAGGGCGGGGAGGTTTACAGCTCAGGCAGCCTGGGTGTGGGCAGTGGCTTTCACACCTATGGATTATTATGGACGACCAACAGCTATACATTTTATGTAGATGGCAATGTCACTGGAACGTCAACACATGGGGACATGATTTCAACGGCGTCCCAATTCATCCGCCTGACTTCGGAAGTTGAATCCAATAGCTGGGCCGGGACCGTGCCGCCGGGCGGTTATCCTAAGTGTAATGTCGCATAAGAGACTTATTTAACATCCATTCTGCGTGCCAAAGCTTCTCGAGCCCGCTGAATTTTTTCCAAAATCACTTTTCCCTCGGCTCGCCACTCATATCGCACCGGATTGAGATTGCGCTCTTCCAAATATTTCCA
>DATJTK010000036.1:0-10044 GCA_035503455.1 Candidatus Sulfotelmatobacter sp. | reverse complement strand
CTCCACCGTTCTGACAGTTTTCAACGGCCTCTTCTCCACTACACGCCTCGCCAAACCCCTTTGGCCCATATTCCCCAGCAAATAGCCCACGCACTCTCAAATACTCGGCAAAAATCATTCCGAACTGACGAACTTGGGTTAAGGTGCTACATTTGGCGCTACACACCTGCTACAGGGGTCCTACAACCCGCTACATTCTACTTTATTCAATTAATTATTCTCCAGAATTTGTCAGTGTTCATAAACGTGTACAAGATGATGTGAGGTCTGAAAACCCGTAACATGCGTAACATTGCTGAATATCAACGACTTAACCAGTAACAAACTGGTAACAGACTGGTAACAACTGATGCAACAATTTGCCATTCAGCAATTTAAGCCGTAACACGCACCGCATAGAACTCCCTTTTTCGATGACACTCCTGGCACCTTGGCGCGCCATAGCTTCTGAGCGAAGGCGGCTCATGCGCACTCGCGGCGCTCATGGCACTTACTTGGCGTCTTCATCCCTATCCATTCTCCGCCTGGCCATCAATGGACTGAAAGGCAGGAGCGACGGATGAGCGTATTCGCGCACCCCGTTATCGTCTGGACGCACCTTTACAACACGGACCAGCGTCACATCGTCACGCTTATGGTAATTGAAGTATTCCGCTGCATCCTCCTTCGAGTCAGCGGGAAATTCGTCATAATACATCTTGCCTTCATGCTCCCAATGGACACCGAAGATGTATCGTTGCCACATAAGCGAATTTCTTATGGTTTCACTGTTGGCGATCTTGCGTTGGGCTGAAATCCGAACACAACGTGCTTACGATGCTCGGTTAATATAATGATCCCGGCCTGCTCTCGCAAATCCCGCTCAATAAGATTGCCGGCTTGAGTGCGAGTCAAAGGCTGCGTCTGATGGAGAAATATGAGTGTCTGATCGTTTCGAACGCCTGGTTCAGTCTCTACGGTTTTGCCTGTTAATTGTGCGTAAACGTCAAGTGCCTGGGAGACATCTATTGGATTATTGGCCTCTAAGCCGACTGGAATTTTTGGCCCGGCACAGCCCGATACGACTGCGGCGACGATGGTAAAAATTGCCACTTGGGTCCACTTCATTCTATAGAAGGAACACCCGAAGAACCGATTCGTTGCATGCCGCCATTCCTTGCTTTTTTGAATGCTCAAAATTTAACATCACTAAAACCATCGTCATCATTCAATATTTTGGGGGTTCCAAATGTAGTCCTTGTGTCCTTCGCAAGACCTGAGAAAATACCGCTATGGTAAAAGTACTGCCTTTGCTATGGCCCTTGTTCCACAAATGAGATTTGGCCGGCGGCCCAAATTCGCGCTATCGCGCGGCTTCGCGATTTGCGGCTTGGTCATGGGGCCGAATTACCCAGGGCGGCGCTCGGGGACTCGCTTGCCCTGGGCTATTATCGTCCGCCCTTACGGGGCTTTCAGTTTGCTGCTTCGCAGGGCGTTAGAACTGCCCGCCCAATCCACCTTGAAGGGGACAATTCCCACACCTTGTTTCGCCGCCGCAAGCATGTGCGGCAGAGCATTTTGCGCAGTGAGCGTCCTGGCGAATCGTCAAAAAAAAATCCCTCACGATGGGGGGACAGTTCCCCCTCAAAATGATCATAGGCACATTCAAAAAACCCTTATTTTACGGGGGTGAAATTTCAGGACATTTTGCGAAAAATCGAATTGTCCCTTTTGGCCCCCAAAAAGACACGAAAAAACGCGAAAAATACGGAAATTTCACCGAATATGCGCGGTTTGCGCCGGGAATCGTTGGAGGACCCGCTGGTTGCGCCGCTGCACGCGGCGCGGACGCCGCAGCGCGGCATCCCCTACCTATTTAGGAATTTTAATTGAAACCCGCCGCTTTAATGCTAAAATCCGCCGCTCATTTTTGAACTTTTAAGAAAAAATAATTTATGGCGAAAGCATCGAAATCGAAAAAATACGTCTACAGTTTCGGAAATAAAAAGGCCGACGGCGACGGCTCCATGAAACCGCTCCTGGGCGGCAAGGGAGCGAACCTGGCTGAAATGTCCCGCATCGGCCTGCCGGTGCCCCCGGGCTTCACCATCACCACCGAAGTCTGCACGTACTTTTACGACCACAAAAAGACCTATCCCAAGGAACTCAAGGCGCAGATGGCCGCCGGCATCGCCCAGATCGAAAAAATCATGGGCTACAAGTTCGGCGATTCGAAGAATTTTCCGCTGCTCGTGGCCGTGCGTTCCGGCGCCCGCGATTCCATGCCGGGCATGATGGACACGATTTTGAACCTCGGCCTCAACGACCAAACCATCCAGTCGCTCGTCAAAGCAACCAACAATGAACGTTTTGCGTGGGATTGTTATCGCCGTTTCATCCAGATGTACGGCGATGTCGTCATGGGCGTGCAAAAGCGTCCGGGTGAAGATCATGAGCCGTTTGAAACGGTCATTCACACGCTGAAGCACGAAAAATATCACAAGGACGTCGAAGACACCGAACTGGACACCGCGGACATGAAGGACCTGGTCCTGCGTTTCAAGGCGCTGGTCAAGGAGCGCACGGGCAAGGAATTTCCGAATGATCCGTGGAAGCAGCTCGAAGGCGCCGTTGGCGCCGTGTTCGGTTCATGGATGAATGACCGCGCGATTGTGTATCGCCGCAAATACGGAATTCCCCATGAATGGGGAACCGCCGTGAACGTCCAGGCGATGGTGTTCGGCAACACAGGAGAAAAGTCCGGTTCCGGCGTGGCCTTCACGCGCGACCCGGCCACCGGCGAAAAAGTATTCTACGGCGAATTCTTGATGAACGCCCAGGGCGAAGACGTCGTGGCCGGCGTTCGCACGCCCGAGCCGGTTGCGCAATTGAAAAATCATCTGCCGCAGTCGTTCGCCGAGCTCGAAAAAGTCCGCAACACCCTCGAATCGCATTTCAAAGACGTGCAGGATTTCGAGTTTACCATCCAGGAAGAGAAGTTGTTCATGTTGCAGACGCGCAACGGCAAACGCACCGGCGTGGCCGCTGTCCGCTTTGCCTGCGAAATGGTGAAGGAGGGTTTGATTGATTGGAAGACGGCCATCAAACGCGTTCCCGCCGATCAGTTGGACCAGGTGCTGGCGCCGATCTTTGATCGCAAGGCCATTGCATCCGCCAAAGCAATTGCCACCGGCCTTCCCGCGGGTCCCGGCGCTGCATCCGGCAAGGCCTACTTCAACGCCGAGCGGGCGGTTGAAGCGGCGGCCAAAGGCGAGAAAGTCCTGTTGGTGCGCGTCGAAACGTCGCCTGAGGATTTGCGCGGGATGATTGCGGCTGAGGGCATTTTGACGGCCCGCGGCGGCGTCAGCTCGCACGCGGCGCTGGTCGCCCGCCAGATGGGCAAGGTTTGCGTGTGCGGCGCGAGCGCGTTGCACGTGGATTACGCGGCCAAAACGTTGACTGTGGACGGCCAAACCTTCAAGGAAGGGGATGCTCTTTCGATTGATGGGACAAGCGGAACGGTTTATGCCGGCGAAGTGAAAACCGCCCATAGCGAAGTCATCCAGGGTTTGCTGCAGGACGACGCGGAAGCCAAAAAGAGCGGCACTTATAAAAATTTCACGCAATTGATGAAATGGTGCTCGCAGGTGACGCGTATGCATGTGCGCACCAACGCCGACAGCCCGGAACAAACGCGCAACGCGGTGGCGTTCGGCGCGTCAGGAATTGGATTGTGCCGCACCGAACACATGTTCTTCGAAGGCGACCGCATCGACGCGATGCGCGAAATGATTCTCGCGGAGAAGACGCCGGACCGCAAAACTGCGCTGGCGAAATTGCTGCCCTACCAGCGGGAAGATTTCATCGGGATTTTCCGCGAATTGAAAGGCCTGCCGGCGACGATTCGTTTTCTCGATCCACCCTTGCACGAATTTTTGCCGCATGATCATGCGCAGCAAACCGAACTGGCGAATAAGTCGGGCATCAGCGTCGAAAAAATCGCCAAGCGCGTCCACGAACTCCACGAATTCAATCCCATGCTGGGATTCCGCGGCTGCCGTTTGGGCATCGGGTACCCCGAAATTTCCGAAATGCAGGCGCGGGCGATATTTGAGGCCACGGCGCAAGTGCAAAAGGAAGGCATCAAGTGCAAACCGGAAATCATGATTCCGCTCGTCGGATTCAAGAAGGAACTGGATTTGCAAATCGAACTGGTCCACAAGGTGGCCAAAGAAGTCATGGCGGAAACGAAAACCAAACTCACCTACCTCGTCGGCACGATGATTGAGATTCCGCGCGGGGCGTTGACGGCGGATGAAATCGCGCACACGGCGGAATTCTTCAGCTTCGGCACGAACGATTTGACGCAGACGTGCCTGGGCATGAGCCGCGACGATTCCGGTTCGTTCCTGCCGCACTACGCGGAACTGGAAATCGTGAAGAAGAATCCGTTTGCTTCCATTGACCAGACGGGCGTCGGACAATTGATGCAGATCGCCGTGGAAAAAGGCCGCTCGACACGTCCCGACATCAAGCTGGGAATCTGCGGTGAACACGGCGGCGATCCTGATTCCGTGAAATTCTGTCATCGGCTGGGACTGACGTATGTCAGCTGCTCACCGTTCCGCGTGCCGGTCGCGCGATTGGCGGCGGCGCAGGCGGCGCTGGATGATGCGGCCAAGAAGCCGGCGAAGAAGAAGTAATTGGCGGATATTAAAAAACCCGGCATTTCGGTGCCGGGTTTTTTTATTTATTGGATCTGACCGATTCGACCGATCGGACGGATCCGACGGATCGATCTATGGATTGTTCACAACGATTCGGTAGAACCGCTGGCTTGCGGCGGGCGATAGGTCGTTGATTTGGCCATTGTTGCCGATGAAAATCATGCTGCCATTGACGTTCTGCCAGACCGGATCAGTCAAACTGTCGGTGAACTGCACTTGATACGAAGCTCCGGGACCGGGTGTCGCGGCCCAAATGATTACAGGATTGCCGGCGGGCGGATTTTGTCCCGGAGGAACTGTGATGCCGGAAATTTGGGCGGCAATGACAACATTCGTCCCGACGGAGTTGGTCAGGGACGTTGAGAGATTCAATGCATAGACGGAGCCGTACGCATTGAAATCCTGGCTCGCAAGGTCGGAAGAAAAGCTTTGAAACGCCAGCGTGCTGCCATCGGCGCTGAAGTCAGGTTGGACGGACCAACTGTTTGCCACGGAATTTCCGGCCAGATTGACGCTGATTAAAATCGTCGCATTATTCGAGCGGTCAAAGAGATAGACATTTGCAGCGGCCGTGGTGTCGTTTGGAACGATATTGGTCGCGGTGCTGCGATAGGCCACAAAACGTCCGTCCGGGCTGATTGACGGGGATTTGCACTCTCCACTGGCGGCATTGGTGGAGTTGAAACTTCGGCTGACGAGGATGTTTGTGCCGCCCTGGAAATCGTACACATAAATATTGTTGGCCATCCCGAATACAAGGGACTGGTCGTCGGCGCTGAATTGCAGGCCCGGCGTATTAAATGCCCCGGTGGCAATCGGGATAGCGGTGTTCGTTTGCAAATTCAACACCCATAGTGAACTGCCCTCATAGGCGATCCATGAACCGTCCGGGCTAATGCAAACGTTCGTCAGGTTGGCCGTGGTATTGGTATAAATTAAAGCGGCCGTTTGTGAATTCCAGACATAGAGATACGGCGCGCTTGCCTGGTTTCCAGCGCCGATGAACGCAACATAATGGCCGTCGGGCGTCATGGATGCTGAAAGAACGCCGGGCGCGGAAGAGCCGGCGCCGGTGGTCAGCGCATAGTTTGTGGCCAATTGATTGTCCCGTAAGATAAGATTCACGGCGCTGTTATTATTCGCGGGCAATCCTGCGGCAACATTGGTTGCCAGGGTGTAAAATAAAATGTATCGGCCGTCGCAGCTTATTGTTGGGGCAAAGGAATTTGCGTTTCCGCCGGCCGGAGCGCTACCGGAAATATTCACGCTGACCAACGCGTTGGTGCCGGATTGCAAGTCGCGCAGATATACATTTTCCGTATTGGAGGATACACCCGCAATCAGATTGGTCGCGTCACTGGAAAAGGCCACGTAACGGCCGCTGCCGCTGATGGACGGCTCCAATGACATTGCCGAACCCGCGAAACCATTCGGGTCGACACTGACCAAAATATTGGTTTGCAGCACCAAATCGCGCACGAATACTTCGCGGGACCTGTTGGTGGCGTTGCCTGCCAAATCGGTGGCTTCGCTGGAGAATGCCACGTATCGGCCATTTGTGTTGACGCAGGACGGATAGAATTCAACGAAATTGTTTGGAGTTTGCGCGGGCGACAGGCAGCCGGAAATCAATTCGACCGCCTCAGTTGACGGATTGACGGCAAAGACGTCCGAACCGAGGTTGCTGTCGTTGGGCATTAGAGCGGCGTTATTCAATACGAGGTCGAAAGCGACCAAACTTCCGTCGGAGTTCATGGCCACACTCGAGCCCAAACCAAGACCGGCGCCAACGCCGCCGCTGGCATTCGCATCCAACAATTGCAACGTGGCCGCCTGTATATTCCACAGGTAGAGATGGAATTCCGGCAACAAAGCGTTGGCCGTAAGGTTTGTTCCGTTTGAAAGGAAGGTCAGGCAGGTTCCACCCGAATTGATTACGGGTTCGGTGCAGGTGCCGGAGCTGCCCAAGGGTCCGCTCACCAGGATATTGGTTTGGGATTGGGCCTCCCATAAATAAATCGAGGTATTGGTCCAGTTTGCGCCGGCGCCGATGTAGGCAACTTCGCTGCCATCGGAACTCATGGCAAGATTGGGAGAGTCCGGTTGTCCCCAGGTCAACGAGGCATACGCATTGGTGCTGATGACGGTATCAGCGAGCGTTTGAAGGCTCACTTGCAGGACCATGCCCGTGGAGGGCGTGCCACTCGTGGCCACGTTGGTAGGGCAAACCTCGAAGGCAACCCATTCACCGTTGCTGCTGATAACCGGCTGATAGGAAATAACACCCGGCGTGCCTATCTGTCGTTGATACAAGCTGCGGGCGTTCGTACTGGCCCAAATCGTCGTTCCGGCAACCAAATCCCGGACGTAGACCTCGCCCACCGTTTGGACACCGGGGACCAGGTTCGTAGCCGAGCTAAAAAACGCCACATAGCGTCCATCCGGAGTGATGCTCGGCGAAACAGAACCCGGCAACAACCCCGCGGCTATCGCTCCGGTGCTGACCAGCGTGGTCGTATTATTTAGCAAATCCCGAACAAAGATGTCGGCAATGCCATTGGTGTCCTGCGGCACCAAATTGCTGGCGCTGCTGACGAATACCACATATCGCCCATCCGGCGTGATGGACGAGGCATACGAATTGCCGTTGCCGCCGAGGCCATTCGTGCCGACGCTGACGAGCGTCGTGACGTTGTTGACGACGTCACGGACGAAAATATTATTCATTAAATTCGAGCAGCCCGGCGTCAGGTTGTCCGCCGAGCTTTCAAAGAGCGCGTATTGTCCATTTGTGGAGATACCGGTTGGCCATGCACTTCGATCGGCGCCGGCGAGGGCGCTGCTGAGGCTGACCAACGATGTCGTCTGGGTAACACGGTCGCGCATAAAGACGTTCACGGCGGTCAGTGAGGTAATCGGGCCGTCGGAGTTGGTTGGAACCAAATTGTTTGCCGTGCTGGCGAAGAGAACGTATCGGCCATCGGGCGTGACTACGGGAGTATAAGAGTCACCATTGCCGCCTGCGGACGGCGCACCGGGACTGGCTATGCCTGAAACCAACTCAAGATTTGTACCAACGGACAAAAAAGCAGGAAGAAAGAAAGTCACGACCGGAATCCAAATTTTAAGGCGCATAAAACAGTCTCCGATTTACCCGCAGGCGATTGGCCGACGGGAGAGTGGTTAGTTTTTATACCAAATAAGTTAGGGGATTGTCAATGGTTATTTGGGCCGGTTTGCACCGGGGCTACCAATGGGAGCGGAGACGGACGCGAAGTTCTTGAGCGCGGGTCAATGTTCGATGTTTCAGGTTCGGTGAATGAATCCAAAAACATCGAACATCGAACATCGAACTCCCAACATCGAATGAAAGAAACTGACGCACCCTAAAGGGTGGAAACCGAACAGGGACGCCAGTCCAGGACTTTCAATTGGATAGATCTTGTGCCGTTGTACTGATTGATCTGCGGGACGAAGGCTATGTCAAATTTACCAACGGGCAGCGGTTTATCTCCGGCGTTCCACCAGATGGCTTCGTGAGTGGCGGTTCCGTCAGTGACCTTCATTTTAACGTGCTGTTTTTCGGCGCCGATTCGTTCGAGGGGGCGGGCGTGGGAAACGTTTCTGGCGAAAAATTGCGCGGCGGGATTCCCCTGCCCGTGTGGCTTGAGCTTTTCCAATTCGTAAATGGCCTGAAAGTTCATTTCCTCCATGCCTACTTCGGCGTCCAGGCGCAACGAGGGCTGGAGGTCGCCAGATTTCAACGTTCGGCGGGCCAGTTCATTTAGCTTTTCGCGCAGCAAAGCGATGTTGTCGGGCACTATGCTCAAGCCGGCGGCCATGGCATGGCCGCCGTGGCGAACCAACAAATGACCGCACTCACGCAAGGCGGCCGCCATGTCAAAACCGGGAATGCTCCTGCCGGAACCGCGCATTTCGCCGTTCTCACCGCCGATAATGATTGTGGGTCGATAAAATTCCTGCAACACGCGGGAAGCGACAATGCCAACGACGCCTATATGCCAGAGCAGTTGGCCTTCAACAATGACGAAGTGGTCCTTTGGATCAAATTTAGAGCGAAGCGCGCCCATGGCTTCTTCGACGATGGTTTTTTCAATTTTCTGGCGTTCGCGGTTGCGTGAATCGAGGCGTTCGGCCAGCGGCAGGGCTTCCTCGACGGTAATTGCGAGGAGCAGGTGCAGCGATTCTTCGGCATTTTCAAGACGGCCGGCGGCGTTCAGGCGCGGCGCGAGTTGAAAACCAACTTCGTAGACTCCGATTTTGCCAGCAATTTGAGTAACCTGCCGGAGCGCGACGATTCCCGGGCGTTGCGTTTGATTCAATCGCATCAAGCCTGCGGAGGTCAGGATTCGATTTTCGCCCACCAGCGGAACGAGGTCGGCAATCGTGCCGAGCGCGACCAGGTCAAGCAATGGTTTCAGATCAAACTCCATCATTCCCGGCAAATTGAGTTCGCGTCCGCGTTTGACAATGGCATGGGCCAGTTTGAAAGCCAGGCCCGCGGAACAGAGTTCAGTATGGGCCGGAGCCGGCGCTCCAGATGGCGCGCCGTTGCCATTGGACGGCATCGAGGCAGCCTGCGGATTTACGAGGGCCACGGCGTCCGGCGCGGGATTGGAAATTTGATGATGGTCCAGGACAATGACATCCACGCCGCCGGCGCGCAACGATGCGATGGGTTCGACGGCGGTTGAACCGCAATCCACAGCGAGCAGCAGGGTCGTTTGAAATTTCTTCAGACAATTTTCGACGGCGTCCGCGCTGAGTCCGTAGCCTTCTTCCATCCGGTTGGGCAGATAAAATTCGACGCGCCAGCCCAGGGGGCGCATGACTTCCATCAGCAGGGCCGTGGCGGTGACGCCATCCACGTCGTAATCGCCAAAAATCACGATTGCTTCGTTTTGCTCCCGCGCGCGAAAAAGCCTTTTGACGGCGGTTTCCATGTTTGGAAGCAGGAAGGGATCGGAAAGGTTTTTGAGGCGGGGAGCGAGGAAATGTTCGATGGAGGGCAGCTCGCTCAGGCCGCGATTGAGGAGGCACTGCGCGAGGAGCGGCGGCACTTTAAGCGACGAGGCGAGCCGTCCGGCGAGGAGCGGCTGCGACGGTGCGACCGACCATGAGAATTTCATTTTACATTTGCCTCTCCGTGAACCGCACGGGGTTCTTTCTTGAACGATTCTCCCTCCCCATGAACCTGCTTCGGAGCGCGGCTGTGTCGAAGACCAGCCGCAGCGCGTCGCAACGTTCGCGGCTGCTGCGGCTGGTGCCCCTTTGCCCCGCACACAGCCGCGCTCCGTGTGCCAATCGGTTCGGGGGT
>DATJTK010000035.1:0-17209 GCA_035503455.1 Candidatus Sulfotelmatobacter sp. | reverse complement strand
CGTAGATCCGCTGCGCCAAAAGTTGCCGCACACTATGATCCACATAAACCTGCTGGCGCCCATCCTCGAAGCATTGGGCCAGACTCCGGGTCAATCCCAGTCCGGCATCGACCTGGCGTAACAGAAGCACCCCGCCATCGCCGGAAAGTCTGCCACCAGAAAAATCCGCCACCACTTTTCGTGAACCGAGGTCTTGAAAGAGCAAGGGCTGTTCTCTACAGTCTGTTGTCGAAGAAGCGGCGTGTGGCGTTTTCATTTGGCTTAGTGAAATCAAGCCTATGGACGCTCCAGCCGCTTCTTTGGTTAATCCCTTTATGAAATATCCGGGCTAGGCTCTTTCATTCGATGTTGGGCGGTCGACGTTCGATGTTCGATGTTTCAGCATTATTGTCCAACTTGCCCCTTCACATCCAGTGCATCATTTACCGCCAGCGTACCACCGGCAGGAGGAGTAAGCGCGCGATTGGTCGAACCTTCCCACGCCACATTACCGGCCCGGTCGCGCATCGCCCTTGCCCGCGATCGTCTGCTTCAGGATGCCGTCATATTTTGGCAACGTTTCCAGGATGGTCCAGTCGTTTGGGCTCATGACGCCCAGCCGCGATAATTCCAAAAATCCGCCATCCACAACGGCGCGCACGTCGCGCGGGCCGGCGCCGTTTCCGAACCTGATTACCGCGCCGCTGTTCGGGTCGCGGTTGTCATCGATGCGAATGTAATATTTTTTGTCGCCGAAAAACCCACTCGTCGTAAATGTCCAATTGGCCACGTTATTCCGCCAGCCATCGGCGGTGCGAAGATGCTGGCAACCATCACTCCCATTAATTGCCTCAACCCGCCTATATTCTCAACCGCATGAACGTGCGGCTCAACGGATTTGGTAGTGGTACATCTTTAATGTCCCATCACCCGGCGGTAGGGCGGAGCTGCCGCTCCGCCAGGCACGCGCCAGTCAGGCACTTCGCATCAATTCACCGGTTTTTCAATCTTCTCAATCGCCTGTCTCGCAAAACTACGCACATCCCCCTCGGGGTCATTCAACGCTTTTTGCAGCGCAGGCAATGCGGGTTTGGCCGGCGGCCCGATATTTCTCAGAGCGATACAGGCGCAGTTACGAGGTCCCACGTCAGGATCGTTAAGCATCTTGATCAATACGGGAACAGCACCTACGCCACCGGGCCCCATCTCGGCAATAGCGTGCGCAGCCCACGCCCGCACGTTGCTATTTGTGTCGCCCATTGATTTGACCAGCGCCGGAAGCGCCTTCTCTATATCCATCTTCGGCTTGCCGTCGAAGCCTCCTGCCAAATTGATCATAGCCAATTCAGCATCACAACGCATTTGGTCGTCAGGATCGCCAAGAGCCTGAATCAAAGCTGGAATCGCGTCAGGCCCTATTGCGCGCAATTCATCTATGATATCATACTTATGCTGTTCTTTCAGGTTGGGACTTCCATCATCAAACATAGGGTTGCCCAGTCGCATATCGATCCCGCGCATTTCTTCCACAATTTCTTTCGCCTGCGGCGATACAGTTGTGTTTACCGCTGCAGTTCCGTCGCCGGCGAAGGCGCACAGGCTGCCGGATGCTAAAAGCGCGAAAATGCCAATGATAGGTTTTTTCATTTATTTCAAACGGCGATGGCGAGTGGCGTAATATAGGTTTCCCGGCTGATTCGCCGTTGGATTTCGGACGGGCTCGCCGTTTCCAAAAATAATTTCACAGCCTTTGTGATATTACGCTTGGCTTCCTCCGCCGTTCCGCCCTGGCTTGCCACGTCCAGCTCCGGGCAAAGCGCGATAAACCATTTTTCCGAACGTTGAATGATGGCGGTGAACTTCACCTTGAACTTTGGCCTCATACACCAATTTTAAATGAGTCGATTCGATTTTTCAAATGCAGGCCGAAAAAATTAGTTTTTCACTGTCGCAAATCACGTGCCAAAACCAAATGGGCTACGCCATTTCAACGCCCCCACTAACACCGTGGCTTTGGCCCGGTGTACGGTGCCGCTCGAAGGAAGAAACCGTTTCAACGGTTTCGTTGTTTGCAAGCTGCCGGACCGATGTTTCGGGTTCATAGGTAACACTTTCGCTGTGCGCCCGAATGGAACAGATGCGCGGTGAAACGCACAGTTCCCGGTTGTGGATTTTAAAGATAAAATGGCGCTTGAGTGATCGGCTTAAATATCAACTCGGGGCAGCGACTTGCCATGAAAAATACTACGAAAATCTGTGGATTCGCTTTGGCGCTGACATGTGGCCTGGCAGGCGCCCTCAAGGCGCAAGACATATACGTTGTAAATAATAACAACAACACCGTGGGCGAGTACGGACTGGATGGATCAGAGGTGGATACCCCGCTGGTTTCCAACTTGAACGATCCCTGGGCTATTGCGATTTCCGGGAACGACCTGTTTGTCGCAAATGAGGACTTCGGCGGCGGTAACGGTTCGGTCAGCGAATACACGACTTCCGGGGCCCTCGTCGATGCTTCGCTAATTTCAGGACTTGATGGCCCCTACGGCATCGCTGTTACCCCGGAGCCGTCCACCGTCGCGCTGGCGGGCCTTGGCGTCGGAGCGTTATGGCTGTGGCGTCGCAAGTCGTTTGGACTTCGCGTGGTACGTTAAATCCGGAGCCTGCTGTGTGGCACGATAAGAGTCATGTCACTGCGGCGTTTTGGCTCCGCTTGAACGGTTTGAAATCCCGCCAGAGGATGCCCAGCGCGGTATAACCGCCCGCCGCAATTGCCAGTGCCAACAGGCCGACAATCAAATTTGTCGTGGGACCGGGTTCGGCCAGCCAGCCCAGGCAGCCGCAATCGGTGCCGGCAACTGTAAAATACACACGGGCGCCAACACAAATCGTGCCCCACAAAGCGGATGCGAGGCAAGGCACCCATCGCGCCCGGCAAAAGCAAATCAGCATGACGATCACAAATTCAATACCTGCGGCGATGGCCAACAGTGGATCGTTGCCGATGGGCTGGGATGGCCCGAACATGGGGTCTTCGATGCACTGGTACATCGAGGGCAGGTGAAATACCGTGCGAACCACAGCGCCTAATTTGCCCACAAACGTCACTGACAGCGTAACGGCAACGAAATAGAGATAGAATTTAACAAAGCGCGTTCTCATTTTGGTGCCGGTGCCGGGTTGTTCAAACTTTATCCTTGTCAGATGTTCCCCGGACTTTCGCTGTCCAATTTGCAACGATAACACCGATGGCGATTCCCAGCGGCAACGTGAGAATACAGAAAAAAGAGAGAGCTCCAGCCGCCGTAGGGTCTCCTCCACGCCAAACATATAATTCTGCAAGCAAAACTGGAATCAGGATTCCCAGGATACCACCAATGACTCCGCCAATCGTTTGACGCGGCTTCCTGATGCAGGCGCCGATGAATGCTACTATCATAAATGCCAGGAAGACCATTTGATAGATGCGCATAGGAGACTTGGAAAACTCACCCATCGCGCGAATAACCGCAAGCGCGAAATTAATCCATTTTATAAATGAACAACATACCGGGCCTCATCCGCTGGCCGGGGGAAAATAAGCACCTTTTTCCCATTGGACAACTTGGCCAGCCCAACCGGCGTGTTCGGAAAAAGCGCGAGCAATTGTTCGTCCGTCAAAACCCCCGCCTGGACTGGGGCGGGTTTTTCTTCAGCAACAGGAACAGCAACAGAAATGGGGGCCGTTTTTTGCGGGTGATCATTTCGCCCGATGAAGACCGCCGCGACCGCAACGAGCGCCGTCACCGCCAATGTTTGTCGCGCCGCGCGCCAATGCCGGCGGCGGCGAAGGATTTGGGCGCCTGCGCGCAATGTTGCTTCCCGCCGGTTTTGCGCATCCAGCAAATCATCAATCAATCGTTCTTTTTCAGGTTTCATGGGACAACGTGGTTGAAACGAATAAACGCAGCTTCGCCCGCGCCCGTTCAAGGCGGCTCGAAACGGCTTTCGGCGTAATGTTGAGTTGTTCGGCGATTTCTTTTTGGCTCAATCGGTCGAAGTAAAACCGCTCGACGATTTGACGTTCCTCCAGGTCCAGGGCCGCAAGCGCGGCGTCGAGGATTTCTTCCAGTCGCGTGTCCGATTCTTCAACTATGGCGCGCCCGATGAATTCCTCCGGATCCACAACCGTGGTGTCGCGCTTTCGTTGCCGGCAAATCCGGGTGATTTGCTGCCGCGCCACCTGCGCCAGCCAATTCCATAAATGCGCCTCACCATCCACGTGACGGAGTTTTTGCGCCGCCACGATGAATGTTCCCTGCACCGCGTCATGCGCCAGCAATTCATCCCCTCGTGCCAGCATCAGCGCCAGGCGCAACAGGCGCCGATGATAACGCTCGTACAACTTCTCGAATGCCGCGTTCTCTCCGCGCCCGATCGCGGCGGCCACCTGGCGCGCCTCCGCGTCGGCTGCGGATTCAGCGGCTCTCTCATTGGACGTTTCCACAGTTGCGCGTGGTGTGAGCGTCTCTGCAAGAGGGCGCATCGTGAGGATGGAAACGGTCATGCGCGCATAGACAACTTTGGATTCATTGGCTGTTGCCGTGGCCGTGACGCTTCATGGGATGTGATGTTTCATAGTCCGCTTTTTCTTTCAACGCCCGAAGGATTTGTTCGGCTAAATCCACCTGGTCCGGAGTGCCTGACACTATCAATAATTGGCCGGCAGGATAAATGTGAACCCTTCCCCTGGATGTCCCCGTCGCGTCCCATGCATCGTTGACTTTACCGGAGATGTCACCGAGCTTTTCCATGTCATTGGTGCCGGGATATTCGTCGAGCATATCGCCAACAAAAAAGGCCTTCCGAATTTGTGGCGGCGACGCAGGACCCAGTTGGGGCACGAGCCGCAATATGGCGGTTGGGCGCGAGCCATTCAATGTCAGCTCCCACCGCACCGGCTTATTGTCCAGTTGGAACTGCAAATTCATCGCGTTCAATATTTCAGTCGCCGTGACATTTTTCAACTGCAGGTTAACACTACACTGAGTTGGATCAAGCGTGCCGGGCGTGGGTCCAGACACGCCATTTGGATTCGGAATGATAACATCGAAATAATTGGTAAATTGCTCCCGCAAATTTCTTGCTACTTCGCTCAGGGGAATATCCGGGTATTCGACCGAATTCACGACTTTGCCGGAATCTGTCCACGCAGGGTCTATCCATGTAGTTGCGCCATTGGAATCTTTGAACGGTGGGCTGCCGTCCGCAGGCAACCCCGTTCGCGGGTCAATGTTTGGCACGGGCTCGGGCAGCCCCGTTGCTGGATTGATTGCCGCAGGTGGAGTTGGTGGGGTTGGGGGCTGCTGTGCCGATGTCTTTACCATCGAAAATACAATGGAAATAACAGCCACGAGAATTTGCAGTTTTGTTTTCATAATGAGTATTTCGTTGTCTCTTTGCCTGCATTAGCCGCAAATCCCCAAAATGCCTCGAAATTTTCGCGAGATTCCACCCAAAAAACGAAATAAGAAAATTTCTGCCCCTAAATCCCCGCGTCAGCATTGAACTTCTTTGGGGGTTCCAAATCTACCAAGCCTGTATTCATCCGCTTTCCCGGACGGACTTGTACATGGATACCAATGGCGCTTTCCTCGGCGCCGGCGTCGGTACCGGCTGGCCTTCGCCGGCCAATGGCATAAAAAAACGCGAAGGCTTTTGGCCTTCGCGTTTTGCGTTTTGCAAAAAATTAATGATGGCGCGCTGCAAAATTAAGCGGCGCTTCCTCTGGCATTTCATGGGCGCAGGGCTGGTTGATCGGCGCGTCGGGCGCCCGATTGTTTTGCGTCACGACATTATTGGCAAGCATCCACGCTTCCACCTCCTCGCCGCTGACGTCCGCGAGCATGTGGCCATTGATTTCCACGCATGGGCTCAACATCTGCCCGCTTTTCTCAATCATTTCCTGACGCTGCATAGGGTCATTGATGATGTCCCGGTCCTCATACTGCAGGTCGTACTTGCGCAACACGGCCCGCACGCCCTGGCTCCATCCGCAGGTTGGTTTCAAATATGCGATAATCTTTGGCTTAGTCATAATGTTTATGAAAATAGTTTCTTGATACAAAATAGAATGCCACAACCCGCAACCCCACGCAAATGATTAATAAAACCGGACATCGTCATACAATACTTGACGCACCACGCAATATGTAACAGGCGTTTCGCCCGGCCATTATTTTCTCTTGCGGTAACGGAATCCAAATAGCTTCATGACGAAACGACGAAAGTGGGGTCGAATCTGCCGCTGGCTTGATGGACCTGTTGTGAACAACTTTGGAACAACTTTCTGTTGCAGCCCTTAAAGAATGTGAGACGTTGGTGTTGCGCGACGAATGAGCCTGGGTCCAAATACCGGATTTGAGATTTTTCGTGCCGGGGCGTCAGGACATTACCCCACGTGGGTAGCTCTATCGAGCATTAATCCCGCTCAGCGGGAGCGCCAATCTCGTTTAGGCCTTCGCCGCGCGCTTCTTTTATTGGATTAATGGATTGTTGGATTCCTGGATTTTTGGGTTAGACGGTTTCCATGATTACTGGATTTGTCAGGCTTCCAATTTTCTCGATGTCGATGGTCACGTTATCTCCCGGTTTGAGCCAGCGTGGGGGATTTCGCGCCATGCCGACGCCATGGGGTGTGCCGGTGAGAATAACCGTGCCCGGGAGAAGTGTGGTCGAGCCGCTCAGAAATTCGATGAGCGCCGGCACGTCAAAAATCATGTCGTTGGTGTTCCAATCCTGCAGGGTTTCGCCGTTGATAACGGTGCGAATGCGCAGCGCATTGGGGTTGGGAATTTCATCCGGCGTCACAAGACAGGGGCCAAGCGGTCCGAACGTATCGAATGATTTTCCGCGGCACCATTGGCCGCCACTGCGGATTTTTTGCCAATCGCGGGCGCTGACGTCATTGGCGCAGGTGTAACCCAGGACATGATCGAGGGCATTCGCGCGCGAAGCGTTTTTGCAGGCGCGGCCAATGACCACGGCCAATTCGCATTCGTAATCCACTTCATCGCTGCGCAGATGCCTCGGAAGGGCGATGGGCGCGCCCGGATGATTCAACGCCCCGGGATTTTTAACGAAGAGCACCGGATATTCCGGGATGGGCGCCTTGCTTTCGGCGGCATGGTGCTTGTAATTCAGGCCAATGCACAGCATCGCCGCAGGGACAACCGGCGCGAGCAATTTGGCAATTTTCGCCGGCTCATTCGTCGTATGGAATTTGGAAAAAATATCGCCCTCGATGCGCGCTGTCTGGCCCGAAGGCTGTTCCGCGCCGTAAGAGATTGCGCCTGATGGATCGAGATAACGAATGATTTTCATGGCTATGAGTATAACGTGGAACTATTCCAAATTGAATTTTTTACTTAAGGTCGCCCGGGAATCGCCGCCGACCCAGACCGTAAATTCGCCCGGCTCAACCGACCATTCCTGTTTCGCGCCCCAAATAGCGAGATCGCTCTTTTTAATGTGAAGCGTCACGCTCCGGGTTTCACCGGCTTTTAAGTGAATACGTGAAAAGGCTTTCAGCGCGCGTTGCGGTGTCGCCACGCTCGCAGTCGTTTCACGCACGTAGGCCTGGGCCACTTCATCCCCGTCGCGATCGCCGGTGTTGGTCAGGTCGAATGTCACAAGCACGTCGTCGTCGCTGCCGGCTGAAGGGGCGGTGACCTCCAGATGATCATATTTGAATGTCGTGTAGCTTAACCCGAACCCAAAAACGAATTGTGGCGAATCGTCTCCATCAACAAAGTGGTTTCGTTTCGAAGGAAAAGAGTCATAAAAATCCGGCAACTGGCCCACGTTTTTGGGAAAGCTAATGCTTAATCTTCCGGCGGGATTATTGTCGCCGAATAATGTTTCGGCAATGGCGCGTCCGCCGAATTCTCCCGGGTACCATGCTTCAAGGATGGCGGACACGTGTTGCGCCGCCCAGAGGATCGTCAAGGGCCGGCCATTTTCGAGAACGAGCACCACGGGCACACCCGTGGCGACAACCGCTTCCAATAGCTGTTCCTGGTTGCCGGGCAGGTCCAGATTGGAACGGTCATGTCCTTCCCCGGAAATTTTCGAGTTTTCGCCCAGCCCCAAAATCACCATGTCCGAGTTCGTTGCCAGTGCGACGGCAGCGTCGACATTTTGGCCGTTATTGAACCGCACTTGTGTGTCCGGCGATACGATTTTTTTGACCTGCTCGAAAATGCCGTACTCGGGCGTGTCCAGACTCGCCTCGTGCCCGGTGTAATCGCCCGTTTGCACAACATTTGCGTTGGGCCCGATCACGGCGATGTGCTTCAGGTTTTTATCGAGCGGAAGGAGATGGTCCTGGTTTTTCAGGAGGCACATGGACTGCCGGGCGACTTCGAGAGAAAGGTCCAGGTGCTCCTGCGAACGGCAAACGGAATTCTCAAGGTCCGGGTTCACGAAGGGATGATCAAAAAGGCCGAGCATAAATTTTGCGCGCAAAATCCTGGTGACAGCGTCGTCCAGCGTGGCTTCGGATACGCGCCCGTCTTTCACGCCCTGGACGATCGCGTTCTGAAATGTGTCGTGATCGAAATCATAAAACTGCATGTCCATGCCCGAATTAATGGCCAGGCATGCGGCGTCGGCGGGCGTGGCGGCGACATGATGGGCGGAGATGAGGCGCGCGATTGCGCCGTCATCTGCCAGCGTAAAGCCTTGAAATCCCCATTCATTGAACAGCACTTTTTGCAGCAGCCACGGATTTGCCGTGCAGGGCACGCCGTCGATGTCGTTATAGGCGACCATGACGCCCATGGCATGGCCTTCACGGATGGCCGGCTCAAAAGTCTTGAGCATGTACATGCGCACTTCGCGTTCACCCGCGTGGACCGGGGCGGTGTTGAGTCCGCTTTCAGGCGAACCATGTCCAGCAAAATGTTTTGGCTCGGCAATGCAGTTGTGGTCGGTTGAAAGTGAATCGCCCTGGACACCTTCAACATAAGCCAGCCCCAGTTGGCCGGACAAAAACGGATCTTCGCCAAAATCCTCTTCCACCCGGCCCCAGCGCGGCTCGCGAGCCACGTCCAGCACCGGCGCCAGGATCATGCCCACGCCATGGGCCCGCGTTTCCGCGGCGATGGCCGCGCCCTCAGCCCGGGCCAGATCCACATTCCAGGTCGTCGCCAAATTGACGCTTTGCGGAAAAATAGTTGAGCCGTACCCCATATAGCCATGCAGCGCCTCCCCCGTAAGAAGGACCGGGATGCCCAGGCGAGTGGACTGCATCTGCCATTTCTGCAGCGCATTGTACAGTTGCGCATCCGGATACAATTCGTGCATCGCGCCAACGCCCAGGGGGCCGAAGGCTTCCTCGGCGCGTTCAGGAACAAATGCTGTGCCGGGTTTGACCTGGGTGCCATTCAACTCTTCGCTCTTTATCACTATTGTTTTCTTGGCGTTATAGAGGTCCAATTGGCGCGCTTTTTCTTCGAGTGTCATGCGGCCGAGCAGGTCGGTGATCCGCTGGTCTACAGGCAAATCCGGATTTTTGTAAGCCGGTTCGTCTGCCAGTGCGGATGAAATAGCCATTGCCAGGCAGATGATCGGAAACATCGAACATCGAACGCTCAACATCGAACGCCGAAGGAAGGGCGGCGGGTCGTACGTTCGATGTTGAGCGTTCGGAGCGCGGCTGTGTGTGGGGCGAAGGGGCGCCAGCCGCAGCGCCCACGAAAATTGCTGCGTGCTGCGGCTGGTCTTCGACACAGCCGCGCTCCGAAGACGGTTTATGATGAGTTCTCGAAGGGATTTCATTATTAGTGCAGCTAGCTTGTTGCGCGCCCTCCGGTGAGGTCAAATGTAAAACCCGTTGTGAAGCTTGCTTCCGGCGAGACAATAAAGCAGGCCATATCCGCGGCCTCTTCGAGTGTCCCACAGCGTTTCATGGGAATTTTGTCGGTCATGTACGTCACTTGCGCGGCGGGCAGGGCGTCAACCATGGGGGTGCGAATGACCGCCGGCGCGAGCGCGTTTACGGTCACACCGGTTTCGGCGAGTTCCTTTCCCTGCACTTTGGCCATGCCAATCACCGCGGCCTTGGAGGCCGAATACGCCATCATGCCCGCGTTCCCTTCCTTGCCGGCGATGGAGGCGATATGCAATATCCGCCCGTAACCTTGTTTCACCATGGCCGGGATAACGGCGCGCGCTGTGTTGTAGGCGCCGAAGAAATTGATGCGGAAAACAAATTCAACGTTGGCGGGATCTACTTCATGGCTTTTGACATTCGTAATGCCCGTTGTGCCGGCGCTGTTGACCAGGATGTCTATCGGACCATTCTTTTGAATAAGCCTGCCGATGGCGGTTTCGACCCCTTTTGTATCCGAGACGTCCACGCAGAGAGTCTCGGCAGTCACGCTGATACTTGAGCGGGCGGATTCGAGTTTGGCCGCATCCAAATCACAGATCACTACCGTGACACCGAGACTGTTGAGTTTTTTTGCAATCGCCAGGCCAATGCCGGAAGCGCCGCCGGTGATCAGGGCGGTTTGGGTTTTCCAATCTTTTTTCTTTAATTCCATAGTTTTAGAGCACGTGGTGCGTCGTGCGTTCGCTCGGTGTCCACCCTTTTAGGGTGTTCCGGGCTTGATGCCATTCTTCGGTCGGCTGCGGAGCACGCTAAAGCGTGTACACCAAACGGATATACCATGCTCCCCGGTCTTTCACGAACGGAGCCCTTTTTTAGCCGTGTCACTCAGGCAGCCCTTCAAAAGAACCGTTTCAGAGACAACGTCCACTTCGTTGCAATGCTCCCAATCAATCCAGACGTATTCGAGGGCTATCCAGCCGCGGAAATCATGCTTATTGAGCGCCTTGAGCGCGCCGGGAAAATCAATCGTGTTGTCCTTAAAACTGCTTTGCAATCGGTCTTTGCGCGCGCAACGGGCGTGGAAATGCGTGGCACGGGCGCACAATGGTTCTATTTCGCTGTCCGGCATGCCGGCGCGCGTGAAGTGCGCGTAATCCAGCGTCAAGCCGAGCCCAGGCACACGGTCCGCCAACTCCATCGCGAGCCCGGGCGCATCAACGATGGACCCGACGTGCGGCTCAATTCCCACCGTCAGTTTCATCGATGCGGCCTGTTCCACCCGCCACGATAATTCTTCGGCCGCGCGGCCAAGTGATGTTTCGCGGGCCTCGCCGTCGAAAGTGACGCCCGGCAAAAGCGACACGTGCTTCGCTCCTGCCGCGGCGGTATAATCCAACGTCTTGAGAAACTGTTTCCGCGCAAATTCCCGCCGTTTCGCCTCAGGATGATTCACGGCAAAGTCGGCGAAGTTATCGTGGACCTGAAGAAAAATATCCGACGCGACGAGACCCTGCCGTTCCAGCCGGAGATGAAGGCTTGATCCGCTTTTTTCCGGACGATTCAGCTCTTTTTCAGGCCGCAAATGGCTGCGCCCCGCGAACAGGCCGATGTCCACCCCGCGCAATCCGAGCAGTGAAATGACGCCTAATGCCGCCTCGTGCGAAAGAAGCGGAAAGCTGAAATCCGCGCAACTAAGTTTTAGTTTCATAACATTAATTGGATTGAAAGGATGGCGAACCCGACTTGCGTGATTCCCTGTACAGTTTGTTCAGTTTGTCCAGCGTGGCGTCAGGGTGACGTCCATCCCGCAACGTCTCCTGCAGCGCCGCGCCGCCCGTCGTTTGCAGCGGGACATAACCGCTGTAACGCGGGCGGATAAATGCTTCCTCCTGCGTCATTTTTGTTCCGCTGAAAAATTCACCGCACAAAACATTTGCGGCGGAGTCGTCCCACGCGGAACGGTGAGACGGTTGTCCGCCCGCGTTGACATAAAGCGTTCTTTGCACGTTTGCTCCGGCGACGAAACAGGCGTAGTCCAGAGCGATTTCAGGATGGTGGCATTTTGTTGAGAGAGCAATGCCAGTGCCCCCAAGCACACTTCGCAGGCGCAGCCCATCCGGTTCAAGCGACATCAGGTTGCCGAAGCGCAACCGGGATTGGGCGAAAGCGTTGCGGGCATAATTGTTATAAGTGTAGCCAAACGCGTTCCATGCGAAGTCATCGGTCGTGGTCATGCGTTCAGCGACCTTGATGGGGTTCCAGTCAAAAATTTCGCGCGGCATTGGCTCAGTCAATTCGCGAAGCATGTCCAGGGCGGTATGCATGATCTCGCGGGGCGCAAGTTCTTCCAGCGATAAGCACGGATCGGCGCCGAGGGCTTTTACGAGCATTAAAAAGTGCAAAAAAAGGTCGGCGTTGAATGCCGGGATCACGGCATATTTTCGGCGCGCGAGCGCCACGGCTTCGCTCCAGGTTGCCGGTGGCGGCGTTCCGGCGCGCTCAAGCAGATCGGGGCGCCAGCTTGGCGCAGGCGTCGCCGCGTCAATCGGCAGCGCGAGCAATCGGCCCGCGTAATCATAGCTGTCGAACGTCAAGCCGATGGAATTTTGCGCCCAATGGTTTAGAGACGTTGGCGTCAGGAGCGGTTTGAGGTCATGAACAAGTTTTTTCTCAAACGCAAAACCCGCCCAGGGATGATCAATGACAATCAGGTCAAACTTCGGGGCCAGGTGGTCGATGGACATGTGGCCAAACTCGTCGAGCGTGCGTTTTTCCCAGCGAATGCGCACCCCCGGGTGCAGGTCTTCGTAACGCTGCGCCGTTGCCACCAGCGGCGGAAAGGCGCGGCTATGGTCCCACGCGATGCCGGTGAGTTGGACAGCCCGGCTCATGCCCGTTGGCGAACAGCGGACGACTCAGCGACGCGGGCGTTCTTCATGGCCCGGATTTTTTCACAGCGATTGGTCCGCGCCGATTCACACGCGGCTTCGATGATTTCCATGGACGCAAGTCCCAGTTCTCCCGGTGAACCGTTGGCCGCCTTGCCCAGCACCGTGTCGATAAAATTGAGGGCCGGCGCCTGTTCAGGGTAGATTTCCGCTTGTGCCAGCGGTTGGAACTCAGTGCGCCTGTCGCTAAAATCAATCAACGTCATCGTTCCCCGCCACAGTTCAAGCTGCAGGATGGCTTTGCTGCCAAAAACGCGGACTTCGTAATTTCGTTCAGATAAGGGAGTGGCCGCCGTGCTGGCCAGGTTGGCGAGCGCGCCATTTTCCATCGTCACGGTCAACGCGTTATAAATGTCATTCTGCGAACCGTCATAATCGAACCGGGCATAAACTTCCGCAGGACGCTGCCCGGTCAGAAAGCTGAGATAGGCCGCGGCATGCGATACCTGGCAATAAATCTGCCCGCCGCCGGCAATCTCCGGGTCGTTGTAGGAACCTTTGCACGGCTCGATATAGACCGTTTTCATGCCATGAGTGGGAGAGGTATTGATTCCGCGCAGCAGCTTGTCAATCGGGTTGGTCATCAGGATCGAAATCATTTTGATTTGACCGAGCGCGCCCGAGTGGATCAGCCGACGGGCCTCTTTGCCGTGAGCTGTGTAATGCCAGGGACAACTCACAAGCAACTGCCGTTTCTTTTGAGCGGCGATTTCCACCAGTTCGCGCGATTCATCAACGGTAAAGGTCATTGGCTTTTCTACCAGAACGTGCAGCCCCCGCTCCAGCGCGGTCCGGGCGTGGGTAAAATGAACGTTCGGCGTCGAGGCGACAATGACGGCGTCCAGTTCCTTGAGCGCCAGCAACTCCCGGAAATCGACAAAGGCGTGTTTTATCCCGAAATCGTTGGCGATTTTTTCGCAATTGGCTCTTTCACGGCTTTGCACTGCCACCAGTTCCGCGCCCGGGTGCGATTTGATAGCCGGAATGTGCGCGGAGGTTGCCCACCAGCCCGCGCCGATCACGCCAATGCGAATTTTTTTCATAGTTCAACCTTTAAACGGCACGAGCAGGTCGCGCTTCAGTTCCACACCAAAACCCGGTTTGCCGGGGTCGAGCGAAATTTTCCCATTGACCGGCAACGGTTCGCCCTCGATCACACTGAAAATCGGCTGGATCTCTGTTCCCTTGCCCACCGAAAGGTATTCGGCATAGGGTGAGTTCGTGTTGGCCATCACGAAATGGTAATTGTAAACGGACGACCCATGCGGGATGACCGGCATATCATACGGCTTGGCCATCGCCGCAATCCAGCGGGTCGGCGTATAACCGCCGCACCATTGCATCTCCGGCTGGATAATGTCCGTTGCATGATTGTGAATGATATTATGAAACGCTTTGGGATGATATTCCAGATTGCCGGTTGCCACCAGAATGGGCGAAATCCGGTCGCGCAAAATCCGGTTGTTTTCCGTCGCCCATCCGTTTTGGAGAGGGTCCTCGAACCACTTGACGTCATAGTCACGAACGCGCTCCGCCACGCGCGTGGTGAATTCAATGTCCCATGACAAGTAGCAATCAACCATAATTTCCATGTCGTCGCCAAGGCCTTTCCGCAGCTTCGCGATAAGGGCCTCCATTTTCTTGATGCCGTCCCGCCCGCTTTCCACTCCCCAGGGCGCGGCAACTTTGACGCCAAGAAAGCCGCGGTCGCGCCAGGCGTCCACGAAATCCGGATGAATGGTCACGTAGCACGGGATCGCTTCTTTGGTCTGGCCGCCGATCATCTTATAGACAGGCAATTTCTGGGCTTTGGCAACCAAATCGTATAAGGCAAGGTCCACCCCGGCCATGGCCATGCTCGTTGTGCCGCCCAACCCGTAAGGCAGCGTGGAGCGGTTCATTTGGTCCCAAATTAACTCTATGTTGAAAGGGTCCTGGCCAATGAGAAAGCGCTTGAGGTGCTGGTCAATGATGCTGCAGGCAAAGGCGCCACCCCCATAATTGGCGCAAAATCCGCTCACGCCGTCATCTGTGAATATTTCAATGACAAACGGGTCCTGCCCGCCCCCCATCCACAGGGAGCGGATGCGGGAATATTTCGGGTGCACGGACATGGGATTGGAAATGAGCGTCTGGGCCTGCCAGCCCCCGCCCCAGTATTGCGATTCTCCCACCGCGGCGCCTCGCGCGCCGGTGTCGCCGGATTTAACAGTATATAATTTAACGTCGGTAATCTTCATCTAGAATGGGTGTATCGCCTATAAAACTCGCAGGCTGCGGCCCTTTGCACAATGGACAAAATGACAATGGACATGGATTTTTTGGCAGAATAACACGTTAACTTGCAGTGACGGTCGCCCTGCGCCGTCCTCGGTTTGTTCGGGGGCCATAATGCCCAATCAAAGCCATGCCATCAATGGCCATTTCTTATAAATGGCCGCCCGTTTTAACCGCGAGACATTTCATTTGGCGGTAGCGCAGGTTTCCGAACCTGCCGTATCGCCGATTTCCAAATCGGCTAACCGTCCAAACGCAAACAATCGCCGCCACCGTCCTCGATCTAACGGAAGTGCAAAACTGATACTTCCATTTTCCCCCATTTTCCAGTATCGAATCGGGCGTGCAGGATTTAATTGCCAAAGCCGATATGCTCCTGGAAGCGCTTCCGTATATCCAAAAATTCAGCGGCGCGACATTCGTTGTTAAATACGGAGGCAGCTTCATGGATTCTCCCGATGAAAACACACGCACGAGTGTCGCCCGCGACGTCGTCTTTCTTGAAGCCGTTGAGATTGATCCCATCGTCGTCCATGGCGGCGGCAAGGCCATTACCAGGGCCATGGAAAAGGCGGGGCTGGCGGCCAGCTTTATTCAAGGCCAGCGCGTCACGGACGAAGCCGCGGTCACAATCGTGGACGACGTCCTGTCGCGCGAGATCAATCCCGAAATCGTCAAAACCATTAACGCCCTTGGCGGCAACGCCGTCGGCTTTGCCGGGCCGGACATTTTCAAATGTAAAAAACTCCTGCTCGATGACCCGCAAAACCCGGGGCAGAAAATTGACATCGGGTACGTCGGCGAAGTCACGGAAGTCAACGTCGCGCCCTTAAAAGAAAGCATCTGGTGCGGTTTTACCCCGGTCATCAGTCCAACCGCCAGAGGCGAAGACGGGAAAATTTATAATTGCAACGCCGACGTTGCCGCCGCGTATGCGGCCATCGCCCTCAAGGCCAAGCGCCTGGTGTTTATGAGCGACGTGCCCGGGCTTCTGCGCGATCCAAAGATGCCTGATTCCGTAATCGCGCACTTGAAAACAGCGGAAGTTGCCCATCTAAAAAAAACCGGCGTTATCGACAAAGGTATGATCCCCAAAGTCGACAGCGCCGTCGCCGCAATCCAATCGGGCGTGGAAAAAGTTTCCTTTGTGGATGGCCGCGTACCGCATGCTGTTCTCCTCGAAATCTTCACGGACGAAGGCGTCGGGACAGAGATTGTTCTGTAAGCATTAAACGGCCCGCGAATTATTAAGACGTTTAGAATTCTTATTTGGCCATCTTATTGAAATCTAATATAATCTATTTGTGAACCATGACGCGTACATATTGCGCGAGAATACCGGCACGAGCGGCATCATTGAGACCGCTCGCGACGCCGTGAGCACGTTGGCGCATTATGATATTCCGCATCTCATCGTCGGCGGCCTGGCAGTGCAGGAGCATGGCTACCCGCGCGTGACCATTGACGTGGACATTGTCGTGCCGAACGTACATGAGGCGGTGGAATTCCTGACTGCAAGCGTGACCGGGCCGTTTTATAAGGTCTATGGTATTGACGACCGCGTCGAGGATCGGCGCAATGAAGTAAAAATTGACCTTTTGCCTGCGGGCCGGGTCTTAAAGCGTGGCTGCAAGGTTCCCTTTCCCGAAGCCAAAACAGTCTTTGATACGCTGCATTTCATATCTCTCGAAGAGCTCATTTCGCTCAAACTGGATAGTTGGTCGGGCAGCCCAAATCGGCGGCTCAAAGATAAGGCGGACGTCATCGAGCTAATCAAATATCGCAAGCTTCCCCGCGACCTCGCCATCCATCCTGCCGTCCGCGCTCTGTACACTGAAACGTGGGACGCCCTGCAGGCGGAAATATAAAATTCACCCGAGTCAGGACTGCCCATTTGAAAACAGCGGAAGCCGCTCACCTGAAAAAAACGGCGTCATCGACAAAGGAATGATCCCCAAAGTCGACAGCGCCGCGATCCAATCGGACGGACTGACCGTATCCGTGTTACTAACCCCGTATGGCAATGGTTGAAGGGGCGGTTAAACTGCGGGAATGTCAGGATGTTTTTTGGCGGGCCGCTTTCCAGGCTGTGGGCGTCAATTCGGCGACGCGGTTGATGGGCCAATCGCCC
>DATJTK010000034.1:0-18150 GCA_035503455.1 Candidatus Sulfotelmatobacter sp. | reverse complement strand
GTGCTGTGGCGCGGGGCGACAAGGTCCGCGTGGCGCAATCCACGAAGATGTCGGCTGAAACCGTGGCCCGGTTCGGACATTTTGCCTTTCGCAACAAAAAGACCGTGGCCATTCCCGGTTTCCGCAACCGCAGCCTTGTGTTTGCAACCCGGCTCCTGCCGCGCCATACCGTCCGCAGGGCTGTAAAATCCTACAATACACTAAAGCCGTAACCATGTGGTTGGGCCAATGCGCGCCAGTTTGATCGTATCGCGCTGTGTCCGGTTACGCGAAGTGCTGTGTCCCAAAAGCGTCATGGTATGTCATTGCAAAAAGCCGCTGGGGCCGGGTATATTGCAAGGTAATTTGTATGAACGGATCAATCAAATCTTACGTCTCATCCAAGAGGTGTCACGCCTCACAGCCATTGCAATTAGTTGAAACTGCTATAGTTTCGGCCACAGTATTAAGGTTAGACAATGTTTGTTATATTTAATCAGTTTGCGCTTTTCATTTGGCAAACGATTCGCTAAAAAGGATAACAATGAGGATGAAAGCTCTATTCGTTTTTATTGCTGTTTGCGCCGTACTTTCCTCGGCGCGCGCCATGGATCGTTGGGCGGCGCTTTCGATGCTCGAAAGCGGCAACGACGATTCGGCCATCGGTTCACGCGGCGAGATTTCGCGTTATCAAATCCGGCCTTATCTGTGGCCGGGCGGAAATCCACACAATGCCGGATTGGCGTTGGGCGTCGCGCAAAAGATCATGAAAGCGCGGATAGCCCGGTTCGAGCACACGCATAACCGCGCGCCTACGGATTTTGAATTTTACGTCCTTTGGAACGCGCCGCAGGAAGTCAACCATCCGTGCCGTGCCGTCGCCAGACGGGCGGAACGTTTCGCAAACCTTGTCCAGCGGACGGATGCCGCTTACGCGACGCGTTGACAGGCAAGACGCCTGTCCCACTTAACGACCTGCGGATTTGTCAGCGGGCTGCCGAAGTTTTGGCTGTTTCGTAGACTTTCACGTATTCGCCAACGGTTCGTTCCCAAGAAAAATCGCATTTCATGGCGTTTTTTCGGTAACGATCCAGCAATGCTGGCTGTTCATAGAGCGCCAGCGCTTTTCGGATCGCCCGGCAGAGCGCGCGCGGCGAGTATTCGGAAAACTTAATGCCATTGGCCCGCGTTTTGTTTTCAGTGAAATCCACGACACTGTCATCCAGCCCGCCGGTTGCGCGGACGATTGGGATGGTCCCATAGCGCAAACTATACATCTGGTTGAGACCGCTCGGCTCGTAGCGCGAGGGCATGAGATAAAAATCGCAGCCGGCTTCAATCCGGTGCGACAGGCCCTGGTCATAACCGAACCGGGCGGCGACTTTATTGGGAAATCGCCGGGCCAATTCATGGTAACCGTGCTCATACGCCGGTGAGCCACTGCCCAGCAGAACGAATTGCATTTCGGCGCTCAACATTTCTTCGAGGGCAGCCAGTTGTATATCGATTCCTTTTTGATCGGCCAGTCTTGTAATGGATCCAAACAGAGGCGCGGTCACCGTGGCCAGGCCCATTTCCTTTTGCAATTCCATCTTGTTGATCTTTTTCCCCGCCAACCGGGAAGCCGAATAGGGGGCCTTGAGGCAGGGATTGGTCATCGTATTCCATTCCTCGTAATCCACGCCGTTCAGGATTCCTGTGAGCCGGGCCTGCCGTTTCCTCAACAGACCATCCAGGTTGCAGCCGAATTCCTCGGTCAGAATTTCGCGGGCATAACGCGGGCTGACCGTTGTCATGACGTCCGCCAGGGCGATTCCGGCTTTGAGGCAATTCAAATGGCCGAAATATTCCGCCGTATCCAATGTGAAAAACTCCGGAGGCAAGTTCGTCAGGCCAAATGTGCTTGCGGGGAAAATCCCCTGGTAGGCCAGGTTGTGGATGGTCAGGCAGGTGGGCGGCGGATTCCCCCACCCTTCGGATTTTTGCTGGTGCATCACCAAAGCCGGAACAACGCCCGTTTGCCAGTCATGGATGTGGATAATGTCCGGTCGCCACGCCAAATATCGCGCCAGGTGCGCGACACATTTTGAAAAAAAGATAAACCGCTCCGCATTGTCGGCGTACGAGTCGTTATCCTCCCCGTAGATGCCGTTTCGGTCGTAAAAATCCTGCTGGCCGATAAAATACACCAGCAAGTTGTCAAGTTGAAGCGAATACAACCCGGCCTGGACCCGCCGGCTGCCCAGCGGCACCTCAAGCCAGTAGTCTTCGCGGCGAATTTGGGGGAACTTCGCCTGGATTCCCCGATACAGCGGCGTGACAATACGCGCCTGGTGACCCGCCCGCGCCAGGGTCTTTGCCAGCGCGGCAACCATGTCCGCCAGCCCGCCGGTTTTCGAATAAGGATGGACTTCGCTGGAGGCGAGCAGGATGTTCATTTATAGGTATGAAAAAACATCGAACACCGAACATCGAACATCGAACGCCGAAGAGAAAGCCGTGTACCGTCCCTTTGATATTGGGCGTTCGATGTTCGATGTTCGATGTTCCAATCGTCGGGGCTCATTATGTCGCCGCCGCAAGCTTTTCAGTTTTCAAATAGGGCTGGAGCGGCGCCGGAATGACGACGCTGCCGTCGGCCTGCTGCCACGTTTCAACCAGGGCGACAAACAGTCGCGCCAGGGCCGTGCCGCTGCCGTTGAGAATGTGGGGAAATTTATTTTCGCCGTTTTCTGTCTTGAAACGCAGATTCATCCGGCGCGCCTGAAAATCTTCGCAATTTGAGCAGCTAGAGACTTCGAGATAGTTCCCCTGCCCTGGCGCCCAGACTTCGATGTCATATGTCTTGGCGCTGCCAAATCCCATGTCGCCGGTGCAAAGCTGGACCACACGATAATGCAAACCCAACAGTTGCAGCACCTTCTCCGCGTTTGCGACCATTCTTTCCAGCTCATCGTAACCCGTTTCAGGTTTCACAATTTTGATCAATTCTACCTTGTCAAACTGATGGACGCGGATCATCCCGCGCGTGCCCACTCCCGCCGCGCCGGCTTCCCCTCGAAAACACGGGGTATAGGCGCAATAGAAAACCGGCAGGCCTTTTTCCGGCAAAATCTCTTCCCGATGGATATTGGCCACCGGAGTTTCCGCGGTGGGAATCAAATAAAGCTTTCCAAGCTTTTCTTTGTCATCACCTTCAGCCACGCCGTAATATTGGTCTTTAAACTTCGGAAACTGGCCGACGCCTTCGAGGCATTGCGGGCCCACGATGAATGGCGGCGAAACTTCGGTGTATCCATGCTGATGGACGTGCAAATCCAGAAGGAACTGAATCAACGCCCTTTCAAGCCTGGCTCCCCAGTGGGTGTATAGCAGAAAGCCGCTGCCGGACAACTTTGCCGCGCGCGCAAAATCCACGAGCCTCAGGCTTTCGCACAGCTCCACGTGCGATTTAGGTTTGAATGAAAAATTCGGTTTGTCGCCGTGAACACGCACGACCGGATTATCCTCCGCCGACATCCCAATTTTGACCGATTCATGCGGCAGGTTCGGCAATTGGAGCATGAGCGCGTCGCGTCGGGCGTCCACTTCGGCCGTTTGTTTGTCCAGCGCGGTTATCTGGTCTCCCAATTCCCGGGTTTCGGTCCTTTTGGCCTCGGCCTCGGCGGTTTTCTTTTGCCCCATAAGCGCTCCAATTTCCTTTGAAACCCGATTGCGTTGGGCCTTGAGAGATTCGACGGTTCCAAGGATTTTTCTCCGGTCCTCGTCCAATTTCAGCACTTCGTCAATCCGAGTCTCATCCCCTGCTCCGCGCGTGGCCAGCCGTTCGCGCACGAAATCGGGTTTTTCCCGAATCAATTTGATGTCAAGCATGGCGCGGATTATTAAAAATTAAACCCATCTTGGCACGTTAAAAACGTTGAAACGTTGGGCCGGCTCTGTTTTCCTTCGGACAGGACATGGTCCCGGATTATTTTTACGCCGTCACGATTCCGCTTTGCCTCGCAGCGGTTGTGATGGCGTATTTCTGCAATAATCCAGTGGGCCACGGCGGCTGGTTTATCACGCGCCGGTTCATCAATTGGCTGCCCCTGGGCATGACCTATGCGTTTTTGTGCATGGGCCGCTTCAATGTCATTGTGGCGCAAGGCGCCCTGGGCGGGCTGATGTCCAACGAGAACCTCGGTGTCATTCTCACCGCCGGCTCGTGGACTTACGCGCTGTCATTCCTCGTCAACGGCCCCCTCATTGATAAAAAAATTGGCGGCAAAAACGGAATTCTGATTGCCGCAGCCGGCGCATCATTGGCCAACGTCGCCCTGGGAATTTTGACCTGGCTCATCACGGTCAGGCACTGGAATGTCAATTTAGTTGCGGCGTATTCGGCGGTTTATTCGATCAACATGTATTTTCAAAGCTACGGGGCGATGTCCATCATCAAAATCAAGGCCTATTGGTTCCATGTGCGGGAACGCGGCGTTTTCGGCGCGATATTTGGAACGTTTATCTCCGCCGGCAACTACTTTGCCTTCGACTGGAGCGCCAGTATTGTGTCGCTCACCAAAGCCGGGGCGCCGGACAGTTTCCTCAAAAGAATCTTTGCGTCTTCCCTGCCGGTCAACGCAACCTGGGCGGTGTTTTTTGTTCCGGCCGCGATTCTTGTTTTTTGGCTGCTTCTGGACTTTTGGCTTATTAAAGACCTGCCCGAGCAGGCCGGATTTCCACACCTCGATACTCGCGACGCATCCTCCGGCCAGATGCACGTTGAATTTTCGGTTCTTGACCTGCTTCGCAAGATTTTTGCCAGCCGGCTCATGCTGATGATTGCCTGTGTGGAATTGACTGCGGGCGTGTTCCGCTACGCCATCCTGAGCTGGCACTCGACTTTTTCCCGTCAGGTGGCGCAGCCGGGCGCTGAATTTTTTGCGCTGCACTGGGGCTGGTTCACGTGCGTTTTTGGGATTATTGGAGGTTTCGCGGGCGGCATTATTTCGGACAGAGTTTTTCAGTCGCGCCGCGGTCCACCCGCCGCCATCCTCTGCGGTCTGGTTTTGGTCCTGTCCGTTATTATGGCGCTGTATCTATTCTCTTCGCCCTTGACGGTGGGATGGTCGGGCGTATTGATTTTCATGGCGTCGATCGGCATGACCTCGCTGATGTCCGGGACCGCGGCAACGGATTTCGGCGGGCGAAAGGCGACAGCCACATGCTCCGGGATCGTGGACGCGTTTGCATACGTCGGGAGCGGCCTGCAATCGTTATGCATCGGGTATTTAATCCCCGAAGCAACCGGTGGATCGGGTCAAACCGTCCCGCTTCTGGGTTTTGCGCGCAGTTGGTATTGGTGGCCGCTTTTTATTGTCCCTTTTGCCGTCCTGGGCGGCGGCGTGGCACTTTGCATCTGGAACGAATTGCCCGCAGCCACGAAAAAATATATCGCGGATGTCGAGAAAAAAGAAGGCTTGACTGGAACGGAAATTCCGTTAGGTTAATCGAAAATGTTGAAAAACGTGTCACAAGTCGTCATTCTGGTAGTCGTCGTAACCGGCGAAGCCGTTGGCGCTTGTTGAAATTGAAATTTAACAAGAACCCGCGGCTGGAAACGGTCGCGGGTTTTTGTTTTAATCCGGGCCGTCAGCCGCACAACCAAAGAACTATGAGCAAAGCAACTGCAAATGGCAAATCCGTGGCGAAAGCTCCGGCGCGAAACGGAAAAACGTCAACATCAACCGCAACTGCGCGCAACCGCGCTGAAGTCGGCCCCGCTATGTTTGGGCGCGACATCCTGGTGGCCGCACTCGAGCGCGAGGGCGTCGAAGTTATTTTTGCGTATCCCGGCGGCGCGAGCATGGAAATCCATCAGTCGCTCACCCGGTCCAAAATCAGGACCGTTCTTCCGCGCCACGAGCAGGGCGGCTCGTTCGCAGCCGAAGGCTATGCGCGCGCGACAGGCAAGGCCGGCGTGTGCATGGGCACCAGCGGGCCCGGCGCGACGAACCTCGTCACCGCCATCGCCGATGCGTACATGGATTCCTGCCCGTTGATCGCCATTACCGGACAGGTCAACCAAAACATGATTGGACGCGGCGCGTTCCAGGAAACGGACATCATCGGCGTCACGCTTCCCATCGTGAAGCATTCCTATTTGGTCACCGACGTGAACGATATTCCGCGCATCGTGAAGGAAGCCTTTTACATCGCCCAAACCGGACGTCCCGGACCGGTGGTCATTGACGTGCCCAAAAATGTGCAGCAGCAAAAGACCCAGCCGGTGTGGCCCACCCTCGAAGAAATTAAAAAGGGATTGAGGGGCTACACCCAACCGGATTTGAAGGCCGATGAAGTGGCGCTCAATGAAATTCTCGGCCTCATCGAAAAGGCCGAGCGTCCCGTGCTCTACTGCGGGGGCGGCATTATTACCAGCGGCGCTTCGGATGAATTGCGAAAATTCGCGGAGGCCACAAACATTCCTGTGACAACAACAATTATGGGCGTGGGCGCTTTTCCCGAGACCCATCCGCTCTCGCTTCGCTGGCTCGGCATGCACGGCGCGGCCTTTGCCAATTGGGCGGTCAACGGCGAATACAAACAGCGTACGAACCCCACGGAGCCAATGGTGAAAATCAAAGACGGCGCAGACCTTTTGCTCGCCTTTGGTGTCCGCTTCGACGACCGTGTGACCGGCAAATTCGAGGAGTTTTGCAAGCACGGCACGATTGTCCACATTGACATTGACTCTTCAGAGTTGAACAAAAACCGCAAGGCGCACCTGCCGATTGTGGGTGATATCAAAGACGCGCTCGCGCGCCTCAACGCGATGATTGCCAAACGGCCCATCACGAAAAAGCACACCGCCTGGCTCGCGCAAATTGACGAGTGGAAACAAAAGGCGCCGTTTGCCTACAAAATCACCGGTGAGATTGCCAATAGCGACCACATGAAGGACCACATGCAGGGCCAGGAAGATCAGGTCATCCTCCCGCAAATGGTCATCGAGATGCTCTATAAACTCACGGATGGCGAAGCGTACATCACCACTGGGGTGGGCCAGCATCAAATGTGGGCAGGCCAATGGTATAAATACAAACATCCCCGCCAGTTGATCACCAGCGCGGGCCTCGGCGCCATGGGATTTGGCTATCCGGCTGCCCTCGGCATCAAGGTCGCCCTGCCTGACAAGGAAGTCATTGACATCGACGGCGACGGTTCGTTCCTCATGAACATCCAGGAACTCGCCACGGCGCACGTCGAAAAGATTGCCGCCAAAGCCATTATTTTAAACAACCAGCACCTCGGCATGGTGGTGCAATGGGAAGACAACTTTTATGCCGGCAACCGCGGCCACACCTATCTCGGCGACCCCGATCATCGGGCTGAGATTTATCCGGATTACGTCCGTGTTTGTAATTCGTTCGGCGTGCCCTGCGAACGCGTCATGTATAAAAAGGATTTGCCCGCGGCATTGAAACGAATGCTCGAGGCCAAAACCCCGTACGTGCTGGACGTGGTGACGCCCTATACGGAACACGTGTTGCCATTCATCCCTGCCGGCCGGACTGTGGCGGACATGATTTGGAAGTGAGGCGGGTTTTCCTCTTGCCCAAATCCAATTTTAAACGAGAATTGCATTATGACTATGACGGTTGAGGCCATTTATGAGCAGGGCAAACTGGTGTTGCCCGCGCCCTTGTCGCTTCCGGAGAAGTCTCGCGTACGAGTAACCATCGAATCTGACGTGGATCGCGAAACATGGCTGAAGTTGTCTGAGGAAAATCTGGCGAAGACATGGGACAACGCGGACGACGACGTTTATAATGAGTTGCTCAAGAAATGACGTCGTTCTGCTCCCGATTCCATTCACAGACCTAACCAGTCGCAAAGTTCGACCGGCAGTCGTTATTGGACAAAACGGAGTAGATCTTTAATTGAATCCACAGCGTCTGAATTTGCTTCCATGAACACGGTTCAGGAAATTAAAACGCTTCTGCTACAGCTGTCTCGCGCAGAGCTTGAAGGAGCGAGTCTTTTGCCATCCATCATTCGATCGAGACCGTCAATTTCCCGCTCCAATACAATATAATACGCAGCACCCATATTGTTATCATGTGACGCAGTTATTCCAAATCCACTCTCTTTCTCAACCCCTTCTTTTCCGCCTGATGCGCCTTGCCGGCCAGCATCTTTTCTTTGGCGCGCTTGGAGCGCTTCCGTTTTTGACGGCGGATGCGCTCGATTTCAGCCCGGCGCGCGGCCACGAAACCGCGCTGTCGTTCCTCGATTTTATCGAGCAGCAGCCGGCGGGCGATAAAGCGATTGAGCCCCTGCTGGCGTGTCTCCTGGCATTTGACCTGAATCCCGGTCGGGCGATGGACCAGCATCACGCATGTTGAAGTTTTATTGACGTTCTGGCCGCCGTGCCCGCCAGAGCGGACGAATGATTCTTCGATATCCGCTTCGTTCACCCCCAGCGCGGCCATGCGTTGCGCGAGTTGCGATTCTTTTTCGGGACTGACCGGATATATGCTCATGACACAAACTTTGGCGGGTGTACCGTGCCCAGACTGTGTTTTCGAATCAATTCGCAGAATTTGTTGATTCCCCGTTTCTCGTCGCTGGCCAGGTGATAATGGATGTTCCATTCGAAATAATCGCGCCGGAAATCTTCATCGTATTCGTGCCGTGTTTCAATAATGGCATCCAAAGTTTCCAGGCCGAATTGTTTTGCTTCACGCAATTCGCGGCGCAGTTCGAGATTGTCAACTCCCCGGCGCAGCGCCCAGACGGCATACACAAACGGAAGCCGCGTCATGTCCGTCCACGCCGCTCCCAGGTCAAAAATCTCGTGCTCGTGCGGGGCCCTCTGAAAATCTATGGCCGGGTTGCCAATCAAAAGAACGAAATCTTTTTCTACGGCCGTCTTGTAACCCTCAAGGCGCTTAAATTCGGGAAACAAATTGCGTTCGGCAAGCAGCACTTTGAGCAGATTGACTCCGGTCAGCGACGCGGTATCGCAGAAGATCTCCGTTGCCTGTTCCAGCGGCTTTTTGTGCGCCAGGAGCACACTGTAAACTTCCCCCAGCGATGCTATGGCGATGCCGTCCAGAATGTCGTACCGGTCGTTAAACAGGACTTCGGTAATGCTCACCAGGGCGGCGTCCAATTCGTCGCGCTGCAGGAGTTCGGCGAGTTGTGACGGCGGCGAAAGGATGAGCTCGCTTTCAATGCCGCGGGTAAGCGGAATGGCGTTCAAGTACGGCACCGAACCAATGCGGAATTTTCGTTGTTCAACAGACACAGTAATAATTAATAATCGAAAACGGGAAATTAACATTCAAAAAATTCCTTCATTTGACGTTATTTTCTTGCGGCGATGAGTTTTATCTCTAAGGTTTTCTTAGATTTCTATGGCGGCTAAATTAAAAAAGCGCAAACCGGCCAGAGTCCGGAAGGAGGAAAAGGTCCAAGAGGTGATTTCCAGGGTCACTATCCCTGCCGTACCTGCGATCCCTGCCATCCCCACCCTTCCCGGTCCAGTCACTGAGGTCCCAATTCCCGTTCCAAGCGAAGGAGACACGACAGCCTTTATCCGTCGCGAAATGGAACGGTACGATGGCGACACCGCCATAAAACTTTATCTGCGCGAGATTGGACAGGTCAAATTGTTGACTCCGCAGGAAGAGATCGAATTGGCCGCCCGAATCAAAAAGGGCGACAAACGGGCGCGTGAACAGATGATCAAGGCCAATCTGCGCCTTGTGGTAAAAATCGCCCGCGATTATGAAGGCATCGGCCTGCCCCTTTTGGATCTAATCAGCGAAGGCAATATCGGCCTGATGAAAGCAGTCGAACGTTTTGACCCGAAAAAGGGCGGAAAGCTTTCAACTTACGGTTCATGGTGGATCAAGCAGGCGATTAAACGCGCTCTCGCCAATCAATCCAAAACCATCCGCCTCCCGGTGCATTTAGTGGATAAAATATCCAAAATGCGGCGTGTGGGGATGAAATTGCAGGAGGAACTTGGCCGCGAACCCACCGACGACGAATTGGCGGATGAATTGGGCATGACCGCCACCCGTGTCCGCCAAATGCGGCTGGCGGCGATCCGCCCCGCGTCCCTGGATGCGCCCATTGGCGACGAGGAATCGAACAGCTTTGCGGAAGTAGTGGAAGATGAAAACGCCACAACACCCTACGAGGAACTTGAGGACAAAACCGTCGTGAACATGCTTCGCGACATGGTCGGACACCTCGACGAACGCGAGGCCACGATATTGCGCTATCGGTTTGGCCTGGACGGCGGCACAGAAAAAACGCTCGAAGAAGTCGGCGAAAAGTTCGGCGTGACGCGCGAGCGCGTTCGCCAAATCCAAAATCTTGCCTTGAAAAAACTTCGGAAAATGATCGAGAAACTGGAAGCCGCCAAGCAAAAAGAGGAAAACAAATAATTCAATGATTACGCCCAAAGAGATTGAGGCCGCAATCCGCAACGTCCCCGACTTTCCCAAAGCGGGCATTCAATTCAAGGACATCACTCCCCTGCTCGCCGAGCCGCGGCTATTCGCCGGCACGATTGACCTTTTGACTGACGGCCACAAACCCGGTTCCGTGGATGCCATCGTAGGAATCGACGCGCGCGGATTCATTTTCGCTGCCGCCGCGGCGCTCAAACTCAGCGCCGGCTTTGTGCCCGTGCGGAAAAAAGGCAAGCTGCCTTTCAAAACCCACGAGCAGGATTATGCCCTTGAATACGGCTCATCCACGGTCGCAATGCACGTGGACGCTTTGAAACCCGGCGCGCGCGTTCTGCTCATTGACGATTTGCTCGCCACGGGCGGAACAGCCGCGGCTGCGGCCGCGCTCGTGAAAAAATTGGACGCAAAAATCGTCGAAATCAGTTTTCTCATCGAATTGAAATTTTTAAACGGCCGCGACAAGCTGAGAGACTACCCGGTCCGCTCGGTCGTCGTGTATTGAGAGAGATCCCCAGTCGTGGACATTTTTCTGCAAGCCGCGATTGAAGAAGCTAAAAAAGGCCTCGCCGAAGGCGGAATCCCGATTGGCTCGGTCCTGGTTCATGAGGCAAAAATCATCGGTCGCGGACACAACCGGCGCGTCCAAAACGGCAGCGTGATCCACCACGCGGAAATGAATTGCCTGGAAAACGCCGGCCGCCTTCCCGCGTCGGTTTATTCACGCTGCGTCCTCTACTCCACGCTTTCACCATGCCCCATGTGCAGCGGCGCGGTGTTGCTCTATAAAATTCCGCGCGTCGTCATCGGCGAAAATGTGACGTTCCAGGGGCCGGAAGAGTACCTGCGCTCGCAGGGCATGAAGCTGGAAATATTAAATGACCCGGCCTGCGTTCAAATGATGCGCGATTTTATCAAGGAGCGGCCGGAACTATGGAATGAGGACATTGGGGTTTAGTGCCACGAGTGCCAAAGCGGGAGAGTCTTCCGGACCATGACGTCTAGTCGGTTGGCGAAGAGTTCCTCACTTGCTGGCTTTGCTGCTGCCCCAAAACGCCTTCGTATCTTCAGTGCGTTGTTTCACCTTGAGTTGGCCGAGGATGGAATGCCAGCCGATATAGACCTTGTGCCATTGGCTTTCGAGGCCGCGCAGCGCTCCTTCGCTCATTTCGCTCAAAAAGCGGAGCGACGGCGCGTTGGTAATGAGCGCGTGGATTTCGTCGCGAGAGAGAGAAGTCATTTCAACGGATGAAAAGATAATCTCCAGTTCCTGCACGATGACACTCTTGATTTCGAGGAATTGCGTTTCGTCCGTGGTCGTGAATTTCTTGGCCCGGGCGATATTGATGAAATGGTTGAATTGTTTCCAGCACTCGATGTGAGTTTCGATCTGGGTGACCAATTGGTTTAGCTCTTTTTGAGTCATACGCTTTTATTGTCCATTGGCTGCGGCTGCGGGGGCAACAACGCTCTTATTGGGCATCTGGTGAGGCATCGCGACTTGCGGAAACAGGAAAATGATCGCCCCGCCCCGCAATTCACGCGCCGTCACGCGCAGGCTCGCAAAATGGATGTTGATTTCAGCCAAAGGCGACTGGGCATCGCGCGCTTCGCTGAAGATTTTCAGCACGTTCTTCGAGATTTCACGCACCAACTGCGCCGGATAGCTGGACGAAATCGTCGACGTAATCGTGTTGCCGTTTCGGTCAATCGTGAGACTGCCCGAAGGCAGTTCCTGCACGCCGGCCTGGCGGCGAAATAGCTTTTTTAAGAGTCCCATGATGCAACGAGTTTTTTAGTTCTTTCAAGTAATTGACCGTCCACTTTGTCGGGAGGCCAGCTCACGACAAACAGCTTATTGTCACGGTTCAGTACTAGCACGTTCCGTTCCGCGCAAGAGCCTCCAATGTACGATAATGGCCCCGCTTCCAGCCGTTCGCCCAGTTGACGGGCCAATTCCATGGATCGGCGGGCCCATTTGGCGTGTAGTTCCACGTTTTGGGTGCCCCACGCTTCCGGTTCCCCTTCCGGCGGCAGCGCCACGACGAATTCCGCGCCTTCACGCGTCAGCAGCGATATTCGCCAGACGGTCTTGCGATGCGCCGTTTTTTCGATGATCTCGGTCTGTTGTTCTTCGGATTCATCCATAGATTGGGCGGATTCCAGCAAGAGCGCGTTCACCGACTTTTGTATCGCGCGCGGATGGTTGGGTTCGGCTGGAAGGTTCTCAAATGTGCCGGATTTCCAATACAAAATCTTTCGGAACGCGGTTTCACCATGGGCGCCCTGGACTTCAGCGTCGATCAACTCGCCGTCCTGGAGCCATATCTTGGCAATCAGCGGGCCGCGCGTGAGCCGCAGCAGCGTGGAATTGCGGGAGAGGCACTCCATTTGGATGATGTCCATGAGGCTTTTGTTTTGGATGCCGCGAAAGCCATCGGCCATGTCCCGCCCCAAAAGCGATTCGAGGCAGTCCAGGAACATTTTCATGTTCTGCTGCATATCGGTCTTGAGCCAAAACAGGTCCACGCCCAGCGCATAGGCTCGCGACCGAAATTCCTCATCTTCCAGCCCGGTCAGGACCACCGTCCGCAAATCCGGGAAACGCCGGCGCACGATGGCGAGCACCTGCAGGCCGTCAATCCGGGGCATCTTCAAGTCGCAAATCAGCAACCGGAACTGCTCCGCGTCCAATTGTGCGACAGCATGGGCGCCGGATGTGGCAGTGCGCACCTCGGGCTTGCTGGGTAGTTGCACAAGCATCTCTCGGCACATCTCCAGCCAGTCGGCTTCATCATCCAAAATCAGGATTTTTGATTGGTTTTCCATTCCTGCATCGGCTCCACTACTGCGTTCTTCCATGACAATGCACGCCCAAGGAAGCAAGAGCCGGGCCGTTTATGGTTATAGGCCGAATTTCCTTAAATATTTGATTCCAACGGCCAAATCATGCGGCCAGGGGGCTGAAATCGCCAGCGTTTGGCCCCCAATCGGATGCGCCAATTCCAACCGTTCCGCATGCAGCGCCACCCGCGAAATCAAAGGGCGTTCTTCACGCCCGGGCTTGAGATGATAATCGGATTTGAGACGTGAAAGCCAGAGGGGCTTGCCGCCGTATAGGGTATCGCCCACAAGCTTCAGTCCGGCGTGCACGGCATGCACGCGAATTTGATGCGTCCGACCCGTCAAAGGCTCGCATTTCAGGAGCACATAGCCGGGACGCGCGAAATTTTCCAACACCTGAAAGCGGGTCTTCGATTTTTTGCCATGCTTATTGTCCACTCGCATAACGCCGATTTTAACCGGATGCTGTCCGAGCGGAGCGTCCACTTCAAATGTATCGGACGCCGGCGCGCCGCTGGCCAAAGCGACGTATTGCTTGAGCGGTTTTTCCGCCCCAAACAAATCCGCCAGCGCGACCAGGACAGCTTTCGTTTTGGCCAGGAGAATGACACCGCTGGTTTCAAAATCGAGCCGGTGCGCGTTGCTCAAATAGGCCAGGTTCCGTTCACGCGCCCACGGTTTCTGCGCCGCAATGCCCGCGTGAAGCAACTTCATCAGATTCGGCCGCGCCGGATCATAACGGTCCGGCGATGTCAGCAACCCGGACGGTTTATCCAGCGCCAAAAGAAAATTATCTTCGTACAATACTGGAATCTCCCAATATTCCCGCGTCGCCGGCGAAGATAATTTGATGACAGCGCTCATTATCGAAAACGAAGATGGAGAATGGAGGATTGTGGATGGTCCGGTAAAGCGGATTTAAGCGGATGGATTGGGGGACTATTTTCGTCGTGCTCTATCTTCCATCCTCAATCCTCGAATTTAGGCGGCGCGGGAGCACCGCCCTGCCCTCCATCTTCCATCTTCCATCTTCGCCGGGATCGCCCGCGCTCATCGTCCTCTGGCAATCGGCGTGTCGCGCAGTTCGCGGTTGGCTTCGTGTTGCTGCCAATCGCTATACGCCTGGTTGCCACGCTGATTGCGTAGTTCCTCGATAAATTGCGGCATTTCCTCGGCCATCTTTTGCTGGTCAATGGGATATCGGGACTGCACATACAGAATAAAACCGCCATCGTCCGTTGGCACGAATGGGCTTGCGGTGCCAACGGCTGTCATCAAAACGACTTCCTTGAGCTGATTCAACGTGGCGTGATCACCCAACTCCGGCATGTCCTGGGTAGTCAGGGAAAATGGCGGCAAGACCTGCGGACTAAGCCCGGCTGCAAATCCGACCGCTGCGAAGCTTTTGCCAGCAGCCATTTGTATCGACGCCTGATGGGCGAAGTTGGTTCCTTCGCGTTCCGCCGTGATGGTTGCCAGCCGCATTTTAAGGTCTTCGGTCACGCGATCGCGGATTTTATACAGGGGTGGAATTTCACTGGGAAAATTGGTTTGATACGCAATGAGATAGATGCCGTCCGGGGCCTCAACCGGCTCGGAAAGCGGGGAATCCGACGACAATTCAAACGCCGTGCGTGTGAAGGCGGGTGGCGCGGTAAACTCGGAGGGTCCATAGTCGGCCCCGAACGGCGCCGGATGCTCAACTGTCAGGCCCGCGTGCCGCGCAGCCGTTTCGAGGCTTTGGGCGGAAGCCGGCTGGATATTAAACACCGATTGGGCAAAGTTGTCCGCCTGAGTGACGGCGAGTTGCATGGCCTCGCGGCGAATCAGAAACTTTCGGATTTCTTCCCGGGCGTCATCCTCAGTCTTGGCGTCCGGCACGGCGTTCATGGCGCTGCCGTACTTTGTGACCACGTTTTGCACTTCCAGGTCAAGGTTCGAACTTCCAATGCCGTGCTCGGCCTGGCCGAAAAAATTCGTCACGTTAAACACCACATAACTGACCTGGACACGGTCCGGCAGCCGATAATTGGCCATGTAGTTGGTGTAAAACTCGGCGACGTCCCCGGGCGAAACGGACACGCGGTCCAGGAAATTCGACGCGGAAAAGAAAATGATTTCGGTGGAATATTCCTGGTATTCGCGCACGTATTCATTCGTGGCTTCCTGGGGCGTGACCAATTGACCGGCAAGTCCGTACAACATTTGCACCTGCTCAATAGCCATGTTGTCATGAATGAAATTGGCGAAGTCGTCTTCGGTCAGGTGGGCCGGCTCCAACACCTGGCTGACAAAATTGTTCAGGGGCACGGCCTCGTCCCGCACCTGAAACACGCGCTGTAATGTCGGGGAGCGGAGATAATTCGCGGCCATTTGTTCCGTCTGGTCCATGGTGACATGCACGCCAAGTTGCTGCGCTTTTTCCACTTCCATCATTCGGATATAAGTCATCTGCTCCTTGTACTCCGGCGTCACTTGCGGGTTCTGCTCGGGAAATTCGCCATAGTGAAAGAAGAAATCGAGGTCCACGCCTTTTTCCATTCTCTCGTACATGTCTTCTGTGACCGCCTGGCCGTATATCTCACCGCTCACGAGGTTTGTATTGACCCCGCCGCCCGCGCCATTGCCGGAGTGCCCGGCGGAGCTCATGTAAAAAACCATGGAAAAAATGGTCGCAGCGGCAATGATATACAGCAGCCACTTGGAATGTTTACGAATTGTCTCAATCATGTTGACTTCAATTTACAAAAAGCGAACGCACAGCATAGCGACCCGTTGATTGCAGTCAAACCTAAAAGGCGAAGCGAAGATAGAGGGCAGAGGATGGAAGATGGAACATATGAGCCGTAGCGCTGCGCGTCTCGCCTGTGGGTTCCAGCGGCGTTTCGTCGGCGCCAGACGGAATCCGTGTTATTTCTGAAAATTCTGGTCATTTTGCCTGTGCAGCAAGGATGGAAGATCGAAGATGGGCGAGCTTGAAACCACGAAATCACGAAACACACGAAAGAAGTCGTTTAACAATTTGGACGTTGGTGGCAGCGCCACGGGCATGCAGAAGCCTACCCCCGTGAATTCTGTGCGAACGAGGATGTTTTCTGATGGAAAAGTCTTGCCTTCGCTGTTCTAGTGATGTATAAAATTAAGCTATGAGGGATCTATTCAGAATGTTACAACTCGGATTGCTCGCTTTTTTCGTAATCGTAAGTGCGAAGGCGCAGCAGCCGCAGCCGATTGTCACGATTATGTATTCGTTTAGCGGCACGGACGGCTTTAATCCGGACGCTTCCCTATTCCAGGGGCGGGACGGATGTTTATATGGCACGACAATGGCAGGTGGCCAGTATTACGCGCCGGAAGACGGCGAATATGGGGATGGCACTGTGTTCAAAATGACCCTTTCCGGCGCGTTTACGTCGCTGTTTTCGTTTGATAATACAAATGGTTATTATCCGCAAGGGCCGGTGATGCAGGGTTCAGATGGGAATCTCTACGGGACCACCCAGACCGCCGGGACTCTGCCCAATGGGAATCCCGGGTACGGGTATGGCACTGTTTTCAGCATGACCACGAACGGTGTCTTAAATTATTCAGTTGCCCTGGCTGGGACGAACGGTAACGGTATCAATTCCGGCCTCGTGCAGGGCCTTGACGGGAATTTCTACGGAGTCGCGTACGGCGGAGGATGGGCCGGCTATGTCTCAGGGCAAATCGAGAAGTCACAGGATGGTACTGTCTTCAGGGTGACCCCGAGTGGCGCCTTAACCGCCATATTTACATTTGACCAACTAGGGTCGCATTCAGTTGGCATCTACCCCAGTGGCGGGTTGGTCCAGGGGCCGGACGGCACTCTTTACGGAACAACCGCAATGACTATATACAAAATAACAACCAACGGGGCAGCCGCACTATTATTCAATTTAAATGGGTCAGGTCCGACCGGACCGCTTGTCTGGGGGGCGAATGGAAATTTATTTGGCGTCACGACGAGTGGAGGAACCTGGGGTTGGGGAAGCGTTTTCCAGGTGTCCACGAATGAAACGTTCACAAATATTTTCTCTTTCGACGGCACGAATGGCTCCGTTCAAAATTACGGGGCGGATAATTTCGATTTTGCCGGGGGACTTGTTTTGGGTTCTGACGGCAATTTTTATGCTGCAACCGTTTGCGGCGGGCCTGGATTCAATCAAGATGTGAACTATGAGGGCGGAACGCTATACCAAATCACGCCCGGCGGAACATTTACCAGTCTCTATGCGTTTGGGAATGTCCCTTACGATGGTTTTCATCCCGCCGGAGGTCTCATCCAGGCGTCGGATGGAAATTTTTATGGCGTTACATTTGATGGCGGCACGAACACTATTGGGTCGATATTCCGCCTGAGTATGCCATTGCCGCCCGTGTTCAAATCGGTTTTGCAGGCCAATGGATCTACATTATTAACGTGGAGCGCCGTGGGTACCCGGGCTTATCAATTGCAGTTCACGACGAATCTGGCTGCTCCGAATTGGACAAGCATCGGCGGCCAAATTACGGCAACGAACGATATGTTATGTGAATCGGATACGAGCCCTTCGGATGCCCAGCGGTTTTATCGGGTGGAGATGGTCAGGTAGCCTACCCTACACGTATCGCACGCGGCGACGCGGCCGCAACGCCCTGCCCCAACAATCCAACAATCCAACAATCCATCAATTCGCTTCGCTTCCTTCGCGCGACTCCTTAGCCCGGATATTTCATAGTTAGATTTGATTTTGACAAGAATGGTGCGGAGGCGGGCGACGAGGGCGATTTTTCGATCGATTGGGTTGCCTAACCGAGGTCCCCGTGCGTTCGGGGATGGAAATCTGGCTTGGGCGCA
>DATJTK010000033.1:0-62386 GCA_035503455.1 Candidatus Sulfotelmatobacter sp. | reverse complement strand
TGCGCCCAAGCCAGATTTCCATCCCCGAACGCACGGGGACCTCGGTTAGGCAACCCAATCGATCGAAAAATCGCCCTCGTCGCCCGCCTCCGCACCATTCTTGTCAAAATCAAATCTAACTATGAAATATCCGGGCTAGGCAACAATCAGATACTGACAAAGCGCCGTTAACCCCGGCGCGTCTTCTGACGTGATGAACGATAGCGTGGACAAAACAACGGACGGGCCGTCAGAACCTCTCGAATTTCAACCGATTTTTGGAACCAATTGCAGTCCGGTAGCATTTGAGTCTCTTTGCAAAATAAAAGATTCCGTCGCCCGGCGTCATCAGCCAATTCCACCTATTCTGATGCAGGACTTTGGCTGGGATTCTCCTCGTCCGGGAAACTACGGTGGACAGAGCCCTGACTGGTCACCCAATTGGTTGCATAATGCGTCAATTCCGGTGCGCTCGATAATTGAAGCTTGTGCTTGATGCTTTCCCGGTGGGTTTGAACAGTTTTTACGCTCAACCGTAATTTTGCGGCGATTCCCTTTGTTTTCATTCCTGTCCCTAACAACTGGAAAACCTGCAATTCACGGTTGGTCAGTTTACCTACAGTATCCTGCCTGCCGTTGCCCTTTCGGATGGCCATTCGATGCAGGGCGAGTGCGGCAACCTGCGGGCTCACATAATATTCGCCGTTCAGAATAGCTCTCATTGCTTTGGGTATTTCTGAAGCAGCACGGCTTTTCATCACAAATCCCCGGGCGCCGGCTTTCAACGCGCGTTCCGCGTAAAGTGCTTCGTCACACTGTGAAACGACGAGTATTGCCAGGGACGGATATTGGGGAACCAAATCTTCGATCAATGCCAGGCCGCATCCGTCCGGCAGCAGGATATCCATTATGACAAGGTCCGGGTTTTGCAGCGCAATAGCTTTTCGTGCCGAAGCGATGTCATGAGCGGAGCCACAAAAATCAAAATCCCTCTCCCGGTTGATGACACGAATCAGGCCTTGTTGTATCAAGTCCTGATCATCAACTATTAAAATGCGCTTATGTTCTGATTCGTTCGCCATTTCGATGGACGACGTTGCTTGCCCACGAGCGAACCCAGTGTGAAATTAGTCTCCTAAAGACTTGAATGTTAATCGCACCAATTCAATCAGCAAACCATTCTTAATTTTGACTAGGAATTCTTCCTAGCCGATTTCTGAAATGAGTGACATCGCTTCCGATAATTGCGGCCTTTTCCCAATCAAAACCAAAAATCGGTTTTGCCATTCATTCGCCAAATCGGACAGTCACGTGAATGGGTTTTGAAACTTTCGTGGCCGGGAGCGCGAGTTCATAAACTTCTCCATCCGGGGCGCCAATGGAATCGCCGAAGGGCATTGCCGATTGAGCGCGCACGAGTTCGTGAACCTGCAGATCGGTTTTTCTGCCGTTGATGGTGACTTGCCCCGGCGTTAAACCCTGGGGCCAGAACGACGGCAGATGAATGCGCAGTGTCCAGGCGCGTTTCATTAACGCTCCTTTGAAATGGCCCTCCGCTGCTCCTATTTGCACAGTCACAGTTTTTGTGGCGTCGTCGGACGACGCAGCAATCATGGTATTTCGGAACTGCCCTTTTTTGTATGCGGCTGTCAGGGTGTCGTCCTCGTAGAGCGTGGCCGAAGCGCTTTGGCCCGACGGATAAACGTCCACGGTAACCGGGTTCCATGGTTTTTCGCAGGTGTATTGCATTTGGGGCGCGAGAAGAAGGACGGCGCCGGAGCGAATGTAAATCGGGTCCTGCTCGAGCGGAGTCATGTTGGTGACCATGAGCGGGCCGGTGATGGTCTCGCCATTCCATGCGTTGATCCAATTGCCTGGCGGAATCCATAACGCACGAGCAATACTCGCGTTGCCCTGAATATTCGCATTGAATTTGAGGAGGGCCTTGCCCTCGAATTGTTGATATTCGACGCGCAACTGATGCGGCACTCCGCCCGCCAGGGCCATCGATGCCTTCGAAACAGTTGAGTCCTGCGGTCCCCACGCATCAATGACCGGTTTGCCGTCAATCCAAACCCGGACACCGTCATCCTCGACTGTCGATAAAACGACCTCGTTGGTGATATCTGCGGGCGCCTCGATGGTTCCAGTCCAGCGGGCGGAGAAATGTTCCATAGGAATCTTGGGTGCAGGAGATTTGCCGCTCCAAACGAAATTAATGTTATTGTCCACGCGCGTGACCGTGGGGGCGCCGGACAAACTGTCATTGGCGAAGTATTCGGCGTACAAACCTTTCCGGCCATCCGGCGTTTTTAGCCAACTGTGAGGGACTGGTTGTTGCAATCCCTCCAACACGGGGGCGGCTAAAATGTTTTTGCCCAGAAGATATTCGTCATCCCGCGACGCTTCGGGATATTGCGGGTAATACAGATCAAGCCGGCGCAAGAGCGGTTCGCCGGTTTCATAATTTTCGTGCGCGGCGGCGTAAAATACCGGGAGCAGGCGATAACGCATGTCCAGAAAGCGGCGAGCCACAGTTTCGGCTTCCGGTCCGAATGCCCAGGGCATGCGTTCATGGTTGTACGTGCAATGCGGTCGGTAAACGGGCGATAGAGCGCCATATTCAATCCATCGAATGTAACCTTCCGGCGTGGGATCAGCCACGTGACCACCCAGATCCTCGCTCATATAGGGAAATAACGAACAGACTCCGGCATTAACAGCATTTTCAACACCGTAACGCAGGTAGTCGTAATCCGGCCGGATGTCACCGGTCCATTGAATGGAAAAGCGATGCGATGCCACGTCCATTGGGCGGTTGCGGATCCCATTATCAATGCCGTCCACATTGGCCATGATTAATGGCCGCGAATCCGGGCGATCGCGGAGCGTGATGTCGTGGTAAAGCCTCATGCCCCAGACTTCCTTCCGCAGATTTGGCGCGGGCGTTTTCAGAGCGACCATCCAATTGCGGTCGAACCACCAGAAATCCAGGCCTTCGTTCAACAGCCCGGTGAGGCCGTCGAACCGATAATTCAGTTCCTTCGGATCCAGCGCGGTGGCCGCTTGCGGCTCGGGATGGTCGTTGAACATGACATGGACGTGTTGCGCATGGGCTTCATTTAAAAAGCGCGCCATGTCTGGGAAGAGATTGGTATTAGGCTGATAACCAATGGAAGCGCCCATGCGCCAGCCGGTGTCAACCACCAGGACATCCAGCGGAATTTTATGCGCGCGATAGTCATCAATCTGTTGCAGCGCGGTGGATTCACTGTAATCGTGCCAGCGGCTGTCAAAGGCGCCAAAGACAAACAACGGCGGCATTTCGGATGGGCCGGTCAATTTCAGAAAATCTTTTCGCAACTGAAAATAATTTTGACTGGGAGCATACTTCCCGCCTGGAACGAACACGTAAACGTCCGGCGCGTCATTGTCCACGTCCCAGCCGGATGTTAGCGGATGGTCCTGGTTGCCCGCGGGCGCAGGGGTCAGTCCCCACTTTGGCGAGACAATCCGCGGGGTATCGGCAAAGGACCAGACCCGCGGATTGTCCGAGGGACCGGGCAGCCACACGCTGTTGGTCAGGACGCCGTCATATCGATAAAGCACAGTTCCATCGGCGGACTCGACCTGAACACCGTCCAGGGAAGCCGCATTTTGAGGGACGTCAACGGTGTAATTTGCCGTCTGAATTTCCATGACATTGCCATTGGTGTTCAACTTGAATTTCGCGCCGGGCCAATTGCGGTCGAGGATGTGAAAGGTCGGGCGGTCTTCGAAACCCTCCGGGCCCTTCAATTCCAGCCGAACTAGTGAATCAGACAGTAACTGCACCCGGACATTTCCGACTATGACGTCGTTATTCTGCGCAAACAGACATCGCGTCACCAGGAAGCATGCTAAAAACGAGAAAACGGAGAAAATCTTTTTCATCGTCCCTAATATTCCAAATCAACCGTGGACAGACATCTGGCGTCCATTATCTTTGGCGGAGATTTTTAGCAGGAATGGAACGGCGGTTTTAGCCCATTCATCGGGAGCCTGATAGCTGTTGGCGGAGCCGCCGAAGGTGCTGCGGAGCATATCGGTGTCAATGATGCCGGGGTTGAGCGGAACTGCGGCCATGCCGGAAGGAAGTTCCTGAGAGAGAGAATTGGTAAGGCCTTCAATCGCCCATTTGGTGGCGCAATACGCGGCGACTTCGGCGTCGGCGGAACGGCCCCAACCGGAGCTGAAGTTGACTATGACGCCCGCTCGACGAGCAACCATGGCGGGAACGAAATGGCGGATGACGTTGGCGACGCCTTTGATGTTGACATCTATGACGTCGGAAAATTCTTTGGCGGGAACTTCCCACAGCGGCGCGTTGCGGGCAATTAACGCCGCGTTGTTGAGGAGCAAATCGGGTGGACCGTGCGATTTCAAAACGCGCCTGGCCCAGGCGGCCACCTGGTCATCCGACGAAACATCCACGGCGGCGAAATTGTGAGGTGAGGGAAATTGCTTTGTAAGACCGGCGATGGCTTGTTCGGAGCGCCCGCAGCCGACAATAGTGTGGCCGAGACGGATAAACTCTTCAGCCATTGCCCGGCCCAGGCCGCGGGAGACGCCGGTGATCAGGATGGTTTTTGTGTTGCCTGCCATGGCGGGAATGTAGCATTTGGGCCGCGAAAGCGCGACACATCTGTACCTGTTGCGGGTTGCGTCAAGTATGGTCAAAGATCGGATTATAATACTTGACGCACCGCGCCCCACGCACAACGTACATCAGTTGCGAGGATTAAATCGCGACTCTTCTTTCAATTTTTCCCAGAGCTTTTTCTCGCCGTCCGACACGCGCGACGGAACAGCGATTTTGGCGACGACCAATAAATCGCCCTGGGCGCCGAGGCCACGTCCGCGCACGCGGAGTTTTTGGCCGCTTTGTGTTCCGGGCGGAATTCGAATGTGGACGCGGCCATGGAGCGTCGGGACTGATATTTCCGCGCCCAGGACGGCTTCCCACGGCGCCAATTCGGCCTCATAGATAAGATTATGGCCGTCCACTTCGAAGTCGGGATGTTTTGCGAGGCGGACACGCAGATACAGGTCCCCGGCCCGACCACCGCCGGAGCCGTGTTCACCACGACCCGCGATGCGCAGCAATTGGCCTTCGCTGACGCCTGCGGGGATTTTGACCTGGTGCGTTTCGGTTTTAGCTCTATGGCGGACGCTGACAGTGCGAACAGCGCCCTGTTCGGCTTCCTCGAGGGTAACCATGATATCACCCTCGACGTCCCGGCCGCGCGCCGTGGTTTCCGCCTCTTCAAAATTTCGAAAGCCCGAAAAGCCGCCACCCCGTCCGCCGAAGAGTTGCTCAAAAAAATCGCTAAAACCAGTGCCGCCGAATTCAAATTCTTCGGTCCCCTGCCCTGTTCCGCCCGCCCTGCGGCCCTGCCTGCCGGGGAAATCTTCCCAGCCGGGCGGCGCGCGAAAGTCCGCGCCAGACTTCCAGTTTGCCCCGAGTTCGTCGTATTTTTTACGTTTGGCGGGGTCGCTCAGGACCTCGTAAGCTTCGTTGATTTCCTTGAATTTTTCTTCGGCGCGCTTTTTATCTTTGGCGACGTCGGGATGGTATTCGCGCGCGAGTTTGCGAAAGGCTTTTTTGATATCGGTGTCGCTCGCAGAGCGCGGGACACCCAGAATTTCGTAATAATCTTTGTATTGGACGGGCATTAGGTCCTTAAAACGTTAAACCTTATCATCCCAATGACAGGTGACAAGTGACAAGTGATTGGGGCCCATGGAAACATCGAACATCGAACGCAGTGCACCCTAAAGGGTGGACACCAAACCCTCAATCCTTTGTGTTGTCCACGCTGATGTAAGAGGTGCCGGAGAAATCGCCCTCTTTGCGCCAGACTTTAAGGAGAATGTATTTGCCCTTGGCCTCATTGCACAGTTTAACGACCTGGTCAGCATTGCTGACGGAATGATGGTCAACAGCAATGATGACATCAGCCTTTTGCAGGCCTGCCTCGGCGGCATGAGAATCCGGCGCGACATCGGTCACGATAGCGCCCTGGACATCGTCCGGTATTTGCAATTGTGAACGCGCGTCGGAATCCAAATCGGCCACGGTGACGCCGTCGAGTGCGTCGGTTTGATTTTCCTGCGGTGGATTTTCCGTAACCTCGCCTGGCCGTTCAGACAGAGTAACGTCAACGGAGTGCTCCTTGCCATCGCGCACATATTTGACACTGGCTTTGGAACCGGGCGCACAATCGGCGACGGCCAGAAGCAGATCATTTTCATCGCTTATTGCCTGGCCATTAAAGCTGGTGATGACATCTCCGGCTTTGATGCCGGCCTTGTCGGCGGGGGTGCCGGGTTCAACGAAGCCGACGAGTGCGCCGTTCTCCGTGCTCAGGTTAAAGCTATACGCCAATCCGGCGTTGATGTCCTCCGGATGAACGCCCAGATAACCGCGAGAGACCTTTCCGCCGCTAATGAGGCGTTCGGCGACGTGGCGCGCCAGGTTGATGGGAACCGCGAAACCGATGCCTTCGTTGCCCTCGCTGCTGCTCTCAATGGCGGTGCTGATGCCAATGAGACGGCCCGCGGCGTCCACGAGCGCGCCGCCGGAATTGCCGGGGTTAATGGCGGCGTCGGTTTGGATGAAATTTTCATACCCACTGAAACCCAATCCGCTGCGTCCCAGGGCGCTGACAATGCCCATGGTCACGGTCGGGGTCTGGCCCGGCTGGCTGATGTTAAACGGATTGCCGATAGCCAGGACGATGTCGCCCACTTCCAATTGGGCGCTGTCTCCAAGCGTAATGGCGGGAAGATCCTTCGCGTCAACTTTAAGCACGGCCACGTCGGTGTCGGGGTCAACGCCGATGATCCTGCCGGTGTATTCACTTTTATTGCCGGGAACAGCGATTTTAATTTCTTCGGCATCGGCAATGACGTGACTGGCAGTAAGGATATAGCCATCGGAGGAAATGATGATACCGGAACCCAGGATGTGTTCAGGACGGGTCAATTGGTGGTCGTCCCCATCCGGATTGCCAAAAAACTGGCGGAACAAGGGGTCATTCAGAAGCGGATTGTATCCGTGAAAATGGATGACACGTGTCGAATAGATATTGACGACGCTCGGCGCCGCTCGCTTAACGACGGGGGCAAAGCTGGTAAGGCCCGAGGTGGAGCGGTTGATGGGTGTATTGTCCACAGCAATAGTCGGAAGCGACTCCCCGGCCATCAGCGTTGAATGAAAGGCGCCGACGCACAGGCCGAAACCGATCAGGCCAACAACAAATCCGGATACAAATTTTGAAAGTTGTTTCATAACCTGCCTTCCACAAGCATTATTCGTTCCCCGCCAATATCAGCAAGGCAATTAGCGGGCGCGGCCGTTTCAAAACATCTCTCAACGGCTACGTTGAAAAAACAGGCGCATCCGCCGGGCGCAGGATTCCCGCGCACAGCGAATTGTTCCAATGAGACAATCCGCCAGCTTTCCGTTTCCGCAACTTTTATTTGCCGCCGTTGGTTGCGGCGTTGTTGCTGGCCGCCTGTTCCATCCTTTGCAGGTCCGAAGCTTTGATGGTTTCGATTTTGGCGCCTTTTTTCATGTCCTCGGCGGACGGCACTTTGATGATGTCGCTGGTGAGCGGTTGGGCTGGCGCCGGGGCCGGACGAGTCTTTATTCCGAGCAGTTCGACTTCAAAGGCCAGTGTTTCGTTTGGTCCGATCCGCGGCGGCCGGCCGGAAGGGCCATAAGCCAGATCGGACGGAACCCAGAAGTCCATTTTGGAACCAACCTTCATTCTTTCCAATGCGTAAGTCCAGCCGGGAATCATTGGGCTAACAGGAAGATCGATCGGGTGCCCGGGATTGTCAATTTCAGTGTGGTCCAAATGCGAGACGCTGTAAATGACCGTGACCATATCATGTGAATCGGGAGTGGGGCCGGTGCCTTCTTTAAGTATTTTATATGGCATCCCGTTTTCGAACGTCCTGACGCCGGGCTGGCTTTTGATCTGGGCCAAAAATGCGACACCGGCCTCACGATTCTTTTCCCCCTCCTGCGCCTGCATTTTCTGGCGGTTGGCCATGAGCCTGCTCTGATACTGCATGAGGGCGGATCGCTCGTCCTTTTCGGTCAACTGCGGTTGCCCGGACAGGGAGTCCTTGAGGCCGCGCGTCACGGAATCAACATCCACGCTCCCGCCGCTTTTCTTGACGATGGATGCAAAATACATGCCGATGGCATAGCTTTCGCGGTCTTCGTCATTGGCGAAGTTGTTGGTACTGGCGGAAGCGGTCACTGCGCTTGTCGTGTTCGTGGCAGCGGGGACGCTATTTGGGGTGCTATTGGTTGCGCCGGAGGTCGATGGCGACTGGTTACAGCCTGCGAAAAGAGCGGCCCCAGCCAAAGAAGACAAAATTAAGCATGCTTTTCTCATAATTCAATGGAAACAGTATTTTGCAAATTCGGATGGCGATTTGCAAATTGATTTTTAATGAGATTAGAATTGCACTACGGGCCATTCGTGAGAATATAAGGCCGCGCCGGAGCGTAGCTCAGCCTGGCTAGAGCACTTGCTTTGGGAGCAAGACGTCGCAGGTTCAAATCCTGTCGCTCCGACCATTTTACCAAGGAAAAGGGGCAAAAAGCGCTGCAAAAACCCAAATTCAGGTTCTTCTCATTGCGCGCAATATTCAACGCAAGCCATCGGCCTGTCCGGCTTCGGGCGTGGGGGTGACTTGAACTGCATCGCGGCGTGGCATGTATCCAGCTATAGTTACGGGATAAGACGACAACATGAGTCGCACCAAGGGGAAAGGGTAGTTATTATGACAAAAACACGACGGCAAACCAGGATTGCCGGCGGAAGCGCTCGTTCATCGCAAAGCCGCTGGCGGTCTGCCAGAGAGGAATTTGGGGCACCCCGCAGCCGGCGCCGCTACGACGAGACCGCCGGAGAAATATTAAAGGCGCGCCGCAGGACCCGGGCACGCCGGGGTTTTGCGGCGATGAACCCAAAACAGCAGCGCAAAATCGCTTCATTGGGCGGACGCTCCTTTCATAGGACACCGCGCGGCTTCGCGGCAATGAGCGCGGAACAGCGGCGCCGGATTGCTTCGGCGGGCGGACGGGCTTTTCACCGCCGCCCGCGAGGTTTCGCGGCGATGGACCGCGCCGAGCAACGGCAAATCGCCGCGCGCGGAGGCCGCGCTCCACGGCGGGGACCGCGTGGATTCGCAGCCATGGAGCCGCGCCAACAGCGAAAAATCGCCGCGCGCGGAGGCCATGCGAGCCATCGACGGTGAAGCGGCCAGGGAACGTTTGCGAGCAGGCGGATTCAATACAATCCGCCTGCATTTTTAATTTTTGGGCGCGCCAAATTAAAGCATAAAAAGGCCGCCGGAAGACCGGCGGCGTGACTCGCAGTTGCGGCAAATTAGAAACAGTCTTTTTCAACATGCTCGGCCACGAAGTGCTTGAGCTGTTTCACGTTTTCCTGTTCCTGTTCTTTCAGTCCCTTCCAGAACTCCTGCAACTCGGAGTCATCTTCGGCATTGGCGATGTATTGGTCATAACGCCAAAGCGCGTCGAGGCGTTTGCTCAATTCGTGAATCATGTCGTGATCATGATTCTCCGCGCCTTTGGTTCGGCCGATGTGCTCCATTTCTCTTTCAGCTACCATGCTCATAATATTCCTTTCGTTGGTGAAGCTTTGGCTTAGCTCAAAATGCGCCATTTCGCCCGCGCGAATAATCAGGGATTTGCGGCAAAACGCAGTAACCGTTCCGCAGGGAAAGGGCATTTTGCAAAAACCGAAGTGCTATCCTGCAACGACCTCGATTCAACGATCACGCGAGAATGGCACGGTCATTACATAAACCGGAAAGGACGACGCGCCTGCCGGCATGAATTGGAACCAAACCTCCTTCGGTGCGCCGGGGAAATATTCTCCTTCAATCGTCGCGCTGGAAGGATCTGAAACGGCGCTGCCGGTGGAAGGAATGAAAAATGTCCCTCCGGCCAACAGTCCGGGCGCAGCATTCACGGCGCCGCACCAGGGACCGCCTTGGGGACTCATGAGCAATGCAAGCGCGAGCGCTCTGGAATCATCGGATGCGGTATTCATTTTGACGGTATAAAGCACTCCGTAATTGCCGTCATTTGTCGCGGCGGTCGGGGGAAACACGGCATAATCCCAGCCTGTCACATAGACATCACTGCCGCCGCCAATAGGAAATTGCCGGACGCCTGCGGCGGGATCTACGATCACGCGGGCACTCGCGGCGCACAGTTTATCGCAATACGCAAAAGTCCCACGGTCATGAATGTCCCGGGCCAATACTGCGAGCGTGGGACCCACGATATCCGGAACGTCGTTTGAGTGAAGAGCGCAAATGATGATGGCGTGCGGTTGATCGAATGTATAATCCCAGATGCCGTTCGCCAGGCCTCCATGGCCGATTTGGATCGAATCGAAATGGGTATCCAACCGTATCGTTTGGCCGGGAGCGACGGCGCGAGCTGGGCACGGCGCGCTTGTAAGCCAGCGGTAGACTGCCGTTTCGCCAACATGCAAATAATTCGCGCTTGGGCCGGCAATGCCAGTCCGGCGCACCCTCAGGGCGGCTGCCGATTTGCCGTTGTTCCTAATGAGAACGCTAAATCTCATCGTTTCGGAAAAGCTCGCATTCACATGATAAACGAACACACGATTGGCAGCTCCTGCAACTGTGGGCGGCAGGTTTGTGTCCATATACAGGATGCCGGCGTTTGTCGGACTTTCCGGCGAATCAGAGAAAATCAATTTGCCGCCGGCAAAAGCCTGTGACATCGGGATAGAGGGACAGGAATCGGGATCAATGCCGCACAGGCTGACAACGGCTCCTTGCGTATTGGTTCTCAACATGCTTTGCAATTCGATGGGCGTTGCCACTCGGGTTTGAGCGGCTGCCGGCCAACTGGTTCCCGCCAAAATCGTGACGACCAGCAGTCTTGTGAGTTTCAGCATTACTCGCGCAGGTAACCGGTTTTCTTAAGGACTGTGCGCCAGTAGGCCGCAGTCCGGTCGAGCGCGACTTTCGGCGTAATGCGCCCGGCCACGGCCTGGGAAATTTGATCGTCCAAATAATCGCAAAGTTCCTGGGAGGGCGGGATGCGAAAACGCGGGATGCCGCTTTCCAGCCCTGCCCTCACCTGGGGCAGGTAAAACACCTTATTACGGCATTCCTCATCCTGATACGTGGAAATGCGGGGCGAACCTTTGCCATAATCCAACAAAAGCTTTTTAGTATTTGCCTTGTTGAGGTAAAAGACAACCCATTTGAATGCCGCGTCCGAATCCGGGCAATTGCGATTGACGCCCAGTGACCATGCGCTGACCTGGGGCTTGATTCCGGGAATTACGGCGGCCGCAACTTTGCCGGATACCTGGCAAAGATTTGTATCCTGCATCTGTTCCCAGATCAGACTCGGCCAGGTAAGATACATCGCTCCCCAGCCTTGAAGAAACAAGGCATTCGCTTTTTCAATGCCAAGTGTTTGCGAGTTGGGCGGCGAGTCATGAAACATCTGCACAAACAGATTTAGACTTCGAACTCCGACTTCCGAGTTGAGCACCGGCCGCCAGTGATCATCCACCAACTGCCCGCCCATGCCGAAAAAAATCCCGGACCAAATTGTGAAATTCTGTTCCTTTAACCCCATGATAATATTGCCGTAAAGCGACTCGGAGTTAAAAAAACCGGCCAATTGAATGTAATCGTCCCACGTTTGCGGCGGCTCCAGGGTTCGTCCGGTGAGCCGGCGAAATTCAGCGGACCGCGCCCGGAATACGTCCGTGCGATAAAGCAGGGTAATGGCGTCGCTGGCCATTGGCAGGCCATAGGTTCTGCCATCGAGTTCGCCACAGGACTCGCGAATTTGCGGAATAAAGTCCTGGAAATAGGAACTGTTCGTGTTTATCAGGCCGTCCAGCGGCAGGAGATGCGGCAGAATTTCACCGTCCCATTGCTGCGCGACCTGCATAACGTCGTAATCGCGGCTGCCGTTGAGTAATTCCGTAAGTTCTTTCTCATGCAGCGTGAGATACGGCGCTGAAACGATTTTTACCTGTATGCCCGTTTGTCTCTCAAATTCTTCGGCCAGCGTTCGCGCGGAATCTGCGTAAACTCCGGTCATGTAAAGAGCAGTGATTTCCCGCGGCGCCGGGCGGCACGCCGCCAGCGCGATGAGCAGGACAAACGCCAGGGCGCGAATGAGCGGCCAGCAAAATCCTTTGTGCAAACCAACGGTCAAAATCCCCGGCCCCGAATCGTCCGTGCGATTTGGCGCTCGATTCGACCCGCGAAATATTTCAGGGAAAATCATCCAGAGTTTGGATTCAGGGTCAAAGCAACTTTTCCGTGAGAGCCTTGGCGACCGCGCCCCCGCGCGTGTGAACGTGCAGCTTGCCGTAGATGCTTCGCAAATGGTTGTCCACCGTATGATAACTCAGTGCCAGGCGGTCTGCGATTTCCTTCTTGATCAGACCATGGCTCATGAGTTCGAGAATCTGAGTTTCCCGCGGGGAAAGGCCGTAGTCACGTTTCGCGGGTTCGGTCAGACGGGTGAACATTCCCAGGACCATTCGCGCAACACGGGGGTTCATCGGCGCGCCGCCATTGAGGACTTCCTGAATGGCGTTAACGATGGCCTGGTCATCCGCGGTTTTCAACAAATAACCGGAAGCGCCGGCGCAAATCGCGTTAAATACTTTTTCATGGTCGTCATACACCGTGAGCATGACGACGTGGGTGGATGGGGCCCGCCCCTTAATCTCGCGAATGCCCTGGATGCCGTTCATGCGCGGAAGCCCGACGTCCAGGAGGATGACGTCCGGCGGCGGCCCGCTGCCGAGCGCGGACAGCGCTTCTTCACAGTTCGAAAATGCATGCTCGCAACGCATGGCGGTCGTCCGGTTGATGACCCGCGCGACCATGCGGCGGCAATCTTCGTGGTCTTCAACCAGCCAGACCGTTGTCGTGGCTGCCGTCGTTGTCGTTTTCATATAACATCTGTCTGAATTTTGGTCTCCTAAACAGCCGTTCGCCGGAGTTCGGAATGGTCAGCATCACCGTGGCGCCTTTGCCCGGCGAACTGGCGACGTGGATCGTCGCCCCGATTTTTTCCGCGCGCCGCCGCAAATTTTGCAATCCATTGCCCGTGACCGGCGCTGACGGGTCGAAACCGGCGCCGTCATCACGAACGCTCAGTTCCCAGACGCGCGGAAGCTCTTTCAGGCAAATTTCGACCGACGAAGCGCGCGCATGCTTGGCCACGTTGGTTAGAATTTCTTTATACATGAGGAAAACATTTTCGCGAAAGCCGAGTGTCAGCCGGCGCGATAAATTCAATCCTTCACAATTCAACTGATATTCCGCGCCACGCAATATCGTCCCGGCAAAATCCTTCATGCGTTGCACCAGGTCCTGCATCGTGTCGAATGCCGGATTGATTATCCAAACAATATCACGGATAGCGTTGGAAGTCTGCCGGGCAATGCGGTGAATTTCGTCGGCATCGCGCCGCTCCTCGTCGCCCATTTTGCCGTGTTTCTTTAACATCTGGCTGAGCAAGGCAATGCTCCATAAGCTCGATCCCAACTCATCGTGAAGGTCTCCGGCGATCCGCACGCGCAGCCGTTCCATTTCGCGCAACCGGGTTCGGCGCTGGCGAAGGATGCCGAAAACAAATGCAGCGAATATCCCCAATACCAGCAGCTTGAACCGGACCGTCTCCCACCAGAACGGCGCCACAATCACCGCGAGGCTGTCGCCGACTCCGTTCCAGACGCCGTCATTATTGCAGGCGATCACGCGAAACCGGTAATGACCGGGCGGGACCTGGGTATACTGGACAGCGCGCTTGTTCCCCATGTTGACCCAGGTGCGGTCAAAACCATCGAGCCGGCACCGGAAACGCGCCTTCTCCGGCGCGACCAGGCTCAAAGCGGTATATTGAAATTGGATTCGTTCCGCGCCCGCCGGAATACGAACGCGATTTGTCGGAGGAACCGGAACATCATCTATCAGCAACTGCTCTAAAACCACCGGCGGCGGCTTTGTATTCCACCGGCTCAATTCCGGATCGAGGTAGACCACACCTTTGCTCGTCGCAAACCATGCAGTGCCATCGCTGGCGGCGCTGGTTTTCCGGATTTGCGCGCCCGGGATGCATTGCATGGCGGGCAATCCATCAGCGGCGTCATACGGCACGGCATCAATGAACTGGATGCGTCCTTCCGCATATTCGGCCAGTTGCGATTTTTGCAGCCGATATACGCCGCTGTTGCAACCGACCCAGAGATTTCCATGGCTATCCTGCTGCAACTGACAAATTTCATCATCGGGCAGGCCATCTTTTTTCGAGAACGCGGTCAAACGGCCGGCTTGAAGGCGCACCAGTCCGTTGGCTGTCCCTGCCCATAACACCCGCTGTTTATCGTCCGCCAAGAGGGCGCGAACGTCGTTATTCGGCAGGCCGTTGGTATCCGAAAACGCTGAAAAGACTCCGTTCGACAGGCAGAACAATCCATCTCCTGTGGTGCCTATCCACAAACGATCCGCGGCATCCTCAGTAATCACTCCGGCGTAATTTCCGGTCAGGCCCCAGGGTGTCAGAAAACGGTCAATGTGTCCGTCGTGCAGGCAATTCAGCCCGCCGTTGCGCGTGCCCAGCCAGACCCTGTCCTTTCCGATAGAAATGGATTCTACGTCATTATCTGACAACCCGTCCAATTCGTCCCAATGGCGAAGCTGACGGTTGTCCCAATAAAACAACCCGTCATCGAGCGTCCCGATCCATATTCCGGAATGATCGTCGCCCGATACAACCCGAACCTGCATACCCGCCGCCCAATGGATATTTGTAACAAGTTCATTTGTTTTCCAGTATGCAAGGGTCCCGGACATGGTCGAGAACCACATTTCATTTGAAGAGAGAATCGCCAATGAAAATACGTCCGCATATCCTGAACCGATAGGCAAGGTGACATTGAGTTCGCGTCGTTTGACGCGGTAGAGTCCGTTATTGGCCGTGCCGACCCATAAATCACGTTCCGCGTCTTCACGCAAAGCGGATATAGCGCATGGAAAATGAGCAATCTGAACAGGCGAAGTTTCACCCTCATTAACGGCCAATTCCTGCAAACTTCCGTCCGGACGGCCAAACCATAGTGCACCACCGGCGGCTATCTCAAAGACTGTTACCGTTCCCTTATAGACCTGAGTCACATCCTGATCAGTCCCATGCGACTGAATCTTCCACAGTCCTGCATCGTCTGCCAGCCACAGGTTCCCAGCCGCATCCGCGCGGATCTCCCGGATGTCATCTGACGGGATACCCGAAACCGGTGTGTACGGTCCAAATCGGACTCCGCCGAATTCTGCCAATCCTTTGCCTGTCGCAAAAATTAAATTCTGCCGCAGCATTGCCATGCCATTAATCCGATCGTCCGGTAATCCTTCGAGCGTGAAAAAGGAAACGAACCGGGATTGTTCCAGGCGATTTAAACCCGCCTCGGTTCCCGCCCAGATATGGCCGGCGGTATCTTCACCTGCACAAATAATCCTGTCCGATGAAAGGCCGTCTTTCTCAACAAATGGGGAAAAACGACCGCCGCTATAACGGACCAATCCCTGCCCGGTTCCAATCCATAGCGACCCGCTCCGGTCCTGGTACAGGCTCAATATCTGGCCGTCCTGCAATTCCGGGGTATTGATTGAATCAAACGTCGTGAAATGAATGCCATCAAACCGCGCCAATCCATTGGTAGTGCCAATCCATAGATACCCGTTGTGGTCCTGAAGGATGCTGGTGACCGCTTCGGCAGGCAGCCCCTCTTCCGTATGAAAACTATCCACAACAAATCCCTGATCGGGAGGGCCGTCGGCAAGAACCTGACAAATGGAGAACATACTTCCTGCCGCAACAAGACGAACGGCGTTCGTCATTGTCCGCAAAAGCCTTTCATAATGTAATGCGCCGACAATAGCCGTATATTAATCACGCCCTGCTCTTAAGCCAATGAACATAATCCGTATATAATTTCGTGGATGCCTGACTCCCGCAAAATGCGTCCGAGCCGGGTTTGTTCATCATCCCCTGATACTGGTAGACTAAAATCTTATCAACCCACGGTGAAACAGAAGCCAATTGATCCAGGACACGTTCAAACGGCGCCGGAATCAAAGCGCGATGGTAGACCGCGCCTTCAAAATTGAAAATTTCGACATCCGCCCAGATGGCCGATCTCTGGGCGCGATCATGGGCTTTTCTCAGTCCTTCGTAAAAAGAGGGCGTCTCGTCCTTTGTCGATTTGCGAACGCCAATTTCATCCTGATACGCGATCATATCGACGTCCAGAGAGGACAACTGTTGCACATACTTGTCGTCCGGCACGGCCAATCGCGTTCCATAAGGGGCAATTAAAATTTTTGCGCCGGGCATTAATTTTCGGGCCAATTGCGACGAGGTATTGGCGTATTTTATGAACTGCTCGGAAAAATGTTTATTGATGAACGCTTCATTTGGCCAATACCACCCGTAAAAGCTCTTGTGGTGGCCATAAATGCCCGCAATTTCTTCGATAGCCTCCAAACTCTGTTTCATACCCACCGGGTCGGAAATAATATTGGGGCTCGTCCAATCACCATAGAACCCTCCGCCGATGAAGAACTTAATACCATACTTGTCAGCGGCCGAAAGAACGATCTCCAGCGGATCAGGGCAAGCCAATTGCCATTGCGGATAGACTTTCGACGGGTAAAAGGACCGGTAATAGACCGCCGTAGCCATGAGTACGAGGTACTCCATTCCCACATCCGCAATTTCTTTGATTTTGGCGTCCCACTGATCGCACGTGAATCGGACGCACTGAGGGTTCCAGTCCACGCCTTCAACGGTGGAATGGTGCTGAAACTCGAACCAGCTTCCCGCAATTGGCTTGATTTCAGTTGAATCAGGGAATGCATGCAGCGTCTGCGGAAAGGCTGCGAGCGCCATGCCACTTGCCCCCAAAGTGTACAGGAAATTGCGGCGGTTCATCTCCGGGAGTGGGATCGTTTTATTTGGTAATTGCTCCATAGAATGATTGATATGTGATGTTACGGTTCCTGGTTCCTGCCCAGTTCGATTGGTACATGAATGCCATTTGGCCACTCAAGCCGAACGCCGTCGTCCCGCAGGAGTTTTTGAAAATCCGCCAATAGATCCGGTTGATTTCTGACTTCCCTCGGCTGTTTCTGTCTCGCGATGCAGAACGCGGCCAGGGAGCCGGCCGCCTCGCCGATGTTCCACTCCACGGGATGCACGCGAAAACAACCGTTGGTCAGGTGGGTCACTCCGATATTTTTGCACGCAGGCAAAAGGTTCTCCATTCGCGCGGGAATCAGCGCGCCCAATGGGATTTGAAACGGCAACGTCTTTCCCAGCCTCAGAACTTCGCCGCCAGTCGAACTGTGTATGTCCATCGCGTAGCTTCCGATGCCCACGGAATCCGCAAATGCTTTTGCCCGCGCCTGGTCTCCCTTCAAGCCCATCTCCCCTATCCGCCAGTTCAAGCTCACGTCCTGTTCAACTACGGTATATTCAGCGCGGATACGCCGGCCTTCCCTAATATACGGATATTTTGCCATTCCACCTTCCGTGCCCACGATGTCCGGGCGCAACCGCAAGCCGCGCCAGCCCGCGCCACCGTCCGACCGGGGCGCTTCGGTTTGAAGCCAATACAAAAGCGACAAGCTCAACTGTTTCGACCGGGCCAGGTTCATCGCCGCCGTCTCGTCGCTGACGTCGCAAATGGGGCCAAGCGAATAATCATTTTGCGGCCAGTTCACGATCGTAATATCGCTTTGATAAAAATCGGGAAGGAAATTGTTGCGGTCTGCGATCCGCCGATACGTCCAAAATCCTTTCCTTCCATCGGGGCTAAAACCAATTTTCGCGCAATCCGGGTCGTCAAAAGATAACAATCGGTATGAGCCCCAAAAGGTCCGCGTCATTGCGCCACGCCAAAAGGCATAGTCCGCCGGCCGCGCAATCGTATTGTCTTCGTCCGGCAAATAATCCATTGCAAAACATTGGGTAAAGGATTGAAGATCATTCGGTTCCGCAATTGATTTCGCATGTGGTTCGCCGCTCTCCTTTTGCGACTCCGCGCCAACGACATACTCCGTTCCAGTCGCCGGCAGCAAATCTCCCATCTCCGTGGCATCGGCAAACCAGGCGGAGCGCAAGACAAGCGCATTTCCGGAATCCAGGTTCAACACGCGAACCGATTTCACTCGATTGCCGTCCGTCTCCGCGCCAATCAACTTATGTCGCAAGAGGATCTGCAGCCGCCCATTGCCCAAAAACGGCATGAGCGCCTCGTACAAAACAGACAGCCACACCCGCGGTTCGCAACCGACGCGCGAAACCCAGCAATTGCCGGGATTAAACTGCGGATTTGCGCGCGCTTTTGGCGTCAATGGATAATTCCGGAAATAGAAATCGCGCGCGCTCTTGCGCAAATTCAAATAACTCCGCGTACCTCCCACAGTTTCAATCCATTGATTCTCATCGGGTAAAGACACCGCCTGCTGCGTCAATTGGCCTCCAATCCAATCCGTCTCCTCCGTCATGATGACCCGGAGATGATTTCTGGCCGCCGCCAGCGCCGCCGCGCAACCGCCCAATCCGCCGCCAACGATCACCAGATCTGCCGCCAACTCGGCGCCAGCCCTCTTCCCGTTCAGATCATCCGAGCCCGTTCCAATGGACGGCACGAAAATCAAGGGCGCCGCCATGCCGGCGCTTTTGATAAACGCGCGGCGGCTGAATCCTTTGCCCGATTCATTCATGAATTAAGAACTCTCAGAGGTAAATAACAGGACACTATGTGCGCCAGAAAATTTTTCTTCGCGTCAAAAAACTGACGGTAATGGCCATCAGCAACGTGATGATGAGGCCCTTGCCAAAGCCAAGCCACGGCGTAACCGCGAACTTTGTGAGCAACCAATCTCCGCCGGTCAGCGCCAGCAACGGCGTGATGAAATTATTGATGCCGGCGTACGCGATCATTGGATTCTGGCCGTTATCAATCAGCAGTTGCAGCCAGCGCCGGCGTTTGAAGACATCGACAATAATCGAAAGGCCAATCAAAACACAAATCGCCAGGCCTGACGTAACGAAATAATAGCTCATTGTGGCCTTGTCTTTTTTGATTCCGCCTTCATAAGGCTCGAAGAAAAGGCCGAGCGCCAGCCAATAAATCGCCCAACAAAACAGTTTTCTGTAGAGTCGCTCGATTTCATTCTTTGGCCCGGACATAAGCCAATAAACCAGCCCGCACAGGACAAATGTCATCAAGGTGCACGAAACCAGCCAGCGCGCTTTCAATCCAATCAACAGGACCAGCACGAACAAAAACATCAGGACGCCAATGACGGCCAGCCGCCATTTTGGCCATGCGCCATCATCGTCGGCCCCGGAAACCATCTCCGGGCGGCGCGCCCACTTAAAGGCCAGGTCTCCCGCAATCGTGCCGGGTATGACAATGCACAGATACTGCAGATAATACAGCTTATAAATCCATGGCGCGGGTGAAAATTCCCACAGATCATGCACCCATCCGTCCACCGGCTGCGGCATATTGGACAATCGGATGGCAAATAAAATCCCAAGCACCCCCAGCCGTGGCAATAGTTGATCGCGCGTCAGCATCCAAATCAGTGAGCCGAAAACCGCCATGTTTGCGAGCACGACAATAATAATGTCGCTCCGCCCCAGGTCAAACCCGCTCCCATCGGGATAACGCGCAAAAGAAAAAAACAGCACCACACCAATCCAACCGGCGGCGCGAATACTCCATCGAACGCCACGCGGCCATGAGGAAGGAAGCCGCGTGAGGACTGGAAATAGAATGAAAAAACCGAGCAAAGCCACAAGCCAGACGGTCGTAGTCGGATGCCGGCTCAACGTGGATGGCCGAATGGCCTGCACAAAGAGCGCGAAAAACGCAAGGAGGAATCCGCGCTCCAAAATGAACAGCGCAGCCCTCCAGGCGGGCGTTCCATCGGCCATGCGCCGTGAAAGAGCAAATGGAAACGCAGCGCCCATCGAAAAAAGAAAGAACGGAAAGACCAAATCCACCCAGGTAATTCCTGGAAGCGTGCCGATCCATTCATGCGCCGGTGGAGGTTCCTGGGCATGGTACATCCATGAAGGCAGATCATTTCCGCCAAAGGGAAGTTGTCCCGACAGCAGCATCGCCAAAATGGCCAGACCCCGCAGAGCGTCCAGCGCGTACAACCGCGCGGTTACCGGAACGTCTCTATTCTGAAACGACCCGGTAAAACCGCGTCGTTCCATTGGCTGTTGTATCTGTGTATGAGGCTGTCGCATTGGTTGCCGTCACCGGGGTCCCGAGTGGCGTCCACGCGGGAGCCAACAGAGAGGTCTTGTATTGCACCTGGTAGCCATGTCCGTCAAAAGTGTTGTTCCAGTCGATGGTCGTTCTGGCCGGCGCGTAAACCACACTGGTCAGAGTCACCGACGGAGCATACGGCTCACTGTATTTAAATGCCACAATACCGTTGTTGACGTTGAGGGCAAATCCCCAGCCGTCCTTCAGTGCTACGACGGAGTTTTCCTGCGCGTTCGCGTTGTTGGCCGGGAAAAAGTCCTGCTCAAACAGATTTGGCGCGTTGGTGTTGTCGCTCAACAAATATAACTGCGCGTCGCTGGGACTGTCATTGTAACAGACCCCGCCCAGGATATTGTTGGTCACATCCACGCCCAGACCCGTCAGGTCGTTCGGCGTCTGCGAACCGGCGATGTACACTTCAACCGCTGTCCCGGTGGCAGGCACCGTGTTGGTATTAAACGATATCTGGCGCAGATTATAGTCATGGCCGCCCTTTGCATAGAAGGTATTGCCCGGGCCAAAAGCAATGCCCAGGCCCGCAAATCCCGCCGGAACTCCTGGCACTTCGATGAGCGTGGGCATGAAATTCACGCCGTCCGGGGTCGTAAATAGAGCCACGTTTGTCCCATTGTATGAGCCGAACAAAATTTCTGTGTTTGCTCCAGAACCACGCACGGCCATCGTATCACCCCAACGATCGGGCAACGGATCGAGAGTATTCAAATCGTCGCCGCCGGCAGACCCGCCGTACGCGTAGTTTAGGCTGCCATAACTATACGTGCCATAGCTGATAATTGAAAAACCGGTTCCATCCAGGCTGAGATTGGCTGAATAGAGCGTGCCATCATCCGCCACGCCGATTTGGTCCACCGTCCAGCCGCCGTTGCCGCCGGTTGGCAGTCCCGCGGTATTGAGGTCAAACTGGTAGTTGCCGTTGGTGGCGTTATAGTCATGGATGAAATAGTGATCGGCTACGAGCAGGTTCGTCGTGGTTGAATCATAGGCCAATCCACGCGTTTCATAGCCGGAGGTCGTCAGATACGGTCCATTTACCGATGAATTGGTTCCAGGCCCGATGCTCCACAATTGCGCCACATTCGCATTCGTAACCGGTACCACGATAGTAAGCAAGGCGGGCGGTGTGCTCGTGATTGTACCGGCGATGTTGTGGACAACGACGTCGTAGTAACCTGCCGCGCTCAATGGCGGATTCGTGATGGTATAGGTGCTGGAGGTCGCCCCCGGAATATTGTTCGAGTTGAACTGCCACTGATAATAGAGCGGCACTGAGCCCGAAGCGCTAACGGACAACGTCACGCTTGCCACGTTTGCATAGGCGGAAGTACTCAACGGCGGGATGCTAATCGTCGGAGCGGTAGTCGCCGGTGTGCCATAAGTCAAAGCGACGATCCCATTGTTCACGTCCAGGGCGTAAATGCGCGGATATTTCACGGTGATGGCCGCGTTTTCGTTCCCGTTGGCATTCGCCGATGTGAAAAACGCCTGGTCAAAGAGAACCGGCGGGTCTGAAGTGCCGGTCAACTCATACAATTGCAAATCGTTTGGGGTGTCATACGGCTGAATGCTGGCCAGGATGTTGTTGACAGGGTCGATGCCCACGCCCGTAAGAGAGGCTGAAACCTGGGCCGGTTCCTGGTAATCGAAAACAACAGTTCCGGTCAAAGTGCTGGGGTTGAACGCGATTTCATACAAATCGCCGCCAAAGTTCTTGGCCCAAAATGTGTTTCCCGCGCCGAAACTGATGCCGCTGCTCGCAAAACCCGGCGGCACACCGCTTACCGCGATGATTTGGGAAGAATAGGTCAGTCCCACTCCGTCATTGGGAGTTAGCAGCGCCACGTTGGTGCCGCCCGGCGCGGAAGCGCGCGAGCCCAGGAGAATTTCCGTATTTGGCCCCGCGCCGCGCACGGCGATCGTATCTCCCCAGCGTTCGCTGCTGGCATTGCCATTGCCCGGGTCGCCATTGAACGCCTGGGTCGCCGTCACGGAATTAGTCGGCGAAGACCAGCGATACAAGGTGAACGTGTTGCCGCTGTTTATCAGATTGCCGCCATAGACCGCCCCGTCGTCGCCTATTCCCACCTGGTCGCAACCGCCCAGCAACCCGCCGAAAGTCACGCCACTCAGGCTTAATGTCCCTATATTCGTGCCGTTGTTGCCGTTAATGATGTAAAGCCCAGACGTTGCGGAGACGACCACATTCTGCGAGTTGGTGTCGTAGGCAATTCCACGCTCGTTGTTATCGCTCGATGAGAGCCAACTGTAACCGGATTGTCCAGGCGTCACCGTCCAAAGAGAACTCACCGCGGAGTTCGTAACAGGCTGCTGGGCTTCGACCATTACCACCGCGCTGGTCGCGTCACCGGCGATGTTGGTAACAATCACCTCATAGAAATTCGTGGACGCCGTCGTGATAGTGTACGTGTTGGTTGTCGCTTCCGGAATATTCGTGAAGCTGCCGGCCACAGCGGCGTTTGTGGCCAGCCATTGGTATGAATACGGCGCGGTCCCGCTCACAGAAACACTCATGGTATAAGGTGGATAAACAGTTCCGCCAACGGGACCCGTAATAGTCGGCGCGACCGGAGGCACCGTGATGATTTTGTACGCATACAAGGAATTGGCAGTATCGTACGCATAAAGGACGTTGGTCATTCCGTTGCCGCCCAGGGCCACGCCGCCGGTCGCGTTGCCGTTACTGTTCGGCGTGGTCAAATTTGTCGTGGCCAGCGACGTCACTCCACCCACAATGTTCCCACCGCTCAGCAAACCAAGCGGCGAAGGATTGCCGCCGGTCGTCAGCACGCCTAAAAAGCCGGCGCTCGGCGCGTAGGAAAGCATCGTCGTATTGTTATACGAACCACCCAATGACACCGTGGCAACAACGGCGCCCGTCACGATGGTTTGCGAAGCGTAATTCGCGGGATACTGGATTAGATAGGCTGTGCTGTTGCCGCTGCTGGCGGGTTTGACCAGGAATGTGTTATTGGTGTAAAAACAGAGGCCATAGACATTTCCCGCAATGGAAAGGCCGCTGGGAATATCTATGATTGTGTTGGTATAAGTAAGGCCCACCCCATCATTTGGATAAAAGAGGCAAAAGTATGGCTTTCCACCGACGCCGGCTAAAATGAGCGTGTTTGCGCCGGAACCCTCCACAGCCAGGGTATCACCAATGCGTCCGCTGGTGTCTGAAATCGGAGTGCCGTTGGCCAACGCATTACCATCAAATGCGACCGTGGGTATGGACGTCCAGTTTGTCCAACGGTACAGCGTGTTGGCGGAACTCGAGGCTGTATCAAGATTGATTCCATAAATCGCGCCGTCGGCGGCGACTCCTATTTGGTCCAAAGCGAACGTCGTGCCACCGGATACGCCCGTTACATTAAAGGTCCCGAGAGAAGTGCCGGCAGTCCCATCAAAGGCGCCAATGGCGGGCGATGCGACGCTGGCAACGGCGACATAGACCAAATTGGATACCGGATCGTATGCCATCCCTCTAAGAGACGTGCTGCTTGTAAGCACGCCAACTCCGGTCGCGTCTGTAAACAGATTCGTCAGCGCGTAGGTCGTCTGCGCTTGCACCGGTTGCTCAAGCCAACTGCCAAATAAGAGGGCGAGCGCCGGGACGACCACAGCGCTCAGCCACCTCTTCCCGTTGGCGCAACGACTCTGTGATAATTTCGAGATTGTTTTCATAGCTGAAGGGATTTTCGGGGTTTGGTTTCAGTTTAGGAATCGGTGGGAACTCAGGTATGATTAAAAGCCTTGTATATATGGAAATGTCGCCTGCAATCGCGGTAAATCGGGGTCTGTCGAAGTTGTTACATAATTATAACCGGAGCCTTGACCCTGGCCCAGTGTAGCATCGGGTATTTGATTTCCCTGATTTATATATGGGCCATACCACTTCCAATGCTCCACGTGTCCGTCGGCAAAACTGAAGTTTCCGCCGTCGTTATGGCGGCTGGTGGGAAGTTTGTAATAGGTGTAATTATTATCGCCGGCATTATAACAGGGAAATTCGTTGTTATCGATGCTGTTGGCAGAGACATCAATAAAGACCGAAGCCTGCGACGGACCGGGGTTGCGGATTAAGGACGATTTAAAAAAACTGCCGTTGGTTGGAGTGCTATCCGCGTTGTCATTGGCCCAATTCATACCACAACTGATCGAGTAACTGCGGTCCCGCAGCACTTTCCATTCGGTATCCAGGGATTGGTCCGTCGGACAATGGTACAGTTTGGGGCTGGAATTATAGCTGAAGAGTAATCCATATTGAATGGCCCAGGCATTATTTTGGGCCGCCGCGCTCGCCTCCTCCCGCGCGCTGCCGTTCCAGGTGCCCACACTCAGCTTGGTACCTTCAGTCACCCACGCGTCCGCTCCACAGGCCGAGTTTCCATTGCTGTGATTATTGGCGATCCTGTCATTGGAATCGTTCAGGTATGTGTTCCATGCCATCACCAGTTGCCGGATGTTGTTAAGACATTCGGTGCTCTGCGCTTTTTGCTGCGCCTCATTTAAAACCGGCAGCAGAATGGCCGCCAAAATCGCGATAATGGCGATGACCACCAGAAGTTCAATCAGCGTAAAGGCTGGGCTTGTTGAAGCGCAAAATTTCTTCTGCATTTTCATAACCATAACAACACGTTTGGAAACTTAGGACAATGACGCATTTGCGTCATTGTGGTTCCCGCCGGAAAGCTTAAATAATCTGAAATGAACAAATGCCGTAACATCCGGCAAAGCGGCCGGGATCTCTGGATTTTAAATGAATGCAATTGATTCAACGGGTTTTTGAAAGGCCAGATCAACGAATGAATCCCAATTCCACGGCTTCAAATCACTTCTCCGCGCCGAATAACTTCGACTCTTTTCTCGCCACGTACCGCGACGGCCTGCTCACGGACACCCTGCCGTTTTGGCTCCCCAGGGCCATCGACCGGCAGTACGGAGGCTATCTGACTTGCTTCGACCAGGACGGAACGCTTCTGCAAACCGACAAATCCGTTTGGTTTCAGGGCCGGTTCGCATGGCTCCTGGCCACACTCTACAAGACGGTTGAAAAACGGCCCGAATGGCTCGAGGCCGCCCGGCACGGAATCCAATTTATCAATGAGCGTTGTTTCGACGCGGACGGCCGGATGTTTTTCTGGCTGACGCGCGAAGGAAAACCGCTTCGAAAACGCCGCTATCTTTATTCGGAAAGCTTCGCAGTCGTCGCCCTGGCCGCGTTCGGAATGGCGAGCGGCGAATCCCGTTACATCGAACAGGCGCTCGATTTATTTAAGTTAATTCTGAAATATCATACGACCCCGGGGCTTCTGCCTCCAAAGGTCAATCCGGAGGTTCGCCCGATAAAAGGACTCGCCATGCCCATGATCCTGATCGTCACCGCCCAGGAATTGCGCAAGGCGGTCAATGATCCGCTGTGCACAGAATGGATTGACCAATGTATCGACGAAGTCGAACGGGACTTTTTAAAGCCGGATTTCGAGGCACTCCTGGAATGCGTCGGGCCCAATGGCGAATTTTATGACACCTTCGACGGCAGGATGATTAATCCCGGTCACAGTCTCGAGATGGGCTGGTTCATTCTCGAAGAAGCCCGGCACCGTCAAAATGACTCGCGCCTGATTCGACTGGGCTGCCGTATCATTGATTATTCCTATTCCCTCGGTTGGGACCAGCAGTACGGCGGCATCTTTTATTTTCGCGACGCGCGAGGACTCCCCTGCGCCGAATACTGGCATGACATGAAATTTTGGTGGCCCCACAACGAAGCCATCATCGCCACCTTGCTCGCCTTCGCGCTCACTGGAAACGAGAAATACGCGAATTGGCACAGGCAAGTCCATGAGTGGGCATACGCGCATTTCCCGGACCCCCCGCACGGTGAATGGTTCGGATATCTGCACCGGGATGGCGCCGTGGCAACCCGTCTAAAGGGCAATATGTGGAAAGGACCATTTCATTTGCCGCGGATGCAGTGGTATTGCTGGCAACTGCTGGCCGAAATGAAAGCCGGGGAACAGGATCCGTCGGCCCGCCGGGAAACCGTTTTCAGCGCAAAAGTATGAGTGAAAATATTGATCTTAAGGGAGCCGATTCCGTCGGTTTGCAGAACCGGGCCGGCCGCGGAGGCATTCAATACCTGGCATTGGTTTGCCTGGTCGCTTCTCTGGGTGGCTTGCTGTTTGGATTTGATACGGCCGTCATTTCAGGAACCGTCGAGCGGGTGCGGGAACAGTTTTCCCTGAACGACTTGATGGAAGGCTGGTTTACCAGTTCCGCGCTGATCGGATGCGTTCTCGGCGCGGCGATCGCCGGAACATTGAGCGACCGATTTGGCCGAAAACCAGTCCTTCTGGTCTCGGCGCTTTTCTTTCTGGTCTCGGCAATTTATTCCACGATTCCACACGCATTCAGCATACTCGCCCTGGCTCGCGCAAGCTGCGGCATCGGGATCGGAATGGCTTCGGTCGTTGCGCCGACGTATATCTCCGAGTTTGCCCCGCAGGCCTGGCGCGGCCGTCTCGTGGCTTTTTACCAATTGTCCATCGTCATCGGCATTCTATTGGCGTACCTGTCAAACTGGCTTCTCCTGCGATTCGCCCTGGCCCATCCCGACGCCTTCAGCAATTGGCAATTTCTTCATTGGATCATCGTGGGCGAATATTGGCGCGGCATGTTCGGCGCGGAAATGTTGCCGGCCGGATTGTTCCTGCTTTTATTGTTGTGCGTCCCGGAAACGCCGCGCTGGCTGATTCAGGCCGGGCGGGAAGCGCAGGGATTGGAGATTTTGAAACGAATCGGCGGGCCGGAAACGGCCAATGCCCAAATGACAGGCATCAAGAACACTCTCGAATCAAAGCGGGGTTCAATTCAGGAATTGTTCGAGCCCGGTCTCCGTCGCGCCTTATTGCTGGGCATTCTTTTGTCGGTATTTGGCCAGCTTTCCGGCGTGAACATCGTCGTTTACTACGGCCCAAAAATTCTCGCGGCCGCCGGCTTCCAAAATGCCGGCGCGCTTTTGGCGCAAGTCGGTTTCGGATTTATCAACCTGCTCTTTACCATTCTCGCCCTGATATTCATTGACCGTATTGGGCGCCGTCCGCTCCTGATCAGCGGAATGGGAGTCGTCACACTCGCGCTGGCATCCATAGGCGCCGTTTTTCTTTTTGGCATACGCGACCAATCAACCGTATCCGAGGCGGTTGGACTTTGGATTGGCGGATTAATCTGCGTTTACATCGCCGCTATCGCTTTCTCGATCTGCGCGGTTATTTGGGTTTTAACGCCTGAAATTTTTCCCAACCGCGTGCGCGGCCGGGCCATGTCCCTGGCCACTTTCGCCAACTGGACAACGAACGCATTCAGCGCTTGGGTGTTTCCCTGGTACGTTTCCAGGTACGGCATGCCGGTATTCTTTTTCACCGCTGCCGCCATTTGCCTCGTCGCCGTTTCCTACTATTGGAAGTGCGTCCCGGAAACCAAAGGCCGCAGCCTCGAGGAGATAGAAAACTTATGGATCGAGAGGCCCAGCCCCAAACGAGAGCCATTGCCCGGGTCGGAATTGGCGCAGGAACGGCGTTAAAACTATTGCCATGCAGACTTTAATGTGTACACCGCCATCGAAATAATCCCGACGTCGCCACCCTGGCAGGAAAGATTCAGGCTTTGTAATCGTCACAACTTTGCCCAGAAATGGTGTCGCATCCAGAAAGGCCCACCAATCGGGTTTGTCATCGGCGAGTTCGATGTCAAAGGCGCGCTCTGTTTTGCCATCGACCAGCACGCGAACGTGGCGCATCGGGGCGCCATTCCTGACGGGAAAATTTAGATACGGCTTCTCGACGTCTATGTCGCGGCTGGCCCCGGCTCCTTGATCGAAAACCTCAACCACGCCAAATCCAAGAATGCCCAACAGAGCGCAGGCGATTTGCAGTTTTACATGCCGCCTTCCAGCTCCGTAGGAGCGCAATATATGTAGTAATGACATCTATAAAAATTTTCCAAGCGCCGTAGGAGAGCGCAACCATTTTTATGGTTCGTTGTGCCAATGAACGAATTGCCGCCGATTATCCCGGAGGGATTGATGGAAATAGCCCGGCGCGTTTCAACGCCGGGTCCCCGATCCGAAGTGTGTAAGTCCCGAAGGGACGGCTGAAGGCGACAGGTTTGCCGATCGAAATTTGTGCCATCAGATCGGCCGTCCCACCGGGACTTGGGTTCTTTTTTTCCGATACCCGGCGTTGAAATTGAAAAGCCGGGCTATTTCCAATCGTGTCTCCGACACGGGTGATTTTCAGCTCCCCGAAACCAAAGGTTCATTGGCACTATGAACCGCAAAAAGCGGTTGGGAGCTCCTACGGAGATGGAAGGCGGCGGCGCTCAAACATTCGGATTGTCGGTCGTTATGTCAGCAAGGCACACGGTGGCGCTCTGAATGCCCGTTTCGATGGCGTCAATGGGGACTTCAACGTCAGGGTCTCGGTCAACACGATAAGGCTCAAGTCCGGCATCACGAATTGCGGGTGCAAAAATTTCATCAAAACGCTTATCAAATGTGTCACCGTCGAAAGGTTGGATCACGAAACACGTTTGCATAGGCAAAGACTGCACTGCATTATAGTCTAATGTCAAGCAGCCAGATGTATTGGCGATAAGGTAAATAACGGCAAAAAGTCAGGACCGCCTTGTGGTACAGTCTGAAATTATTTAGCCGTTGGTTCCGAACCGATGCTAGGCCCCATCGCCCGCTTTCTTCTTGCGTCGCTCAAAATATCGCAAAATGCGCGGTAACGCGACCGTAGGCCCACCTACAAAAATAAACATGGCCAGAGCGTAGGCCAGGAATTGTGGCAACTGCGGCAGCTTGCTGCCATCTGAGAAATGCAACCCGTGACCCAATTGAATGCGGATGCCTTGATGGAAGTAGGCGTTTGTGCCCTTCACCCAGCACACGGTCAGCATATTCGCAAACGGGAGGCCAATGAAAACCATTAGTGCTACGACAAAGGCAAGCCAGGGGAGAAGAAACCAAGTGTCGAACACTCCTTCCGAAAGCGGCTTCTTTGATTGCTCATCGCTCATATATCGGCTGACTAACGACCCAAACCTGTGTTACAGCGCGGAAAATGGCAAGCGTTTTTCATTGGCTATAAAGTAAATAATATCAAAATGTTATGGCCGCCGGCCGCGGCGATTTCCAGCGCGCGCTTGACGTTTTCCTGTCCTTTGACCTCGGCAAAATCCACGTCGCCATCGGCTTCCTGCTCAAAAATCTTCCGGGTGTCCACGCGAACGGGCGAAATCTTGATTTCGCCTTCCAGAAGCTGCGCCGCTTCCCATTTTGCACGAAAATGACCCGCGCGCCGTTGCGGTCCCGGTATCTCAATTCATTGTTATTGCGCAGGCGCGTCGTAAGACGGCGGCGCATCAGCCGCATCACTCCCCCAACTTGTATTCGGCGTAGAACCCAAATCGTAGACCAAATTTCCGTTCTGTACGTCCGTGAAGCGGAACCACGGCTTTTGCCATGTCTTGCTGTTGATCGTCAGGTTTTGGATATATGGCGCGCCAGGCGCGGCGTTGTTGCCGATAATGGTGATGTCGCCGTTTTGCAAATGAACGACGGCTTTCGGAAACAGCGGGCTGCCGGTCACTAAAATGTCCGAGCCCGGCAATTCCGGATACATTCCCAACGCCCCAAAGACGTACCATGATGACATCTCACCCAAATCATCGTTGCCCGGGTAACCAATCGGGTCTGACGAATAAAGCGTCGTCATCGCGCGGCGCACTACGGATTGCGTTTTGTACGGCGCACCCCAGAAATCATAGATCCACGGCGTTTCCAGGCACGGCTCGTTCCCCAGCCACGCCATCCAGCCGTCGGGATTATCAAAGCCCGCATCCAGCTTTGTGAAAAACTCGTCCAGCCGTTTTACCGCGACGTCCTGGCCGCCCATTGCTTCCGCCAGGCCTTTATAGTTGAATGGCACCATCCAAAGATATTGCCCCGCCGATCCCTCGACGTACGCGTCGTTGTTATCATAACTGTTATTGTTTTTGGTGAAGCCCGGCGCCCAATCGCCGTTGCGCCGGCGCATCTGGATGTAGCCGGTCTGCGGATTATACAAATTCCGCCAGTTCTGCGCGTGGCGCAGCAGCATGTCGCTGTCCGCCGGGTCATTGAGCGCCGACGCCAATTGCGAAAGCCCGAAATCCGCCGAATCATATTCCAGCGTCATCGAGACACATCCGTAGCCGCCCTTTTGATGTTCCGGCACATAACCCAATTTCAGGTAATCCGCCAGCGCGTCGCGTTCGTATGTCCCGCTCCGTGGGGCATAGACTGAGGGGTCTGTCGCCGCGCGGACCAACCCCGCCAGCGCCGCGGGCGCGTCAAAGTTCGTCGCGCCGAACGCATAAAAATCCGCGATAATTGGCGCCGCCGGGTCGCCCATCATGACTCCGCTGTCCTCGGTGGTCACGCCCCAGCGCGGAAATGCGCCGCCCTGTTGATAATCGTTCAGGAGCGACTGCGCCATGTCCGACGCCTCGCGCGGCGCGAGCATCCCCAGCATCTGCGCCTCGCTGCGATAAATGTCCCAGCCGGAGAAGTTCGCATACTGCACACGCCCGCCCGTGTTATGGACCTTGCCGTCGTAGCCGGTGTAATCGCCGTTGGCATCTGAACAGGTCGTAGGCCCGATGAACACGTGGTAGAGCATCGAATAAAAGACATTCATTTCGTTCGTCGTGCCGCCGCTCACCTGGATCTTGTTCAGCCATTCGTTCCATGTATCCCCGGCGGATTTCGCAGCCGCGTCAAAATCTCTGGCGGAAAATTTCATCACCGGGTTTTCGGCCTCGATGTTCGCGCGGGCGTTGTCCACGCTGACGTACGAGATGGCCACCTTGACCATGACCGCGGGATTTTTTGACGTGTCAAAGGACAAAAACGCGCCGGTTGCGGTGTCATTTGCATTTGTGCCTTTGGCCGCATAGGTGCTGCCGCTCCAGGTGCCGTAATTGGCAAATGGCCGGTCGAAAACGGCGCAGAAATAAATCTGCCGCCGATCCACTTTCCGATCGCCCTGGCAAAAATAGCCGCCGATGGACCAGCCGCTGACTTCATTGTTTGCGGGATTAATATGGATGCTCGCATCGTCCGATCTATTTGCGTCGCTGGCGGCGTTGATGGCCATGGTCGCCGTCCGGCCCGCCGGATATGTAAACCTGCCGAAGCCCGTGCGCGTCGTCGTCGTCAGTTCCACCTTGACCCCGTTGTCCAGCGTCACCGTGTAATAGCCGGGCCGGGCGATTTCATTGTCATGCTGGAACGTCGTGGCGAACGCCACGCGACTGCCGTCGGGCGGCGTGCCGGCGTCCAGGATGGGCATGAACGAAAAATTTCCGCCATCCGTGCAGCCTGCGCCGCTCAGGTGGTCGAGGCTGAAACCGGAAATCTGTGTGTCGTTGTAGGAATAGCCGCCGGGCTTTAGACCCGCGCCGGTGTCCGGGCTCCATTGAATCATTCCGAAGGGCATGACCGCGCCGGGGAAAAGGTTATTGTCGCCCCATTGCGCCGGATAATTGCCCGTGCCGCAAATCGGATGGGCATACTGGACGAGGTTTTCGAGTTTGTAATCCGGTCTTGACGCGGATTGGTCATTATTTTTTGGGGCTGTGACGCACGATGTCACCATCGCAGCGACCATGACAAGCGTGAGCGCAAATCGGGCGGTTTTCATGAGCGAGGAAAGTGGAGGGAATGGATGCGGATTTCAATTTTAAATTCTCGGAAAACATCCAACATCGAACATTTTTCATTAAAAAAATCCTAAACAATCACTAATCAATATCGATTTTTCGCCGAAAAATCCCGGAGCGGTTCGTTTAAAAAAATCTTCAAATTCCGTCAGGAAAGCGGTGTTCCAGCCATGACCGAAGCAGGCGTCTAACCCCAAAATCCCCCTCGAAATTAAGTCGGCCCTTAATTTCGCCTCAATTTGGTTAACCTTTTTTCCCGAAAAATCGCTCCTCGTTCGTTAAGCAGAATCTTCAAATTTCCCCAAAAAAGCGCATCCTTTTACCCCCCTTAACATTCAAATTAAGCATTTCGTTAACCCAAGTTAAGCCCGCAAAACCATAGCACACCCATTTTTACTTAATTTGGGCCAGGGCAGAGGGGAATCGTCCTTGTCGTCGTCCTCGCAACGGGCGAGGGTAAATCGTCCTCGAAAGGGCAAAGGGGAATCATACCTTTCACCCCTACCATAAATTCCTGGCGCTCACGGCGCTCATGGCACTGAATTCATCCTTTGCGTCTTCGCGTCTTTGCTGTTCAAATCCATGTTCCATCCGCTATCCTCGCCCGCCAATTCCGTTCCCTCACGCTCACGGCTCTGTTGCGCGCCCTCCGTTCTGCCATTCCGCAATCCGCAGTCCACATTCGCGCCCCGTTTCCTCTAATTCTTCAATTTCCCCAATAAAACGCGATTTTTAGCCTCGTTTCCCCGTTTCATTCCCTATGCCCAAAAAATGTGCAACGGGCTCTCCCGGCACGTCCATGCCATGTTGGAATTCGGCGTTCAGTGTTCGATGCTCGATGTTCGATGTTTTCCGTAACATCTTCAAAGTCCGGCGACATGGTCCGGACCATAGCTGAATGGATTGGGCTGCCACCCAGCGCGCCTTGCAGAAACGTCCGTATTCGAACTTGCCGTGCAATTCGCGGGTGCCAGCCCTTTGCAAGCGGAAACAAAAATGCGGCCATGAAATGTGCATTTCATGGCCGCAAATTGGTTGCGGGGGCAGGATTTGAACCTGCGGCCTTCAGGTTATGAGCCTGACGAGCTACCGGGCTGCTCCACCCCGCGGTAAAATTGGGAATCCGAACATCATCGGGTAAATCATTCGGACTAACCCTATTCTGCCACAAACGAAGGACATGGCAAGAGGTTTTAAAATGATTTTAACGGGCCCTTGTTCGGTTCGGTGTCCACCCTTCAGGGTGTCCGGGTTCACGCTCCCTGCATCATGGCGTAAATATATATATTCACGACCATCTGCATGCACGCCTCAGCCACGCTCAGTGGCGTGCTTGGACTCGCATTCACAGTGACACGGTCCCAACCGCATTGCCATCCGCACACGCCGATGATACCGGCCATGCGCGAGCCGATCATCACGCCATATAGCCCGTGCCGTGCCTTCCGTGCATCGTAAACGTTGCCCATAAATGTGTGGACCGGCTTGCCATTGGGGATTTGAAAAAAACAGCGATAAATATCATGCGTGGACGGAAGCGACACGATCTGCGCTTCAGGCAGCACGGTGGAATAAAAATCGAATTGCTGGCGCAGAAATTCATCGAAGTCCGGCGTGACACGAATGTCGTGGCAGGCGTCCACAAGAATAAATCCCCCGCGCCGGATATATTCGGCGACATCGTCGCGGCCGGGTTGATCGGCGACACAGCCGACGTTTTGGGAAAAGAGAAGGGGATATTTGCAGAGCTCTCAGCAAAAAAGCTGAAAAGACCGCTAGGGCTGGAAATATTTGTAGAAACCGTCACGACCCCAACATAACCACAGCGAAAAAACGCTGGCGATTTTCGAGCGCATACATTATTCCATTATCTGGTGACGTCACAGGCGAGGACCAAGCTTTGGATTTTTGCATTATGGCTGGCCGGATTTTACACGGTCTGGCTGAGCCTCGTCGTTTCCGGGCGCCATTGGCACGCGTTAAAAGAGCATTGGGGCATTGCAGTGGCCATGGCCTTTGGCTCCTATGCCGCCGGTTCAACACCACTGGGTGGCGGCACGGTGGGTTTTCCGGTCCTGGTATTGCTGTTCCATCAACCGGCCACGCTCGGCCGCGATTTCAGTTTTGCCATTCAATCTATTGGCATGACTAGCGCCAGCATTTTCATTCTGTGCCGGCGGCAGCCGCTGGAGTGGGTCATGTTGCGCTGGACTCTTGCCGGTTCGCTGATTGGGACGCCCCTGGGAACCTTGTTCATTGCACCACATCTTCCGGGCATAGCCATCAAGATCGTTTTTGCCGTCATCTGGGCGAGTTTTGGCGTGCTGCATTTCTATCGCACGGAGGACATCTGCGCGAATGTGGGTGAAACCCCGGCGGCACATCGGTTCGACCGCAATGTTGGCTTTATCCTGGGGCTGCTGGCGGGGGCGACGGTGGCGTCCATCACAGGCGTAGGCATTGACATGATCCTTTATGCCGTGATGGTGCTGCTCATGCGCGCGGATTTGAAAGTCGCCATCCCATCAACGGTCATCGTCATGGCTTTTACGTCATTGGTGGGCGTGGCAACCCGGAATCTTTTCGGCGGCCTAAAGCCGGGCGTTTACGAAAATTGGCTGGCTGCGGCGCCTGTGGTGGCTTTGGGCGCGCCGCTTGGGGCGTATATCGTCAACATTATCGGGCGCAAGCCGACGCTGTATTTCGTGTCGCTTTTATGTATCGGGCAATTTGTCTGGACGATGAGCCAGGAATTCAGCGTTTTGGGCTGGCTTGGAGTGGGCGGCGCCGTTGCGGCAGTGGCGTTGTTCAATCTCGGGTTTGAATGGCTTTGGCGTATGGGTGACAAATTGGAGCGGCGCTCGATGCCGATGGTTGTTCCCCGCGAAGAGCAAAACGCGTCTCCAATGTAACGACTGATTCGGCGCATTTTTGGCGGGAAAACCAAACCAAACCAAACCAAACCATGTTTTCGACGGTTTGAAGTTGCGCCCAAAGAGTCAACCTGTTAGTTTATTAACGGAACAAACTATACAAGCTTCAAAGAGCAAGACATTGAACGACCGCCGATTGAGATGAAAATTTTTCCGCATCCGATTATTAAGACGTTATGCCTGAAACTGCACAACACAGTCTTTCATGGAGGTCCTAATATGCCGACCGCCATCGGGATGGAGATAAGCACGGCTTGTAATCGACGTTGCCATTATTGCCCCCAGTCAGTGACTCCGCAAAAACAAAAAATTGTAACCCGTGAGACGTGGGAACGATTTTTAAGCAGGCTTGAGGAAATTCCGTGGCGCGGAATGGTAACATTCCACAGCTACAATGAACCGACAATCGTACCGGGATTCCCAGATTACGTTCGAGAGCTTAAATCGCGTCTCCCGCATTGTTTTCCGCTGTTATTTTCTAATGGCGACAAGCCGGACGTGATAGACGAAAGCATGAAGGCCGGTGTTTTCCTCGCAATCATCACAGAGCATCCGCCCTTTAAACCAACATGGAGGCCGCGTATAGAAGAGCTGGAAAAGAAATGGGGATGGCGCATTCGAGCCAAACGGCTTTCATCCCTCCACAACCAGGCCGGCAGGATGAAGGACATTGAATGCGAACCGATGACAAAGTGCATTGAAGCAGTAGGCGGAATGGGTATTGACGTGGACGGAAACATGGGGCTTTGTTGCGTGGATTACGAACATAATTACCGCAACCTTTTCGGGAACATCCATGAAAAGACTATAAAGGAAATATGGTTTTCCAAGAGAGCAGTTGAGGTGCGAAGGATGCTGGCTAATGGACAACCAGCGACCGTGTTATGTAACGGCTGCTTTGGAACTGTTGGCAAGCCTGTGCCCTATTGAAAAACCCAATCAAGAACCTGGCTAACCTCAATTTCGGCTGACGTAAAAAACCAATAATCACTATCCAAACACTGAAAGGCATATTATGGCTGTAGTTCGCGCTGTTATTTCAACATTATCAAGCGATGGCAAGGAAGCGATGGGGCCGGACATGCTCATGTTCCATTACCCGGATAGTTCCATCGTTAGCGGGACTCTCCTCACCGTGGAATCAAACCATTTCGCGGTCCTGAAATCACGCGGCGCCGTCCTGGACATCTACGAAACCGGCCAATACCCGATTCAGACGCCCGACAAACCGTTGCTGGGCTCTTTCACGCAGGCGTTTTTCGGCGGACAAAGCCCGTGGCAATACGAGGTCCTCTATGTCAATCGGACCAAGATGGTCGTCAAAACATCCGGCCTGGCCTTGTCGAGAGAAATGGCGGAAATGGCTTATGAAGTGGATTACTACTTTCATGTGGCGAAAAAAGAGGATGCGCTGGCGCTGGTCACCCACATGCCGCAATCGGGACATTTCGTGACAACAGCCCAGGTCAATACCTACGCCGGACCGGTTGTGGAACAGGCCATCAACCAAATTGTGCAGTTGACGCCGCTTGAAAGCGTGAATGAAAAGATTCACGAGATCACTCAGTTAGTGCACGACCATTTGCAGCAGTTTTTGACTGTGTTCGGCATCACGCTCGACACGGTGAAAGTTCTGGTCTTCCCCAAAGATGAGCGCATGCGCCAGTTGATCTCACTAAAGGCGTTTGGTCTCAGTGAATTGGACGCCGTCCGCTACTACGCGGCGATTCTTATGGCCGAACGCGGGGTGATTTCCGCGCCCAATATGGCTTTGGGAATTCCGTTCAGCATTGGAGGCATTCCGCAGGTTCAGGTGCCGCTGGATCCTGGTTCCGGCGGCGCTGCTCCGAGTGTCCCAAAAACAGTCGCCTCCCGGCCCTCCCCGCCCCCACAGGTACGTTACTCTCCCCCGCCGATCGATGACCCCGGCCAGGAGCAATAAGTTATGAATTACCAGCTTCCCGGTGAAGGGTCTCCATTGTTGGAGACCTGTAACATGCTTCTAAATGGGTACGGGTATAATTGGTACCGGGCGGACAACCAGGCGCGGGCGGACGATTTGCTCATACGTCAAAAAGTCGGCTATTTCCTTGGCCTGGCCACCTCAAAACTGCTCGACGCGGAGTCGGCGTACCAGCGCAAATATCTTCCGCCCGGGACCCGGGAGCAGCCGTTTCCCCCTCCGGACAAGGTTGCCGCGCATCGCCGCCTCCGTGACTTGCGGCAGGAAATTTTATCAACGGAAGGTTTTGTCCGTTCGCTCCCGGTCCCTCCCACAGACAAAATTTGGCAGCGGCATCGTCAGGAGGTGGTGACACTCAAGAGACTGATCGGCGTCGATGTCGGATTAATTGCCGCGGCGAAGTCGCTTGCCGACGAAATTGAAAAAGTGGCAATCGACCAATGGAACGATGACCAGACCACTGAAAGGCTTAGCGGCATTCTCGCGCAATTCAAGAATCTGGTCGAAGAACGCCGCGCGTTGCTGGTCGTTGACGGAATGTAGTTTTAGATTGGATCAAGCTTTGCGTCCAAAGTGATTTGGCTTCCTCTTTTGATCTGAAAAACGCGGTCCAGGGAACCGTAGCGAACGCGGCAGGTTCCACCCAGACTCGAGCGGATGGTGGCAGAAACCAGGGCGCCGTCTTTCCATGCGAGGTTCACGACATATCCTCCGCGGGCGCACAAGCCGGTCACGGAGCCAGTTTTCCACGCGGAAGGCAAGGCCGGCAACAGGTCAATATCGCCTTCCTGGCTTTGGAGCAGCATTTCGGCAATGGCAGCTGTCACGCCAAAGTTGGCATCAATTTGAAACGGCGGGCAGGCGTCAAACATGTTGGGATAAACACCGCCGCCGTTGTCGTAATGGATTTCCTGCGTGGTGACGGGACTCAGCGCGCCGCGGATCAGTTTCCAGGCGTGGTTGCCATCGCCCAACCGCGCCCAAAGCAGGGCCTTGAAGGCATAAGACCAGCCAATGCTGTCGTCGCCACGGGCCAGCAACGTCTTGCGCGCGGCAGCCGCAAGATCGGGCGTCGTAGCCGGGGAAATTTCATCGCCCGGATACAGGCCCCAAAGATGCGAGGTATGCCGGTGGTGCGGTTCCGGTTCCCGATAGGGTTCCGGCCATTCCATAATTCGGCCATCGGGACCGATACGGGTGGGCTCCAACCGCGCGAGCTTTGCGCTGAGATCGTCGCGAAAGTCTTTGTCCACGCCCAGAATTTCGGACGACTCAATGCAGGCGTTGAAGAGGTAGCGGGTGATTTGTTGCTGATAAGTCGAGCCGAGGGAAATGGACGCTTGCCGGCCATCAGGCAATTCAAAATGGTTTTCCGGCGAATTGGCAGGAACAACGACCAGCCAGTGATGGGTGGGTTCTTCAATCAGTAAGTCTTCGTAAAATTGCGCGGCGCCTTTCATGATGGGATAGGCCCATTGGAGAAATTGTTTATCGTGGGTAAAGCGCCAATGATCCCATAGATGCTGGCAGAGCCAGCCGGAGCCGCTGGTCGTGGAACCCCAGGACGCGGATTCACCGGGTGACGTAAATCCCCACGGATTGGTGATGACGTGAGCGACCCAACCGCGGGCGTCATAGTAATCGTGGGCCGTTTTAGCGCCCGGCGCCTGGAGGGAATAGATCAACGCAAAGAGCGGTTGGGTCAAATCCGAGAGATTGCAAACTTCCGCAGGCCAATAATTCATTTGAACATTGATGTCCAAATGCCAGTCCGCATTCCATGGCGTATGGATTTCCTCCGCCCAAATACCCTGTAAATTCGGCGGAAAACCGCCGGGCCGCGACGAGGAAATCAACAGGTAACGCCCAAAATTGAAATAGAGCGCCGCAAGGCCTGGATCGCCTGGACCGGCTTTGGCGATTTTGATGCGTTCCGGGGTAGGCCTTTGAGCGTCCTGCGCATCGAGCGGCTGAAGTTGCAGAGACACTCGATGAAAATATTGCTGATAATCGGCAATGTGGGCTTTGCGCAAAGATTTGTAGGATTGCCGAACCGCCCGGTTCATGTCGGCGAGAGATGCGGCGAGCGGATCAACGGTCTGACGGCCCGCGAAACCCCGATAATCGGTGGCAGCCGTCACGAGCAACTCGACCTGATTGGCGTTGGAAACGACCAGTGTGTTGCCCTGCGTCGATACGCTTCCACCGTGATTAAGGATGCGAACACGGGCCGCATAGCGCAGACCTTTGCCGTCCGTGCCATTATCCAACTGGCCTGTCATCAGCAATTCATGATCGTCGAGAACGGCGGTTTGGAAGCGTTCGGGCCGGTCGAGCGAAGCGGCAAAGGAAATCTGGCCGGGTCGATCCGCCGACATTCTCAGAACAATGGCCTGAGCGGGAGCGCTGACAAACATTTCGCGCTCAAACCTGATGCCTCCACGCTGAAACTGTAAATCGGTCACGGCGTCGTTGAGATCCAATTGACGGCGATAATTTTCGACAGGACCGTTGGCATCGCCGGCAAACAAGAGATGGAGGTTGCCGAGAACCTGGTAACAGCCGTACTGGGCGCCGCCGGAACCGGAGCCCTGACAGGTAAAGTTCGCGTTGACGAGGGCTTCGGCTTCGGGATTTTTTCCTTCGAGAAGCAGGCGGCGAATTTCCGGGAGGGTTTTGTATGCATCCGGGCGGTCAGCATCCTGCGGCGAACCGGACCAGACGGAGCTTTCGTTCAGGACGATGCGTTCTTCATTGACGCCGCCAAACATCATCGCGCCGAGGCGTCCATTTCCCATGGGTGAGGACTCGGTAAAATTATTGGCCGGCGCGTCAAACCAGATGGTGGTTTCCGTTGGATCATATTGATAAGTCGCCGCAGCGAGGCGAAAGGCGGTCAACGTTAGAAACAGCGGACAAAATTTCAGAAGGAACTTTTGCATTTGGAAATATTATTTGTCCAGCCGGAGAATAAAACCTCCGCGCGAGGGCATCGTGTGCTGCCATTGACTGGATACGGCCACAGGTGTCACTACCACCTGCATTTTGGCATCGGCAGCTTCGGAAACGAGAATGCGATGACGATGTTTTTTGAACGGCATCAGATCGAGTGTGACCGGCAGCGGATTGGTTGTGCCGCTAAGACCTGCAATGAACCACGAGTCGCCCGACCGCCGGGCGAAAACCACGACTGTGCCCGGGTCGCCAACAAGGCACCGGGTTTCGTCCCAACGGGCTGGCGCATCACGGAAAATTTTCAAAGCTTCCGGCGGCAGAGATTCAAAAAATTCGGGTTTGTCCGCGTAATGGATGATGCCGGAGGTAAAAACCAAAGCCGTGGCAAGCTCATGCGCGGCAGTGGTGGTGCGGCCATATTTCTTGGGCGAACAGGCCACTGGAGTGACGTCCATAGGCCCGGCAACATTGCGCGTGAAGGGCAGCACAGTGTCGAGTTCAGCGGCTTTTGTCGTGTAGCGCGGCTCGTAAAAATAACTTTCGTTGCCAAGCACGGCTTCCGTGGACAAAAGGTTTGGCCAGGTCCTCTGCCAGCCGCGCGGAATGGTGCAACCATGAAGGTTCACAACCATTTTGCGCGCGGCAGCATCGCGCATCAATGCCTGCTGCGCGGCAATCGTTTCCTGGCGGTCCGAACACCAAAAATCCACTTTGACGCCTACAACGCCGGCGGCCTGCATTTCATCCAATTTGGCCTGGCGTTCTTTCGGATCGTAAAAATCCCCGGCATAGTTCCATGCCAAAGGTTTTATGCCTTTGCTCAGGGCATATTGGGAAATCGGCTTGAGCCCGGGCCCCCACCAACCCGCGTCGAAAAGAGTATATTCCCACCCCATGCTGGCCGCAAAGTCGGTAAACTCATTGAAAAGTTTTTCGTTGGCCGGTCCGTCGGGATAAGACCACCAGCCCCAGGAAGCGCGGCCGGGCTGAATCCACGAAGTATCGGCAATACGCGAAGGAGCCGAAAGATCGGTAACGAGGGTGGAAGTAGCGATATCGCCGGGGGCCGCGGCCATAATCATCACACGCCAGGGCATCGTCCACGGCAGTGTGAACCGGGGTTCGGGGCCAAATTGATTGGTGTAACCGCGAGTTGTTTCATCGGCCTTTGGAAACGCAATACGATAGATGCCGCCGGAACAATTGGGATCCAGATGACATGCACAATAAGAGGCATCGGTGCCGGCCTCAGTAATGAGCACCCATGCGGAGGCATCAGGCACGTTGAAGAGCGCCGGGAAGGCCCAACCCACGGCCTTTTGCCGGGAATTCGGCGGCGGATCGCCGGGCGAAACGTGGAAGAAAAAGTCTTCGTACGCGGGAGTGTAAGGCCCGGCCGAATGATACGGCTGCAACCAACCGCGCGAATCCATCGGCACGGTAAAGCTGGTGGCTTCAGATTCAACAATGCGAACGTCGCTATTGGTTTCGTCAAAACGATAGCGAAAAGCGACGCCGGCATCGCTGGCGGCCAGATCAAGCTGGATAGGCGCGCCATTGCCGTTTTGGAAGGTCAGTTCCCGAAACTTCAGCACGTGATTGACCCGGGGCTGGACTCCGGCAAAGAGTTCATATTTTTCCCGGTGCGTTTGGACGTTTCCGGCGTGATCAAAAACCAGTCCACTCTCAAAATCCTGGTCATCGCGTTGAAGTCCCAACGCCGATTTCTGGATAACAACCTTGCCGTCAAAAAGGCTTTGCCAGGTCAATTGGCCGGAATCGAGCGACACGCGAATTTCACACTTTCCGTTTGGTGAAACCAGCGGCCACGAGTCAACCCGGGCCAATGCGGCCTGGGCGAACACGCAGAGCGTCAACAGTGCTGGAATCTTCATCGACATATCAGCGGGTTATACTGGCGCGTAGGTATCGTACAGGCTTCGCGCCTGAAGTTGTTGCGCGAAATCATCCTTATCCAGTCGGGTTTTGGGCCGGACCAGAATCCTCCGCGGCGCACCCGGCAAAAGGTGCACGAAATTGTCACTGTAGCTGGCGTCGGAATTTTGCAATCCAAGCCACACCCAGAGCGCGGGATTTTTGGATCTCACGGTGACCATAAAACCATCGTCAACCTCATGAACTTCCGCAGCCAACGCCGGGTCCGCCAATTTGTATTCTTTAGGCAGGCCAAACAGAACCAAATTTTCAGAAACAGTTTTGCCGCCGGTTCTCAATTCCAACCAGGTCAGAAATCCGCTCAAGCCCAATTGGTTAATCTGATCTTTAAGCGCAAGCGTCCGTACCTTCAAGCTTTCGCGGGAGGGAATCTGCGCGTTGAAGGAACCGCCCGCCAGCACCTTTCCGGCCAGATCAGTCGTTTTCCACGACAACTCGCCGTGATGCGGCTCGAGAAAGTCGTTGGTCACATAAATGTCAATGGTCCCATCCCTTGGATTTTCCAAACCGGAAACGAGAATCGGGGAATAAAATTTTCTTGCAAGATAATGCAACGCTTTCCAGCGCCCAAAATAATCCACCGAAGACCAACTCATGCCGGGCCAGATGTCGTTGTATTGCCAGAACACGCAGCCCATGGACCGGGGCATCGTCTGCCGCCAGTACTCGGCGCCGATTTTGATGCCGTAGCCTTGCAAAATCTGGCTCAACCAAAGGGTCGTTTCGAAATCCTTCGGAGCGTTGAGATAGTGAAGGATCATGTTGAGCATTTCCTGGTTGCCTTCGATGTCGCCCACGCCGGAGCGCTGGTGCCATCTCATGACTGGAGTGACCACGGAAACGCGATCCGTTTCGTTCGTGAAGGAAGAGATGGTCTTTAATTCAGGAAACGATTGATAGCCGAACTCGCTCATGAAACCGGTAAGCGTGCGATAAGCGTCAAAAGTTTTGTCGCCATGCCACACGGCCCAGTAGTGCGTATCGCCGCAATCGGGGCTGCCGGACACGTAGTTGGCCTGGGGCACCAGTTCCTGGACTTGTTGCCCGATCAAATCCTTGAAGAGCTTGTCGTAGTCCGAAACGCTCATCGTGTTGTCGCGCCAATTTTCCGCCTCGTTCAACAGGCCGATTTCATTGTTGCCGCACCAAACAGCAATGCAGGGATGATGGCGCAAGCGGCGCAGGTTATCGCTGAGTTCATGCCGGACATTGTCCATGAATCGATCGTCAAATGCGGGATAGGCGGAACAGGCAAACTTGCAATCAAGCCATACGCATATGCCCAACTCATCGCAGGCGTCGAACATCGCATCGTCCTCGTAGTAGCCGCCACCCCAAAAACGAAGCGTGTTTATGTTAACTGCGGCGGCATCGGCAACATAACGCCGCAAAATTTCGGGGGTAATGCGGCTGGTGAATGAATCACACGGAATCCAATTGGCGCCCTTGGAAAAGAAAGGAACGCCGTTGACCTCGAAATGCAATGGGTTATCGCCCTGCGGCAAAACTGCCTTGAGTTCGCGAAGGCCGATGCGTTTGGTCAGGCTGTCGAGGGGATTGCCTCCGTCACCCAGCAGTTCCACACGAATTTCGTAGAGAGGCTGTTTACCCATCCCGGCCGGCCACCAAAATTTGGGATGCTTAATCTCAATTTGCGTGTTACCCCCGCCATCGGATATAGCTGTCGTCTGCTTTGAAACCGATTTCCCTTCGTGAACGACGTCGAGCCGGCATTGCAAAGATTTTGCCGGTGATCCGGCCATATCCAGGTTTATCCGAATATCAAGCGTTGCAACATCAGGCGAAAGTTGCTGCAGCACCAACACGTCCGCGATGCGCGCCTGGTTAAACGTTTCCAGGGTGATGGCCTTCCAGATGCCGCAACTGGCCAGGTCCGGACCCCAGTCCCAATTGAAGCTGCAAGGTTCCTTGCGAATCCACGCGCGGCCCTTCACCCAATTGTTTGGGGCGCTGTCTTCATGTCGCTTGATGTAGGCCAACGGAGATCCAAAAGTAATTTCAATTTTATTTCCGCCAGCGCGCAAAACACTTTTTACGTCAAATTCCCAAAGCCGGAACATGTTGTCCGCGCGGCCAATTTCGCGGTCATTGATCTTTATCGTGGCTGCGGTATCAAGGCCTTCGCACCGCAACAGGACAGAGTCGTTCTGTAATACTTCCGCCGGGACATCAAACTCGCGCCGAAAAATCCAATCCGATTCGGTCACCCATTGAACAACTTTTTCGTTATCCCGGTAGAAAGGATCAGGAATCTTTCCAGCCGCCAATAAGTCGGTGTGAACACATCCGGGGACGGTCGCCGGTATCCATTCCTCTTTTCCCGCCTGCGAAACCTGCCATGCGCCGCCGAGATTCAGGCGGCGCGAGACGGTCGTGGTTGACCCGAGGGAAATTAATGGTTCCCAGGCAAAGGCCGCCGCCGTCGCAGTCGCAGCAGTGATTAAAAACCTCCGTTTTGTGATTTTATTTTCCATGGATGCAGGACAGTTAGATAGCGTGACCATTACAACCGGATTATGAGGTCAACTCCACAACACACGCTTCCAGGCCCTTCGAAGACGAAGGCAGGATGCCATCGCGCATCAATTCCGCGCCGGACAATGTCTTGCCTTCCTGCTCCATCGCTGCCCGTCCCGGCATAGGATTTAATTCGTGAATCGTGTACTGTTTATCCGGATCAAGCCCCTCCGGATGCACAGCGACATTCGATCCATCTTTCAATTGGAAAACGAAAACCACGGCCCGGCCCTTGTCCTTGGACACAAAATTCAACGCGCCGCGGTAATTATTGTGCGGGTCCTCCAACCGGTACAAATCGCCAAGAGCAGTAATATCGCGGATTTCCTTATAAGCGGCGATCGCCCCGGCGCAGATGGCCTTGTCCTGGGCCGGCAGCTTCACCAGGTCCAGGTCCATTCCAAATCGCGCGCTCATGGCCACGGAACATGCAAAGTGCATGGGACGATTGCCCGAGTGAGTCACATGGCTGGCCATCGCCATCGGCGGAAAGAAATAAGAATAGTCCCATTGCATGAGGACACGGGCGACAGGATCGGTTTGGTCGCTGGGCCAAAATTCCTGGAAATAACGCAGTGCGCCATAATCCGCCCGCCCGCCGCCGCCCGAACATAACATCAGTTCGGTGTCCGGAAAGGTTTTGGCGGTTTTGTCCATCAACGCGTACAGCGCGTGAACATAATCAATGTCCAGGTCCGATTGCCGGTCTTCAGGCAAGTATGAGGAACCGGGCTGGGTCAGGTAACGGTTACAATCCCATTTGGCATAGGAAATATCCGGAACGCTGAGAATGCTTTTGATGGTATTCCACTCAAATTTCTGAACAGCCGGCCGCGTCAAATCGAGCACCATCTGGTTTCGTTGCAATTCAAGATCGCGTTTCGGCTGGCTGATGACCCAATCCGGATGTTCGTGAAACAGTTCGCTGTTGGGATTGACCATTTCCGGTTCCATCCAAATGCCGAAGCGCAGTCCGTCCTTGACCGCAGCCGCCGCAAGCGGAGCAAGTCCATCGGGCAGGCGCGAGCGGTTGGGCTGCCAATCGCCCAGGCCGGCATGGTCATTGACACGCGGATACTTGTTGCCAAACCAGCCATCGTCCAGGAGAAACAACTCGACCCCCAAATCCCTCGCCGGCGGGAAGAGGCTCACGATGCGATCAAAATTGAAATCAAAACCCGTTGCTTCCCAATTGTTCAGCAACACCGTCCGGGTCTTATGGCCATCGCGCATGCCAAAATCGCGGGCCCAATCATGGAATTTGCGGCTCATATCGCCCAAACCACTCGAACTCCAAACCCAGATCATCGTGGGAGTAATAAACGTTTCGTGAGGTTTCAGATGGTACGCGGTCGCGAAGGGGTTGATGCCGCAGATGGCGCGGACATCCTCAACGTTATTTTCGAAGGCGCATTGGAAACTTCCGGACCACGCGAGCGAACCCGCCAGGACCTCGCCGCTTGTCTCGGTCGCCGGCCCGTTCAACGAAAGGATAAAATTGGGATTTTCGTATTGGTCCGCCCGGACGCCGAGTTTGGAATCCAGAATTTTGATGCCGGGGGTGATTTGTTCCGTGATGGGATACATCATTTCTTTGGCCCAATCGCCAAAGAAATGCGTGAGACAGACATTCGTCGAGAACAGCAACGAAGTGGATGCCATCCGTTCCAGGGTGACGATACCCGGTTCTTCATGCTGGATTTCCGTCCATTCTTCGACGACATCCTCGTTGTAATGCGTGCGGAAGCAAAGGGAGACTTGAAACGGATACGCCGGGTCATGCAAATCGATACGGGTCAGTTGAATATCTGGTGATTCGCTGGTTTCCGTAACGCCGTCATAGACCAGCGCGGTGGACGTGTTGCCGTCGGCATGAGTAGTCTCCAAAGCCGGCTCCCAAACATAACCGTCTCCCGCCTGTGGATAAAATTCCTGGTCGCGCGGAAGTTTGGCGCCAGGATCATCGATGCCCAACGGACGTTGGTAAAGGCGTCCGTCATCGCCCACTTGAAAATCCAAAGAAAACGTTTTGGTCTTGAGACTGAAAACTCGGGGTTTGCTGGTCGCTTCGATGCCGACGCCGGACCCAATTTTTTCGCCGTCAATGCTCATCGGGCCGCTCTGAGCAAACAGGGATTGAGCAAAAACAGTGAGAATTAATATCAACCAGGAGTTCAAACGATTATTCATGCCGTTACCAATCAATTGAAAACTATTGTTATTCTGATCCAACCCGCAATGTGACGTGCCAGTCAACCGAACTATTGGCCGCGACCAGTCCGCAACGGTTTCGTCCCGAAGCCGTTGCCATGCAATCATGGTCGGCATTGGTTGGTTCAATGGCAAAATGATGATGACCGTGCCAGCCGCCCCGGGTGATCCACAGGCCAAGAGAATTATTTTGAAGCGAATCCCAAATGAATTCCAGGCGGTCGCCAGTAGCATCATTTTTGATGACAGCCCATCCTTCCGATACCGGATGCGCAAAAGCCTTTGCGCAGCTTTGCGGCGCGGCCGAAGCAACGTCATCCACCCAGGCGGCGCCGTTCATCAATCGGCGCGTCGATCCCGGCAACTCCAACCGGTCTCCCGCTGTCAAACGCAACAGCGGATGAAAAGCCCACAGGAAATGTTCTTCCGTGTCGCTCACGTTGGATAATTTGTAATCCAAGCGAACTTCGCGCCCCAAAAGGGATATCGCCCGCTCAAAAACGAAAGGCGATGATTTCAATCGAACCGACGTTTTAAAAACTCCCTGCCGCCATGCCGCCATGTCCACTTCCCACGTGCGGTTCCAAACCTCGCCATGGTCCGGCAATTCCCGTCCACGCCAGATGCAGGGCGATATGGTGGGCAAACATTCGTCCATCCCGGTCAACGGGCTGTCGCTAAAGGCATCGTGCGGTTCGTTTTTGAATAGCTCCAGGCGCTCTCCCGGGTGCCATAACCATTCACGCTGCGTTTGGAGGTCTTTCAACGAAATAATTTTGGCGCCCAATTCCGGGACCACCGCCAGGGAAACCCGGTCTCCCTGGAGTCTATAGACCGTAAACCCCTGGAATTGCCGCGTGGCAAACGTATTTGCGAATGTCTTCATCCTGCCCTTACTTTGACTCTTCCCTCTTTGCCTCCGAAGGAACCATTCGCCCGTAGAGGCGGCGATGTTCCGACGGCGAATGATTGTGCATTTTCGCAAACGCCCGCGAAAAATAAAATTGGTCGCAAAATCCCAGTTGGTCGCTGATTTGTTTGATGGATAAGTCCGTTGTGTTGAGCAACTGCACCGCGCGCTGCATTCGCAGGTGATTGAGATAGCTCAACGGAGCGTAGCCCGTGACGCGCTCAAACAAAGTCGTATAGTGTGAACGTGACAAGCTCACCAGTCCAGCCAGCGTCGCGATTTTTAACGGCTCGCGCAAGTGATTCTTCATGAATTCAATGCTCTTGGCCACCCGCTCGCGGACATTCGTCGCGCCATAGCCCGACTCGTCCTTGTACCGCAGAATCAAGCCCATCAAATGAGTCAATGCATGTGCCGCATACAATAAATGCGCCATCGTAAATCCATGCTCCAATTCCTCCAGCACGTCTTCAAACAATGACAACAATTGAACGTCCCCGCCCAGCGGGACGATGGGTTTTTCTGCCGTAGCCCCGAGCATTTCCAGGTACATTGGCAAATGATTCCCAACGGCGTGAAACCAGTAAATGGTCCACGGTTCGTTTTCGCTCGCGCCATAGACATGCGGAATGGACGCCGGCAGTACCAAAAGCTGGTTGCGGCTGACCTCATGCATCCTGCCCGCGATTTCGCACCAACCCTCGCCCTCGGAGCAATAGATAAAGACGGTCTCCGGACATCCATTTTCTCGCTCGCAGGTGTGTCCCCTGGCCTTCGGATAAAAGCCCGCATCCGTCGGCATCAGGGATTGCAGCAATGGTCCCTGCAACGCGGTCGCCAATATCGGCCGCGGCACAACCGCCAAACGTTGTCCAACAAATCCTTCCTGCTTTTGATGCCATCTCATAGTGTCACGACGGTTTGGGAATTGCGGTAAATGATCGACAGTCTCGCGAACGCCAATCAACGATTTTACCGGTCCCGCGGCGCCGGCAAGTTCCCGAAAAGTAAGACCGCCGTCCCGCTGCCGAATCGTTGAGGAATCGACTCCAATTCGTGGTTGTAGATTTTTCATCAAGGTGTCTCCAAAGTATAGAATTGCCGCGGCGCGCCCGGACTGATGCCAATCGTGAAATTAACGTTGCCGTTGGAATCAAATTGGTTTGTTGCAACGGCCGTCCATTGCGACGCCGGCGTCGTGAGATTGGTGGTAGCCAGGAGAACAACAGGCCAGCCTGGAATTCCATTGGTGCCGCTGAAATTCAATTGGTTTCCGCTATTCGATGCCGGCGCGTCGAATTCCGGCACGGGCGGTGTGCTCGTCAGCGTCAAACGAAACAGTTTGGCCTGTTTGGCATTCAGGCTGACGTTGAACGAACCCGAAACCGTTTGCGAAGTGCCGTCCCATAGATTTGTGGCCACAAACGTTCCCGCAGGCAGGCCCGCCCGGCTCAAGGTCACCGTCTCATTTGTCGCACCCGCCGCGTAATTAAAGACGGCAATACACCAGGTCGAGCCGTCCTGCCGCATGAAAATGGTGCCCGCGCCGGTCCCTGTATTGCACTCAACCGGCAGGAAAGTTTGCCCCACTCGCGCGACGGCGTTGATGGCCCGATTGGTCAGGCACAACTGCGCCTCAGCAACGCTGGCCGCATTGGTCAAAATGCTGCCATTCAAGTACAAGCCGGTGATGGCGCAATTGATCAGGCGGCTCTGGGCTTCGTTGGTCGTCGGCCCGTTGTCAAATGTCATGATGTCCGGGTCATTGAAGGCGTACAACTTGTCCAACCACCAGCCATAGTTCACCGAATTCATCGTGTACGCCGTATTGGCGATGAGGGACGTGTTCGCGTCACAGGCAATCCGCCGGCTGTGCGCATATTGATACGGAAACAGCGGCGCGATGGATTCGCTGATAAACATGCTGCCGTTGACTTCATTGAGGAGGAATTGCATGCCCTCGTTATAAGCCTGGATACCGGTTGTTATATTGGCCTGATAATGCACGCCTTCGAGCGCGCCATGCGAAAGGAAGTCTATTTTGACAAAATCAAATCCGTCGCTGATGAAGCTGGTGATTTGATTGTAAATCCAATCCTTTGTTCCAGGATGTGTCGGGTCAAGGGCGATGGCGCCATCGTAGGAAATAGGGACGCCATTGGTCGTGCGCAGGTACAAATCACTCCAGTCGTAGTCCGAACCCGTCGCCACGGTATTGCTCCCTTGTGAAGCCGTTCCCCAATAGGTGAAAGGTGTAAAATAGATGCCCGCCTTTTGGCCGTTCGCGTGGCAATGACTGACGAAACTTTGCAATTGTGAGCCGCTCAGGTTGTAAGTCCCATACGAATCCAGGTTCACATAGACTGTCCCGTTGTTCGTAAAGCCATATGGCTGAAGGTTCGTATGGATTGAATCAGAAACGGAGATGGCCGCGGCGTAAGTGATATGGTTCTGATAATTGGTCACGCCCCAACTGTTCCAGCCAAACGGAACACCATTGGTCCACACAAGCCCCGGCGCAAATTTCGTATTTTCAGCCGCGTAATCCTGCATTGTGATTCGCCAGTCATTGCCAAAACCCACAAATACGGTTGGCGAGGAAATGACGTTCCCGGACACGTAACCATGCGCCTGCACGTCCCAGGGCGAAGTTTGGCCGCCGTTCACGTGCATTTCGTCGAGTTTGTTGTTTGATCCGTCGAACCAAACCCCGCTTTTCCACGTGTCATGTGTCACCGAACCCACCACCATCCCATGGCGCGTCGTATTGTCGTAAAATGCCGACACCTCGTAACTCGTGCCCGAATTGTTCATCGGCATCGCGTTGTACGTGTAAAAATCGTCATTATCAAACGGCACGTAGAGGACCCGGTTGTCATTGGTGACGCCGATATCAACCCCGCCGGTTGCATTGACCACGACCGGTCCCATCCAGTTGGCGCTGACATTGGTGCCGCTCATGCTCACGCTGGTCAAGAAGCTGTCATTTTGGTCCAGAATGAAATACTGCGTCATCGTGGGGAATCCGGCGGCATAAGATGTCACGGATACCTCATTGCTGCTGACGACGGACCAGGTCCGGTTGCTGAAACTGTTTCCAGTGATATAGCCGCTGTTCAAGCCTATGCCCGCGTAAAAGGCCGAGATTTTTTGCGAGTTTTGCCACAGAAAAGCGGTGTTGCCGGTGCCCAGATTATATTGCAACTGCACGTCGGCGTTGGACATGACGAGAATGTCGCCGGCCTGCTGAAAGGACGGCGCAGCGATCGCGAGCCTTGACACGACCGCGCAAAAGGCCGTCAGAAGGCACAATCTGCTTATATTGCCCCGACCTGCCATTTCACAGCGGGGGTTGGGATCTGGGCACCCAATTCAGGCTCCAATAATACGTCCACAAATTCTGGATTTTAACTACTTCCACATGACTGTCCACAAATCCCATGCAAATGTTGCCAGGCAAATTCCACGTAACAGTTCCTCCCGCCCCGACTTGAGCAGTAACCAACTGCGGCGCAGCGCCGGGGGAACGTCCCCAATGCCTGGTAATGCAGACACGCTGCATCCCTTCGGAAAGGCTCCCTCCGCTGGTTGAGGTGACCCCCGCAGGATTATAGAGGTTGTTGGGTGGCGCGTCGTTTACAAGCGGATCCAAATTAATCCAGACGCTATCCATAAACACCGGCGCCATTGAGGGGTTCCGGACCGCAGATTCCCTCGTGTATAGGTTCTGGGGATTGGCGGCAGCATTGCCCAAACTATTACTGGGACTTTGGGCCAGCCAATCGTTTTTGGCATAGCTGGAGTTGTAATTCGCATCCACAGTCCAATTCCACGCGGAATCAGCCTTTCCATAAAGCTGTTGCACGTTATTGGGATTGCTAAACGGCGCGGTTGGGCACACCAGGACGTTGCGATTTTGGTACTGCTGAAGCATGGCGTACATCCAGTCCCCTTGACTCTGCAGGGCATTGCCGTTGATCGGCCCTATCCAGACCTGGTTCTCGTCATAATAAATCTTGCTGCCCACAGTCAACTGCCGGATGTTATTAAGACATTCGACCTGCTGCGCCCGCAATTTGGCCCCTTCCAGCACCGGCAACAGAATCGCCGCCAGGATCCCAATGATGGCGATCACCACCAATAGCTCAATCAGCGTAAAGCCCCGCCCTTTATTCAGCCGCTCAATATTCATTACTGCACCTGTAGAATATAATACTCTTCCGGAGTATTTGGATTGATAATATTCGTGCTCAAATTGAGTACCCCGCTGTTATTGAATGTATTGGTCAGCACGGGCGCCCAGGGCAACGGCGTCAGCACATTGGTGCTTTCCATCAAAACATACTGCTCATTTGCCGACCCGTTCGCGGTGATCGTCAGCGTGCTTCCATTGACCGTAATACTGGTAATCTTCGGTCCCGTTGTGGCAACTACGGACAACGTGCCGTTGACCGCCAGGTTGCTGGTGTTCCAGGCAAGACCCGCTCCAGGAGAAGGTAGAGATATGGAACTGAATGCCCCGGTGTAGCTGCCCGCGGTAAACAACTTAAAGCTGTTCCCGGCGGCCAGCGGCGTGGAGGAAATGTTGGTCACCGTTAGCGTGCCGCCGTAAGTGAGGAGGCCGCCCACTGTCAGGTTGTCGCTGGCACTGTTGGTGAGCTTCATCAGGATATTGCCCGACAGCGTGGCCGCTCCGGATACGCTCAAGCTTCCCACATTCGTCGCGGTGCTGGTGACTCCAGGGATGAGTGTGCTTCCAGCATCGGCAACCAGGATGCCCTGGACTGTTCCGGCGCCCTCCAAGGTCTGGCCGCTGACCAGTGTCAGCGTGCCGTCCACGCGATTAGTGACTATCAACAGCGAGCTCGTAGCCAGGCTGATGGGCGTGCTGTCGGAAATGGAGCCATTGCCAATCAACGCAAAATTGTTGCCTGAACGAATGTCGGTGATGCCCGTATACGTATTCGCCGCGGCAAAGGTAAGCGGGGGATTCCCTCCGTAATTACTCATGTAAAAGCCACCCGAGCCGCTGATGACGTTGCTGAATGTCAACAAACTGTTGCCGACTTCGAAGTCCACAAGGCCGTTGAGAACAACGGTCCCGCTGAAAGCCGTCCCGGTGTTATTGCCGCCAGTGCCGTCGTAATAGTTGAACAATGAGCCGCCTTCCAGTATGAACGAGGTGCTGTCCCGGTAGTCTCCGGAACCGCCGGATATGGCGTTTACGTAAACCGCAGTCGGCAACACATGAATGACCTTTCCGTAACCGCTGTCGTCAATCCCCGGGTAGGAGCCGGGCGAATTGTCCGTAACCTCCATCTGTACGTTCGAGTGCACGGTCAGAATGTTTGTCGGATTGCCAAGGCTTCCGCCCATTCCATCCAACTCCCACGTATAAAGGCTGGCAGCACTGTTGGAGACATCAATATTCCCCAGGTTGGTATCAATCAAAAAGTTGTCCCAACGGAAATATTGGTTTTCTATCACCGTAAGATTGTAATTGCTGCCGCTGGTACTCAACGTGGCCCCGGTTCCCGGATAACCCCAGTCCAGCCGCGACGTGCCGCCAATGGTCGCATCGCCCGCCATCGTCACGTTGACGCCCAGTCCCAGCGTGCTCCCGTCGTCGTAGAGAGCATTGCCGATGTTTTGAATCGCTCCCTGGCCGTTGACACCGGCGCCCGAAATAATAATTGGCTTGCCGCCAAAGCCCGCATCGCCAGGCGGATAACTGCCGGTCAAATCAACGTATAGCGTCGCACCGTTGCTGATGATAATGCTCCCGTTGGTCGCGCCCAGGGGCGTCGTGCCCGTTCCCACCTGGCCGTCGATCTGGAGCGCGCCTCCGCCGATGACTGTGTTGCCGTCGAACGTATTGGCATTGCTGATCGTCAGCGTGCTCGTGCCCATTTTGATGATGCTCGCGCCGCCGGCGATTTGGCCGCTTCCGCCGATAGTGTAATTAGTGGTGGAATTGTTGGTTATCACTGCCGGAACAACGACCGTGCCCGACGGGATAACGATGCTGTTCGTTGGATGGGCAGCGGTTAGGATGCTGTTATCAAACACGACGGTATCGGGGTTTAAATACACAGAATTCGACAGCGTTGTGAGGTTTGTCCAGTTGATGGATGTAGCGACGTCCCACTGCCCGTTGTTGGCGTTATTGTTCCATTCCACCAAATCTCCCTGGCCGCTGACCGTCAAAAGCACCTGAGTGGCGTTGGTAACAATGGTAAACGTGTAAACCGAAGGCGACGCTGGCGAAGCGGTCAGCGTCCCGCTGACGGTCAACGTGCCAGTGTAGTTGAATAACGTATAAGTGCCGCTCGCCAGGTATCCTTTGAATGGGTTGATGCTGATATTGAAGTTGTTGGCGTTAAATGTCAGATTGCCGGTCACGTTTACCAGGGAATTCGTGCCGCCGCCGGGCGTGGTCGCCGTTCCCAGGTTCATCGTCATCGTCGCGCCACTCTCAATGGTCAATCCACCGGCGGCATTGAACGTTCCCGCGGAACTCGCACTACCGGGTACAAATGCCCCGGATACGTCCACTAAACCATCGGCTGTCCCCGTGCCCATCAGCGTGGTGCCCGATGCGCTGCTAATGCCCGATCCGATAAGCCCATTTAACGCCATTTGACCACTGTTCAACACCACATCGCCGACGAACGAAGGACTATTGCCTGACAAAGCCGAAGTTCCAGTACCAGTACTTTGCACCAGGAAGCCCGAACCGCTCAGAGAGTTGCTCAAAGTCAGTGACGTGCCTGAGCCGATATTGATGGTTTCAACACCCGGCTCCAGCGTCATAGGGCCTGTCATGACGTTGGCGCTTCCACTGTTGATGATGTTGCCGCCGTTCTGGAAATCCACGGCCTTGTTGACAACGTCATTCGCGCCGTAAAACTGCAAAGTCCCGCTGGCCGTGATCACCAGGGTGTCGGCCGGATTGCCAAAGGTTGTGTTGCCGATGACCCCCATGGTTCCGGAGGCAATCGTGATGTTCGCCACGTTGGTCACATCGAGATTCGCCCACTCAAAGTATCCATTGCCGTTGAGCGTAAGATTGTAAGCGCCGCTCAAAACGCACGCGGTGCCGTTACGAGAACCCAAATCCCAGCGACTGGGCGAATTGTTCAGAAAAGTTGTATCCCCGGCCAGGGTGATATTCGTCGCCACTGCCGGTCCCGGATTATCGTAAATCGCGCCTCCGCTATCGATGAGGGCGCCGCTGCCGCTGACACCCGTGCCGGAAATAACAATGGGCTTGGTCGCCGTATATCCGTTGACGTCCAGCGTCGAACCGCTCGAAACGATGATATCGTTGGTGCCCGTTCCGGCCGCCGTGCTGCCGCCCAACTGCAGCGTGCTGTTATTTGTTACCCCAACCGGACCGCTGAACGTGTTGCCCCCGGCCAATTGGAGCGTCCCGCCCGTCCCCGCCTGGACCACCGCTCCCGACCCGGAAATAGTGTCGCTGTTGATGGGGTTATCTGTGCGGTCGTAAACCAAAACACCGTTGTCGGTCACGTTCCCGTTTGGCAGGTTGCCGCTCGTGTCACCGTTGCCAACCTGCAGGATGCCCCCGCTGATGGTGACGCCGCCCGAGAAACTATTGTTCCCGCTGTTATCAATCACGAACGTCCCGGGCCCGTTCTTCGTCAAAGCGCCCGTCCCGCTGACCGCACCGCTGCTGCTCCAGGTATAAGCCAGCGCGTTGTTGCTCACGATCACGCTGTTGGGGTTGAAAATGGCCGTCAGATTAACCGAGCCTGAAGCGGCGCCGTCCAGGAACCGCACCGCGTCTCCGTCAACGTACGTGCTCGTGGCCCCGCTCCAGTTTGCCGACGTCGTGTCCCAATTGTTGTTACCGGCCGCGTCTGTCCAGGTCTCTGCCGATGGACCGCTCGTCAAAACCAGGTCCACCGATCCATTGGCGGTGTTATTCACAAGGTGCCCCGCGTAAAGGTTCGGCAGCGTGCCCAACCCGAAGTTATAACCCGCCCCGCCGATGCTGCCCTGGTATTTGATGAGCGAAATCGTAGCCGGATAACTCGAAAACAGCGGCGCTGTTGTAATGTTAATGACGTTGGTCGTTCCGCTCGTGTCCAGGGTGCCGGCAAAAATATTCGTCGGGGCCGATGAAATCACCAAATTCACCGTCGCGTTGGAAAGGGAAAGATTGCTAATGGGTGATGTTGCCGTGCCGCCGCTGCCCGAGAGTGTGAACGTCCCGCCCGCCACATTTAGCGAACCCGCGCCAGCGCCATTAACAATAGTCCCCGCGCTGAGCGTGCCGCCATTGATATTGATCGTTCCCGCGGTGCCAGGCGTCAACGTGCCTGTAGATACGGTGGCCAATGAAAGCGTGCCCGCAACGAGTGTGGCACTTGCCCCGTAAGTGCTGTTGCTGTTAATATTCACCGTCCCAACGCCCGCTCCCCCCCCGCTGCTTCCCTGTACGCCAACGTTCGCGCTTGTGGTGTTTATGATGCCCATGTCAAAAGTCAGCGCGCCCGTGGACGAGCCAGTGCTGCCTGCCAGCGCCACTTGAAGCGTCGCCACTGCGGCATTAATTACACCGCCGCTCAAATTGCAAAGGGCGTAACCCGCAAACGCCTGGCTTACGTTGCAAACATAAAAGTTGTTGATCCGCCCTCCGCTGGCCGCGCTGTCAAAGACAGCAGTCGGCGGAGTAGCTCCCCCGAGGAAGGCAGGGTTGAATTCCAAACAGGCGCCGTTGGTCGTCGTGCCCGATTGACCGATATTAAAATTGCCCGAACTGCCCAACTCGATCGTGTTGTTAATTCCAAGAAAAAGTTCGACCGGCATGGAATTGGAGGAGCTGCCTTGATTGCACATCTGTATGCCATTCCCCAGGACAATATTGTTGGTTTTCGCGAGGTAAAGGACGCCGTTGGCGTGTGGCGCGGCGCTCGCGGCCAAATAAATATAATTGTTGTTGGCTGTCATCTCGAAGTTATCCAAACCCGACAGGTCGAGCGTCACATTATGCGTGTCATTCGACGCCAACGAACCCTGCCCGACATAAAGATTGCCATCCATATTCAAAGTGGCCCCGGGCCCTTCGAATGTGATCGTCTCCACCGCGTTGGCCGGCGCGGGCGTTGACGTGTGTTGAATATCCGCGCCAACCCTGAAATTGCCGTTGCCGGCTGCAATCTGCATCGTGATTCCAGGATTGATAAGCGTCGTGTAATTGCCATTGGTGGGAACAAAATCCAATTCCCAAATCGGCATTACCGCTCCGGTAGAAGTGGTATCCAGGACATTGTTTACAGCAGTATCGTTGTTGGGGTTCGCGCCAATTCCAGTAAAGAAAACCTGGTTATAATAGGTTGGACCATCCCCGCCGCCGGTCGTAGTCCACGTCCCTGGCGGCTCCGGCCAATTGGCCGTATCACTCCAATTGGTGTCTGTGCTCGCGCCGGGCACGGCTCCCCAATAGGCGTTGGCTGCCCGCGCAGCCGGCGCCATCAAAAAAGCCGCCAATGTCACAAGGGAAGCTTGTCCTGTTAATCTCAGAATCGGGTTTTTAGTTTTCATGGATGGGTTCTTGATTTAACTGGTTGATTATTTTGATTCGCCCGCTTTGAATTCCCTTCCGCCATCAATTGACGTGACGATGGCGCGTTTACCATGGATATCTGCTTTTGGTGGCATGTGGACCACCATAACAGGAGAACCATAAATGGGAATGGACAAGTCACCGGACTCCATGGACAATTGACCGGCCACACTTATTGCTACCTCATCCTCTGGTGTTCCCGTGTGCGTGGGCATGGATATCTCACCGGTCGGCATGGATAATTGACCACTGTTTTGGAGCCCAAATTTGGAATTTGTCGAAAACTGCCAGGGCGCAAAAAGATTCACGCTCGCGCTAGCGGCAGTTGGTGGCATGTGACCTATTTACCACTTAAAACGGCACAGAGACAATGAGCTTTTTGGTAAAACATTTAACTTTTTTCGTCATACCCAAATCATCCCATTTTATCGATCAATAAACTTCCAGGCAGCCGATCGGCGCGCTCCCGGAGCAGCGATTGGGTGCGAAAGGCGGAGGGGACCATGCCCACCCGATTTTTGAAAATGCGGCTGAAATGCTCCACATGTTCCAGCCCCACTTTTTCCGCAATCCGCGCCAATGGCAGGTCGGTTTCCACGAGCAATTGTTTTGCGCGATTGAGGCGAACGCGGAGAATTTCGTCCTTCGGCGAGTAGCCCAAAATCTTGATAAAACGCCGGTCCATCGTGCTGCGGGACATCGGCACGGCATGCAGAACGTCGCTCACGTCAATGCCCTCGCAAGCGTGCTCACGAATAAATCGGGCCGCCGCAGCCATTTGTTTGTCTTCTATCGCCAGCACCTCCGTGGAACGCCGCTGGACGACGCCCCTGGGTTTGACAAAAATGTCCCCGGCCGAAAACCTGGCGCCGGCCATCATTCCCGACAGCAAAGCCGCTGCTTCATAGCCGATTCTTTCGGCATTGGGCGCAACGCTGGAAAGCGGCGGGTTGGACAAATTGCAAAGCACCTCATCATTGTCAACGCCAACGACCGCAATATCGTCAGGCAGGGCCACGCCAATCCCGCGGCAGGCGTCGAGCACCTGCTGCCCGCGCATGTCGTTGCATGCCATTAATCCGATGGGCTTGGGCAGTTGCTTGATCCAATCCACAAGGACGCCGCCATCCTGCAAACCCAGGCCTTCGTACTGTGAAGTATCGGCGTTCGTGGGATGCGCTATACCCGAGTAAACATGGCAGCGCAACCCGGCTTGTTCCACAAAACTCACAAAGCTGTCCCGGCGTTCGTCTGAATAATCCGCGCCATTGAAACCGCAATAGGCGAAATGGCGAAACCCGCGTTCCCGTAAATGTTCAAAACAAAGCCGTGAAACTTCGGAATTGTTGGTGAGAATTTGGGGCGCGCCGCTGGAGGCCTCAACCCGGCGCAAATAAACCACCGGCACTTTCAAGCGCCGGATGACGCCGACAATATCGTCGTTTTCCAGGCGTGAAATGATGCCTTCGCCTTTCCAGGTTTTCAGCCATTCGGGCGTCCGATCACAGAGATTGAGGTCCTGAAAGAAAACCGACCAATTATCATGCTCCCGCACAAACCTGGCGACGCCCGAAAGCACCTCACGGCCATAGGCCCGCGACGACTCCACCAGCAACGCCACACGCTGGCGCTTTAAAAACTTAACATTTTTCTTCATCGCATGACGAGAATTCCACAAACCAAAAACATTGCAACGCGCAAATACGCGGCCCTCTCCATAAACCATGGTGGAACACGGCGCGCTGCGCCGTGTAGCGCCGCGTGCAGCGGCGCAACAAGCGGGTTCATCGTCCCTATAAAATCACACCGGACTGGAAAGAAATTTTTGCGCCATTTTTTCGAGGGCCGAAATCCAAAGCGGATGCTCGTTCAGGCACGGGATTTGTGCAAATTCTTTCCCGCCCGCATTCAGAAACGTTTCTTTGCCACGCATCGCGATTTCCTCGATGGTTTCAAGGCAATCCGAGACAAAGGCCGGGCATATCACCAGCAACTTCTTCACGCCGCGCGCCGGAAGCTCGGCGAGTTCGTAGTCGGTATAGGGCTTGAGCCATGGGTCCTTGCCCAGGCGCGATTGAAATGAAATCGAATATTTCCCTTTGGCCACACTGGCCCGGGTCACAAACGCCGCGACTGTCTTGTAACACTGGGCCCGGTAACACGTCTCGTGCGCCGGGCTGGACACGTCGCAGCAATTCGCCTGTGCCAGGCAATGGCGGCCCGTCGGGTCCGACTTTTTCAAATGCCGTTCGGGAATTCCGTGGAAGCTGAAAAGCAAATGGTCGTAGCCAGTTTGCAGGCATCCTTCCGCGCTCGCCACCAGTGCCTCGACATAGTCGGCTGAGTCAAAATATGGCGGCTGGACTGTGACCTTCATTCGCGGCGCCAGCCGGCCCGCAACCTCCCGCACGCGTACAACGGCGCTTTCATAACTCGACATCGCGTAATGCGGGAACAGCGGGATCAAAAATAAATCGTCGATGTCGGCGTCCTTTAGTTTCCCGATCGCGCCTTCAATCGAAGGGCTTTGATACCGCATCGCCAGTTCCACCGGGACCGGAAGCAACGCCTGCAATTTCTTTTGGACGCGCCTGCTGGTCACGACCAGCGGTGACCCTTCCGGCGTCCAGATTTTTTCATAGGCATGCGCGGATTCCTTCGGCCGTGAAGGAAGGATGGCAAAATGGACCACGCAAAAGCGGATGGGCCACGGAGCATCCAACACGCGGCCGTCCATGAGAAATTCCCGCAAATATTTCCGCACGTCGCCCACCGCCGTTGAGTCCGGTGAACCGAGATTGACCAGCAGAATGGCTTTGCTCATTTCAAAAAGTTCTCTGCACGCCCCGCGGCACCGGTGCCCGACACAATCGAATCGCCCAGCGAAATGCCGTCCCGAAAATGGCCGGCGAAGAACAAGCCGCGGGCCCTGGATTCGATGTCATTCAAGAGCTGCTTGAACTTCCCGTAGCCGACATTGTACTGGGGAATTGCCCGGGGATAAAGCGCTGTGTGTTGAAATACCGGCGCCCCTTTCACGCCCAGCAAAATGCCCAGGTCCTCCCGGGTGATTCGCGCCAGTTCATCATGCCTGGCCCCGGCCAGTTCGGGATTGCGTTCGCCCCCAACGTAACTCGACAACAAAACATGGCCCGCCGGCGCGCGATTTGAAAATAGCGCCGACGAAAAAATAGTGCCAAGAATTTTGAAACCCTCGATTCCGGGAATCAGCATTCCGAAACCCTGGCACGGATGCGCCACGTCCTCACGCCGAAAACCTAAAACGACACTCGCCACGGGCGCGTAACGGATTTCGGAAAAGACCGACACATCCACCGGCAAATCCGCCGTAATTTCCAGTTGCGCCAGCCGATACGCCGTTCCGCAATAGATCACCGCCGCGAAATCCGCCTCGTCCCGGACGCTCGTGACACGCCAGGTGTCGCCAACTCGAGTGATCCGCCCGACCGATGCGTTGAAATTCAAAGCGTCTCCAAGCCGCATCGCAAGCGTGTCCGGCAGCACCTGCAGGCCGTCGTCAAAAGAAAATCCCGGCGCCCGGTCTCTGGCCGCCTGGCCGCGCCTCTTTCTGTCCCGCGCGCCCAGGACCTGGCCCTTGATAAGCGAGCCATAGTTTGCCTCAAGTTGAGCCACACGCGGCAGGGCATGCTGCACCGAGAGCCGCCTGGGATCTCCCGCGTAAATGCCCCCCACCAGCGCATCCACAAGGCGATCCAGAAATTCGCGATTCAGCCGCCGCGTGACGAATTCCGCGACGCTTTCCTCACCCCCGTCCAATCTGCGCGGCACGAACGGTTCGAGTAACAGGGCGAGTTTGGCGCGGACGCTTAACAAGGGAGACACAAATATACCAGGAGGCGACGATGGCATGGCCACCGGCCGTCTCGCCCGCACTACGAATCGCGTTTTGGCGTCCGGACGAGTATACTGCCTTCGGGATTCCAGATTGAGTTCGCTGATGAGCCGTGAAACTTCCGGCGCGGTTTCCAACAGAGTGTTGGGACCTGACTCGGCGAGAAAGCCGTCCTTCCGCACAGATTGAATGACGCCGCCCGCTCTCCCACTCGCTTCATAGACAGTGACGGGAATACCCTTGCGCTGCAGGCAAAACGCCGCGGTCAATCCCGTGATGCCCGCGCCAATAATTGCAACGCGTTTCATTACGCAGTTATTATATTAAGTCCGGACTAAAACGGCCAGACCCCATAGCGCACCCAATAGCCGGGCAATTTGATATATTCCCAATAAACCCGCCGGGAAAAATCACGGCCCCAGTTGGAATGTTTGTATTTGAAATAGGATGGGCGGGAATAAAACTTCATATCCGGCGCGAAATGCTCGAACGTTTTAAGCGCACGGCGTGAATGATACCAGGAAGTAACAATGATGGCGCTTCGGACTTTTTCCGCCCGTAGTATTTTGGCGCAGAACCGGGCGTTATCGCGGGTGGTTTTGGATATGCCCTCCAATTCGATATCGCCGGCTGGCACACCTTCTTTGATTAAAATGCGGCGATTAATCTCGTCATCGCCGGCGCCGCTGACGAGGATGCGCGGCGCGGCGCGGTCGAAGAACAGGCGCGCCGCGTATTCAGGACGTTCGTGAGTGCCGCCGCCGCCCAGGAGGATAATGACGTCCGCTTTGACCGGACCGCTGTCCACGCACAAAAATGGTTGCGGAAAGAGAAGCAAAACCGCAGCGAACACAACAACCAGCGTTACGAGTATCATTGCGATTTTCAGGAACCGTTTTCCCCGCCGATTCATTCGCAGAATCATTGCAGATTCAAGCGGCAAATCAAGCTGAGCCGCCTCAGAGCGTTTGGTGTACACGCTTTAGCGTGCTCCGAAGCAGCTTGCCGGCAGACTGGACAGCGAACCCGGAACACCCTGAAGGGTGGACACCAAACCGAATTGGGCAACAGTAGAGTAGGCGAAGTGAAACGCTGGGGATTGAACTGACCGAAGTTGTCGGTTCCGTTGTTTCACTTCACCCCTCATCAAACCGGACGAACGGATTTCCCGTATCCGGCTTTCCGGGTCGCTTCATCACGAGGCATTCGGT
>DATJTK010000032.1:0-74488 GCA_035503455.1 Candidatus Sulfotelmatobacter sp. | reverse complement strand
CCCGAAGGTCGAATCAGACTCGGAAAGCCGGATACGGGAAATCCGTCCGTCCGGTTTGATGAGGGGTCGGAATGCGACGGTCATTGGCTCTGCCTTTCAACCCGCCCATTCCGGCCTACTCTACTCTCAGGGCTTTCAGTTTGCGGCTTCGCCGACAGAATTTCCGAGTAAATCGTAAATTGGTAGGGACAGCGCGCTGCGCTGTCCGCGCCGCGTAGAGCGGCGCAACGAGCATAGTCGGACCTTGTACCGTCCCGCGCTGCGGGATTCCGCCCGGTATACGGGCGGTGACGGCGCAGCGCGCCGTCCCTACCACCGCCAAAATTAAAAACAGTGCATGGATGCGCCCGGCGTCATTTGACGTCATGCGTGTCAGACCGTAGCATGGTAATCCATGTTTGATCTTGTTGCTCCCTATAAACCCGCCGGTGATCAGCCGCAAGCCATTGCGAAGTTGACCGAAAAGATTTTGTCTGGAACCAGGGACCAGGTGCTCCTCGGCGTCACCGGCTCGGGCAAGACGTTCACTGTCGCGAACGTCATTAAAAACGTCGATAAACCCACGCTGGTCATTTCACACAATAAGACCCTCGCCGCCCAGCTTTACGCCGAGTTCAAGAGCTTTTTCCCGCATAACGCTGTCGAATATTTCGTCAGCTACTTCGATTATTACCAGCCCGAAGCCTACATCCCGCGCACGGACACGTTTATCGAAAAAGATTCCAGCCGCAACGAAGAGATCGAGCGCTTGCGTCTGTCCGCCATGAGTTCGCTGTTTTCCCGGCGCGACGTCGTGGTCGTCGCCAGCGTCTCGTGCATTTACGGCATTGGCAGCAGGGAAGATTACGAGGAAATGATCATTCCCATGCGCGTGGGCGCCAGCATTTCGCGCGAACAATTCCTGTCCCGCCTCGTCAGCCTCCAATACGACCGCAACGACATCGCCTTCGAACGCGGCCATTTTCGCGTGCGCGGCGATACCGTCGAAGTCCGTCCGGCAGGACGCGAGGACGGCCTGCGCGTCGAATTTTTCGGCGATGAAATCGAGCGCATCACGCGATTTGACCCGCTGACCAGTTCTAAAATCGAAACTCTTGAAGCCGTCGTTGTCTTTCCCGCCAAACAATTCGTCACAACCAACGAAAAAATGCGTCGCGCGATTCTGACCATCCGAGAGGAACTCGGCGACCGCATTGCGTGGTTTGAAAAAGAGGGCAAACTTCTCGAAGCACAACGCATCAAGCAGCGGACTGAATTTGATCTGGAAATGATGGAGGAAATGGGCATTTGCTCGGGCATCGAGAATTATTCGCGCCATATCTCGGGCCGCCCGCCCGGTTCGCGCCCGAACACATTGTTTGATTTTTTTCCGAACGATTTTCTCCTGGTCATTGACGAGTCCCACGCGACCGTCCCGCAAATCGGCGCGATGTATGAAGGTGATAAATCGCGCAAAACCGTCCTGGTCGAGCACGGTTTCCGCCTGCCCAGCGCGCTGGATAACCGGCCGTTGAACTTCCTGGAATTTCAGATACTTCAAAACCAAACGATTTATGTGAGCGCCACGCCGGCCGGGCGGGAGCTTCAATGGGCCCGCGCCTCCGCCGGCGTAGCGCAGGTTTCCAAATCGGCTAACCGTCCGAACGCGGAAAATGGACAAGATGGAAAATCAGGGAAGCCCTCACCTCACCCTGACCCTCTCCCCTCCCATCCGATGGGAGCGGAGAGGGAACAGCAATCGGAAGTCAATTATGTGTTAAACGATTCGCCGCGAGTTCAGTCAACGGTGGCAGAATCCAGCAACGGCCAGCGAACGCCCATCACTGCTCCGCCGCCCGGGACCCTCACCTGGGCCCCGAATGTTCCCCAACCCGGCGTAGTCGAACTTGTCGTTCGGCCGACGGGCCTCATTGACCCGAAGGTGACCATCAAGCCGCTCAAAGGCCAGATTGACGATCTCATCGAAGAATGCCGCAAGCGCGCCGACAAAAAAGAGCGCATCCTCGTAACCACGCTAACGAAGCGCACAGCCGAGGAATTGACAGATTATCTCCGCGGCATTGCCATCAACGTCCAATACCTTCACAGCGAAATCGACGCCATCGAACGCGTCGAAATCCTGCGCTCGTTGCGCAAAGGCGAATTTGACGTGCTCGTGGGCATCAATCTCCTCCGCGAAGGCCTGGACCTGCCCGAGGTTTCATTGGTGGCCATCCTGGACGCGGACAAAGAAGGCTTTTTGCGCAGCGAGACCAGCCTCATCCAGACGGCCGGCCGCGCCGCGCGCCATCTAAACGGCGAAGTCATCCTGTACGGCGACGTGATGACCGGCAGCATCAAAAAATTCCTGGCTGTGACGGAGTATCGCCGTCAAAAGCAGCTTGCCTATAACAAGGAGCACAACATCACGCCCCGCAGCGTGAGCCGCGCGGTCGAGGAAAGCCTGGCCACATATCAATCCAGCCGCGAAGAAGCGCATGGCGTATTGAAGGATGCAAAACTGGACGTGGATCTGGCCGCAACCATCAGCGAACTCGAAAGCGAAATGCTCAAAGCCGCCGAAGATTTGCAGTTTGAAAAGGCCGCCCTCCTGCGCGATCAAATCAAAGAGCTTAAACGCATGATCGATGGGGAGAAGACTGAGGATACGGCTCCGGCGGGCAGGGTCAGTTATCGGAAGCAGAAACGCGCAAGGAGATGATGCAGGGCAGTCGTCTCGCCTGCCGGTTCTGCGCGCAGTTCCGGGTCCCGTGTTCGTTCATATATAAAGTTGGAAATCGTGTTACATTGTTACATCGTTGAGCTTCAACAAGTTACGGTGTTACACATTTTGTTACACGCTGTTACATTTTATAAATGTCTGACTATCAATGATTTGCGGTGTTACATTAACGTTACCGGTGGGAAGCGGAATCGATGGTGGAGGGGTTCGAACGTAAAAATGGGAGAGTATCCGCAGATCAGCTTCGCGCTATCGCGCGGCTTCGCGAATGGCGGCTGGTTCTTTTTGCCGATTAACCCAGGGCGGCGCGCTCGCAGATTCGCGCTTGCCCTGGGCTATTATCGGCCGCCCCGATGGGGCTTTCAATTTGTGGCTTTGCCAACACCAGGAGCACTCTATGGCGCCTATTCCGGCTTCGGATGCAGTCGTTTCCAGCGCTCGGCAAAGAGGAAAAACACGGCCGGACCAAAGGCGAAGAGCATCACGGAAATACCCATGGTCAGGCCAATGAATGTCATCCATCCGGCGCAGCAATAATCCCGGCAGCGCGCCACGATGTGCGACGGCACGGCAATCAACAATTCCAGGATGCTGCCTTTAAACAGCGCGCGGCAATGTTTCGTCACGAAATCGGACGGAGGCACATCCCGGCTGATTCGTAGAAAAACCAGCGCCCAGATGAACCACGTCAAGAGTCCCAGCAAAACAAAAGTCCAGATGTCCGCATTACCTTTTGGAGGATGATCGGCAAACACCAGTTCTTCGATGGAGAAGCACGCGCCTGCGACGAGGGCGCCGGCCATCAGGCCGCCGGCCAGCACGGTTTTCCATATAGGACCGCGGGTCACCGGTCGCAGGCCGGCGAGCCGCACCGGGACGGCCAGCAGCGCGAACTGGCTGATGCCCATCACCGCCAGGCAGAGCCAGTACGGCCATTCCGCGTATATTCCAAATGCTTCCCAGCCCACTTTTGGAATAAAGGCCAGCAGGGTGACCGGCACGGTCAGGACGACCAGAATTGCCACATAGAGTGCGGCTACAATCAATGCCCATCGTTTCATGTTTAGTTTCCTTTCGTTAGTGTTTGTTTTTCCGGCTGGCTGTGTTTGGTGTACACGCTTTAGCGTGCCCTTTGGGAGTTCCCCGAGCACGCTAAAGCGTGTACACCGAGCGCAGACACCGAACCGGGTTCATACATCCAATGCGGAATTGGCGGGCGGGAGGGATCAAAAATTTGATGAATCGTCGGAAACATCGAACGTCGAACGTCGAACGCCCAACATCGAACGGCCTGTCCTTCGACGATCGATCTCGGTGGTTCAGGGGTTCAATGCGCGAAATATTTTGGGGAATTCTTTCGGGGATTGGGCGTGCGCGCGTCGTGGCGGGAATTTTGGCTGGCCTCAATCCCATCCGATGCTAAAGTCCCGTAATTCGATGAATCCATCCGCGGCCAGCGCCGAAGCCGTGTTCGCCCGGGCGCTCGAAATGCCCGCCGGCACCGCGCGCAAAAAGTTCGTGGCGCAAGAATGCGCCCATGACACCGCGTTGCGCCGCGAAGTCGAGTCACTCCTCCAGGCCAGTGATGAAGCCGGGAATTTTCTTCGAACGCCATCTGAACGCGAGGAGACGCAGCGCATCGACACCACTTCACCGCTGGGTACAGTGAGGCTGAACGCCGCCGCGCATGCGGAAGCGTTTCTGCGCGGGGCAGGTGATGATGCGCGCGGCCGTTTGGATGGTTATATCGCGTCACTGCCGGAAGTGGTGCGCAAAGAAGCCCGCGAACGCATTGAAGCCGGCCTGCGCGTACGGCAGTTGCGCACACAGACGCAGACGAAGTGGGTCGCGCCTCCCGCCGAAGAACCGCCGGTTTCACTGCCCGGTTTTCGCCTTGAAGGCAACCTGGGCGAAGGCAGCCTGGGCGTGGTTTATGCCGCGCATGACGAAAAGCTGAATCGCCGCGTGGCCATCAAAATCCTGCGCCGACGCGGGGACGAAGCGGTGCGCCGCCGTCTGCTCGAGGAAGCGCGCAGAGCCGCCGCCATCAGCGATCCGGCCATTGTCACCATCTATTCCGTCCTCGACGAAACCGAGCCCCCGGCCATCGTCATGGAAAAGGTGGAGGGCTTTCCACTCGACCGTTTCGCCGCGCAACTGAACTTCGAGCAAAAGGCGAGGTTGCTGCACGAAGTGGCGCGTGGCCTGGCCGTGGCCCATGAGCGCGGCCTCATCCATCGCGATCTCAAGCCGGATAACATTATCGTCGGTACTGACCTGCGGCCGCGCATCCTGGATTTCGGCCTGGCGTTGTCGCTCGAAGAAGCCGCGTGCCTCGGCTCCGGGTTCGAGGGCACGCCCCTTTACGCTTCGCCGGAGCAAGTCCGCGGCAAGCCGCTGACGGCGGCGTCCGATGTGTTTTCCCTGGGAAGCTTGATGTTCAAGGTGCTGACCGGGCGCCCGCCATTTGCGGGCGAAACGTCCAGTGAAGTGCTTGAAGCGATTGCCACGACTGCGCCGCCGTTTCTACGGGATGTCGCGGTGGGTGTGCCGGAGGATTTGCAGGCCATCTGCCTCGCGTGCCTCGCGTGGAACCCGGCTGACCGCCCGACCGCTTCGGACGTCGCGGTTGAACTCGGACGGTTTCTCATCGGCGAGCCAGTGCGCCTCAAACCGAAATTGTACGACGACCTGTTGCGCCGGAGCATCAGCGAATATTCGAGCCAGGCGCGCGCGTGGGAAAGCCAGAGCATCATTTCACGCGAGGAACGCGACGCGCTCGAGACGGTGCATCGCCGTCTGCTCGCTGATGAAGATCACTGGATTATCGACGCGCGGCGAATTACGCCGGTGCAAACCATTCTTTTTGGCGCGACGTGGCTGGCCGTCGTCGCGACGATACTCACCGTTTGGATGCTCCGCAATGACCTCGGCCCGACGTGGCGCTGGGTGGTGCCATGCTATTTTACCCTGACACTGTTGCTCGCCGGTCATACGGCACGGCGCGCGCGCGAGCCGTTGGCGGCGGCGACGTTTCTGGCGGGAGCCGTACTGGCCATCGCCCCATGCATGCTGGCGCTGCTCGCGGCACTGCATATATTCGGCACTCCCAGGCCAGGTGTGAAGCAACTGTTTCCGGAAACGTTCACGAACCTGCAGGTGCTGGCCGCTTCGTGCATGGCGCTGGCGGTTTCGGTGTTTGGCTTGCAGAGGTTGAAGATGACCGGCTTCGCCTGGACCACAGCCACGCTCACGGCGGCGAGCTATGTGAGCCTGCTATTGTGTTTCAATTGGCTGGATCAAAAACCCGAAATCCAGGCGCTCTGGTGCCTGCCGCTGGCAGCGATGGAACCGGTCGCGCTCGCGCTGGAACGAAATCGACGCGTGCGCTGGACGATGCCGTTTCACCTGGTGGCGCTGCTCACGCTGGTGATAGGGCTCGATGTCATCGCGCTGAACGGGCCCACGTTGAAAATGCTTGGCGTAACAGGCGCCCAATTTCCCTATTTTGACGCGAACCGGCAGATTGCGTTCTCGGTGGTTCTCAACGGCCTGTTGTTCCTCGCGCTGATGCTCGTCACCGAACGCGCCGCGAGCCTGGATTTGCGGCGCGCGAGCAAATTATTGGAAATTCTGGCGATCCTGCACACCTTGACTCCGTTGTTCATCAACGCGATGCAGCATCGCGACGACCCGCATGTGCGCCTGGACGTTTGGTTTTATCTCGGCGCGGCGGGACTGTTTATGGTGCTCGCTCCATTCCGCTCGCGCTGGCGGCTGCTGGTCGGCGGACTCGCGGGTTGCGGACTGGGCAGTTACCTGCTCGTCGATTTGGGCATCGTAGACCGCAGGTCATTTATCATCGGCCTGGGATTTATCGGATTAATCGTTGCGCTGGGAACGTTTGCTTATGTAAGAAGGCGGGAGCGGGGAACGAAGCGAATGTCGGAAATAAATCCAAAACATCGAACATCGAACGCCGAATGACGGACCGGCTGGTTGCGCCGCTGCACGCGGCGCTACACGGCGGTGGCAGCGCCACTTGCGAAGAGCGCCGTGTTCCACCACACACTGGTTCATCTATCCAGAGTTCTTTTTTATCCAGCGATAGAGCCAGGCCCGCGCGTAGGCCCAATAACGCTTCGCCGTGGGCGTGGAAATTTGGAGGACTTTTGCGGCTTCTTCCATCTTCAACCCGGCGAAGAACCGGAGCTTGACCAATTCAGCTTTTGTCGCGTCATGCGCGGCCAAATGATCCAGCGCCTCGTGCATCGCGAGCAATTGCTCGTCGTTCATGCCGGCAACGAGTTCAAGGCTGTCGAGCGGCAGTTGCACGCGCTCGGCGTGGCCGCCGTGGCGGCCGGCATGCTTGCGGCGGGCGTTGTCAATGAGAATACGGCGCATGGCTTCGGCGGCGGCGGCAAAAAAATGCGCGCGGTTTTGCCAGTCCGGCTGGCGATCGCCGCCGAGGCGCAACCACGCTTCGTGGACCAGGGCGGTGGCTTGAAGCGTCTGGCCGGGGCTCTCGCGCGACATTTTCTGCGCAGCAAGCCGGCGCAGTTCCTCATAAACCACCGGCAGCAGCCGGTCCGCCGCCTGCTCATCGCCCTGCCCGATTTGTTGCAGCATGACGGTGATGTCGCTCACGAAATGACGGTAGCGGATTTTGGGACAGGAAGAAAGGTCTGTATGAAGTCCAACGTTCGATATTTGGGATTTATTAACGGCGCCTGAAACATCGAACATCGAACATCGAACATCGGAAACGACCGACTGAGGTTTTTCTCGTAGTTCACAAACGTCGCCTGATAGAGTGGAAAACAGAGCACGCTAAAGCGTGTACACCGAACAGATTTAGAAAATGGCGGCCTGGTACAGTTGAAGCATTTTGGGGTCGTCTATCGAGCCGTGATGATGAAACTGCCGCCAGCGACCGTCCGCGCGCACAAAGAACCGGCTGGTGCGGCTCTGCAGTTCCACGGTTCCTTTCGGCATACGCGATATCCCTCGCTCACGGCCAATGGCCAAAAAGCCCGCCTCACAGTCATAAATGGAATAGTCGTAAAACTCGACCTGCACTGACGCGGGGCTCGCAAAGATCCGCGCATAGAGTTCGCGAATTTCAGGCCAGCCGCGCCGAATTCCCCCGAGTGGGTTGTTCATCGATATGTCGGGCGACGCAAGCCAATTTTTTTCCATCAACGCCAGATCATGCTTGTTGTACGCGCAATAGAATTCGGCCAACGCTCCGGGAGGAGTTTTCGGATCAATGTTCGATTCCAGGCCGGTGATCGGGCACAGGTGTTCATTAACCATTATTCCAGTTATTCGCATAGCTTCTTTTGGCATCATCGCACGGTTTGGCGTAATCACAATAGGGAAAGCGCAGGGGGTTTACGGTTAGATGCAACGTCGAACATCGAACATCGAACGCTGAACGCCGAATGCCTGAAACGCGACCGGTGGCGCTCGCCTGGCAGACGGGCACGTCTGCCCTACCATTCCCATTCGATGTTCGATGTTCGATGTTCAACCCGACATTCACTTGACGCGCTGCCCTTCGGGGCCTATTTTCCCTGCATCGGGGAGCCAAACCCAGTCCTTTCCGCACACGAGTTTGGCCGATAAGAAGCTTAAGGAGGGGCTGGGAGCTGAGAGTTCAGCGCGAAAGCGTTGATGACCCGTTAACTTGAACCGGATAATGCCGGCGCAAGGAACATTTCTCCGGGCTCTTCGTGCCGAAAATTATGATTGCAACCAAAGATTCGTTTGAGCCGCATAGCAGCGACCAACTGCCGAATTCAAAAAAGGTCTATGTCACCGGAACCATTCATCCGGATGTGCGCGTGCCGATGCGCGAAATTACGCTCCAACCCACGAAGACTTTCAACGGCCAGACCGAAGTCAACGAGCCTGCGCGCGTCTATGATACCAGCGGCCCCTGGGGCGACCCCAATTTTACCGGCGGCGTCACCGCGGGCCTGCCGCCGTTGCGGCGAAGCTGGATTTTGGGCCGGGGCGACGTCGAAGAGTACGAAGGCCGCCCGGTGAAACCGCAGGACAACGGCTATTCCCGCGTCATCCGCCGTCCGGTGCCCGTGGATTCGACGGCATTGCCGGTGGAATTTACCGGGGAAAAGCGAAAACCTCTCCGCTCAATAACCGGCAAAGCGGTTACGCAACTCGCTTATGCGCGCGCCGGCATCATCACGCCGGAGATGGAATTTATCGCCATTCGCGAAAACATGCGTGCCGCCCAAATCTCGGACCTGGCAAACGACATCGTTCGCAACGACCTGGACAAGCAACACGCCGGCTCGGCGCAGAATTCAGGCGGCAATTCGTTTGCTCCATCCGTGTTTTCGCGTTTCGCCCAACGGATTCCAAAAGAGATTACGCCGGAATTCGTTCGGGCCGAAGTTGCCGCCGGACGCGCCATCATTCCGGCCAATATCAATCATCCCGAGTTGGAGCCGATGATTATCGGGCGCAATTTCCTGGTCAAAATAAACGCCAACATCGGCAACAGCGCCGTGGCATCGAGCATCGAGGAAGAAGTGGAGAAGATGCGTTGGGCCACCAAATGGGGAGCCGATACTGTCATGGATTTGTCCACAGGAAAGAATATTCACGCCACGCGCGAATGGATTTTGCGCAACTCGCCCGTGCCCATCGGCACCGTGCCGATCTACCAGGCCCTGGAAAAAGTCGGGGGCAAAGCCGAGGAACTGACGTGGGACATCTTTCGCGACATGCTCATCGAACAGGCGGAACAGGGCGTGGACTATTTCACGATTCATGCCGGCGTTCTCCTTCGGTTTGTCCCGCTCACTGCGCGGCGCATGACCGGCATTGTTTCGCGCGGCGGCAGTATCATGGCCAAATGGTGCCTGGCGCATCACCAGGAAAATTTCCTTTATACCCATTGGGACGATATCTGCGACATCATGGCCGCCTATGACGTTTCCTTTTCTATCGGCGACGGTCTCCGTCCCGGCTCGATTGCCGACGCCAACGACGAAGCGCAGTTTGGCGAACTGAAAACACAGGGTGAACTGACCGAACGCGCCCGGGCGCGGGGCGTGCAAGTCATGAACGAAGGCCCCGGCCATGTGCCCATGCATCTCATTGAAGAGAACATGGCCAAACAACTTGAATGGTGCCACGAAGCCCCGTTTTACACGCTTGGGCCGCTCACCACCGACGTCGCGCCCGGCTACGACCACATCACCAGCGCCATCGGAGCGGCCATGATTGGATGGTACGGTTGCGCGATGCTCTGCTATGTGACACCCAAGGAACATCTCGGCCTGCCGAATAAGAAGGACGTCAAAGACGGAGTCATCGCTTATAAGATCGCGGCGCACGCCGCCGACCTGGCCAAGGGCCATCCCGGCGCGCAATACCGTGACAATGCGTTGTCCAAGGCGCGCTTTGAATTCCGGTGGGAAGACCAATTCAACCTGTCGATTGACCCCGAAACAGCGCGCGAATTTCATGACCAGACGTTGCCGCAGGAAGGCGCCAAATCCGCGCATTTTTGCTCGATGTGCGGCCCGCACTTTTGCTCGATGAAGATTACCGAGGACGTCCGCAAATTTGCCGCGGAACAGGGTGTCACCGAGGAAGAGGCGCTCAAACGCGGCATGGAAGAGAAGGCGAAGGAGTTTGTGGAGAAAGGCGCTGAGGTATATACAAAAGCCTGATTCACACAGATGAAAGCCTATCGCGATCCAGTCGTTGAAGCCTATATGCGTGACGTGGACCGCACTCTTCTGCGGGAGAATTTGAAGCTGACGCCAGCACAACGCCTGGAAAAGCTGGTCCGTTTCAGCGCATTCGCTTCGACTTTACGAGGGGCGGGGATACGCGCCCGCTCGAAAAGAAAATGAGCGCGCAATTTGAGAAGCTTCTGCCGCTGCTAGCGCAAAGCGGCATCGAATTTATCCTCATCGGCGGAGTCGCGGGCAATATGCCCGCCTGACCTTTGACATTGACGTCGTTTATAATCGGAGCAAAAAAAATATGGAGGCGCTGGTGAAGTGTCTAAAACCCTACAATCCCTATTTGCGGGGCGCGCCCCCCGGGTTGCCGTTCAAACTGGATCTGCAGACGCTGCGCAATGGCTTGAACTTCACTTTGACCACCAGCCTTGGCGATATCGATTTGCTGGGCGAAGTCGTCGGCGGCGGGACCTATAGGGATTTGCTTTCTCAAACAATTGTCGTGGAGGCATTCGATGTAAAATTCAAATGCGTTGACCTGCCGACGCTTATTAAACTTAAACGGGCGGCCGGCCGCCCAAAAGATTTGGAGTCGCTTGCCGAATTACAGATCCTGCTGGACGAAGAAAAAAGATAAAACACTCCCCGACATGAAACGCAACTCGCTCCGCGAATTTGTGCAACGCGCGAAAATTCTCTGTGAAACGTTGTTTTTGAATTGCAAAAGATGAGGTCTGGCACAACTCTTGATGCTTAAGGCACAAATGCAGAACGATTATGATTACAAGAAATTCGCCGTACTTTACGTAGACGACGAAGAAATGTCTCTTTCGGCCTTTGCCCGGGCGTTTGGCGACCGTTTCAGAATATTCACGGCTCCCACGGCAAAGGAGGGGCTCGAATTACTCGAGCTGCATAAGGATGAAATCGGTTTGTTGATGACCGACCAGAGAATGCCCGGCGAAAAAGGCGTTTGGCTGCTGGAACGCGCACGACGTCTGCGCCCCCGCATCATTCGAGTGCTGGTTACGGCGTTTGCGGACATGGAAGCGGCCATTTCCGCGGTCAATAGCGGGGCCATTTACAAATACATCTCCAAGCCATGGGACCCTCCACAGCTTGAGGAAACCCTCAAACACGGCCTGGAGTTCTTCATCGTGCAGACCGAGCGCGACAAACTGTTGCAGGAAAAGATGTCCGTCCTGCGCAATATGCTCATCGCCGACCGCATTGTAAGCCTGGGACTGCTCGCGGCGGGGTTGAGCCATCACATCCGCAATTCTCTTGTCGCGGTCAAAACGTTTCTCGATTTGGCGCCGGTCAAAATGAACGAGGAAAAAACGGACCTTAACAGCCTGCGCAACCCGGACTTTTGGAAGGATTACCATGGGAACGTCCAAAGCCAGATCGAAAAAATCAATGGGCTGCTCAAAGACCTCTGGACTGCGTCCGAGAATCCCTCGGCGCCGTTCGCAGACGAAGTGTTGCTGCATGAAGTCGTCGCTGAGGCAGTCAAATCGCTCGAGGAACCATTTGCCGCCCGGAAGATTGAAATTCAAAATCGCATCCCGGGCTCGCTGCCCAAATTGCGCGTGGACCGGCCAAAATTTCAACGGTTGTTTGAGCTGTTGCTCAAAGAAGAGCTGTCGATGCTTCCATCCGGCACACGCGTCGTTCTTTCGGCCGAGCTGTGCGACAAGCCGAAACCTGAAATCCTTGTGGAAATTGGCGACAACGGTCCCGGTTTGCCGCAGGACGCGCTTCGCGCCGTGTTTGATCCGTTCGCTGTCCAGGGCCGCGTGGCGTCGGAGTACGGCATCCATCTCATGGCGTGTTTTTTCATCATCCATCACCATGGCGGGAAAATGGAAGCGCGGAGTTTGCCGGGCTTTGGAACAACCTTTCTTTTGCGGCTGCCCTTGCAACCGGAGCGCGCCGCCCCATCCGAGGAAGGCGAGTTTTTGCAAAAAGCGCTCCTGAACCAGGAGTTGTGGGAAAAACTCCTGACCACTGAATAATTCCTATTTCCCGGGCGAAGTATTCGTCGAAGTTGAGACGTCTTTGGGCTTGTAAAGCCCGGCCTTGATAAAAGGCCCCAGGTATTTACCGTAGCCTTCGGCTTCCATTTTATTCAGGGGGATGAAACGAAGGGAGGCGGAATTAATGCAATAGCGAAGGTGTGTCGGACCGGGACCGTCGTCAAACACATGGCCCAAATGTGAATCCGCCATTTCAGACCGCACTTCCGTGCGTTCAATTCCCATATAGGAATAATCGGCCTTCTCCACAATGTCGGTGTCAGACAGTGGTTTGCTAAAGCTCGGCCAGCCGCATCCGGAATCAAATTTGTCCAGCGAACTGAACAACGGCTGGCCGGAGACGATATCCACGTAAAGGCCCGGTTCGTGGTTGTCCCAATATTTGTTGGCAAACGGCGGCTCTGTCGCCGACTGTTGAGTCACTGCGAATTGTTCCGGCGTCAGTTTTTTCTTTAACTCCGCCGCGTCCGGTTTTTTGAATTGGGTCGGGTTCATGGATGGATTTTGGTTGGTTGAAACGGTTGAATCGCCGGTCGGCTGGGCGCGGATGATGTAAAATCTGGCCCCAAAAAGGGCCGCCGCCACCAGCATCACGCCGCCGATTCGTATCAGATTTATTTGCATGCCATTTCGATTCTTCTAATTTGACATGCGTTCAATCTCAACTGTTTTCAAAGAAATTTCCACTCGGAAAATGTGGCCGCCTGTCCCTGCAACTGGCCGGATTCCGAGATTAGATTCCAAATGGTGGCGCGTGAAATCTCAAAGCGCCGGCCGGTTTTGGAAATGCGAATGCCGGAATACTTGTCGAAAAAGCCCTGCAGCGTAACAGCTTCCATGACCTTCGCGCGTTCTTCACGCTCCGCGGGCTCGGCCGTCAGCCGCGATGGCGCGCGCGTGAATTCGTCCCACGACATTTCCCAAAGCGCCAGCGCGGCACGGTTGCCGTAGTTCAAAATGGGATCGGCTTCTGTGCCGTGCGAAACGACGACAAATGGAGCGTCAAAGAGTTTTGCCGCCAATTCCCCCGGCGAAAAGTCTCCCGACAACAGGTCCCGGCCGGTCCATTTTTTGTAACTGCGCACGAGGCATTGCGTGTGGGAAACGATAAAATCGAATGGCGCCATATCATCCATGTTCACGGGAGATGAAACCAATTGTATTCATTGAAAAGAGCCGGCCAGTCCGTGGCCACTTCAACAGCGAGCATCACGCCGAGGCACGCGAGCAGAATAGAAAATTTGGTTCTGACTCCAAATCGACTTAATACACGGTCCATTCCATAGACAAACAAAAGCAAAAACGGAATCAGGGCTCCCAGCATCATTCGACCGGCCTGAAAATAGGGATGCTCGCGCGTCGGGTTGGGGCAATCATGAAAGTCATAGATGACCGATAGCATTGCATAAAACACCAGTTCAGCGGCAAAGCAAACCAGGCTCAGTCCAAGCGCCAAGCGCAGCAGGTTCGGCTCATTTGAACGTTGCGGCAACAGCACCGGGCAAACCGGCGCCAGCAGGGCGAGCGACAGGATTGAATAAACGAATTCCGTTCCGGGCAAAGCGAGCGGTTGGTGCTGCCAAAGGAACTCTCCCTGCCAAAACGTGCCCAATTGTCCAGATAGATAGGTCCAGAGACCTCCGGGCGTAAAAATAGGATGATGCCACCATTCACCGAACGGTTTTAGCGTCCAGCCGAGAAAGTGGGTTTTTACGCTCGAACCGGTGAGATCGTTGAAATTGGACTTACACCAAATCATCCACGCGAGGATTGGCGGCAGCGCGCAATAAAGAAACGCGGCCAATGCCGGCAACGCAGGCCTTAATTTACCGCCTTGCGCATCGCGCGCGGCTTTGACCAGGACCACGGCAGCGACAACAGCCAATAGAGGAACATTGGTCATTTTGGTGAGGAAAGTTGCGGCAAACCCAAGGCCCATCACGGCGCCGATTGCCGGAGAAGGAATTTCAGACGCAATCCACTTTAAGAGAAACGGAAATGTGATTCCAAAGCAAAGCGGCGAAAGCACATCATTGCCAATCGAATAAAAGGCAGTTTGCGGCATCAACGCCAGCAGCGCCGGCACGCCGAGCCTCGCGAACGAATTGTTTGGAAACACCAATCGCGCCGTGGCGTACGCCAGCCAGACCAGCGCCGAAACCAGCGCAATATTCAAAAAGCGCAGCCAGTACACCAACCGCCCGTCATGAAAGCCGATCCAAACGCCGATGTGCCACCATGCAGCGGCGAGCGCATAATAAAGCGGCGTTTGGGAAACTTCGTAGTTTGCCTGCGTTTTCCAGTCGGCGCTCCTGGTGGCGATATCCTGCGCCGATTTGTCAGCCGGCAGCGTCCAGGCCGGCGGCGGAAAACGGCCGCCCGGATATTGATCGGGTCGAGTGAAATAGGCATGGCAGTTCAACAGCGCCAGCCAGGTAGCAGAGTCCGGGGACATTCGCTCGATACCGCGCGGGACGTCGCCGTGTGAATACTTCACAACCAGGTCGAAGTGAAACGGTTCGTCCACATTGTTGAAGAGAGGGAATGCCGCGGAAAAGGCGAATACATGAATGGCGGCGGCAAGGCAGAGCAACCAAATGATTTTGCGTTCTTTTGGCGTTTCCCCGTTTGGGTTCATTTCACGCGGGATTTGACTGGGAAGACGCGGCCCGGGCTGCGAGGCAGATTTGCTGGTAAAATTTTCCGACGCGTGTTGTTCGGCGCGGCAGTTGTTCGTCTTTGAAATCCACGGAGAACAAGCCGAATTTTTTCGTGTAGCCGAACTGCCATTCAAAGTTGTCGAGCAATGACCAATAAAAAAATCCCCGCACGTCCACGCCATCGTTGATCGAAGCGCGGAGTTCGTGCAAATGTCCCGTCAAATCCTGGATGCGAAAGTCTTCGTCTGCCGAAGCCGAGCCGTGTTCAGTGATGTAAATGGGCAGGCCGCACTGCCGTTGCAGTTTTTTCAACAGTTTGCCAAAGCCCGTTGGATGCCGCTCAAACATATCGTCGCAGATAACGCCCATCTCCCTTAGTTTGGCATGGGACAGGCCGTTAGTGGGCAGAAGCGCCTTAAGACCCTTGAGCCGGGCGCGGCCGTAATAATTGACGCCAAGATAGGTCGAGGCATGTCGCCGCCTGCCGCCGGTAAATCGGCCGAGGACAAAGTGATTGAAGGCGTGGTTGGATATTTCGGCAAGGAAATGGTCCCAAAAGGCCAGGGGTTGAAAGGCAGCGAAATAGGTCCAGTTTTTCGCGATGCCAATTTCGGGCGGTTTGTCTGCCTGGGACAGGCGCCGTATGGTTTCGCTGGCGCGAACGTGCGCCTCGGCCATGTTTTCAACGACGCGCCGGTAAGCGCCAAAGCGCCATTTGTAAAACGGGGGAAATCCGCCCAGCAAATAGGTCAACGAGGCATAGGTGTCCGGCTCGTTAAACGTGTTCCAGATATAGACCCGATCTTTCAGCGCGGCGACAATCTTCGCCGTATAATCCAAAAATGCCGGGATGGTGGCCGGATTGAGCCAGCCTCCGGATTCCGAAATCCACAGCGGATTCGAGAAATGGTGGAGCACCACCATGGGCGTAATGTCAGCGGCTTTCAGGCAATCCAGGAGGTGAATATAACGATCCAGTTCCTTTTGGTTCAGCGGGGCATACGGAGCGGATTGAAGCCGGGACCATTCGATGCCCATGCGGTATGCATTCACACCCAGTCCGGCCATCAACTCGACGTCCTGTTCATAGAGGTAATAGTGGTTGCACGCGACGCGGCAATGCCCGCCGTCAGACGCGACATAGTCCGTCCATTCGTTGACGACGTGGCCTTCGACCTGGGTCGGCGAGGTGGCCGTACCCCAGAGAAAATTTGCCGGGAATTTCAATTCGCTGCCCATCTGGCTGCCAATGTTGAATTGAATGTACGGCAAAGTCTTTGAAATGAACAGACCAAGATGAGCGATGAAATGTTAAAACGTTAAAATGTTGAAACGGTCAGATGGGCGGGAGAACGCGAGAACTTCCGCCGTTGCCTGGCCGTTTCAACTTTTTAACGTTTCAACGTGCTACTCGCCGCCTTCCATGTGAACGTACATGGATTGAAGGGCAATTTTTCCGGGGCCGGTGAAACGGTTCCAAAAAAGGTTGGCGGCGCTGGCGAACAGGCCGGTCGAAAGCTTCTGGAACATCGTTTGCATCTGGACGGTTCGGTCCTTGTAAATCCAGCCGCCCGGTTCAATGTCAATTTCCTCTCCCGGCCCCAAGGTCACTTCAAATACATTGCCGAAGCCGTGCAGCCAGAGAATACCCTCCTGGGACGGGCACGAAAAATTATCGATGAAGAACCCCGTACCGCCGAGCAGGATGTTCGCCGCGCCGCGAACGCGAGAGAAGGTGTATTCCACAGCGTCGGTAGCCGCCAGCCATTGATGTTCGCGGACATCCACGGCCATGCCGGGTTTCAGGTGGAGGCCGAAGACGTGCCCCGCGCCATCCCGGCTGAAGGCGATGCGGCCTGGTCCCCGAGCACCGGTCAGAAGGAATGGCATGCCCGCGAGCATTCGCTTGAATCCGCCTTTGAGCGGATGGATGCCGATCTGGACGGCCGGGTCCTTCCAAAGCAGGATATGATGTTCGAAATAAATGCCGGTGCTGCTCAATTCCAGGTGCAAAGCCGGAACGAGTTCGCCTTCGATGTGATAGGTGACGCCGCCGAACTTTTCGTTCTGGACGGCCGTGGGCAATAAAGTGGGAACAGCCATGCCTCTTTATGAAGCAGCCCGCCGGAAATGAACACTAAAAGTTATTCACAGAGACGGGCGCAGCCAAATACTCCGCTGTCCTTTCACGACATGTCCCGGAGGGACAATTGGAAATAGCCCGGCATTTTAATGCCGGGTACGATTGAGAATTGCATAAGTCCCGAAGGGACAGCCGTCCCTTCGGGACTTATCGCACTTGACCCACACCCGGCGTTGAAACGCCGGGCTATTTCCAAATGTCCCTACGGGACATGACCCAGACACTCCGCGGCTGGTTTTCTCCCGTTATGCCTAAAGCTGCCGTAAACAGGTTGGCACGAAGCAAACGCCTGATTAAAGCGATTTGACTTTTTTGACGATGGCGTCGGCGTCAATGCCGAAGTGAGCGAGCAGTTCGGCGGGCTTGCCGGAACGGGCCAGACCGTTTACGGCCAGTTTATGGACTTTAATCCCTTCCGTGCTCAATTCTCCGGCCACGGCGTCGCCCAATCCGCCTTCGGAATAATGGTCTTCGACGGTGATGACGGTGTTGTTGGTCTTTTGCGCGGCGGCAAGGATCTCTTTTTTGCCGAGAGGCTTGATGCTGTAGGCGTCAATCACTGTGATGTCGATGCCTTCATTTTTGAGGGCGTCGGCTGCCTTCAAGGCTTCGGGCACGGTGACACCGGCGGCGACAACAGTTGCCTTGCTGCCTTCGCGCAGGATTTTCGCGCCGCCAACGGGAAATGCTTCGTCGTTGTTATAGATCACCGATGACTTCGGGCGCGAGGTGCGCAGATAACAAATGCCTTTTGTGGCGAGCATTTGTTCGACGAGTTTTTCGGCGCTAACGGCGTCCGAGGGATAGAGAACCGTGCTGCCGACGACGGCGCGCATCATGGCGAGGTCTTCCAGTCCCATTTGTGAGGGCCCGTCTTCGCCGATACTCACGCCCACGTGCGAACCTGCAATCTTCAAATTGGCCTCGGAAATCGCGGCCACGCGGATGTGGTCGAAGGCGCGGGTGAAAAAGCAGGCGAACGTCGAAGTAAATGGAATTTTGCCGCGCGCGGAAAAGCCGGTCGAAACGCCGACCATATTTTGTTCGGCGATAAAGCATTCGAAGCTGCGGTCCGGGGATTTTTTGAAGAATTTTTCAGCGTATGTGGAGTTTTTTGTATCGCCATCGAGGGCAACGATACGGGTATCCACTTCGCCGATGCGGAGCAACGCGTTGCCGTAGGCCTCGCGGGTGGCGACGGAATCGCCGATTTTATAAGCAAGCGGCGGAAAGGATGATACCGGGGTGTTTTTTGGTTCAGGCAGGGAAGCGGGTTTTGGAATTTCAACGCCGATTCCGGATTTGGCATTGGGCTGGAGTTCGGCCAGAGCTTTTGCGGCTTCTTCTTTGTTCAAGGGTTTGCCGTGCCAGCCTTCCTTGTCCTGCAAAAACGAAACGCCCGCGCCTTTATAGGTTTTGGCGATGATTGCCAACGGCTGGTCGTTCAGGCCGACGCCGCTCAACACCTCGAGAATTTCTTCGATGTCATGGCCGTCGATGTCCTCAACGCGCCAACCGAAGGATTCGAAGCGCTTGCGATAGATATCGATGTGATGGCCGAAAGCGGTTTCCTGGCTTTGGCCGAGGCGGTTGGCGTCCACAATCGCAATTAAATTGTTTAACTTGAAATATCCGGCAAGGGATGCGGCTTCCCAGACGGATCCTTCGGCGATTTCGCCATCGCCCATCAGCACGTAGGTATTGTAATCCAATTGATCGAGGCGGGCGGCGAGGGCCATGCCCACACCGGCGCCGAGGCCCTGGCCCAACGAACCAGTGGCCACGTCAACGAACTGGAGGCGCGGTGTCGGGTGTCCTTCAAGTTCGCTGGTGAATTGACGGAGCGTGACGAGTTCATCGACGGGCACAAATCCATTCTCGGCCCATGCGGCATACAGGAGCGGCGCAGCGTGGCCTTTGGAAAGAACAAATCGGTCGTTATTGTAATGACGGGGAGCCTTCGGATCATACTTCATGTGGCCAAAAAACAGGGAGGCAACAACATCCGCCGCAGAACAGCAGGAAGTGGGATGTCCGCTGCCCGCCGCGGTCGTGGCATTGATGGAATGAATGCGCAGTTGGTTTGCGATGCCCTTTAGAAGTTCGATGTCAGTCTCAATCATGGAGCGGTTAACTTATTCAAGAAATTGGGAAAGCCAAACGAAAAATGAAGCAATTTCTTGTCCACGGCAACGGGCATGAAGATTGCTGTGAAGGAGGTTTGGGTTTGTCACTGCGAGGTCCGGATTTCGTCCGTTTTTGAGCTATCAGTCACTAGCTGAATGCGTGGCACGCGTTGCGTGTTGCGTCAAGTACGGGAGGGGAGATCGTCCACGCTACTGCGGCGGCAAAACGTGGCCGGGGATTGAGCAGGTTGGCAACTGGCCGACTGAACCGATCGTATAAACCCCTCCGGACGGGCACGATGGAAACACGCCGCCCTTGATATAGGGCAACAAATCCTCCTCGGTGGGAGTATCAGAGTCGGTTTTGTTTTTTTCCAGGGCCCAGGCCTGCTTGGCGGCGTAGATGAGGCGGAGGTTGGCGATGCATTGGTTGCGTTGCTGGTCGGCGATTCGTTGAACAGCCTGGTCCTGGGCCTGCTGGTCGGCGGCGGCCTGTTCATTTGCGGCTTCAATTTCCTGCAACTGCTCTTGTTGCTGCTGGGCTGTCTGGCTGGTGACACCCAGTTGCCGGGCCAATTTATTGTTCTCGGCCTGCAATTGCTGAATTTGCTTTCGAAGGCGGGGAATGTCCTGAATATCAGCGCGCAGTCGGGCCATTTCCGAGACGGCGTCAGCGGCGGCGGAATTGGTGGCCTGTGCCAGTTGCGACTGCAAATCGGCCACCTGCTGCTGAACTTCCTGCAATTGGGCGATGGCGGCGCTTTTCTGCCGGTTTGCAGAAAACAGAAAGAATTCACTGATGATCAGCAAGGCCAGGCAGATGGCCGGGAACAGGTTTTTTGAATTCACTGCTATCTATTTCTCGCGCTTTTGCCGCCCGCCGTCAAACCTTTAATTGTCAAATGGCGGCAACAGTTTGTCTAAATTTAAAGAGTTGACGGATGAATAGGGTTCGCTTAGTGCTTTGGACAGGAATATGGGAGAAGAAGACTCGAAACTGGAGAACGAATTGGAAGGCCTCAAAAAGCGGATTCAGACAAGCAAACGGAAATTGCGTGAAGCTGAACAAAAGGCCAGGGACCTGCAGTCTTCCATTGAGACGGCTTACTTGGCGCGGGAAAAAGCTAAAAAGAACAGGCAGAAGCCCAATCCGTAATTCGCGGCGCCTGATTTATAGTTCCTTAATTCTTAAAAGAACGGAGGACGTCTCAAAATTTTTGGATCACACAAATGGAGACGCGCGAGGGCAGAGATTGTACCCGATTGGACTTGCCAGCGTCTAAAATTCACTCCATATTGCCAAAAACAATTATGGCCGACGTTGCAAATCGATATCCCGAAAATGTCGCTGGGAAATATTACGTGGACAACCAGTGTATTGACTGTGATTTGTGCCGCGAAACTGCGCCTGACAATTTCAAGCGCAATGACGACGGGGGTTACTCGTTCGTGTATAAACAGCCCGCATCTCCGGAAGAAGAAGCCCGATGCAAGGAAGCCAAAGAAGGATGTCCGGTGGAGGCCATCGGCGACAACGGCGGCTGACCATTAAAACCGCTCAACAACCTGGAACGCAACCAACGAAGCCTGTTACCGTACAACGGCTGGATTTTCAACACACATGAGCGGTTTTTCAGAAGCAGACCTGGATTTGGAGAAGCTTTTTCTGCCCGCGTGGGCACAGGGAAAGCCCGAAAAGAACCGGTTCGAGCATTTTACAGGAGAAGAATCCGAAAGGCCTTCACGGGAAAAGCGCCGTGGCAGGCCGTTCGAAGGCCGCGAACGTCGTAGCGAGGGCGGCCGGCGGCACGGCCAACGGCCGGGCGAAAAGAGGGACCATCGCCGGACCGGGCGCCGCGAAGAGGCGCGTCCCGAACCTCCCGCGCCATTGCCCGATATCGCGGTCACGTTTTTGGCGGATGAAAAGGGTGTCGAGCATCTCGCCCGGCAAATCAAGATGACTGGCCGGGCTTACCCGCTCTTTCAAATCGCGCATCTCGTCTTGCAAAAGCCGGAGCGCTACGCCGTCCGGCTTTCAGTCAGGAAAAAGCCCGAGGGCGGCGTCATTCAGCCGCTTTTCGTTTGCGCGCTGGATGATACTCCGTGGCTGTCTGAAGATGAAGCGGTTGCCCATGTTCTAAAGAACCAGTTTGCGACTTTTTATCAGACCGAACGCACTCCTACGGACCCGCCCAAGGGGACCTACACGTTTGTGGCGCAGTGCGGCATGAGCGGAACCATCCTTGGCCCGCCTAATAATCACGACTATCAAAACCAGTTGCGCAAACTGCACGCGGAACGGTTCTCGAAAATGCCGTTCGACGTGTTCAAGTCCCGGGTGAAAATCGTGAAAGACGAAGCGGTCGTTAAAAAATGGATCGAAGACCACAGTTTCAAGACGGAGTACATTTGTCTGAATGTTTCAGAACCGCTCAAGCTTTCCACACTGGAGGAAGTGGAAAAACATTTTCGATCGACGCACAAGGAAGCCATCATCAAGCCCGCTGAAACGATGCTCGTGGACGGAGCAAAAAGCCGCAATTTGCGCAGCCATGACCTGCAGCGCCTGGTCCGCGTCGAATGGGAAAAACAAAAGCATTTTCCACTGCAACTGGCCACTTCGCTGAGCAAACAATTTGCCTCCTTCGGCCTCCAGTTTTTTAAGCGCAACAAAACGGCCGTCCATGTCAGCGTGGCCCGCCCCCAATTTCTGGACCTGGAAACAACTCCCGTTTCGGAAAATGTCAGGCGCATCGTGGGTTTCATCAATTCGAACCAGGGCTGCACAAGGCGAAAGTTGATGGACACTCTCGCGCCCGCTCCGAATATCGCGGCGACGGCTTCTTCCCAGGAGGGGACGACGGAAGCGGCTCCGGCGCAACAACCTGAGCCGACGCCTGAGCAGACCGCGCTGATCGCGGATTTGCACTGGCTCATTCATCAGGGTCACGTATTGGAATTTTCCGATGGCCAGTTGGAAACCGCCAAGAAACCCCTGCCCAGGCCGCCCAGGGCGGAAACAAAGCCGGCCGGCGCCAGGACAGGAGAGACCGCTTCGGACGAACTATCTGAAGCGGCCGAAGAAACCAAGCCGGCCGAAAGTGTGGCCGCAGAAACGGATACAACGGCTGAGCCGGCTGAAGAGAGAAAGACCGCCGAAGTTTCGGCGACGGAGCCGGCTCACACCGATGCTGCAGGAAAGCCTCCGGAATCTTCGGAGAAGGCGAACCCGACCATTGAAGAAGTCCCATCGCCGTCCTAGCCAGGCCGGGCATGGCGGCTTACTTAACGCCACGCGGAACAGGCGTCACCGTTGTATTCCTTGCTTTCCTTAATCCCTCATCGTGTTAGAATAATTCATGGCATTTAGTAAATTAGGTCTGGCGCAGCCTGTGATGGACGGCGTCAAAGCGATGGGTTATATCGAGCCCACTCCCATTCAACTCCGGGCAATTCCACTCGTTTTGACAGGACGCGACGTCATTGGCAGCGCGCAAACCGGCACGGGCAAGACCGCGGCATTCGCCCTGCCCATCTTGTCGAAACTTGGCGCCCATTCTCGCGGGCAGGGACCGCGCGCCCTAATCCTTGAGCCCACGCGGGAATTGGCTGCCCAGGTGGAAACCTCCTTCCGCGATTACGCCCGGTTCATGAATCTGCAGGTCACGGTTGTCTTTGGCGGCGTCGGTTACGGGCGGCAAAATGATTCGTTCCGCGCCGGGACCGACATCGTGGTGGCCACGCCGGGGCGGCTGCTCGATCATCTGGAGCACGGCACCGTGAAATTGGATAAGGTCGAATATCTGGTTCTCGATGAGGCGGACCGGATGCTGGACATGGGATTTCTGCCGGATGTGCGCCGGATCATTGAGCATTGCCCGCGCAACCGCCATACCGCCCTGTTTTCCGCGACCATTCCGCCGCAGATTGAAACGCTCATCAATTGGGCCATGCGCAATCCTGAAACCATTGAGATCGGCGCGCGACGGTCGCCGGCCGAGACCGTCAAGCACGTCATTTATCCCGTTGCTGATTCCCAAAAAACCGATTTGCTGCTCAAGCTGCTCGATTCCGTTCATTACGATTCCGTCATAGTATTTTGCCGCACCAAACATGGCGCCGACCGCGTGGCTCAGTTGCTCAAGCGGAACAACCATGCCGTTTGCGTGCTTCATTCCAATCGCACCCAACGCGAGCGCGAGCAGGCCTTGCGCGGGTTCCGCGACGGGCGGTTTGAAGTGCTTGTGGCCACGGACATCGCCGCGCGCGGCCTGGATATCGCCGAAGTGAGCCACGTCGTTAACTACGACGTTCCGCAACACCCGGAAGATTACATCCATCGCATTGGCCGCACGGGCCGGGCGGAAGCGACGGGCGATGCCTTTACCATTATGACCGCCGAAGATTCAGGCCACGTGTTTGCGATTGAACGGTTCATCAGCCAGAAAATTCAGCGGGTCAAACTGGACGATTTCGATTACCGCTACACGGCGCTATTTGAAGAGAACAAGCCAGGCCGCCCAACGGGATTTCCGGGCAAGGCGCGCGCCGTGCGGGTCCACGGCGGATATCATTTTGGAATGGCGAGACGCAGGAGATAACGGGATTGGTGGATTGGTGGGCGTTGGGGCGGTTCGGTGGGGACAATACGATTACAACTGAATTGGTGGTTTATTCCAATCTCTTCAGCAGTCCGTCATAGTCGTCATGGGAACCAATCCAATACCAGATCACAACGTCTTTTCGTTTGATTCCGACCGCACGCCAACCCAAAGCTACGCGAACGGAAAATATGGGAAGCGTTTCGTGAACCTGTTTAAACTGGAGGCTGGGATGCTGGGGATTCTTTCGCCATATCCTATACGCTTTAAGCGAACTTTCCTGAATCTTCTTCGGGAGTTTCCCGAACTTCTTCCGAAATGATTTAGTCGTGTGAGAGGTCACTGTCTTTCCTAAACGGCAGCGTTTTACCCTCATCAAATTCAGACAATGCTTCGTTGCCGAGACGTGCCAAGGCATCTTGTGAAGACGCAAACTGTGCGTTCCACCGTGATTCTGAAGCAATCTCTTCGAGAATCAGCGCACCAATCGCTTCCTGATCAGCCTCCGGCAATGCGGAAGCTTTCTCAATGGCCTTCTCAAGCAACGCAGTCATATCCACAGGATAGCCTAATCCTTCCTGTGTTCAAGAGGGCATTAAATCCGTTTTTCTGCTGCGTGAAAACTAAACAAACTCAAGGCGCGGACAAATCAAAGGCTCGCCTTCGGTGTAATCTGTCTATCCACCCCACTGGATTTGGGACTTGAAGGAAAAATCTTTCATTTCGCTTGGAAACATTGAATTTGACCTGCCCCCTTTTATCGCGGCTCATTTGGTTGCTGTACCGAACAAAAAAGGCCTTCGGAGGCTCAGAGGTCGCTTTTGCTTTTACCAGACTCCAAATGGAATTTGTGCATGGAGCGGTGCAGGATGGGGGCTATCAGGATTCCGATGATGCTCACAAAGACCAACCCGCAGAACAGGGCGTAAAATCCGGCAAAGATTTTGCCTGGCACCGTATTCAGGTTTCCGAGAGGGCCCATGCCGGCGAGGATCATGGAAGCATTGGCGAAAGCATCCACCCAGTTCATTCCTTCGAAGCAATGATAGCCGCACATTCCGATGAGGAGGGTCGCGCCGGAGATTCCAATGCTTAATAGGACGCAATTTCGCATGCGGCGAATAAATGCCTTACGCGGCAACAGCGGGCTGCTTTTGTGTTCAAACATGCCGCGATTCTAATTTGACGGCGCGAGAATGCAAAAACCGTTTTGATTGCGACTGCTGTGACAACGAAATTTCCCGGGTATCGAAATTTCTTTGTCGCAACGCTATTATCCGGGCATGCAAAAACTGCCGCGCGAGTTTTATGATCGCAAAACAATAACGGTTGCTCGCGACCTGCTTGGGAAATACCTGGTCCACGTGTCCGACGGCATCGAGCGCATCGGGAAAATCGTGGAAACGGAAGCCTATTTGGGACCACACGATTTGGCGGCGCATTCGGCGCGGGGAATGACCCCGCGGAACAAGATTATGTTTGGGCCGCCGGGGTTCGCTTACGTGTATTTCATCTACGGCATGTATTTTTGCATGAACGTAGTGACGGAACGCGAAGGCCACGCATCGGCGGTTTTATTGCGGGCGATCGAGCCGGTAAAGAACATCCAGAAACGGGGCTGCGGGCCGGGGCTGCTTTGCCTGGCATTGGACATTGACAGGCGGCTGAACGGCCACGATTTATTGAGCGACGATTTTTATATCGCCGCTCCGGTGAATTCCGAGGTCTTTAAGACACTAAAAGGCCCACGAATCGGCGTGGACTATGCGAAGCATTGGGCACGACGGCACTTGCGATTCTACATTAAGGGCAACCCTTCCGTATCCCGCGCCAAATCCAGATGAAACGCAGGACCAGTTGGGCAAGTCCTGCTGTGAATGAGTCAGATTAATGGACTACCGATATTTGCAATCTGCAATCCAAAGTCGTTTTAGCGGCGATTCCGGCCACCGCTATATTCGCGGCGTCCGCCGCCACCACCACCGCCAAATTCGCGACGTCCGCCTCCGCCTCCGCCGCCAGAGCGCTCTTCCCGGGGACGAGCGATATTGACGGTGATGGCGCGTCCGCCCAATTGCGCGCCGTTCATGGCGGAAATGGCTTTCTGGGCCTCTTCTTCAGTGCTCATGGTGACGAAGCCAAAGCCACGCGGGCGTTGGGTGGTCCGATCCATCATGAGATTGGTTTCTGTGACTGTCCCGTGCGCGGCAAACGCGTCGTTCAGTTCATTTTCGGTGGTGTTGAAGGAAAGATTTCCTACAAACAATTTATTATTCATGTGATGTAAAACTCCTTGATGCCGCTCCCAAGACTGTTTCCGATTATCGGATTTCAAATCATCACTGAACCTATGTTCACATGAGATTTACCATGTATTGGCAGCTACTAAGCTATCCAGCAGGCTCCACAGCATCGCTTTTCTCCGGGAAATAGCAAGCCTTTTTTTATATTTTTTCGGGGGTTATAACCAGTGCTTGCTTATAGGACGCCGTACTAGACGCCGGCGAGTGCGCCGATGATGAGAAAGGGCTCGGAGCCGTCAGCAACAGTCCGGGGCAAAAGGGTTTCCGGCGGCTCGAGCGACAAATCCTCCTTGCACGCGAAAAACCGGATAAACGGCCGGCGCTTTAGCGTTTCATGGTCGCGAATGGTCCCACGAAGAACCGGATGGCGGTGTTCAAGCGCGCTGAGAACGGCGTTTATGGTAATTGGTTCGGCCACGTCCAGTTGCACTTCGCCGGAAACGCGCGCCAAATTGCGCAAATGATACGGTAGTTCGACCCGAATCATGACAGCGTCTGCGTTTCCACGGACAAAACCGCCGGCAGGTCGCGGACGATTGGGCTCCAACTGTCGCCACCGTCGGCGGAGGCGTAAACCTGACCGCCCGTGGTGCCGAAATAGATGCCACAAGGATCAAGCTGATCCACAGCCATGGCATCGCGCAGGACGTTTACGTAGCAATCCTGCTGGGGCAGGCCGCGCGTGAGAGGTTCCCATTCGTTTCCGCCTGTTTTGCTGCGATAGACGCGCAATTTGCCGTCCGGCGGAAAATGTTCGGCATCGCTTTTAATGGGGACGACAAAAATGGTTTCCGGCTCATGGGCATGCACGTCAATCGGAAAGCCAAAATCTGACGGCAAATTCCCGCTGACTTCGGTCCATTGTCCGCCTGCGTCGTCGGTACGCATGACGTCCCAGTGTTTTTGCATGAACAAGACGTCCGGGCGGGAGGGATGCATGGCAATGCGATGAACGCAATGGCCCACCTCGGCGTCGGGATCGGGCAGTTGGAATTGCGATTTGAGGCCGCGATTGATGGGCATCCAGGTCGCGCCGCCGTTGTCCGAACGGAATGCGCCGGCAGCGGAAATGGCCACGTAAATGCGGCTGGCGTTTTTGCGGTCCAGCAGGATTGTGTGCACGGCCATTCCGCCGGCCCCGGGCTGCCAAAGCTGGCCTTTGGCTTTGCGCAAGCCGGATAATTCCTTCCAGGTTTTGCCGCCGTCCATTGTCTTAAATATCGCCGCGTCCTCGGCGCCGGCGTACGCCGTATCCGGGTCTGTAAGCGATGGTTCGATGTGCCAGATGCGTTTGAATTCCCAGGGGTGTTGCGTGCCGTCGTACCATTTGTGAGTGCCGGCATCGCCGTGATAAACGAATTTATTGCTCTCGCCTTTGGGAAAGCCGGCTGGGTCTTTCAGTTCCTCCGGATTGCTGCCGGGAGTATTCCATGTCTGGCCGCCATCATCGGAGCGTTGGATGATTTGGCCAAACCAGCCGCTGCTTTGGGAGGCATAGATGCGGTCCGGGTCGGCGACCGAGCCTTTCAGATGGTAAATTTCCCAGCCGGCGAAGTGTGGCCCGTTGACCGTCCAGTTTTTGCGTTTGCCATCCGATATGAGGATAAACGCGCCCTTTCTCGTTCCGACCAATACACGGATTTTGCTCATGGTTTGTCCTTTGGTTGAGTTTTCATTCCAAAGATACGACGAACGAGGCGGAACGGTCAGGACAATTTTTTATTTTGATTTCCTGGGAACGGGCCGTCCCCGCCTGTTCGCGCGTGCCGGCGCGTCAAATCCCGGGCGCACAAATGAGCGCGCCTGCGGAAATAATTTTTCTGTTTCGCGCCGAATTTGCGCCAATTGCGCCAATAAATCCAGGACGCTGTCTCCGTCGTCGCCTCCGAGAGCCTCGCGCAAGCCTGACCATGCGGCGATGGACCGGTCGATCGCAATGAGGACAATTTTGGCTGAGCCGTCCGAATCCTTCGGAAATCTTTTCAACTCTTCGTCCGTTTCCAGTTCCTCGCTCGCGCGTGAGCCGATGGCCCGGCGCAGTTTGACGTAAATAAAATGCTGATACCACCGGACAACGTCCGTGAAATCGGAAAGCTTTTCCGCATCTCCCGCCGGGTCGCCGATCTCCAGTTTCAATTGCGTTTTCAATTCGCCGACTTTCGCTTCCAATAGGGGCTTTGCCTGGTCGAACCATTGATCCGTCGCGCCAATGTAGGCCTTCGCCACGCGCGCCAGCGGGAGATTTTTGGTCTCTCGCCGTCTTTCCTCGCGTTGCTGCAGGGCAACGGCGGTTTGCAATTTCGGATCATCCAAATCAATTCCCCTCTCTTTCGCGTCGGCCTGGACCATTTCGAGGGTTTCGCGAAACCTCCGGTGCAGCCTGTCCCAAAACTTCTGGTTGGCCAAATCTCGTTCGCTTGCGTCCGCGTCTTCATCGGCGCGTTCCGTCGCATAGACCAAACACCGATGGGACAAGGGGCAACGTTCACACCAGCGATCGCAATAATTGTAAATGCCAGAAATAAATTTCGGATCCCGCACCAGTTTGTCGAGCGCTTTGCGTTTCATGTTACGGCGTTTCATTATACGAGCTTCGCCGGTATGGCGATGAAATTCGCAGCCGCGGTTGAATGGGAGTTTCTGCCGTGCACGATCCGCGGGGCGGGAGCTTCACGCTTGCGCCACTTTGGCTTCTTTTACAGGGATGGGCGGGAGGTCGGCGACGTCCTCGGCTTTGGCCTTGCAGGGCTTCTCCGGGAAATCCACCGTGAACTCGCAAAATTGTCCGGGCTCACTTCGCACATTAATGTGACCGTCATAACCGCGCGCAATGCGATGGCAGATGCTCAGCCCCAGTCCCATGCCTTCGCCGACGTCTTTAGTGGTAAAAAACGGATCAAAAATTTTCGCGATGTTCTTTTGCTCAATGCCTGTGCCATTGTCACGGACAACGACAATGCTTTTGCCCTCCTGGACGCGTCCCTCAATCCAAATCGTCGGCTCCCCGCTTTCAAACTTCTTGTCGGAAAGCGCGTCCAATGAATTTTGAAGGAGGTTGACGAGAATATGGACCATTTTGTTTCGTGTCGCTTGCGCCACCTGGCCCGGCACAATGCTGTTTTCGATCCGGACCTTTGTTTTCCATTCGCTGGAGAGAAAACGAAGCGAGGCGTTGACCGCTTCGGCCACGTCTACCGACTCGGCCGGCCCGGATTCAGGATGAGTAAACACGCGCAAATCCGAGACGATATTGCGGACACGTCTGAGGCCCTCGTCCACGTCATTAAGAATCTCTTCGAATTGGGCCTTTTCGGCGACCGGCAGGTTTTTTGCCTTGTTACGGAGCGCGAAAATGCCGGTCGTCGCAAAGTTCAGCGGGTTGTTGATTTCATGGATAATGCCGGCGCTCAAACGGCCCAGCGAGGCCAGTTTCTCCGACTGTACCAACTGCGTCTCGGTTTCTTTGATTTGCTCGATAGCCGAGGTGAGGGCATGGTTTTGCTTTGAGAGTTTGCGCTGGTAGTCGTGGGAATCCACCAGGTTTTTAATGCGCGCGTGAAGTTCGGTGGCGGAGAACGGCTTGGCCAGAAAATCGTTGGCGCCCATTTGCAGGGCGTCAAACTTCGTTTCTTCGTCCGCGCGCGCTGTCAGCAATATCACAGGAATGCCCGCAGTCGCCTCACGCGCCCGCATTGCTTTGCACACATCCAGGCCGTCCATTTCCGGCATCATCATGTCCAGCAACACCACATCCGGCAAAAATAACTCTGTTTTTTCCAACGCCTGGACGCCGTCAACTGCTTCGATAATATCGTAATCCCTTTCCAGTTCGGTCCTCAAAAAATGTTGCATGTCCGGTTCGTCATCAGCGATGAGGGCAACAGGTTTGCGCCCGCTCAAGGCGACCGGCGCGGATGACGCGGCGGGTTGACGCGAAGCCGGCGCGGCGAAAAATTCAGCGCGCCGATATAAACTTGCCAGCCATTCGCCGGATCCGGCGTCTCCCGCTGTGGGGGCGGCCGGCACGGGTTGGCGATCATCGGCCGATTCCGGTGGCGCCTCTTTATACGGTAGCGTCACCGCAAAGGCCGTTCCTTTGCCTTCGACGCTCGTCACGCTAACCCCGCCGCCCATCATTTCAGAGAGTTCCTTGACCAACGCCAGCCCGATGCCAACGCCCTGGTATTTCCGACGCGACGAATTGTCCGCCTGCCAGAACCGGTCAAATACAAAGGGCAGATTTTTTTCAGCGATGCCAACGCCCGTATCGCTGACCGTCAGAATAATCTGGTTGTCCTTGTTTTCAGCTTTGAGGTCGATTCGGCCTCCGGATGGGGTAAATTTGATGGCGTTGAACAATAAATTGAGCAGTATTTTTTCGAGCTTGTCGCGGTCGGTCAGGATGGTCTTCAGGGCTCCATCCACGTATGTCTGCACCTGGACATTTTTTTCCGCCGCGACCTGGCGGATGGCGCTGGAGAGGCCCTTGAAGAAATCCTGGACGCGCAACGGTTCGCTCCGGATGTCCATGCGGCCGGATTCCAGGCGGACGAGATCCAGCAAATCGTTGATGAGCTTGAGCAGCCTCATGCTGTTGTTGTGCATGGTCTCGAGCAATTCGCGCGCATTCGAATCGAATGCGCCCTCCGCGCGCCGAATCAGTGATTCCAGCGGGGCGATCAACAGCGTCAGCGGCGTGCGCATTTCGTGGCTGACATTGGCAAAAAACCGGCTTTTCAGCTTGTCCAGTTCAACTAATTGAGTATGGGCCTCTTCCAGTTCGCGTTTGCTTTTGTCCAGTTGATAACGGAGCGAAAATTCCTGGATGCGAAGCTGTGTGTAAAAATAGTTCCCGACAACAACGATAATCCCGGTAAGCAACAAAAAGTAACTGTTATTAACGAACATTTTGAAGTCAGTCGGCCCCCGATAACACGTGGCAAAATACATCAGAAAGATGCAACCCACTGCCACGACTGATTCAGTTATATTCCAGCGGACTACAACGCTGGCGGACAGGACGATAAGGTTCAATCCGGCGTAATAGGGGGAAGTCTCGCCCTGAGTGTCAGCCATCATCCAGGTAATAAAAAGCGCAGGCAGCAGCGCTATCGGGACTCCCAAAAGGCGGAAATATTTCTGCCCAAGCTTTGTCGTATGCAAATACAGCAGGCCCGCGGCCAGAACCGAGCACGCCAGGCGCATCGCAAGGAATGATTGAAATTTGTCCGGATACACAATGTAATCCAAACAAGCCCCAAACGGCACCAAAACCATCACCAATAAACACCCGATTTTACCCGTGTAAATACGCTGGGACCGCTCATGTGCGATAAAGGCATCCGCAAAATTCACGTCCCTGGCTGTTGAAACGTTACGCATAATCGGGTTTGCGAATCTCCAAAAATAAATTCACGCCGGTTTCATCCGCGTAAACGCGGGCATTTTCAGCCAACGACGTGTCCGGCGCCAGAATTCGCATCTCGGCTTCGTTTCGGTAGATCAAATGCCAATCCAACAAGTGTTCCATGCCATAACGCAATGGATTGACGCAATTCACGTTGCTGACCAGCAAAAGGCCGCCCGGCAGCACCAAATCATAAAAAATATTCGTCAATTGTTTGCACGTATTTTCAGTCAAATAATCAAAAAGACCCGCGCAATAGACCAGGTCGAATTGTTTCCGGGACGCCGAAGCCGTTTGTGATTCTTTGATAAACTGGAAAATGCTTTTCTTTTTGCAGGTCACCAGAGTATCCAGCCGTCGCGAATTTAAAATCTGATGCAAAGCTTCCCGGCAATGGGCCAGCGCCTTGTCCTCGAAATCCTCCAACGTAAATTCCGCTTCGTTCGCCAAACGGGAATGACTGACGAAATGCCGGACCTCCACCGCCGGCCCGCAGGCGAAGTTAAGGATTTTGGCGGCACGTCCGGATCGAACGGCGCGATGGACCTCCGCGTCAATGCGCCTGGCAAGGTATTGGAAGCGGTTGCGATGCGCCTGCGCCGGCGGTTGTTGAACAAACCATTTGTGAACGATTTTGGCAAACAACGAGTCTCCTTCGAAATCGTCGCGCTCAATCATAGTCACCACTTCAAAATCACCAGCATAACCATGAGGTTTGGTTATCGTATGATTCGCAAAAGGAGCGCTTAAAACCAGCGGATGCAGGCGCTGCCGCATATAATCCATATAAATGGATTTTTCATCCTCCCGAACGCCGTGCGCAACTTCTTCAAATCTTTCGAAAATGCAATCAATCAATGGAAGAATGACAGCAGCCAATTGACGCACCAGTTTGCTTTCCGCATCTTTCCTGAAAACTTGCGACTGTGCCTGAAGCCGTAATTCCGTTCGATCAAGCAAAAGCCGCAAATCATGGAAGAACGTCTGCATGTCCGCGACGATGAGCTTAAATGCATCGAAAACTTTATGATTTTTCCGCCATTCGTTTAGAAAATTTTTAATGTCCTTTTCAATCTGCCCTTCCTGAAAAGCCAGGACCAGGTCCAGGTCTGTCCAATCCATCAATTCAAGCGTTACCGCGCACACCATCTTCGTTCCCGCATCAACGAGATTGCTGACGACGGCGTGTCCAAAATAAACTTGCTCCTGTTGCAATATTATTCTGAAGTCAGAAAGGGCCTCCGACAATCGCGGCATTGCCGCATGATTATAAAGTTCAAATACGGCTGCATGGCGCTGTACGCGCACTGGCACGCCGCGAAATGCGACTCCCTCGGCTGTCTTAAACGTAACGCTGTTTTCCTCGATCTCGATTGGTTCGGGTTCACGCGTGGACGCCGACGCCGCGAGCTTCTTCTTGAAGTGACCCGTTACCATGGACACCCCGTGTCCATTACCGTTCCCATTTTGCTTTTGGCTCATATCACGGTAAAACATGGAACATTTTTTAAGCCAAACAAAGCATTTATTGCGCTGATTTGGCATTTCGCGGCAAATTGGCACCGTCGATGCTTTCCCCAAAAATATCGCAGGTTAATAAAAAATAAGGTCGGTGGACACAAAATGACAGGCCTGTCCCGCGATAAGACAGCCATGTCCAAAACTCAGTTGAAGAAAATATGCAAAAGAAGAATGCCGTAACATCGAATCAGCGGATGCGCCAGTATGCGCTCGCGATCGCCCTTGCCATGGCATCGGCCGAATCCTCGCGCGCCGTCGGTTTTCTTTTGCCGAACCAGGACCCCGAAGCCATCGGACGCGGCGATGCATTTGCGGCCACTGCCGATAACCCGTCGGCCATCTACTATAATCCCGCCGGCATTACCCAACTGCCGGGCATGCAGGTGTCATTGGGAGTCTATGCCATTTCCGCCTACTCGTCCTATACCGCGACTAACGGAGCGACGGCGCATACGGACCCATTTCCTCAATTTGTTCCACAGGTTTATGCCACATACGGTTTGAAGAACCTCCCGCTCTTCTTCGGCCTGGGAGTCTATGCGCCGTATGGATTGGGAATAAGCTGGGGACAGGATCCGCAGTTTAGCTCGATGGCACAGAAAGGCAGCCTGACGTATTTAACAGCCAATCCAGTGGTAGCATGGAAAGTGAACAAAATGCTTTCCGTCGCGGTGGGCGGGACGGTCAATTATGGTGACGCAAGCTTCCAAAATACGCTGCCAACCGCTGAATTTCCCCCGGGTTATTATTTCAAATTTAGCGGACAAGCTTTCGCACCTGGTTATACCGCTGGTATTTTATTCCAACCTCTTCCGAGGTGGTCATTTGGAATCAACTATCACTCGGGAACGGTCATGCGTTTTGACGGCAAGGTCGACCAGACTTTTCCGTTTTTTCCAACGTCCATTTACTCCAGCGCAAAAATAGATTTTCCCCAAACGATTGTCGGCGGTATCTCATTCCGTCCCACGCCCAAATGGAACCTGGAATTCGACTTGAACTGGACACAATGGAGCAAGCTCAGCCAAATCTCGATCAACCCTTCGCCGTACGAATCGATGATACCCGGACCGGAAACGGTGACGCTCAATTTCAAGAACAGTTTCATCTATGATTTCGGCGTCACCCGGCAATTGGGCAAAGGTTACTACGCGAGCGTGGGCTACATCTACAGTGAAAACTCCAGCCCGGACGGCAATTTTAACCCATTAATCCCGGATGCTGACTTGAACCTGGGGAACTTCGGTTTCGGGCATAAGGGCAAACGCATCGACTGGGCGGTTGCCTATCAGTTTGCCTACAACGGCGGCCGCCATGTCACAACCGATTCCAATGATCTCGCGGACGGCACGTACAAGACTTTCAATAACGCCGTAAACGCCTCCGTGACACTGAAGTTCTAATCTAAGCAAATACAACGCGGTCGCCGATGCTGCTGTCCACGTCGAATTCAATTTCTTTGATCCAGTTCTGCATCCACGCGTTGGTCACGTCGGGATTAGTATTCAGTTCCGGATGCGTCTGAATCAAAAGGCTCAAGCGGTTTTGAAACGTCAGGCAACCGGCGCCGATTTTTTGAAAACGCAGAACCGGCGGCGCAAATAGCCAGCTCCCAAGACATTCTTCCAGGGCAATTTCCTTTTCCGAGTCCCAATCACCCAGGTTTGAAAATCCGCCGAGATTCCACGATGACGTCGCCAATTCCTTTTGGATCAAAAATTTTCGCATCCTATTGGTGGTAAAACGGCCCAGATCATATGCGTACCAATTTGCCCAATGCTCCTTTCGAGCCAGCGCCGCGTAAATGTTCCGGTGAATGTCATGCACCGTCTCATAAGACTGGACCTTGATGCTGATATAGCTGGAGTAGTTCGCCGTGTCCCGGCTCTGAAACACCTTGCCGCGAACATTGACCGGGATCATCCACGGGACCACGGACGATGGGTCTTCCAAAAAGAAACGAATGGCCCGGGACAGGTTTTTCAGAAGGAACGAGTTTACGGTCACGCCGGCCTTTCGGCAGGCCCGCCGGATGCGCAGTGTCTCCGATTCATCAAACACATGCCACGCCGCGGCGAGGGGTCTGTCAAAGGGCGGTTTTGCCGGGCCACCGTTGAAGGGCGCCCATTTTAGCTTTCGTCTCGGTTCCAGGTACTTGGACACCAACTTCAGGACAGCCAATCTTGAAGGCGACGCCGGGTGCCGTATCTGAGGCAGGCGTTTCAACGTGGCGCCGCGTTTGCGAAGGATGTCAGCAAAGCCGCCGATACCGTCGAATTCTTTGTGCGGAAGAAACATCCATTCCGGTTCCGATTTCCCCGGCGCAATCCGTCCGAACCGAATCCCGATGAATTCGCCCAGCTCTTCCGCCGACTCGAACCACGGTTTTATTGGATCAAAGAGTTCTTTGTCCATACATTTGCCGGATGGCCGCAATTTTCAGGCCACCGCGACTTCTGTTGGAATGATTTTTTCGAGAGATTCGTTGGCCCAGCGCAACATGCGCTCGGTCGTCTCCCAACCGATGCAAGAGTCTGTGATACTGACCCCATAACGCAAGTCTTTTAGTTTGGGCGGGATAGGCTGGTTGCCTTCAAAAAGATGGCTCTCGGCCATCAGACCAATCAGGGAACGCGTCCCGTCAATCCGTTGCCCAATCACGCTGTGCCACACGTCTTCCTGCCGGGCGAATTTCTTTTCTGAATTGGCGTGGCTGCAATCCACCATGAGCACAGGCTGCAGCTTTTCTGAAACCAGCTTTTCCTCCGCGGCGCGGATGCTTTCGGCGTCGTAATTGGTCTTGGCCCGGCCACCCCTCAACACTACGTGCGCGTGCGGGTTTCCAGTCGTCCGAACGATGCTCGTGACGCCATCCTCGTTGATGCCCAGAAAACTGTGCGGGTGCCGCGTCGCGCCCATGGCGTCTATCGCAGTTTGCAGGCTGCCGTCGGTGCCGTTCTTGAGTCCCACCGGCATCGAAAGGCCGCTGGCCATTTCACGGTGCGTCTGCGATTCCGTCGTGCGCGCGCCGATGGCCGCCCACGAAATCAGGTCGGCGATGTATTGCGGCACAACCGGGTCCAAAAATTCCGTCGCCGCCGGCAAACCCATGCCCACGATCTCGATCAAAATTTCCCGGGCGATTTTGAGCCCGGTTTCAATATCCTGCGAGCCGTCCAGGTGCGGGTCGTTGATCAATCCTTTCCACCCGATCGTGGTGCGCGGTTTCTCGAAATACACGCGCATGACGATTTCCATCCGGCTGGCATATTCCTTTCGAAAAGCGTTCAGCCGCCCGGCATATTCGACGGCGGATTTTTTGTCATGAATCGAGCAGGGGCCTATCACGACCAGCAGGCGCGGGTCTTCCTGCCGCAAAATCCGTATGATGCGCTCGCGGCTGCGCGCGACCGTTGCGGCCATGGCTTCATTGGACGGCAAATGCGTCCTCAATTCGCGCGGCGACAACAGCCGCACGATTTCTTTTACATGCAAATCCTGCGTGCGATACATTGCAATTATACTAGCATAACTTTGACCTGATAAAAGACCAAAAATTGCGCGCAAAAACCCGTTAAATGCGTGCCACCCATAAATTTTACTGTGTTTTCTTATGAGGGTGTTAAGTTTAGCGCATGGCCAAATCGCCAAAACACTTCAACCGCCTGGCGCACGAAAAATCGCCTTACCTCCTCCAGCACGCCCATAATCCCGTGGATTGGTTCGCATGGAGTGACGAAGCCTTTGAACTCGCCGCCCGCGAAAACAAACCCATTTTCCTGAGCATCGGCTACTCCACGTGCCATTGGTGCCACGTGATGGAGCGGGAAAGTTTCGAAAACGAGCGCATCGCCGCCTATCTCAACAAACATTTCGTGAGCGTCAAGGTGGACCGCGAAGAACGTCCGGACGTGGACAAAATTTACATGATGTTTGTGCAGGCATCCACGGGCGGCGGCGGATGGCCGCTGAGCGCTTTTCTCACGCCGGACCTGAAACCGTTCTTCGGCGGGACCTACTTTCCGCCGGATAGCCGCCACGGGCGGCCCGGCTTTTTGCAGGTCCTCGAGCACGTCGCGGAATTATGGCGAAAACGCCGGAGCGATATCGCCGAATCCGCTGAAGGCATTCATTCCCAGCTTGAGACAGCCGCAAAAACGTCGGCGACACCGCATGGGTCCAGGCCGGCGCTTGATGCCGGCATCCTCGAAAACGCGGCAACGCTTTTCAAAAGCGCGTACGATTCGCGCAATGGCGGCTTTGGCGGCGCGCCGAAATTTCCGCAACCCTCCACGCCGCAACTGTTGCTGCGCTGCGCCAAACGTTTCCAGGACCGCGAAGCCGCGCAAATGGTCCTGCACACCTGCGAACGCATGGCCGCCGGAGGCATTCACGATCAATTGGGCGGCGGGTTTGCCCGTTATGCCGTGGATGCGGAATGGCTCGTTCCGCATTTTGAAAAAATGCTCTATGACAACGCCCAATTGGCCCAACTGTATTTGGACGCCTCGCTGGTTGCAAAGGAGATCAATAATACAGGCGAAGCGGAGACTTTTTCCAACGTTGTCCATGACATCCTGAATTATGTTCTGCGCGACATGACGCATTCCGGCGGCGGATTCTTTTCCGCCGAAGATGCCGATAGCGAAGGACACGAGGGGAAATTCTACTGTTGGACGCATGAGGAATTGTCCGAACTTCTCCCGCCCGACGAATTTAAAGTGGCTGCCAAATATTTCGGCGTTACTACTGAAGGAAATTTTGTGGACCACAGCCATCCGGAACCGTTGCGCGGGCAGAATGTGCTCAGCATCGCGCACCCTTTTGGCAAAGACGCCGGCGCTCAAAAGCTGCTCGCCAACGCGAAGCACGCCATGTTCGCCGCGCGGGCCAAACGCGTGCGCCCCCATCGGGACGACAAAATCCTGACCTCATGGAATGGATTGATGCTCGGCGCTTTTGCGCGCGCTTCCGCCATTTTAAACGACCCCCACTATCTCAATGCCGCTGAACAGGACCTGCGGTTCATTCGGGAACATTTATGGGTCGCGGGTGATGACAAATCGGGGCCGTCGCTCTTTCACCGCTGGCGCGACGGCAAAAGTGACACCGTTCAGTTGCTCGAAGACCATGCGTTCCTTCTTCTCGGCGTAATCGAACTTTACGAATGCACACTTGAACCGGCGCACCTGGATTTTGCAATCGAACTGGCGGGCGCGATGCTCAAAAAATTCTTTGATTCGAAGAACGGCGGTTTCTGGCAAAGCGCCGCCGGTTCAAAGAACCTGATTCTTTCCCTGAAGGACGACTACGACGGCGCCGAGCCCAGCGGCAATTCGGCCGCCGCCCTATCGCTGCTCAAACTCGCGGCCATCACCGGCCAAAAGGATTTTGCGGGGGCGGCGGAAAAAACACTGGGCCTGTTTGCCGGGCGTCTGCAAAAAATTCCACAGGCCGTGCCGTTCCTGTTGCAGGCGCTGGACTTTTCGTTGCAGGAGCCGGCGCGCGTGGTCATTGCCGGGCGTCGCGATTCCAAAAAATTTCAGGAACTCCTGCGCGCGGCGCATTCGGTCTATCAGCCCAATAAAATTGTGATTGGAAACACGGGCCCCGTGGATGATTTCTCCAGAACGCTGCCCGCGAAAGGCGACGCAACGGTGTATATCTGCCATGGCAATACGTGCCAGCCGCCGATGGATGACGCCATATCCCTCGTTAAAACGTTAAAATGTTAAATCGTTGAAACGGTTCGTGCTCGATCTGCGGCCCAACCGTTTCAACGTTTTAACGTACTATTCAATGCTTCAACCCCGCAATCAGCACCACCACATCAATGATAAAGAGCAAAATGATGGTTACTTCCAAAATCATCATCCAGTGGTTGGTCTGGTCCTGTTTGAGCAGTCCATAGAGATCGGCCAGCGTTTTTAATTTTCCTTCGATGTTTCTGTGCCATCCGCCCAGGTGAAACCGGCTCGCGAGCTTTTCGTAAATCCGGGCAAGATGCCAGTCGCCGAAGAATTTGGTAATGTTGGACAGCTCATCGTTAAACCGGGCCAGGTCAATTCGTATTTCACGCAGTTGACGGAGGGTATCCGCCCGCGACCGGAGCGTGCGATCGGCCAAATCGCGATACGATCGTTCGAGGGCGTTGTCTAAAATCCGGTCGTAGGCTTCCAGTTCCGCCAATTGCAGGTTTGCCAGCTCCATGATGTAGAGCGTCTCATCAAAATCCTCCGGTTCGTCCACCAGCAGCGCGGCATCCCAGTCAATGACCACCAGGTCATTTTCGTAATAGCTCAGATAACGGCCAGTGGATTCTTCGGATTCCTGTTTTGAAAGGCGGTCGCCTGCGGATTCCTGTGTGAGCAGCGCCGCCACGTCCCGGCGGTGAGATTGAAACCAACTTTCAGCACTAACAGGAAGGCCGTCGCGGCCCGTTGGCGGAGCGGCGATGCAAAAAACGGTGTACGCCTCCTCTTCGGGCAATTGCTCCTGCGGCCGAATAAAATGGCTTTTCAGTTCGGCGACAACGTCCTGCGCGAGCCGGCGCGCCTCATCGTGAAGCGAGCAATCGCCAAACTTCAGATCGTGAAATACAACCAGGTCTTCGATTTTCCTGACGGTGAAAGGCATGCGCATCGTGATGCTGATGGCGCCCACGGGCAATAACTTGATGGCGCGTTCGACCGGCACGCGCCCAAACGGTCCCTGGCGCTCTACCGCCGGCAACCGGATCATCTGCGGTTTATAAAAGAAAAACTGGCGTGGATTGCGTTTGCTGCCGTCCATGGAAAACTGCTCGACCGGCTGGCCCAGCAGCTTTTGAAGCGGCTGGCGCGCGGTGTCGTAAGCCACGTCAAATGCATAAATATAGACGACCTGGCCCGAATACCGCTCTTCCGGGCGAACAGTCTGCCTTATTTGGGATGCGGGCGCAATCATGCCCTAAAAAATACTCCACAAACGGCACCGAGGCAAAGCCTTGCAAGGGGTCGGCGAGGGGTCGGTTCCTGGTATTGTAGTATTTGTCTCTGGGATGCCATGGTGTTAAACATTTAAATCACTCTAATTGAATAACTTGCACATTTCCGTTAACGGCGCGTTAACGATTTATAAACACTTAAGCCCTCGATGGCATCATGGCACTGACGCCGGCGTCTGCACCCGATAAAACCGCCCGGCCGACGTCGCGGCACCTGGATCAGACACCTGAAGAAGTCCGCCAGTCCCGGTCACGTTCGTAACGATTAACGTGTTCCAAACGCTGCCGGTCAAATTGGATTTCCATTCCACACCGTAAGAGCCCAACGGAAGACTGGTAAACGATAGATCGATTTGCTGGCCGATATTGTGAATGGCCATTGGACCAGGCGTGGCCAAAGCTTGCTTAAGCGCAGACAGTAATGGCTGCGGCTGGCCAGATTGAAAATCCTGGGACAGTTCCCAAATCATGACGCCTCCCAGCCCTTCGTTGCGGGCATAGCTCACCTTGGACTGGCAGGTGCGTTGATCGTCATACGAAATAAACATGTCATCGCCTGGGTTGCTATTGGTGATACTGAGCCAGGCGGCCTGGGCGTTGGTGTCCCAATGGTACAGACTTGCTTGATAATAACTCGCGATGATTGTGTCATAGGTAACGGCGGTCGTGGTGGGCGCAGTGGTCCACGTTTGGCGCGGTTGAGTAACACCGCCGGTCGAAGTGCCGCTGCCCCCCTCCCAAACGTATCCGTAAAAGGCAATACCAATGCCGAGTTTGGCGGGTGACACACCGTAAAAGACAAAATTGCTGACCGCGCCGTTTACTGACGGAACCAGTACACTAGTCTCCGGAACATCATAGCCGCCATCAAAGATCGGAGAATTATACCATGTCGCCCCGAGCCAAGTGCCGGAAAGGTCGTAAGTCATGATATTGATTTGGTCAAATTGATTTTGCATCGCAGCGTACATTACGTATTGCCCGGTCTGAGTGAGTCCGGAAGGTGAATAGGCGCTGGCCGCGACGGTCAGCAATTTGTGCTGGTGGAATTGATTCAACGCCGACCGCAAGCCAATGACTAAATTCGTGAATAACGGGGCATCGGCGTCGGTCAACGGCTCCCAATCTATGTCCACGCCGTCATAATTGCGCGTGGCCATGAAGTTGGTCAGATTATTGATAAACACGGGCAAAATCCCGTTGGTCGTGGCAGCCTCAAAATCACTTTCAGAACCCGCGCCGCCTACACAGATGAGCACGGACTTGCCGGCGGCGTGAGCGCGAGTCACGATGTCCGTCGAATTCTCAAACGTCACGCCGTTGTCGCTGCTGTCCAGCGTGCCGTCGGAATTTGGAATGACCGAAAAATGGATAATATGTGTCAGTGTGGTGAAATCGATATTGGAAGCGGGCATAAAACTTTGTTCATAACCGGGGTAATAACCCGTGCTCCAAAGCGCGGCGTGTGCAACGGAAACACAGAGGCAGGCCACGCCGCTTAAAACCCATGCCCGGGTTCTGGAGGCAAAACATTTCAGTACCTGTTTAAGGAGGAGGAGGGTTGGCGGTGGCATGCTGCGTAAACCATATCCAATCCGCGTTTTGGTCTCCATTGACCAAACTCGGACTGTGGCCGGTTGCATTTATAAGGGTTCCCGTTTGCCATTTATGTATCTCAACATGCCCGTCAGCGAAAGAAAACGCGCACGCCCCTCCAAGATATGCCGCCGGCACGTCCGGAAAACCCGGTGTAAAGCCCTGGCTGGCAATCTGAAGAAATCCATCGTTGATACTATAAGGATTCTCCTCACAAAAGACAAATCCCTGCGACGGAGTAATGGGGAATTTGAGGTCGGACTCTTTGCTATACTCAAGGGCGGGAGAATCATCGTTGAAGTTGTCCGCAACGAGATAGACGCAACCCATTTGTCCGTTCATCGAATAGCTTCTAATACGCTGACCATTGGCTGAGGGTATAATGTCCGCGGGGGATTTGTAGACGCCGAGTTGGTCCGACATAAATGGCGCCAGAAGGGCATCCGTATAAAGCGCCGTGTTTGTGTTGCCCTCCTCATTATTAGTACCTTCCTCATAAGCCATGGTGCTGACATCAATCCAGGCCTTTCCTCCGGGCTCGGCCGGCGTGTACGGCGCGTTGGGCAGCAGGTAGCCGTTATTGTCATCGGCATACATATTGGCCCCTATTTGAAGGTTTCGGATATTATTCGCCGATTGAGCGCGCCAGCCCTGCATTTTGGCCTTGCCAAGCACGGGCATGAGAATCGCCGCAAGAATCGCGATAATGGCGATGACCACCAGCAGCTCAATTAACGTGAACCCGCCGCAATTATGGAAAAAAGCGGCGGGTCCTCCGTTATCTCTTTCGGTGAACCGATGGCGGGAAAATGGATGAACGGCCTCGCGGGCGCGGGCGCCTGCTTCAACCTTTTCGATGGATGATCCTTGCATCGCAAATCTCTCTCTGGGCAACTCAACGAGCCATCCGTTTCAAACCCGCCCCGCCGGCCGTTGCTCATGGCCAGCGGGGCGACTATTGGCTTGTTGCCTCAAGTTATTGTCTCAACAGTCGAAAGAACATGGTTCCACTGTCGGAATTGGTGTAAGGCGGATTCACCCCCGACATATTTACCCAGGGCCCGTTCAGTTTGGTGGATTCCTGCAGCGTGCCGGCGGCCGACGGCCAACTCAGAATCGCATTATTGCCGGACTGCTTGATGTTCAAGAAGACCTCATTCAAATAATGATTCTGAATTTGTTGCGGGGTGAGGGCCTGGTCATAGACGGCCACATCAGCCACTGCGCCGGCAAACGGATTGAAATTACCGTCAGACCGCCAGCCGATGGTCAGTGGACTGCTGCCTGTGGGAAGGCCAGTTGTGGTGTTGTAGTTATAGTTGTAGTCGGCGGCGCCACCGCTGGGCACATTTCCGTTCTGGGCAAACCCACTGTCGGTTAATGAGCCCTCGTCCACGTCATTCACGTAAAAGGTGAAATTTGTGCCATCGTACACCATTGCAAGATAATACCACTGGTTGGCAACGATCTGATCATAGTCGTAAATCTGGATGCCATTATAAAAACCATTATACGGCCACCACGACCAATTATTGCCAGCGGTTTGATATACCAGCCAGCCGGTCGGGCCTGCGCCGTACGGATTGCTTATGGACGAAATCGGGGTGCTATAAGCGGTTGCGACCGCAGCGGGTTGGAACCATCCTTCCACCGTGAATGGGCCGGGAGGATTGATTTCAATTGCATACGGAACGACGACTGTCGCTCCATTGGTAATCCCCACTGCCGTGTTCGTATCGCCGGGAACGCCCGTGGGCTCTCCGAACGTGAAGGCACCGGACCCGGCAGTGTAGCTTCCATCGAAGCTGCCCACGGCATCGATCGCATTGGTGCTGCCGTTGGTTTCATCCAACTCCCAGTAAGCTACCGCGCCATCAGCCTCAACGAGCGCGCCGTACGGGGAAACCGGAACATCAACCGGGCGGGGTTGCACGGTGAGAGTTGCAGGCTGGCTATCGATGGATGTGTAAGGATTGCTGATATCAACAGAGTAATTCGCGCCACTGTTGGTTAATTGAACATCGCTCAGCCATAGAACGGAATTGGTGGCGCCTGCAATAGGGGAACTTCCATTGTACCACTGGTAAGTGATCGGCAGCGCTCCTTCCGCCACAATTTCAAAGGCCGCCGCACTGCCCACATTGCGAGTAATAGAGGTCAGGGGTGCGTCGATCTGGATAGCGGTCGAAACAGTAAGAGTCCCCGTGCTGCTGGTTACCGAGCCGATCGCGTTGCTGACAATAACATAGTAAGTGTCGCCATTTTCTGCAGGCGTGCAAATGAAGGATAATGTATCGTTGGTTGCGCCACTGATCGGACTGCTTCCCTCATACCACTGGTATTTCAAAGGAGCCGTTCCAGCCGCGTTCACGCTGAACTCCGCGGTGGTCCCGGCATAAGCCGTTGTTGAAACCACATTTTGCGCAATCGATGGCGGGACCGACAGCGCACTAAGGGCATTGCTCCCTACCTCATAGTCGTTCAAAATTTGTGCGGGAGTTAACGTATTGGTGTAATAGGCGAAATCGTCCAGGTAACCGCTGAAAAATTGCGAATCATCGCCGCGCTCTCCAATGCCCAGCGCGTTGGAGGTACCTGCAGCCGTCTGAGACAGATAGCCGGGGTCGCTCTGGGTCCTTACCAACTGGCCGTTGACGTAAAAACTAAAATTCGTGCCATCATAGGTGATGACCAGGTAGTACCAGTGCCCGGGAATAACCCCGCCGCTGGAAGGGATATAGACATTTTGATCACCGGTTACGAACTCAAAAGTGCTTGAACTGGCGCTGCCAGGTGTCTGATAAACGTACCACCCGGCCCCGGTGCCGTAGTTTGGGGGAAGCCAGCCGGAAAAATTGCCGATGGGACAGTGATAGTTAACGGAATCGTCACTCGATGGATCGCACCAAATCTCGATAGAGAACGCATTTGTCCCGTTGAACTGCGGGTAATAGGCATAAACAAATCCGGGATCCGGATCTGACGCCGATAGAAGGATGGAATTGGTGTCAATGCCAGGCTGTCCCAACTCCGGGTAAAGGCCGTCAGTGCTATACTCATAGCTGCCAGGGTATTGCCCGGTGGCACTGCTGTCGGCGGCGGCCGAGCTGCCAAACGGGTCATTAAATTCGTAGAACGCGATGGGATTGTTCGACAGGACGGTGGCGTTGTAGCTCACCTGCGCGCCGGCGGCAAACGCGGCGCAGACAATCGTGGCCGACGCCGCAAACTTCATCGCAACAGAGTTTATTGATGAATTCATATATCGTTGTTTGAGATTTAATCAATCATGACCAAGTTATTACTTTCACTGGTACTCATCTTTAATTATTTTTTTAAAGGCGTCCATCCCCTGTTTTGGGGGGAACAGGCGTGGACCCTCCCTGTGCTTTTGTGACCAGAATGGCAACGAATGGACAGTAAGAATTACTTCTCTATGTACCGAATGGCTGCCTCTACTCGCGTGCGCACGTGAAGCCGCTGGAAGATATTCTTTATGTGGTCGTGTACCGTCCAGATGCCAATGCCCATGGTCTGGGCTATTTCTTTGTCCACATAACCCTTGCTCAATAGCTCGAGCACCTCACGTTCGCGAGGCGTCAGGCTCGCCAGGGCGGCGTTATGCTGGCTGGAGGGCAGTTGAAGCAGTTGCTGAAAATAGTATTTGACGCGCAGCAGAAGGTCTTCAGGCGTCAAATCGGGGCGGTTGATCGCTTTGAGAACAGGCTCCATGAGCCGGTCCGGCGGGACTCTTTTGACCAAATAACCCGCCGCGCCGCCGGGGGTCGAGACGAACATCTGGTCGCCATCCACATGGACCGAATACGTGGTCGCCAGCACCCCGGGCTGAACCGGCGCAACAGTGCCGACGGAATTATGACCGACCGCTCCGGCCAGTTTGCGGCTCAGCAGAACCACGCGAGGTTTGTGGGATGCCAGCATCTGGCCAAAAGATTCCGGTGACGCGCACGGCACACTGACAAAGCCGGCCTGATGATCCACGCTCCAGCACAATGCCCGGCGGATGCCGTCATCCGGTTCGACCACCATCACCCGGTGGCGATTGGGATTGGCATGCGGCAGGTCCGTAGGCGCCTCCGGTCCTTTTCCAGTCAACGTGTGGATGGTGGTATAGGTCCACAAGACGGGATTGATGCACCACTCGAAACTGACGATCAATTCCCGGGAAAATTCCCGGCAAACTTCGTCCCATCCCTGCTCTGTGGCCATTTGATATATCCGGCATGCTTTGGCAGCGGCGGTTTCCACGTCCGCGCTGCCCAAAGGGAAAAAATACCCCCCCTGGGTATCATTCACATACGCAGCCAAATCACCTTCCAATTCTCCCGAGGCCGGAAAGCGATACTTACGCACGATCAATCGTTCTTTCCAATAACCGGCATGTGTCTTGGGAAAATCATTTTGGGCCCGGTGGTTCCCGGAAAATTCGGGGAACACGGTGGTGGAAATTTCACCGGTGGATTTTACGCGCGCAAACGCGTCGTGGCTCTTGCTTTGATGTTTCATCGCCAGCCGTCTCTATAAAAGAACATTCCGCTCGCGCCGTCAAAGACTTTCCCCATTGACCCGCAATCGAACCCATTTAAGTTCTATGATGATCGGCTATGGCCGGAGCCGCTGCTTTGCCCCATCGGCCGGAATTTGCCGGGGCGCCATTGGGCGCTTTGGCATTCCCTCGAAAGGCCTGCCATTGCGGTTCATTTTCAAAAATCCACCGGTAATAATCCGTTTCCTGCAGATGGCCCGCGGCGGCCTCGTCCAGCACCACAACGCAACGCGGATGAAATTGCAACGCCGTGGCCGAAAGCATGCTCGTGACCGGACCTTCAATCGCGCGGGCCACAATCTCCGCCTTGTCCTCGCCGGTGGCAAGAAGCACACACCGGCGAGCCTCAAGGATGGTCCCCACCCCCATAGTTATGGCCCGGCGCGGCATTTCGTCGGGCGGCTCAAATAATTTTGCGTTTTGCGCCCGCGTCACTGGAGAAAGCACCTTAATGCGCGTGCGCGAGCGCAGCGAGGAAACCGGTTCATTAAAACCCAAATGCCCGGCCAGTCCAATGCCGAGCAATTGCAGGTCAATCCCGCCGCATTGGGTCAACAGCTCTTCGTACTTCAAACATTCGGCTTCGATGTCAGCGGCGGCGCCATCCGGCAAATGCGTGTTTTGTAAATCCACATTTACATTCAAAAATAAATTATGGTTCATGTAATGCCGGTAGGAATTGCGATGGCTGCCAGGCAGCCCGGCGTATTCATCCAGGTTAAAGGTCCGGCACGATGAAAAATCAAGGCCCTCTTCCCGATGCAATTGAACCAGCCGCGCATAGACGGCCTCCATGGTTCGGCCCGTGGCCAACCCGATCACAAGGCGCGGATTGGCCCGCAACTCCTGGGCGATGACCCTCGCCACCAAATCAGTCGCGGCCTCCGCATTGGGCCGAATAATAACTTCCATAAAAAGCAGTTCCAGGTGATCTACAGAATAAGGTCAGCTTCCAATCCAGTTTCATCGAATACCGTCTTTGTCACAACCCCCCAAAATTGGGGATTGAGTTACAGCCTGCCCTGTGAAATAGTGCTCGCGTTGATGTAGTAGTTTATAGTACGGGAATATGGCATGAATCCTTATCAGAGTTTTGCCTCTTCTTTCGCGCAACTCGTCGCGAACGGCAAATCTTTGCCTCTAGGCGGCATCCCGGCGCGCGGCAAACAAACACCGCAGCCCAATGCCGCGGTCGCCCTGATCTTTTCGCCGCATCCGGACGATGAATGCCTCATTGGCGGTTTCGCATTGCGTCTCATGCGCGAAACCGGGATGAAGGTCGTCAATGTCGCTGTCACGCAGGGCAGCAACAAAAGCCGCCAGGAACCCCGCCTCCACGAACTCAAAAACGCCTGCGACTGGCTCGGTTTCGACCTCGAACAAACCGCGCCGGATGGTCTGGAAAAGGTCAACCTTCAATCCCGCGCCGATGATCCGGCGCGCTGGTCCGGCGCCGTAAGAATCGTTGCCGGCATCCTCTTACGGTACCAACCCAAAATTATTTTTTTCCCGCACGAAACCGATTGGAACATCACACATATCGGAACGCATTTTTTGGTCATGGACGCCCTGGGCGCCCTGCCCCGGGATTTCCAGTGTTTGATGATCGAAACTGAGTATTGGGCGCCCATGGTGTCGCCCAACCTAATGGTCGAGTCGAGCGTGGACGACGTTGCGGATTTGCTGGCCGCATTATCATTCCACGTGGGCGAGGTGCGGCGCAATCCCTATCACCTGCGAATGCCCGCATGGTTGCAGGACAACGTGCGGCGCGGCGCCGAAGTCATCGGCGGCCAGGGCGGCCCGGCCCCGGATTTTACCTTTGCCACGCTCTACCGGTTGCGCCAGTGGAAAAACGGCCACCCCGAAAATATTTACCCCGGCGGAAAACAAATCAGTGCGGCCGAAAACTCGGGCGCCCTGTTCGGTTTTTCCCAATGATGCCAAAGCCGGAAAACGTTTAAACCTTCATGACCGAATATTGGACTCCCCTGCATTGAACCTGGCGATGAAATCCCTCGTCATTCTTTGCCTCATGGTTGCGGCGGCAACCGTGTCCGCGGCAGACGCAAATCAACCGGCTGTCATTCCCCTGCCACAGGAAATGACTCTTGAAGCCGGACATTTCATGCTCACCTCCGATACGCGCATCTGGACCGACATGGCTTCCCGCAAAACGGCGGCATTCCTGACCCGGCAGCTTCGCTCCTCCACGGGCATTCCTTTCGCCGCCCATGTCGCATTTTTTCCCGGCTCCGGAATCCCCAACGGCATACTGTTAACGTGCAAAAACGCGGACGCGCAATTGGGCCCCGAAGGCTATGAACTGACGGTTTCCTCGAACTCCGTCGTCCTGCGCGCGCCGACACAGGCTGGCTTGTTTTACGGTGTGCAAACTCTCCTGCAATTGTTTCCCTCCGAAATCTTTTCGTCAAACGTTGTGGCCAATGTGAATTGGCAGGCCCCCTGCCTTCACATCCGGGACTGGCCACGGTTTCAGTGGCGCGGGCTGATGCTGGACGTCAGCCGCCATTATTTCGACAAATCTGAAATCGAGACTCTCCTGGACGCCATGGCATTGCACAAGCTCAACACGTTCCATTGGCATCTCACCGACGACCAGGGCTGGCGCATTCAAATTAAAAAATATCCGCGCCTCACACAGATTGGCGCCTGGCGGGACAGCGTCGGATTCGGGCTGGCATCCAATTCCACGACGGCTTATGGCCCGGATGGCCGTTACGGTGGATTTTATACGCCCCGGGATGTCCGTGAAGTTCTTGCTTATGCCGCGGCGCGCCATATCACCGTCGTTCCCGAGATCGAAATGCCCGGTCACTCCACCGCCGCGCTCGCCGCGTATCCCCAGTACAGTTGCACCGGCGGACCTTTCACGACTTCGGCCACCGGCGGGATCTTCGATGGCATCTATGATCCCGCAAACGAAAATACCTTCAATTTTTTGGACGACGTATTGTCTGAAGTGTTTCAAATGTTTCCCGGCAAATACGTGCATGTCGGCGGTGATGAAGTGCCCAAAAAGACCTGGCACAACAGCCCTGAATGCCAGGCCCTGATGAAACAGGAAGGTCTGACGAACGAAGACCAATTGCAAAGCTGGTTTACCCGGCGCATCGAACGATATGTCAGCGGCCGGGGCCGCACGCTGGTCGGCTGGAGCGAAATTTTGCAGGGCGGTATCGCCCGCAACGCTACCGTCATGGATTGGATTGGCGGCGCCGTCGCGGCCGCACGCGCCGGCCACGATGTGGTGATGTCACCCACCGGTTATTGTTATTTTGATTACTATCAGTCCGCCGACCATTCCGCGGAACCACCGGCAGCGACTTATGCCCCGCCTTTGCTCCTGAGCCGGGTTTATTCCTTCGACCCAATGCCGGCGGATCTGCCCGCACAATTTCAATCTCACATCCTGGGCACGCAGGGGAATTTATGGACCGAAAAGGTTCCAAACCTGAGACATGCCGAATACATGATCTTCCCGCGCGAATGCGCCATAGCGGAAGTCGCCTGGTCCTCCCAATCATCGCGCGACTGGAACGATTTCCTCCGGCGCCTCCAAATCCACGCGCAACGCCTGGATGAACTGGGAATTAACTACCGCCACGCATCCATCACAAGGCCGGAATAACACCAAACGCTGAACGTCCGTCGTCCACAGCAAGGGGGTCGTCCTGCAAGGGGTCGTAGTATTGTAGTATTTGTCTCTGAAATATATACCTGGGCCCGATGCTCAGACGCCGTGGGTGTTGACATTTAAATCGCTCTAATTGAATAACTTGCACATTTCTGTTAACGACGCGTTAACGATTTGTCAGGTTCTTGGACCGAAAAGGTTCCAAACCTGATACACGCCGAATACATGATTTTCCCGCGCGAATGCGCCATAGCTGAAAGTCGCATGGTCCTTCCAGCCATCGCGCGACTTGGAACGATTTTCTGAGGCGCCTCCAGATCCACCGGAACCAATTTGGTATTGATCGCAGGTTCCGGAAGTGTCAACAAACCTTGCTTCCGGCCCCTGGGTACCTGTGCCCGGACAACCTGTGCTATCCGGCGACCTATCCAGCAAATACCGCCGGGAATCACCAACCCTGGCGTGTTCTATCGCCTCCATTTCGCGGGACAATAAAACGTTCGAGAAAACCGCAGCAATTCGACGTTCTCGTCCTTTCGCGGCTAAACTTTTTCGGGCCGCTCACGGTGCTTGCCGAGGAATGAGCGGCAACGTTCCGAATTCATCCAATCCACGTTTGGATTTGATAGTCATCGCAAACAGGGAGTCCGGATAATCGTTTTCTTCAACGTAAAACCACAGGGCATAGGTTTTCCCGGGTTCCAACCTGTCCCGATTGATCGTTTGGATGTGCAGCGTGTGACTATACGGCATGATTTCGTGAAGGCGCGGATAATTATTTACATCGTCAAAGAGGTCGGGGTCAAAACGACCGTCCCCAAGCGCATCGTCTTCGGTCATAATCCCGTAGGCCCCGTTTTGCGACGCGAAAGACTGGTTCTCCGCCGTTTTGGCAAGTGCATACATCCATTGAAAATCGCCGTCGCACCATTGGGGAACGGTAAACTTGATGCCGAAAAACATCGCCTCGTCCTTATAGTGGAACATCGTGTCCTGCGCAGCCAGCCGTTGCAAGACAGCCTCTCCGTTGGGGCCTTTCTTGAACTGGACCGTGGCAAATTTTGAGAAATTCAGCCGGAGAAAATTAATCGGCCAGTCACCGTCGAGTGGATCGGGCCCCAGGACAACCGGCTGCCCGTCCAGAACGGATTTGTTCAGGCTATATACATCGTAGCTCCCTCCAAACATGCCCCCGGCCAGAATGACCAAATTATCGCCATCGTCAAAAATCCATTGGACATCGTCCGGAGAGTTCAAATGACATTCGGCGATGACTTGCTGCGTTCGAAGGTCAACCACTATTACCTTTCCGTGCGTGCCGCCAATCCACACAATATTGGGCCGGGCTGGGTCTACGAGGCACGATGACGCCAAATTGGCGTCGAAATCATTAGTCAAATTGAAGCCCGTCCAATGGCTGCCATGTGGCGGACAGTAGACGATGCAACGAAACGGAGCGAGCGCGGCCATGAAATTAGCGTTTGTGCCGGACAATGGAGGCAGGGGACCATCCTGTCCCGAATCGGGCCGGGACTTAAAGATATTAACGTCCGACATGGCGCCCGTGAATTTTCCCGTGCCTGGATCAACGTAGCCGGCGTCATGATTATTAAAGCCGACCATCAGGCGGCCTTTGTCCCATTGCAGCGCCTCAACCGAAGCCGTTGGGAAACCATCCTTTTCAGAGAATACGCGCTCCGCTCGGCTCGTCTTGGAAAGCTGGATGAGCCCGTTTCCCTCCGTGGCCAGCCACAAACAGTTTTTATCAGTTTCAATCGCATTGATGGGACAATTGATCGTGTCCGGCAACTTGATTTCCACCGTGCTTTCCGTGGGTTGATCGTATTTAAAAAGCTGGATGCGCCCTCGCCTTAACGGCGGCGGTTTGGTAGCGACAAAGACGTCGCCATGATCATATTGCACCGCGCTAACGTTTTCAAAATAACCGCTTGGACGCGGCGATGCTATTTGGGCCACCGATTTGGCCCTGGGCTCGATATTCGTATAGACGTTCAACGCCTGAACGACCGGGTCAATGAAATTCGTTGTGGGAATTGTTGGCCACGATAGAGGCTGCCCGTGATGGTCAATCGTAACGAGCCCCATGCCGATTGAGCGTTTCGTGAGACGGCCGGTCGCAAAATCATCCAATAAATTTTTGGCCATGGTTGAATATTTCGGATCATCGGATGCTGCGACCTCATCCAGGATTTCTTTGCCTTGCCGGGTTTCTTCCGGATCGGCGCTTTCAAACAATCCCAGGCCCAGCATGTATTTGGGCTGCATCGCGTGCGGGTCCAGGAGAATCGCTTGCCTGAATTTGTTGAGGGTATCCTCTCTTATGGTGTCATTGTCTCCATGCCCAAATTCGTCGTAGCCGGCCGCATATTTCATGGCGATATCGGTGTCAGTCCTGGACTCAGCGGCCCGCGTCTGGTCTGGCGTTGTTTGCGGGGCATTGGTCAGGGCCGATTGAATGCTATCCACTACCGCTTGCTCCACGTCGGCGACAGGTTTATCAAAACGAAAAATCTGCGGGGCGCAGCCAACTTTCTGGACGCGTAATGCCACGCTTAATTTTTCCTGTGTGTCGTAGACCCATTTGTACCCGCCGTCCACGAGCCAGAACGCCGGCTTGAGCATGACACGGTTGGTGTAATCGCCGGTCATGCCGGACGACTCAAACTGGAACTCTGAAAAAATGGGGGCAATCGCCTCGCGTTCCACCACGCCATAACCGGCAGCCAGAAAATGTTTTTCAATCAAGGCCGGCAAACGTTGCGACCAGTCTGAGCGCGACGACGACAGGCTCTGGTCCGCGAATCTTCCCAACGCGATAAATTGGCGCGGCTGTGACTGCGAATCGATCCCGGCCAGATACTGCGGAATAGAACTGACAGTGGCGGATACATTTTTCGGATCATAAGGAAACGTCTTAAGGTCCAAAACTACCCCGCTCCGGACATCAATGACCTTGATCCAAACCTCGGTCCTGGCGCCGATTTGGACGAGCGAACCGCCGACAAGCCAATCGCAGGACAAAATATGGCCCAGCTTCTCCGCCGTATCCGCGGAGACGTAGCCGTCCTCGGCCAGGTGCAATTCGCTCCAGATCGCATTCACTTTCGTCCTCTCAACCACTTCGAAGTGCTCTTGGGAGGACAGTGTCACCATTAAAAGATCCGGCAGTTCCCCGGCGGCCTGTTGCAGGGCGGTATTTTTTAGAGGCGCAGAAAACGGGATAATCGCAACCTTGACGGGGGTGGCTTCCGCCACAGCGGTACACAGCACAACCAGCATGACTACAAGCGTTGAGGTAATCGGGACCTTCATATCAATCTGGCTACGAGCAGGTTATTTGCCAGAATCAAGATTTCGCGAGCCGGTAAGGTCAGTTCCAACAATCCAACCTCAGGGACGGCTCACCAATTTCGGCACGACCCGCTCCGCCAAATCGTCCATCCCGTTTTGCAAGGCGGTTTTGGCCGCGATATGTTCGGCCAGGTCCACAGCCACACTGGTTTGCCGGTCTACATCCAAGACCGCTCCGCTGGCTGCCTCACGCGCCTTGATTTCAATCCGCGCGCGGCAACTGACGAGGTTGCCTTTTCGCATCCCATATTCAGTCAACGCTTCACCGGTAATTTCAATGTCTGGCCGGTTCGTCGAAGCCTCATCCACAATCGTGAATCCACATTGCTGTAAAATGACGGACAACTCCGTCTCTGCCGCCGGGTCAATGACGTATTCCCCAAAATGTTGCTCAGAGATTTTAACCGAAACGCTGGGAAGTTTTTGGCCGCCCAATTCCTTTTTCATTTTGGCAATCCGGTCTTCGCGCGATTCGACCGCGGCGACCAGCGTGTCGCCTTTGGCGGCGACGTCCGCGGCGATTTTTTGCGCCAGTTGCGCGGATAAATCCGTAATCGGGGCGTTTGCCGGCCCGGACACGATCTCCCCATAAACGCGGCTGGTTTCCGTCCCGATCGTTTTGGACACCAGGATCATTTGGTCGCCCGTCTCAAAAACTCGCCCGGTGACAAGCACTTTTGCGCCGGTCAATTGCCCGACCTTGGCGGCGCTATCCGCCGCAACAGTTCCGGACAAGCCAAGTTCCTGTTCACTCAGGATTTTTTTCAAGTCCGCCCGGTCAACAGTGATGATTTGCGGTTGAGCGGACAGGTTGGCGCTGAGCAGCGTGGCCACCTGGTCCCCCAGCCCTTGCACAGGCGCGTCGCTGGAATCGAAATCAAGGACGGCGACTGTCAGTATATTGGTGCTGTCGGCGCGGGCTATTGCCGCAAACAAGGCAACCGCGAGCAAAACTACGGGTAGACAACACTTTCGGCCTTTGTGAATTTTCAGTTTCATATTTCGATGATCACGGGTACGAGACGATAATAAGACTAATCTGCAGGCTCCAGACGAAAGAAACCGGCGGGTGAATTTTCGGTGAGTTCTCATCTTTACTTATATTGTTTCATCATCGAAATCATTAAATGCCTGAGGCAGGATCGGCAAGGCCATCTGCTCCGGATCCAATGCGAAGCGGCACAAATAAATCAGGGTCACCTGTGATTGCGGATTTTTGGGAAGATCAGAAGCCATATCCGGCCGCACAATCACGATGGCGGTTTGTCGTTTCCGCACCCAATAATACGTCGGCTCTATTCTTTTCCGTTCCCAATTCAGTGGAGAGGCCAGTGAAACGGCCTGCGGCGGCTGAATCCAAACCACGGCAACATTTTTCCGCGCGATGGTTTTAATACGATTGGCGAGTCCTTTGGGCACTTCTTCTTGTGACTGAAACGGCCCGATAATTGCCAGCCGGCCGCGAAAATCGTCCAGCTTCATTTCGCCAAGGTCGGCAAATGAAATTCCCTGCCGCTTCAACAACGGCTTGAGCTGGTTGCCCGGGTCAAACACACCAAAATTCTTTCTATCCAAAAACGGCCGCAACGCCTGAAACAGGTTCGTCGGATAAACCAAAACACTCGTCGTGCCCACAACCCGATTGGAATCGGAGATCCATTGAATGAGAAACAGCGTTTCGGCGTTCACCGGGGGAAAATTCAACTGCGCCGATTCGAGGACTGTTTGCTGCGGAAGCACCTCGAGCTTTTTCCACGCGGCTTCGCCCATGGAAACCGCCGTATCCGAAGTGGCTTGAAAAACTCGCATCCGAATTTCACCGTCAAAGCTCTCGCTGCCTCCATTGTGAAATATGATGGATATCTGGTTTTGAGACCCGCAAAAAACACTTTCGGGCGCGCCATTGGAAACAATCTCCAATTGCGCGCCGGCCGCGTTCAGCCAACCGCAGGCCGCCGCTATCAGAGCCCAAATATTTAGCGTACTCATTTGATTATTCTGACAATCGCCCCCGGCAAATCCTTTGAAAAATGTGGTTCGACGCTTGGCAAATTGTCTGCGGAAATTGGCCCTCAGTTGGTGTGCGCCCCGGAGTGCGCCCAATAATACTCCACTTCCAATTGGAAAGCTCTCGTTTTACTCATTACCCCGCCGGGTCCTCCGAACTGGATCCAGCGCCCGGGCAATCCGAACCCTCGGAGTCTGAGGCTTCCGGACGTCTGCTGTTTTAGAAAATTCTCCAGTGCCGGGAGATCGATCGGGCCAAACATCCGCCCCGGAAACTCCGGGGCGTCGAAAGCTTCCCCGTTAGCGCTCACGCAGGCTTGCTTCAAATCGCTGAATTCAGAATCGCTCAAATAACCTTTCCCATCTGCATCGAATTTTTTCATGAGACGAACCGCGAGCAAATGCTGGGCGATGTTGATTCCAGCCGCCTCTTTGGGATCCAGATGTTTATTTCGGTTGGCGTCAAACCAGGACACCTCATTGGCTTCAAGCCAACCGTCGTGGTTGGCGTCAATGTTGTCCAGTTCGTATTCGATAAAGACGGGGTCATCCAGCGCTTCTTCTTTTTCATCCGGATCAATGATTCCGTTGTGGTTCCGGTCATATTTAGCGAGCAACTGCCGTCGGATTTTTTCCCTCGCCGCCTGTCGCTCAGCCATTTGTTTTTCCAGGTCCGCCTTTTCCTGGGCAATTTGGGCAATAAGAGTTTGTTTGGCGGTAGCAACGGCAGATTGCAGTTCGGAGGCAGGAATAACCCATACGCCGGGTGTGCCACGCTCAGTCAGGTACAGGGCATCGCCGGAAAAGTGAAGGATAGGCTCCAGGGCCGATGAATCAAAATTCAGCCACGGCTCCATTTTTTGCCCGAGAACCTTCAGCGGAGGCTGGGCGCGAGTCGTGTCAAATCTCAAAGGAACGGCAATCGGCCTGGCCTGATCGCGAGAAAGGCAAACCAGCCTGGCATGGTAACTGTTTTTTTCCACCGCGCTCCAGGTGCCGTTGTCGCTCCTCACGGCGTCAGTATGTTCCACCAGGAAATACAGGTTCGAATTCCAAGCCGCCGCAGGCGCACTTGTAAGATAATCATCCGGCAAGGATTCCCATCGCGGATGCAGAAGTTGCGTTTTGTGCCGCCGATACGGTGAAGTAATAATCCCAGGATGAGGCCTCGGCTTGTCGGACAAATATAATTCCGGCTCAGCCTGGCTTTTGTTCCAAAGCCACAAGCAGGAGCGATCGTCGGAGCCGTAGGCCGCAACTGCGCGGAACACCAGGGCGTCATCGAGAATTTCCGGCGGCTGTGAGATATTCATGCTCAGAATCTCATGCCAATCCTTTCCGTCCCACCGATAGATTTTGTTGCCAATGCTGGCACAAAGCGAGTCTTCCGGCCCGGCGAATAATTGAGGGCGCGGGAAAAACGGCCTCACGGCGAACGTGTCCAGAGAATCCAACATCGTAACCGCCGGGCGGCGGCGCGTACTGGCCAGGATTTTACATCCGCCGTCATCGGTGATTTCGATAATCGACTCTGGATCAGCCGCATAGAGATGGCCCGCCACGGAAAACAAGTCACTCGCATTTTCCCCCGAAATTTCCAGCGTTCGCCATTCCTGCTTTTGAAAATCAAATTCCTTCAACGTCCCATCCATGGATGAATACAAATGGCCATGGTACAAAATCAATTGGGGGCTGATATCCTGCATGGTCATGGCAAGCCAGCTGCCTTCGCGAGTTTCAGGACAGTTGACCGTGTCCCATTGTTGGTTCGCCGGATCAAAGATGGCGATTGCGGATTTGGAGTTCTCGGAGGCGCTTTCCAGGCTGCCGTTTGTATAGTAAGTATCCTTTTCTTTGGTGTAAGCGATTCCGAACAGCAATTTCCCCTCACTCCAGCGTTGCGCGAATATCTGGCTGCCGGAAATTTCGTCGGGCTGAATCGGCTCGCTGGGAATTTTTATAAATTGGTTCACTCGGAGGATATGCGCGGGAATCTCCTCCGGCAGTGGGAAGGTCGCGGCAACAGGCACAGCCGGTCGTGCCCTCACTGGCGGCGCAGCAAGAGGATTTTTAGTGGCAACGGTTGCAACCGGAGCAGGCGGATTGAGAATGTCGTCGATGGGTTTTTCAAGGAATAGATGGATCCACTGCGCATCAGCCTTGGCGAAGAATAAATCCTTCTGGGATGAGGCCCTGGCGACCATATTGGACTCGTACGCAGCAATCAACGGCTTCAGTTCGGACGCCTGCTCTCTTGAATAATTTTTAGACCCAAAGAGGTCTACAAACGCCTGAAAATCGTATGGAGTGAAATGTGCAAAGTATTGTTTCTGCTGTTCAAACGCTGAGGTTGTCTGCCTGGCCGGTATCGTTGTTCGCCAATAGTCCTCATCCATCGCCTCTGTCTCAGGGTTGTAGACAAATCCCCAACCCAAATAAAAGAGTTCGACATTGTTTCCAACGAGTTCGTCGCGGTGTGAGCGGACAATGTTCCACCACGCTGCGACTGCGGCTTTCGCATCTTCATCGTTTGTGGCATCCGCATTCATCAATGCCTTGGCCTCCATTTGCAGCAGGACATTCGTTGAATCGTTCAGGCTCCGCACAAAATTCTCCCATATCGCGGGAATATTTTTTTCATCTTCCTCATCCCACGCGACGAGGCGCGGCTGTATCGGAGTTCTGTGCCAAAAATCGGAGTGAATGTAGCAGAAAACCGGACTGCTCATCAGTTCGCGGTAAAGTGCAATCGTATCTTCGGGACGCTCCTGCCAAAAGCAGCCCCAATTGACTTCACAACGAAAAATGTTTGGACTGTCCTGCATCGTGCGGCTCAATTCATCGTGGTTTGCGACACGGTCGCCGACGAAATATCCGTCATGGATCGACGGCGATTCCGAAATGAGTTGGGCCACGGAACGCGCCGCGGAGCGTAAATCGGCAAGTTTGTCTTCAACCGCCGCCTGTGATTTGGGCTGATACCAATACTGTTGCAGGACTTGTGACGCCGCGGTAAGCGCATCAACACCCAACCGGTACCAATCGGAATCGTGCCAATCGTTCCAATGAGGCCGCGAAAGAACTTCCGATTTGGCCTCGGGCGAATTTTGACAAAATTCCTCGTAAGCGCCCAATGCGTATAATGCGCGGTCGAGGTTCTCGGAACTCGGCGGATCGTCGATGTGAGTGTAATGCGGATCAGCAATTCCACTTTTGTAATCCGCCAGGCTGTCATAGCGTTGTGCGCCCTTCTGTTCAACAGTCGGAATCTGGCTCACGTAACTTCTCACTCGAATGAGCGCACAATCCAAATCTTTTTTTTCCCAGGGCCTACGCGGATTCCGATGCCGCCTGCGCTTCCCCGTACATTTCCCATTTGAGCGCCCAGTTCGCCTCATCAAAATAACTGGATGCTTCGTCCGCGGCGTTCCATGGCGTGGCAGTCGACTGGATATTTAGCATCCCGGTCACACGCGCGGCCAATGCGTTGACAACTTCCGCCAGGTTAGTGCGGCTTCCACTGACTTCGAATAGCAGCGGCTGCCCTCCCCGGGGCGGCGTCAACCGGGCATTGATGGTGATGGTGTCCCGGGAATATCCGTTTTGGTCTACGACGCCGTCCAAAAGATAACTGCCGTCCCAAAATGCGGATGTATCTGCCTTCAAATCTTTTTCTTCGGCCAACAATTGCAACTTTTGGCGCTCTAAAACGAATACGCGCGGTTCATGGCTCAACCGCTCGATCACGAGCATCTTTAACGTATGTTCAGTTTGCGCCGTTTCGCGCGATTGAATGGCAGAGCGAAGATTCACAATGGAAATCGCAACGGCGTCCCCGGCGGACACCGACAATTTCGGCAAATACGAATCCAAATAAGCCGCGGCAGATTTCGGCCATTCGACGGCATCTTTCGCGGACCACGCAAAAGCGCCCTCCGCCAGAATCACACCGGGATTGATCGCAACAAGACGTACGGTGATTCGCTCTCGAGGTTGCGTCGAGGACGGCGCTAACGCCGGCTGCCGGGGTGTAAAAACATTAATCAACAACAATCCATCGGCCCCCAAAATGCGGCCCAGTTTCAGATCATTGCGATTGGCTGCGGACAATCCCTGCTCACGATAGACCCTGTCAATTTCGTCCCGGTCCAGGAGTTGAAAGCGGCGGTCACCCGATAGTTGCGCGGTCATAACATCAACTGCCTCCGCCGCCTCGCCTGACTCCGCAATTAAAGCGAGTTTCACGGGGACATTGGTTTGCGCAAACGACCTAGCCACCAGCCAAAAACATAGAACGATTCCAAAAATATATTTCATGTCTGATTACAAAGCCGCCAAACCGAGGTTCCGGGCCTCTATATACATACCATTGACGGATGCTATCTTCTGGTCGCTGGCCCATACAAAATCATTTCCCGTCAAAATGATGCCGCCATGTGTATCGGCCAGGACGGTCATTTGCCGCCCGGCCACCTGAATTTCCTGCCCGCTGAACGTCACAAACGATGAACACTCTTTCCCGTCACAAATGCGTACATATAACGGCGGTGACGGCGGCAGAGTACCGCCGTCGGATAACACCAACCGCAATCCGGAATGATCCTCCACAATGGCGCGGACCTGGTTTGGAAACATTGCCAATGTTTCATGGACGAGTTTTGGGTTGGCCAAAATATCTTGCGGCCTGCTCGCTTCCATCCGACCACGCCAATGGCCTGCTATAAAAGCCAGGACAATGCACATAGCCGTGCCAAGCCCCCAAGCCAGCCACGAAAACCAATTCCGTCGCGGCAACCGTTCGGGTTCGGACTTCGGCGGACGGTTGAGTTGTCGGGCCACCTGCCCGGGAAAGTCTTCCCAAAATTCAGCCGGCGGCTCGGGAATCCGCGCCTTTTTCAAAATGGAATCGAATTCGAACTTTTTCATGCGCCAACTCCTTTCAACAGGCGTTTGAGTTTTTGCCGGGCGGCGAAGACGCGCCAGGAAACCGTCGCTTCGGTGCAGTTTAACAGTTCCGCGGCCTCGGCGTGGCTGCGATTTTCATAGACCGTCAGGACAATCGCCGCCCGTTGTTTTGCGGGCAATTTGTCCAGCGCCATTTGGACGCGCCGTGACAATTCGTCCGGAAACCCACTGGACGAATCCGTGAGCGCATTTTCCGCCCATTGCGAATGGACCTCGCCCCGCCGTCCTTCGCGCGTCCGCCAGTTCAGGCTTAAATTGATCGCAATTTGGCAAAGCCACGTCGAAAATTTGGACTCAGCCCGGAACGACCCCAACTGCCGGAACGCGCGCAAAAACGTCTCCTGCGCCAGGTCCTCTGCGTCCGACAGCGAACCCGTCATTCGAAAGGCCAGTGCCACGACCATCTTTTGATACTCTTTCACAAGCGCCGCAAACGCCACGCCATCGCCGGCGAGGCTTTTCTCAATCCACATTGGTTCGTCGGGCGGCGGGACCATGAACACGCCATTTTATCCAATCAGACAACCGAACACAGCCCTTCCTTTGAAAAATCTTGAGTCTGTGCCGATGCATACGCTTCATCATCACGATCGTCCTCGTCCTCGATGAAACCGAAAAGATTCGAATACGGGTCGAATACGGGTCGGTTCCTGGTATTGTAGTATTTTCTTTCCACAGCGCCTCGCTCCAACGCTTCAACAACTAAAATTTCTGTCCATTCCGCCCGGAAAACCTATTTTGAATGGACGATGACCGCCCCGCGCCTCATTTCTTTTTTGCCGGCCGCAACGGAAATGGTGTTTGCGCTCGGCGCAGGGGACATGCTGGCCGGCGTTTCCCACGAATGCGATTTTCCGCCCGAGGCAAGGACCAAACCCATCGTCGTCAAACCTGCGTTGCCCCTGGAAACGATGACGCTATCAGAAATTGACACAGCCGTCGCGCAACGCATCGGCGGCGGGCAAAGCCTGTATCAGGTCGATGAGCGTCTGCTCGAAAAAATCGCGCCCACGCACATTCTGACACAGGACCTGTGTCAGGTCTGCGCCCCCTCGGGAAATGAAATCTCCAGCGCGCTCACGGCCCTGCCGATCAAACCGCAAATTCTTTGGTTCAGCCCTCATGGAATCGAAGATATTTTTGACAATATGCGCGAGCTGGGCGCGGTCATCGGAAAATCGGCACGAGCGGAAACATGGATTGTTGCCGCCCGTACGCGCCTGCAAACGGTCACTGACAAGGCCAAAACCGCATCGCGGCGTCCGCGCGTGTTCTGCCTCGAATGGGTTGATCCCTTGTATTGTTGCGGCCATTGGGTCCCGGAAATGGTTGAACTGGCCGGCGGCGAAGACGGCCTCGGACGCAGGGGAAAAGATTCCGTCCGTATTTCGTGGATAGACATCGAACGATGGTTGCCGGAAATTCTAATCGTTTCCCCTTGCGGTTTTGATACAGAAAAAGCGGCTGGCCAGGCAAAACAACTATTGCGACAGCCCGGCTGGGCCAATCTGCCTGCCGTGCGGAATAACAACGTATTTGCAGTAAATGCAAACGCGTATTTCGCGCGGCCCGGCCCGCGCGTCGTGGACGGCGTAGAATTGCTCGCGCATTTGATCCATCCGGAACTCTTCCCGTGGAATGGTCCGCCGGATGCGTTTCAGAAAATCACCCCCATTTCCACTTGCGCTAACCCGCAGCAGGACTACATTTCCCGTTGCAAGCAGGAACAATAACAATTCAACCAATCGACTTTTCTTATGAAAAAAATCCTCTTCAGCACAATGGCCATGATGGCCGGGTCGTTGCTCGCCGCGTATGCCGACCCCCAGGGCGACGTGACCAGCGCGGCGCAGAAGCTCGCCGCCGGCTCAAATTACACATGGCGCGCCACAGTGGTCGTTCCCGCCGACTCCCGCTTCAAGCCAGGTCCCACAGACGGCAAGCTCGATGGCAGCATGACCTACGTGAAAATGACGATGCGCGATAATCACACCGAAATAATCATGGACGGCCCCAACACCGTTGTCACGGACCCGGACGACGGCTCGTGGACAAAGCTCTCGGATTTGGACGATAGCCAGATGCCCGGGCGTTTCATGAAAATGATGGTGCAGAATTTCAAAGCGCCCGCGGCGCAGGCGATAGACCTGGCCGGGGAGGCGCAATCTCTGCAACAAACCGGAAACTCGTATACCGGCCCATTGACCGACGACGCCGCAAAAAACCTGCTTATGTTCCGTCGGGGTCCGGGCAACAATGCTTCCGTCAGCAATCCTTCTGGCACGGTGACGTTTTGGGTTGACGGCGGCCAACTCACAAAATTCGAATATCACGTCAAAGGCACAATCACATTCAACGGGAACGACCGGCCCCAGGACCGCGATACAACGGTGGTCATTTCAGACGTCGGCACCACGAAAATTGACGTGCCGGCGGATGCCAAAAAATTGTTGCCATAACATCTCATGGTGGAGGACGGCGCTTTTCGCAAGTGGCGCTGCCACCGCCGTCCCCGCCCGCTCAGAGCGGGCGGAACATACGTGGTACAACGGCTGACTACGCTCATTGCGGCGCTACACGGCGTCGTGCGCTGTATTCCACCACGGTTCAGGAAAGAGCGCCGGCGTGAGGGCATGGTACGAGGTTCTGACTTGATTTCATGACTCCAACGGTGAGCGGCGGTGGGACAAGTGAATGGTGACGGCTTCGGTGCGCGAGCGGACGTGCAGCTTTTCGTAAATGTGCCGCACGTGCGTGTGCACTGTGGCATAACTGATTTTCAATTCATCGGCGATTTCCCGGTAAAGGTAGCCCTTGGCCAAATAGTCCAGCACCTGATGTTCGCGCGTGGAAAGCTTCTCGTATTCGTGGACCGGGTTTGTGACCTTTTGGAAGGACGCTACGACTTTGCGGGCGATATGGCTGCTCATGGGCGAGCCGCCGCCGTGAACGTCGCGAATCGCTTCAATGATTTGCTCAGGCGAACTGCGCTTCAATAAGTAGCCGGTTGCCCCCGCGGTCAGGGCTTCAAAGATGATATTGGTATTTTCATAAACCGTCAGCATCACGATTTGCGTTTGGGGCAGCATTTGTTTCAGGCGCCGGACGCATTCGACGCCGTCCATGCCCGGGAGGTTGATGTCCATTAAAACGATCTCCGGTTTGATGACCGGGATTTCCCTCAAGGCATTTTCCGCATCCGGATGCTGGCTGACACAGGAAAAGGCATCGGTGGAATCAATTAGCCGGGCGAGACTGCCGCGCACCTTCACATCGTCTTCCACGATGGAAACATGAATTGGCATGATAGCAAATGGTTTGGGCCCGATTCGTAACGGAATGCGCTGAAATTGCCCGAGGAAAAGCGGAAAAGCAAGACGGGGCAGGCAAACTTCAGGAACACCCGGCATAGCCAGAACTGATTATACCCCCCCCGTTCGTCACCTTTAGTGGTGATTGAATTCGCAGGTGTTACTGTTACGTTTTTCACATGACCCAATGCAGTTCAAGTCGGACGACTCACCCGAGCCGGAGCCGGGGCTTTACGCTCATCGAATTGCTGGTGGTAATCGCGATCATTGCGATTCTTGCAGCAATACTGCTTCCAGTGCTTTCGAAGGCGCAACGCAACAGCCTGCGCACCGTGGACATCAATAATATGAAGCAGATGGCCGCAGCCTCGTTTATGTACGCCTCGGATTTCAATGACTGGCTGCCGGTTTCTACGCTCGGCAGCGGCAATGACTCCCCCACGATAGTCGACATTCTTCAAGGCATCCATTACACCCGCTACATAGCCATCAATCCTGTGTACGGCAATCCGGCGCTGACACCAAATATGCAGATTCCGCAAAACTACGAGCCCTACGATCAAAATATGGGGCTCCTGTACGGCGGCGGACAAATACAAAATGCCAACGTTTTTTTCTGCCCATTATTGCAGGATCCATTACTGTCGCCGTCACAGTATTCAACCCCGAGATTCCTAAGCTCAGACAGCGGCGGGGTCGTTCGCAGTCCGTATATGTATAATCCTCGAGTCGTTTCGGCTGGGCTCCCGGGCGAACCGCCTCAGAATCTCGAGCGAAAGTATGAAAAAACGACTGACGTACATCAAATGGATGTATTTATACTGGATTATATGGCTCCAGAGAGCACCAACGCTAACCCGGATGCCACTACTTCACCAACAGGAGTACCGTTTGACATTCAGGATTGGCCGCAATGGCCGTCCGCGGGCACCGAGGTGACGTTTACCGACGGCTCAGTCAGCTACGCAAATTTGACACCCTTGATGCCTTTGATAACCACCAAACTCGTGGCCACCGAGACCGCAGCCTCCTACGAGGGATACGATGAAATTTTCTCGTATATCCAATCTCAACCGTAATCGGCCATTAGCCCTGCCTTCAACAGCTCGTCGAATTTGCAACACTGGTCAATGCGTCGCGAGGCGCACTATGGGCGTTAGTGTGACCGGCCCCAGCAGCCCCGAATCCGTGAATGGCCAGTTCGCCGCATCGAATTTGTGATACTGGCTGTCGACGATGCCGATATCGCCAAATATTTTCCAGGGAACCTGACGGCGATCCAAATCGCGGATGCGGTTGGCTGAAACGTTGGTGACCTCAACTTCCAGCTTGTTCTCCCGAGGCTTCAAGTTGTCAATCACCACACCAAACGGCGGCGCGATCAATGTGCCGTAATCCACACCGTTTAGCCGGACCCGGGCGCTTTGGCAGACCGTGCCCAAATCCAAAAAATAAGGTCCATCGCCGGCCCTTGGCGCATCGAAGGTAATGGTATAACTCGCTGAGCCGGCAAACCGTTGCGCGTTGGTGTCATCCTGTGCTGTCCAGGATGCAAGATGAGCGGTGGTAAATGAGGCCGGAATCTCCGGGCCGCCTTGCACGAAATTCACATTCCAATCGCCGGTGATTTCGGTCGCCGGGCCGTTGGTTTCCCAATAATTCCAGGCCGGGCCATCGACTGCGTGGCTGTTCGGTGTCCATTCGCCAGTGGCGCTGCCACCTTTAGCGTGCTCCGTTGGACCGCCGAACAATCGCAGGATCACCGAGCCGCCGGGCAGAAGCTGCAAATAAACCTGTGTCTGGCCATTCATCTGCCGAATAGCCGCCACGCCGCTTTGCCCGGTCATAGGGTCCAAAAGCGCGGCGGCCGTGGCCGGATGCCCGACCGTCACCCAGCCGTCCAGCGCATCGCCATGGCGATTGGCGATGAAATAATTCCACCCGCCATCAAACGAACGGCGCATAAAGAACACGCCGGCATGGTCGCACATTGGTTCACGGGCAACTTTCGAGAGTGACAGCGCCTTTACTGCGTCTCCGATGAAAATTCGGCCGTGGCCAACGACTGCCATCCCAAAACCAAGATGATCTGTCACGGGCTGGATCTTTGCCAGCAACCGTTTGAATTGCGCCCTTCGTTCCTCGAGGTTTCCCCAACCGGGCACATCTACTGGAAGGTTGGATTCAAAAATCACAGTCCCGCCTGACTGCGCAAGCGCTATCAGTTTGGAGAGCGTTTCTACAGGCATGAGCCGGCACGGTGGAACGAGCACCACTTCGTAGTTACCGCCCGGAACCTGAATTTTTGCTCCCTCCGTTTTCGCCGATATCAACTGGCTGTCCGAAATAAAATCGAACGCGTAGCCGCGTTTCCATAGATTCGCCGCTGTGACGCCGATGGGTTGTTCCGTAAACCAGGCTATTTTGCTCACCGTCATGTCCGGCAACATTCCGTCCGGATTGTTCCACAGGTCAGAAATTGGCCAATACAGAAGAATGTCATTGTCCGGTTCGCCGGATTGGAGGATGGATTGGCAGCGGCCGATGTACGCGTTGAGCGCCGGCACGTCGTGCCAAATGGAATTGCGCGGATTCATTTCGGTGGACGCATAAAACAACCAGCCCGGCCAGGCGGTAGAGGCGGGCGAATAACAGCAACCATGATAAAAAATATGATTAACGCCCGAAATGAACATATCGTCGGCCAGGTACTTCAATTCAGCAAGCGTCTCGGTAAAATGCTCAGACAGCCAGGTCCCCGTTTCGGCGCCTGTCAGCGGATGCCCGGCCACATGAGCGGCGGACGAAGCGAATTTCGAAATCAACGGGTTTCGATCCAAATGAAACATCTCTGTTTCGGGGATGTCAGCATCCGCATACAGGTCCAGCCAATTCCCCGGCGAACCGTGGGCCTGGTAGCTCACGATAAAACCATGCCGATGCGCCCAATCCATCCACATAGGGTCCGTCCGCTTCGCCATTAAATCGGAAACCGTCTCGCGATAATCAGATTTGACGCGGGCCACTTCGTCGGCAGACGCGTCTCCGAACAGCGCCGGCAAAACCGTTTTCAAGTTGTAACCGCGGAACCGCTCAAATTGAGCGAAGAAATCGGGCGACCAATTGCATTGGTACTCATATGAATCCTGGAAAACAGCGCGCGGTTTCGCTCCTGAATACGAGTCGAAAGCAGCATCGAACCATTTCAAATAATCGCCCATCGCTTTAGGATAAAACGGGTCCAGCATCGGCCCGCGTCCGCCCGGGGCGGCGCGTTTCACATTCTGACCGGAAAATCGCTGCGAGATTGCATAGACTGTCCATTGGCCCGGAGGCGCTGTCCATTGAATGTTTCCGTCCGCGCCAATATCGGGCGATAAATACATGGCAACGCCATTGGTATTGAACGCCATTAATGCCTGGATTGGAGACGCAAAACGATGGCTGAATTGTTCTCCGCCGGCCACTGCAAATGTCCTTTCGACCACCAATGCGTTCGCTTCATCCCTGCTGATAGTCGGACCACCAAAACACCATCCAGTTTCGAGCGCCATGTCGGCGTCCATTCCCAGCGCACGCGCGCCTTTGACGGTTTCATTCAGCATTTCCATCCACTCGGGACTCAGAAAATTAATGTAATTCGATTCGCCGCCTTTGATGCCGTAGATTGGAATAATCTGCACGCCACCCAGGCCCGCCTCCTGAAACATCCGCAATTGGTTCGCGATATTCGTCGAATCCACCGCGCTGCCCGGCCACCACCACCATGTCCAGGGTTTGTTTTGAGACGTCAGTGGCGGCCAGGAAAGGAAGCGAGGCTGGAGGCTGGAGGCTGGAGGACTGGAGCCTTCGGTGTCGGCAACAGCGGCCGTATCTCCGAGGTGCAACGTTCCAACGATCGAAAACGGCAAAAACGCCGTAAGAACGGCGCGATGAAGGAAATTCATGCGCTGATTAACCGCCATTCTTTCAGGCCGGTCAATCATCGAAACTGGTGAGGTTATTGGCATGCGGAGCGCGGCTGTGTGCGAGGCAAAAGGGCGCCAGCCGCAGCAGCCACGAACGTTTCAACGCGCTGCGGCTGGCCTTCGACACAGCCGCGCTCCGAATGCGGTTCATTTGGATACCCACGCTACGGCGTTGAATCCGGCGCGATGAATCGCACTCGTAAGAACTCGCTTCGCGTCTTGGAGTGCGGTGGCAAGTCCGCGCGACACCGCTTTCGGTTGTCGTTGGACTTTCAAATGGCGATTGACGCTTTGAAGTGGTAAGACGTTCTCACGCTCTTCACTCACTGCGCCGCGGTGATTTCGAATCGCGGTTTCAAGCGGATATCATCGGAGGCCGAGCCAATAAGTAGCTGATATTTGCCCGGTTCAATGACGTATTGCTTTGTGTCAGTGTCCCAATATCGAAACCGGTCGGTCGGAATATCCATGGTAACACGCGCGGTATCGCCTTTGGCCAGGTGAATACGCGTAAAACCGCACAGCGCCAATAGCGGCTGCGGCACAGCGGATTTGATATGCCGAAAATAAATCTGCGCGACTTCGTCGCCGTCCCGGTCTCCGGAATTTTCCAGGTCAAAAGAAACCCGCAGCGTGCCCCCGGCGGCCACGGTCGGCTGGTCCAACTCCGCATTTTTGTACGAGAATTTGGTATAGCTCAACCCGTAGCCAAAGGCGAAGAGCGGCTTGCCTTTAAAATAACGGTACGTCCGGTTGGCCATGGAATAATCCTCAAAGTCCGGCAGGTCGCCCGTGGATTTATAGAATGTCACTGGAAGCCGGCCGCCGGGATTGACATCGCCAAATAAAACTTCGCCGACCGCTTTGCCGCCCTGCTCTCCTGGATACCACGCCTGGACGATAGCCGGCAGATGTTTCTTCTCCCACGGCATGGCCATGGCGCTGCCGCTGCAATTCACGAACACAACAGGTTTGCCGGTATCCTGAAGCGCTTTCAGCAAATCTGTCTGCACGGATGGCAACTCGATTTGCGTGCGGTCGCCGCCATAGAAACCGATATAACCATTGGCCTTCCTGGATTCTTCGCCTTCCAGTTGAGCCGTGATGCCGCCGACATAAATCACAACGTCAGCCGCTTTGGCGTCCGCCAGCGCCTGCGCGGTCATTTCCGGGGTTGGGGCGTTGGAATTATCCTTGGCCAGGGCCAGCGGACAGCCCGGCGTGTACGTCACTTGAATGTTCGGCCCCGCGACGGCTTTGATTCCGTCCAATATGGTCACTGGCCGCGCCGGGACGCCGTTGTAATTGCCAACCAGCACGGGAACAGAATCCGCATTTTCACCAATCACCGCGATGCGCTTGATGTTATCCCGATCCAGAGGCAGCGTACCGTCATTTTTCAGAAGTACCATGGATTCCTCCGCCACCTTGAGCGCTAGCGCCTCGTGATCCGGAGTATCGTTCTGGTCAATGCCGATATTGGACCACGGAACGTCCTCGGGCGGATCGAACAGCCCAAGACGAAAACGGGTTTTCAACGCGTAATAGAGCGCCCGGTCTATCTCGGGCTCGGTGATCAGTTTTTGTTCGACCGCCTTGAGCAGCTCGTTGTAGGTCCCGCCGCAGCAGATATCGCAACCCGCCTTCACGGCGGCCGCGGCCGCGGCCTGGGGCGAGTCCGTGTAATGATGTCCTCTATAAATGTCGCCCACAGCATCGCAGTCGGACACGATATAGCCATCAAAGCCCCACTGTTTACGGAGGATGTCCGTCAACAAAAAGGAATTTGCGCAACAGGGCACGCCATCCAGGGCGCTATAGGCGCCCATGACGCCGCCAACATGTCCCTGGCGCACGGCCATCTCGAATTGCGGGAGATAGGTTTCGTAGAGATCGCGTTCAGGCGGCGTGGCGTCGAACTCATGCCGTTTCGGCTCAGGCCCGCTGTGGACGGCGTAATGTTTGGCGCAGCCCATGGCTTTGATGTATTTGGGATTGTCGCCCTGCAATCCATGAATGAAGGCCACGGCGAATGAGCCGGTCAAAAATGGGTCTTCACCGTATGTTTCCTGGCCGCGGCCCCAGCGCGGGTCACGGAAAATGTTCACGTTGGGCGACCAAAAGGTCAGACAATAGAAACGTTTGCCGTTTCCGTTATTATGGCGGGTGTAATCGTTGAATTTCGCGCGCGCCTCGGTAGAAATGACATCCGATTCACGGAGCATCAGCGGCGTATCCCACGTGGCGGCCGCGCCAATGGCTTGTGGAAAAACGGTCGCCGTGCCGGCGAACCCGACTCCATGCAGCGCTTCGCTCCAGAAATCATAAGCCGGAACCCCGAGCCTCGGAATTCCCGGGGTCGTATTCCGGATTTGCTGAACCTTTTCCGCGAGCGACATACGGCTGATCAAATCGTGGATGCGGTCATCGAGCGGCTTCGTCGGGTCTTTCCAAATCACCGGGCCGTCGACCACGGGCGCTTTGCTGGCAGCAGCGGATAGCGGGTCAGCCAGGTCTGAAGCATTCAAGGAAACCAGCGCATTACCCGAAGCATCCAGAATTTCCAGCGTATTAAATTTGGCCCCGTGTTTGACCGCATCAAATGTCAGGATGAGCGGGCCGTGGACCGAATCCGCCTGATGGTCCACCTGGGCAGTGATCGTGCAGACTTTGTTTGGAGCGCCGGCAGCGGCAATGATATCAAAATTTTTTGCCAGCGTTGTGCCGTCGCACGTCACATCAAACAACCGTTCACCGGGTTGTTTATAAAATGTTTCAGCCTCCCCGATGATGACCGTGAGTTTTCCGGCGGGCAAATGGGAAGCCGTGATGGTAAAATGGCTGCCATTGACCTCCTCAGAATAGGCGGCCGGGTCATTCGCCGGAGCGCCTTGAACTTGTATGTCCGCGGCGGTCTTGTAATGCTTGAACTGTCCGCTGGCCTGGACCAACCGGTCGCAGGACGCGCACGATTCGTCATCAGCGCGCGCCGGAGTGATACAAAAAAGAACGGTGGAGAGTAGAATTAGAGGCAATATACGCATAGTTGATATTATAGGAATGCTGCCCGAGCCAGCGTCTGGGTCAAGGAAACGTATTGTTGCCGCGCAACCGCATAACTCGCAGCAATACCCTTGTTCGGCTCGACTCGTTCGGATGGATTCGTTGTCACGACGTCGGCAGCCCAGCCGGTGATGGATTTATTGGTTTGAACAGCCGCCAGCGCCTGAATGGCCGCGCCCAGGGCCGCGCCTTCCGATTCGGCCAGGGTCACGACCGGACAATTAAAAATGTTGGCGCAGATTTGCCGCCAGACGGCGCTCTTGCTGCCGCCGCCCGTGAGCCGGATTTCCACCGGCGCGATTCCCAGTTCCTTCATGCGTTCCAGCCCGTAGGCCATGCCCAGGGTCACACCCTCCATCACGGCGCGCGCCATTAACGCCGGCTTCATATTGCGGGTGTTCAGGCCGTGAAAAACGCCGCTGCCGCACGGTAAATTCGGCGTGCGTTCGCCTTGAAGATACGGAAGAAAAAGAATCCCATCGGCGCCCGCGGGCGCGCTCTCGATCGCGGCGTCCAATTGCGGCACGGACCAGCCAAAGAGACTCCTCACTGCTTCGGTCGCTACGGTCACGTTCATGGTGCACAACAGCGGCAGCCATGCGTCCGTGCTATCGCAGAACCCGGCAATTTCGCCCTTCGGATCTACAGCCGGCTTGTCGCTGTAGGCGTAAATGGTGCCCGACGTGCCGATGCTCGCCGTGACACACCCGGGAATGACATTGGCCGTGCCAATCGCGCCCATCATATTGTCGCCGCCGCCGGCGCTGATGACCACGTCTGGCAACAATCCCCAGCGTTCCGCGAGGTCGCGCTTGAGGGTGCCCGCGGGTTTGCGCGAGGAACCAACCGCCGGCATTTTTTCCGGCAACGCCGCGTCAATGAATTCCAGAATTTCGCGCTCCCACTGGCGGCTTCGCACGTTCAACAGGGCAGTCCCCGATGCATCGCCATATTCCATCCGGAACTGGCCGGTGAGTTGGTAATTTAGATAATCGTGCGGCAACAGGACTGTGGACAATTTCCGGAAATTTTCCGGTTCATGGCGCTTGAGCCATAGAATTTTGGGCGCTGTGAAACCCGGCAGCATATCCAGCCCAACGCGCTCGATAAAATAGTTCGCGCCGCCAAATTGTTTGCGCATCAAATCGCATTCCTCAACGGTGGACGTATCGCACCAGAGTTTTGCCGGCCGAATCACACGGGCTTCGCTGTCCAGCGGCACAAATCCATGTTGCTGTCCGGAAACGCCGATGCCGGCGACTTCTTTTTGCCGGCCGCCCAAACCTTCCAGGACATTCTGGACGGTGGCATCCACAGCCGCAACCCACGTGGCCGGATTTTGCTCCATGTGACCTGACGGCAGGCCGGGCAACACGTCATAGTTTTGCGCCGCCGAAGCAATGATTTTTCCCGAGTCACCGTCGAGAGCGACAGTTTTCGTGCTTTGTGTGCCGCAATCTATTCCCAAATAAATCATGGGATCAGTAGATCAGTAGAGGCATTCTGCCAAATATCCGGCCAGGGCGGTATAACGCTGGGCCGCTCGAAATTCCGTGATGCGTTTGCGGTCCACCTGGAGCGCTTTGGCCCATAGCCGCTGCAAGTTCGCGGCGCTGGTGCGCAAAATATCGGTGATATCCTCCTGCCGGTCCGTGCGTGGCGCCTTGACATCAAACGCCAGGATGCCGTCCCATTTTGCATCCTGGAGAACGACACACAACGCCAGGTCTTTCACCGGTTCGATGTAACCAAACGGCAGGTCCTGGTCATAGCGCGTCGTGTCCTGGGAATTCAGGTGAATATGAAACAATTTGCCCGCTTCGAGGCAAAGTTCAACATCCCACAAATAGTCCAGCCCGGCCATCCGGCTGTGGGCCGTCTCCGGATTCACCCCAAACAACGGCTGCACCTCGGGATCCAAACGGCTAATCAGGTAAAGCACCTCCCCGACGTTGCTCAAATACATATTGGCGCGCGGTTCATTGGGCTTGGGCTCGATGGCAAAGCGCGGCGATTTTTTGCCGTGTTTTTCCAATGCGTAACGGCCCACGGCATTGAATCCCTCGACCAGCCGCCGAAACGATTCCTGCCCGTTCTTCGCCAGGACAAAATCAAATCCTTCGCGCCCGTTCCAAAACACCATGATTTCCGAACCCAGCGCAACCGTGACATCCACCGCCTCCTGGGCATTGAGCAGCGCGCGCTTGCGGATCGCCTTATCGTTGCTCGTCATCGCGCCGTCCTTGAAAATCGGGTCGGCAAAAAACGATGGCGTGTACATGCCCATCTTGAGGCCGTACCGTTTCATCAATTCCTTGGCCTCCGGCACGACGCGCGCGGGAATTTCCACGTCATGCGCTTCGATATAGGTGATGCCGGCGTCCGCCAGCATGGGAATGCGCTCCAGGACCGGAATCTCGGGGCGCGTGGGCCCGCCGAACGGGTCGCGGCCAGCGCCGATGTTCCAGACGCCCGCGCCGAGGCCCTGTTTTCCTTTTTTGGATGAAATTATAATTTTGCTCATGTGCTTCAATTCTTTGGCCGATCAATCAATGTCAAAAGTTTGTCCGCAACGGTTCCGGCCAACACGAATCTTGCCCGAAGTTTCTGGACTTGTGAACTGCAACTTTAATGGACATAACCGCGCCGGTCTTGTATAGATTCACACCGGTAAAAAATACACGGCCTATGATTCAAGCGAGGCATTTTCCCCGCAAACCCCGCCATTTCTCTGACTTGTTTGAAGAGTATGGCAGCGGCAGCATCGCGCGGTTGCCGGCGCACCAAAACGGTGGGTTTGAAGTCCATTACATTGCCAAAGGCCATCTTCACTGGGAAATTGAGGGCCGCCCGTTTTTGGTCGCGCCCCGCTCGGTCTTTTTTACCTTTCCCTGGGAAAAACACGGAAGCTGCGTGGATTTTGAACCAGGCCATCAATTCCACTTCGTCGTCTATCGCCTCGCCGATGACGTGAGCAACCCCGCCGACGCGCGGCTCGTCGAAGCATTCGGGCTGGCGGAAACGGAACAGGCCGGCATTTTTGCCGTGCTCTCAGCGGCTGCCAATCGTTGTTTTGTCGCCAGCGCGGATTTTGCCTGGGCGATGACGCGGTTGACGGCGGAACTGGAAACGCCCGGAATCCTGGCGCGCATGAGCGTCATTGCGCTATCCCAGACCGTGCTTTGTGAATTGGTCAGAAGCATCCGTCATGCGGAAACGCAAAATCCGGAGAATTCCGCGACGCAGCGGCGCGTGCATCGGTTCATCGAAGAACTTCGAACGCGATGCTCCGAGCCGTGGACCCTCGACTCGATGGCCGCCGCCTGCCGCCTCAAACGCACCCAGTTCGAAACGCTCACCAAGGAACTCACCGGCGACGCGCCAACCGTCCTGCTCAATCGCTTTCGGGTCCGGCAATCTCAAGCGTCGTTGAAAAACAATGACAAGAACATCACCGAAGTCGCCTTTGAAGCCGGCTTCGGCTCCAGCCAATATTTTGCGCGCGTTTTTAGGAACATGGTGGGAATGACGCCGTCCGAGTATCGCCGTCAGCGCGGAAACATGGCCAAGTATGATCGGCATTTTTTGAAGGCGCTGGAGAGGCTGAAGGCCTAGCCCGGATATTTCATAGTTAGATTTGATTTTGACAAGAATGGTGCGGAGGCGGGCGACGAGGGCGATTTTTCGATCGATTGGGTTGCCTAACCGAGGTCCCCGTGCGTTCGGGGATGGAAATCTGGCTTGGGCGCA
>DATJTK010000031.1:0-13206 GCA_035503455.1 Candidatus Sulfotelmatobacter sp. | reverse complement strand
CGGGAACGTGGGGACAATTCGGCTATGACCCTTCCGAAAAACATCGAACATCGAACATCCAACGCCGAACGCCGAAGGAAAGGCCGCGAGCCATCTATTCGATGTTGGGCGTTCGATGTTCGATGTTCGATGTTTTTGATTTCCATGCAATTCAAATTTCTCAGATGTAGGGCGCAGTACAAGAACTACATTTGGAACCCCAAAAAAGTTCAATGTTGGCGCGGGGATTTCGGGACAGAAATTTTTTTATTTCGCTTTTTTGGGGATCAAAACTGTCAGCAGTGCAAGCCGCTCAGGCACACCAGCCGCAGCGCCCCGGATGAAAGAGGGATGCGATTACAAGAGGCGGTGATGTAATGTCGCTGCTGCGGCTGGTCTCCGACACAGCCGCGCTCCGAATTTGGGCAACCCGCTTGCAGGCTTGCAAAGTTTAGCGAATTTCGGTTCAACCACCGTCTCGGTGCGTGTTCGTCGGGACTGGCGGCGAGACGCCGCCCGAATCCCGATACAATCGGGAGATGCCTACCCTACGGCGTGGAAGCTTCGTTTACCAAAACGCGAGTGTAGGGTGTTGAAAAGGTGAACGAAACTTTTGGAGGCGAAAAAATGGGGTTTTTATTGGGAAATACCGAGATTTTTCCGTTCACCCCAGGTGAGTTTTGATTAGTGTTCGTTCACCGGTCTGTGAACCAAAAAGGCGCTTAGAAAATGGGGAACCGCGAAATACACGAACCACACGAAATCGGGCATATCGATGGGTGGGTGTGTAAACCCGTAACAAGGATATGAAAGTTATTTTGCGGACTTTCAGGCTTCATGTGCAAATACATGCCGACGCTTGATCAAAAGCCGTTGAGCACGTCGATCAATTGGCGAAGCCGGCCGTAGTCGCGGCGGTTGAACGGGAAGGCGATTCGGGGCAGGTCCAGCTTGTCGTTGTCTTCGACTTCGTCAGGCATCGGCTGGATAGCTTCGATTTTGCCATCAACGATGATATCGGCAAAGTCTTTGGTCATCGTGGCCAGCGCAGAAGACGAAGGGGTCCTTTTCAGCCGAATCACGAGCACGTCTTTCACAAAACGTGTCGATTGAAAATTATTGTAGAAGCGGGTGATAATGTCGATGGCATCGTCGACGTTGTCGGTGATCTGGTAAAGATTAATGTCTTCCGGCGAGATTAATTTGGCTTTCAGAAGCAGATTACGCACGGTGGTATCCCAGGTTTTCCAAAAGATCCCGCCGGGTTTGTCCACGAGCACGAGCGGCATGATCTGGCTTTTGCCCGTTTGCATGAGCGTCAGCGCTTCGTAACCTTCGTCAAAAGTTCCGAAGCCGCCGGGAAACAAAACGATGGCGTCTGAATGGCGGATAAAAATGAGTTTGCGCGTGAAGAAATACCGGAACGTGACCAGTTTTTTATCCTCGGCGATGACGGGGTTTGCGGCCTGCTCCCATGGGAGGCGGATATTGACGCCGAAACTTTTTGCCGGACCGGCGCCTTCGTGTCCTGCCTGCATAATGCCGCTGCCGGCGCCGGTGATGACCATGAAGCCGGTTTTGGTTATTTTTTTGCTAAATTCAACGGCCTGCAGGTATTCCGGCGCGGTCGGTTCCAGGCGCGCTGAACCAAAAACAGTCACCTTGTGTTTGCCCATGTACGGGGCGAACAGGCGAAACGCGTAGCGCAATTCCCGCAGGGCAATTTTGATGATGCGGACATCCCCGGAATCTTTGACGTCGGTGAGCAATTTCAAGGCATTTTCGATGATATCGGCGACATCTTCTTCATTGTAGCCGCCGCCCTTGTATTGAATCAGTTCCTGAATGCGTTTTTGCAATTCAGGGTCCGCGGCCGGCTTCGGCTTTATTCCGTTTTTTGATTTCATCCGGCTGAAAAATAAGTTTGCGCGAGGACAAAAGCAAGGAACGGAGAACAATGAATAAGGAAAAGGAAATTCAAGGGTGTCAACAACGGATGGCCGGCGGTCATCAGCAGCCTGAAAAGCCTGCTTGAGAATGGCGAAGCTTTGGTTTTCCAGCCGACGTGTTAAATCGTCATTGCGTCGAACCCACCATCAACGACGAGTTCCGTGCCGGTAATAAAGCTGCCGGCGTCTGAGGCGAGCAAGAGCGTTGCTCCGATGAGTTCGTAGGCTTCGCCGAAGCGGTTCATTGGCGTTTTGGCGAGGATGGTTTTCACGCGGTCGGGGCTGAGCACTTTGCGATTTTGTTCTGCTGGAAAAAAGCCGGGCACGAGGATGTTTACCCGGACGCCTTTTGGCGCCCACTCGCGCGCGAGGTTTTTTGAGAGGTTGTGAACGGCGGCCTTGGAGGCCGAATACGTGAACACCCGCGACAAAGGACTCAGGCCCGAGGCCGAGCCAATGTTAATGATACTGCCGGAACCGCGCTCGACCATATGTTTGCCAAAAGTCTGGCAGGCGAGAACAAGACCCTTCAAGTTGACCGAGATGATTTTATCAAATTCCTCTTCCGGAATATCGAAAAATGGCGTGGGAGAATTCACACCCGCGCCATTCACCAAAATGTCTACCGCGCCGAATTTTGCGATAACATCAGCCAGGAGCGTTTGCAGGCCGGTTTTGCTGGTCGTATCGCACGAAAAAAATGCGGCCTTGCCGCCGTCCCGGGAGATATTATCGAGGCGCACTTTGCCTTTGGCAGTGTCGCGCCCGACAATGGCCACGGCTGCGCCCGCGGCTGCCATGCCTTCAGCCATCGCGCCGCATAGCTCGCCCGTGCCGCCAATAACGACGGCAACTTTATCTTTGAGTGAGAACAACTCCGCAGGAGTTTTCATGCGCCGTGATTGTGGGATTTTTGTGCCATCGGCACAACCGGAAATTGGCCAACGCTCCCCAATCGCCAATCCCACCGCGAAAATGGCCCAAGCGGTACGGATGAGCCTGGTGGATGGAAAGGCGAAACGACGAGTCGCGTGCCCGCTGCTTTTCAAAAGCGTTTTTCAGTTTGGTCGTTAAGGCGAGCGTCCGATTCCGACCTCCGCCTCCATGCTAAACTGCAAGTGCAGCAAGGGTTTGAGAGGTGTCAGGGTCCAAACGGACACCAAAACGGACACCAGTTTTCCGGCTCTTTAAGCAGCGGGCATACATCGCGGGTAACTCGCCCGTAGCTCGCTAACGGTTCAGAGTCGGCTCAGTTTATCTTCGCGGTTACGTGAGAAAATTATGAAAACACGTTATCGCTTAATCTGTCGGGGCATTCGCGGCGGTCTGTATTATTGTGTGGACACCACAACTGGCAAACGCACCAGCCTGGGCACCACCAATGAGGACGAGGCCAAGCAACTCATCGAAGCCAAGAACAATTCCCAGCGCCAGCCGGTGCTCAATCTTCAAATCGCCAAGGCGTATCTGGCCGGTTCAGACAACGGCATGAAGACCCGCACTTGGCAGAACGCCATCGAAGCCCTCATCGGCACCAAGAAGGGAGCGAACAAGGAACGCTGGTTGCGGGTTGTCAAGGACAAGGCGTTGGCCCCATTGCTGCCGAAAGTCATCATTGAAACCCAGGGCGAGCTTTTGCTGCGCATCCTGCAATGCGGCAAAGTTTCCACCAATGTTTACTTGCGCCGGTTGCATAATTTCTGCGTGGACATGAACTGGCTGCCGTGGCCGCTCGTCCCGAAACGCCAGTGGCCCCCGGTGGAATACAAAGAGAAACGCGCCATCACAGCGGCGGAACATCAGGCCATTGTCGCCCGAGAAACCAACACCGAACGCAAAGCGTTCTACAAGCTGGCTTGGTATTTGGGCGCATCCCAATCGGACTTGGCCTTTCTGAATGCCGAGGATGTTGACTGGCGCAACAACGTTATCAGCTACCGGCGGATGAAGACCGGCACACTGGCCATCATGCGGCTGGATGAGGACATGAAGGAAATCTTGCGCGACCTGCCGAGTGAAGGCCCGCTGTTTCCGTATCTGCGGACGGTTCGCGCCGGCGACCGCGCCACGGAATTTCACCAGCGTTGCAGTGGTCTTGGAATTAAGGGCGTATCGTTGCACAGCTACCGCTACGCTTGGGCGGAGCGCGCCAAGACCGCAGGCTATCCCGAACGGTTTGCCCAAGTGAATATCGGCCATAACAGCCGGGCCATGACCCGCGCCTATTCGCGCAATGCCCCGGTGGAAATGCCCGCCTTGAGCGAATACGAGAAGCAGCAGAAGGCCATCATTGGAAACCGGAACCCCGAACCAGCGGCGCAAGCCGTGGCAGCATAAGGAGGCGCTATGAATCCGATACTTAAATTCATTGACTGGCTGATTCAAGCGCATGGCGAGGCGTTGACAAATTTGTTTGTTTATGTCGCTATCCCGTATATCGCCTGGCTTTTGGGGCGGCGGGCAGGTCGAAAGAAAACCAAACAAAGCAACACGTTTGTTTTGGTGGTTCGTCCGCCCGGTAAAACCCTTTCTGCCGTGAGCCGGTGGACTTTTGAATCAGGCGACAATGACGGCCCGTTTGGTGGATGACACAACGGCGCGGGCGAAATGTTTCGCCCGCGCCATGTTTAATCGTCTCGCTAAATCGTCATTGAGTGGCATAGCACAGATTAAAATTATTCCGAATCGTGGTGCAGAAAACACAGTAGCCGTATGCCATTTTCCAAGCAATTTTTATTGACCAAAATTTACAAAAATGATGTATTTTGATCGAAGGCGAAACCAGTTTCAAAATTGTCATGCGTGCGATAATTCGCTGCCAAACCTTAGAACCGCAAGAGGCTTTCCTGCGACTCATAAAAGAGATTCACTGGTGGCCGGCCGACAATCAAAAGGAAGATGCTGAATTACATAAGACTGAAATTCTTCGCTTGGTCGCTTCTAAAGACAAAGACCTTATCGAAAAAACGTATTGGTTTATGATTTACCGCCACAAGATGGGTCAAACGTGGGGATTGGTAAGTCGTCCACAAGACGACATATTGGAAATCAGGTTGAAAAATGAGTCACCGTCAGTGCTTTGTTACGCCACAGAAAAATTGATTGAAGAAATTCAAAATTCTCGCACGGGAATGGAATATTCATTTCAGGATATTATCGAAGTGCTTGAGCCGAACAGCCAACAACATGCTTTTTACGGAAGGCCATTGCCGACACGACGGGGCAAAAAATGGGCTTTGGCCAGAAAAGAGCGGTCTCTGGAACTTCGAGCAGCTATATTTCTATTTGTTATTGCAGGTATTCTGATTATTCTTTCGACACCACCTGCAATGGCACTCTTTTTTGGACATTTGACCCCAAATTGGTTTGATTGGACTAAAGGTTTTATAGAACGAGTGGCAACGTCAGCTATAATTTCTGGTTTTTTGCCATTGTTCGGCGTTTTTCACCATTATCAAAATCTGAAGGCAATGGGCGCTGTCAGATGGGAGACAGCTAATTACGAATTTTAGGAGTGTTCATCTGTTTAAATTCCAACAAACGCGGATGAGGCGAGAGACACGCGACCACTCACATGCTCATCCCCATCGAATTTGAAATGCGCCGGTTTTCCGTCGCTTGGCGAATCGCCCGTTCCCTTAAGAATGCCTGAATCTGCCGCACCGCGACCGTCCGGGAATCTTTCTTTTCGACCACGGCGTCCAATGCCAGCGGGCGATCTCCCGACCGCGTGATGTTCTCCCGCAATTCGGCCTTGTCGCAGGTGAAAATATGAATGCCTTTCTTCCCGCGTGAAATCGTCACATACCATTGCTGATTATTCGTCGCGGCCTTCACCGCCGAATCAGAGAACAGGACGTAATCCACCGATTTGCCTTGCGAAGCGTAGGACGTGACCGCGTAACCGCGAACGAATTGCCGGAAATTTTTATCCAGTGTCCGGCCATCCGCCAGGACGATTTCCCCATCGGGACGAACCGCTTTGACCGTGACCAATTCGCCATTGGCGAGTTTCCTATTCTCGACGCTACGCCCATTGGCTTTCAATTGCAGCCTGTCACCGGGAGACAATGCCATTTCTTTACTCTGGCAGACCATCACCTTGCCCAATTGCCTGAATGGAATCCTCGCAGCGCGAGAATCGTTTTCAACAATCAAATGTTCATCCGTGATTGCTTTCATTCGCGCTGATTCACTGGCCTTGAATCCCCGCACGTCGCGGTTAAAAACCAAGAATGAATCCGGCGCATAGGAACGCGCATCCCGCTTTTGGGCATCCGTCAAATCTACCGGCACAAGTGCTGCAATGCCTGTTTCATCGTTGCCAATGCGATTTTCCATTTTGAGCGCGGCCCGAATCTCTTCATTAACATTGTGGATTTCATTCCAGCTTTGTGAGACAACCACACAGGATTGATTTTGTTTTGCAAGTTCCAGATAACGGGCGACAAGTTTCTCATGTTGGTTTGCGAACGTGCATGATTCGATTGCGTTCAACTTGTCCAACCGTTTGAATGACGTAACAAAATTGCCGTCGCGGGCATCGGCCACGGCCTGTTTGTATTGTTCAATCCGCTCACGTTCCGCTTTAGTTTTTCCCAATGCCGGATTCTGGCGGCGGATAGTTGTCAATTCCACAGCTTCAACTCCTGAATACTTTTCAATCGCCCGCAACGCATCCGTGGCCTCGACCGCCCCATGCTGCCGGGTGTCCCCGGACAGAATCACCCGCCCGTGATGTTCTTTCACCAGCCGCAACAGAGAGTGCATTTGCTTCCCGCCGATTTGTCCCGCCTCATCCACCAGCACGACCGCGTTGTACGGCATTTGCCGACGCGCCAGCAACGCGCTGACCGTCTCGACATTTTCCAGCCCGTCCTTTTCCAGTCCCATGACTTGCTGGCGTTGCGGGGCAACGACCAGGACCGTGCAACCTCTGGCCTGCAATTCGCGTTGGACTTCATACAGCGTGAAACTTTTGCCCGTGCCAGCGCCACCACGGAACAGACTAACAAAATCCGAAGAACTCACGAGCCAGTTGACCGCATTGCGTTGTTCATCATCCAACTGGCGATTGCCGGCCCGGCAATCAAAAGCGAGCGCATCGCAACAACCACGGCCATTTTTGGCCGTGCAACAATTTCCCATTCCCGTTCCAGATGTTCCCGAGAAGTGACTTTACCGCCATCCCGGATATAATCGCGCTGGCGCGTCACCGCCTGAATGTCGGCAAGCTGAATATTCTCGCCTCTGGCATGTTCGAGCGCGTGCCTCCATAGCTCATGCTCTTGGAGGACCGACCGCCGCTCAAAAACGTGTTCCTCAGCCCAGGCAACGGCCTTTTCCGCAACCGTAGCGGAAGCATGGACCATCTGTTTTTCGGCCACCGCCAGATTGCGGAGTGAACGGCGTTCTGCCGTTGTCATTTGACCGTCCCACATGGTTTGCAGCTGCGATAACGCCATATCGCGCACTTTCGGTGGGCGTTCCTTGTGCGCGATGTTCTCACGAATCGCGGCCACGTTCCCTTGGGCCTTTTCCGGCTCGCGGGCCAGCAATTCGCGCGTCTTTTCGTCAATCTGCCGATGCCGCTTGGAAAACTTCTCAATCAATTCGAGCGAGACGCTCTTGATTTCAAAATCGCCACGCGGCTTGTTTTCGATTTGATAACCAAATTTGACCAGCTCGCGGGTTAGTTCCTGATAATAGACGTTCTCGACAAACTTTTGCGCGACGAGCATGTCATGGTTTTGGAGAGCTTTCCATTGTTTCTCCACCGCGTCGTACGTCGCGTTGAACAGGATGCAATGACTGTGCAGATGCGGGTCCAATGCCCTTGACGTGTCATGCCGGAACACGGCGGCCACAATGTTGCCAGTCGCGCGATCCGCGCATTGCCCATTCTTGCGAACGCGGGTTGCGGCGAAACTTTCCAACTGTTTCAATGCCTCGACGATGGCGCGGTCATGCGCTTGGGCAATGCGCGTATCATCCCCGGCCAGCGCCGCTATGGAAACGGATTTGGGCGGCGAGAAAGTGAAATCGTAAAACACGCGGCGATTTGCCGCTTGATGTTCCTCGCCGCTGGCATCAGTTCCCATCGGTGTTGTATTTTGTCGCAACGTCAATTGTTCGCCGGTTTGCGGATGACGATTTTCGCAGAGCCGGACAAATTCATCCACGCCCGTCACGCCCGACAATCCCAGCTCCGCCGCGCTTTTGCCGAACCAGTGGCCGGAGACGTGTTGACCCTCACTGTAATAGTCACCTACCGAAAGGTGTTCTCGGAAATACCGTTTCGCGTCGGCCAAACTGTATTGTGCTTTTGCTGCCAACATTTGCTGTCAACGTAACTCGACTATGGCCGGTTCCGTTAGCGAGCAGCGGGCGAGTTAAGGCGGGTTAAACAAAATCTATTCCCTAATTTGTTTAATTTTCATGTTCGCTATCACGGCTGGTTTTGATACCCTTAAAACCCGCCAAGAAAGAATTGCAGGCTCTTGACTTGGCAATGCCAAAAACAAAGGCAGTCAATGATCAGGCACTTTGCTTCAAAACAAATGGAAGGCGGCAAACTATGAGCCGACTTCGATATGATGATTATTTTCAAACTGCGATGGGCAATGGCAATGCGCCCTACATCTACCAGTGTCGGCTCGCTTGCGGGGAACAAGAGCACCGTTCCGAAGCAGAATGGCTGGCGGACAGCACGAAATGCCGTTCTCAACTCATCAATATTCCCACTGGTCTTGGCAAAACCGCCGGCGTTGTGCTGGCATGGCTTTGGAATCGCGTTCATCTCCGGAAATCCAATTGGCCACGTCGCCTTGTTTATTGTCTGCCGATGCGGACACTGGTGGAGCAGACGGAAAATGAAGTTCGCAGATGGGTTTTGCGACTCGCTCGCAAGCACACCAAACCTTGCGACGGTTCCGAACTGCGGTGGCTTGCGCTGCACTCGCCAATCATCCTAATGGGCGGTGAAGAACTTACGAACACAAAGCGCGAGTGGGACATTCATCCCGAACGCCTCGCCATTTTCATCGGCACACAGGATATGCTCCTCTCCCGTGCTTTGAATCGGGGCTACGCGGCAGGGCGCGCGCGTTGGCCCAAGGATTTTGCGTTGTTGAACAATGATTGTCTTTGGGTTTTCGACGAAGTGCAGTTGATGAGCACTGGCTTCGCCACCAGCCTGCAACTTCAGGCATGGCGCGAACTCACCGGAATGAAGCCTGCATTGCCGTCGTTTTCCTGGTGGATGAGTGCAACGGTTGAAAAAGAATGGCTGGCATCCTCAATTGATTTTTCGCCCCAAATCGAAGCGGCTTGGAAAGTTGTCGAACGGGAAACGGAACTCCTTTGGGAGGTGGATACTCAGGCTAAATCCAATGCGGGGAAACGGGTCAAGGACCTTCTGACACCGGCAAGCAAGGCGTTTCATTCCAAGGCTGAAGCCGAACTGAAAGCCGAAAAACTCACCGATTATATTACAAAGATCACCAATGCGGTGAAGGCAAAGAAACAGGAATTTCCGGAAAAGAAAATCCTGATCATCGTGAATACCGTCGAACGAGCTTGTGCCCTGGCCAAGAAATTGGAATCCGAAGCTCCTCTGCTCCTGCACTCGCGTTTCCGGCATCGAGAGCGGAAGGCATGGATCGCGAAGCTCAAGATCGCAAAGCTTGTCATCGCCACTCAAGTGGTCGAGGCGGGCGTGGATATTTCATCGCAAGTTCTTTTCACCGAGCTATGTCCTTGGCCCTCGTTCATCCAACGCTGCGGCAGAGCTGCACGCAATCCTGGTGAGAAAGCAGACATCTACTGGCTGGATATCTGCGGGTCTCCGGCACCCTATTCCGAAAGTGAGATGATTGCCGCCAGGGCACAGCTTGAGAAACTTTCCGATGCGTCACTCGCTGTCTTGCGAGATCATCGGAAAGCTCTCACCTCAGACAAAGCTTCGGGATTGTTGCCTTACTCTCCCCGTTTCGTTCCGCAGTTGAAAGACCTACTTGAATTCTTCGACACGACGCCGGACCTCACCGGAGCCGACATTGACATTTCCCGCTATATCCGCGACGGCGAGGAGCATGATGTTTCGGTCTTCTGGCGGGATTGTTCCAATGTTCGTGCTGGCAAATCCCCACCAAAGAATCGAAGTTGGAAACCTGAACATACAGAGCTTTGCCCGGTGCCCATATGGGGTGAAGGTGGGTTTCGTGCTTTTGTCAGAATGGAAGCGGGGCGTGTCTGGAGATGGGATTATCGGGAAGGCTGGACGCCGCTCAACTACGGCGACGAAGAACGCATCTTTCCGGGGCAAGTGTTTCTTCTCGAAAAGTCCTGCGGAGGTTACGTTCCGACGAAGGGTTGGACTGGAGAGGCAGACGACACTGAGTTTGAGATTGGCCCTTGGAAAGCCGTCCCCGTTCAGGCGAGTGCCGACGAAGGGGACGAGAATCCGGTTGATTCTGGCGACGATGTTGAATCATCCGATGGTGGAAGCAACTCGGGGCAAAAGGGCCAGTGGCGCACCATCCTCGCTCACAGCAAGGAGGTTTGTGAAGAATTTGATCAGCAACTCCAATCGCTTCCACTGAATTCGCCTACCGATGATGATGCCCGTCCCGCTTTACGACTTGCTGCGCGCTTGCACGATTGGGGCAAAGCTCACGTCGCTTTCACACTCAAGATAGAACCCGACGAGTTGGCAAAGGCTGTTACCGAGGTCCCAGATGGACTTCCAGCCAAGGCTCCTGACCATTGTTGGCGACATGACAAACAGAAGAAACAGCCGGAAAACACACCTCAATCAGAGCGTGACCTTCGGCGGGTAGGATTTCGTCACGAACTGGCCAGCGCGCTCGCTATTCTTGGATTGCTACACCGCCACCGCCCGGAACATCCGGCCTTGGCTTGGCCGGACGGTGAACTTCGATCCAAGTTTGTTTCACAGGTCGATGAAGCCTCTGAACCTTTGGCAGACACTGCACTCGCCGAGGAAATCGCCAGACTCACGGATTCGCAATTCAATTTGCTCATCTACCTCGTCGCCGCTCATCACGGAAAGGTTCGCATGTCGTTGCGCAGTTCGCCGGATGACTTGCGTGACGATGTTCCCTGGCCGTGCCCACCCGATATAAAACAGGCGCGCGGTGTTCGCGATAGGGATGTGCTGCCTGTCGTCGCGCTGCCTGCCGCCGACTATATATCCGCACAAGTATCTGCTCCTGCGACCATGCTCCATCTTGATGTGATAGAATTAGGGTTGTCTTCAGACTTCGGCCCCTCGTGGCGGGAACGCGCTGAGACATTGCTCGTCCAGCATGGCCCATTTCGTCTCGCGTGGTATGAAACCCTGCTTCGGGTTGCAGACCAACGCGCTTCCAAACGTGCAATGTGAACAACCTTCCAATTGCCTGACGCCATGCCTACCCTGACACTTCACGGCTGTTCCCCGGAGCCTTTGGGCAACTATCTCAAAGCTCTTGGCATCTTTCGCCTCGTCACAGAAGAGAAAGCAGACCCAGCAGCCAGAGCGTGGTGGGAGAACGGATGCTTTCAACTGAATACGTCGCGGTTCAAAAATGTGGAAGAACTCGCCGGCTGGCTTCAAGGCGAATGCCGGTTCACCGCTTTCGTTGCACCGTGGCTCGCGAACACAGGTTGGGGAAAAGGCGGGAAACGGGATGCTGGGAGAATCGCTTTGGAGAAACTTCTAAAAGACCAGCATTTCAGGACAGATAGATTTCGAGCAGCGACGACGCTCGTGATGAAAACAGCGGGCATTAAAAATCCGATTGAACGCGAAGTGCCAGCGAGCAAGGCTGAAGTCAAAAACTGGATTAGCACCTTCCACAAAGACAACGTCGGCTCCGTCATCGCCCAACTTCGTAACCAAGCACCGACAGAAGCGTTGAGTTGGCTCGACTCCGTCGGTGCTCCCCGCCCCAAAGACAAGCATCTAACCAGAGACTGGTTTCCGCTTTTCGCCAAGGGTGGTGCCGAGGGAAGTGGGAACTATATTGTCCGGCAGCAAGAATACTTGGCTGATTCGCTCGTTGAAAACCCGGAGCGCGGTCGAAAGCGGCTGGAATGTTCTCTTAAGGGCGATCTGACCGAAGATGCTCTTGAGGCTAACTCACTATCAGGAATGTTCTATCCTGGATTCCGAGGCGACCCCAATATCGGCCAATCATTCGACGCCAAAACCCGTGCGAACCCTTGGGACTTTATCTTGTTGATGGAGGGACTTCTATTTTTCAGGTCCGCTGTGACACGGAGGCTTGGGATCGAGCGGGGAAATACGGCATTCCCGTTTTTCTGCGACAGTTCGCTTGGTGGTACTCCCACGATTGGCATCCGTGAGGTGCCCGAGTCAGACAAATCCATCAGTTCCGGAGAAATCTGGTGTCCGCTCTGGGACAGTCCGCTCAACATCAGTGTGCTCAGAAATCTGTTGAGTGAGGGACGCTTCCAAGTGGCGGGCCGCTCGGTAAAAAAGGCCACGCAATTCGCGCTGGCGGTCGGACGTTTTGGTTGTGACCGCGGCATTAAGGCTTTTCTTCGGTATGGCTTGTTCCGTCGAAGCGGCAGTTATGGTAAGAAAGACCAAACTGCCCCGCTCGCCGTCCCCCTGGGAGTATTTCCGGTCACACGATTACCCAAACTCGCCTTGTTGGAAGAACTCTTCAATTTTGATGATTCCTTTGGTTGGCCTTCCGGCGTGCATCCCGGTAGTGGGCACAATCATCCCGCGCGATTGGTGGCTGCTTGGACCGCCTACGAGAGCGCGAGATTCAATGCTGTCACTGTGGCTCAAGCGGGAATGGCAGATGATGGATTAGTGGCACTCTTAGTCGCGCTGGGAGCGTTGATTCGAGAATTCGCAGTTACCAAGGGACGGGTGCGAAGTGGTAGAGGAGAAAATGCAAAACCGCCGGCAAAGCCCAATGCGCCGCTACCGCCACCTCTCGGCAGAAGCTGGAATGAACTTGCGCCAAGTCGGAATCGCATCGAATTCCGTCTCGCGAAGTCCATTGCTTCCATTCTCCCGTGGGGTGAGTCGGCCAAAGACGCGAAGCAACCAGTTGTTGGAGCTTTCCCTACCAATCTCGTTCCTGTCGCACGACATGCTAGCCCGGATATTTCATAGTTAGATTTGATTTTGACAAGAATGGTGCGGAGGCGGGCGACGAGGGCGATTTTTCGATCGATTGGGTTGCCTAACCGAGGTCCCCGTGCGTTCGGGGATGGAAATCTGGCTTGGGCGCAG
>DATJTK010000030.1:0-26312 GCA_035503455.1 Candidatus Sulfotelmatobacter sp. | reverse complement strand
AGTTTCGGGAATCTTGATGTCGATGAAACCTCCGAAAAACGTAAACTCCAAACCGTGTTAACGTTTAACACTTTGAACTCCAAATACTTGCATCGATTTGTTAACCCCTGTTAACCGTTTGTTAACTCTTAAGTCATTGACGTTGAACGATGTAACCGATGTTAACCCTTTTTACACTTAATAGCGCAAAGCAACACTGGGAAGTAGCCGGACACGGAGTGTCTGGTAACGCAAATAAAAACATTCGTCCCGCCGCAAATGAAAAAATTGGGCATTGAGGTGCGTTGAGAAAAGCTGATTGCGCGCGGTGATCAGCGTGAAATGCGTAATCGAGATTTTAACGTTTCAACACGCCCGCCCGTTGTTCATCATTTGCGCGTGAGTTGGTTCTATCGTCATTGCCTCCGCCCGGTCCTGTTTGCTCAGGAAGCGGAGCACGCGCACGAGTTCTCATTGAAAATGCTATCACGCTTCAGCCGGAATTCCGTGGCGTGCGCGGCGGCAGGCGCGTTCTACGCTGCGACGCCGTTGCCGGTCGAAGTTTTTGGCCTGAAATTTCCCAATCCCATCGGGCTGGCCGCTGGCATGGATAAATTCGCCGCGGCCCTGCCGTTTTGGGAGCGCATGGGCTTTGGTTTTTGCGAACTGGGTGGCGTCACGCTGCGCGCGCAGCCGGGCAACCCGTCCCCGCGCATGTTTCGCGCCCCGGCTGCCGGAGCCATCGTCAACCGCATGGGCTTTAACAATCCCGGCGCCGAAACGTTCGCGCAAGCGCTGGCCAAATGGAAAAGCAGCGGCCGCTGGCCAAAGCATCCCGTGGGAATTAACCTCGGTAAATCGAAAGTCACGCCCCTCGAAAAGGCGGCGGAAGATTACGCCGGCTCTTTCCGCCTGCTGCGCGATTACGCGGAATTTTTTGTCATCAATGTGAGTTCTCCCAACACGCCCGGTCTCCGCCAATTGCAGGACAAATCGGCCCTGGACGAAATTCTCGCGGCGGTTTGCGAGCTCCAAAAACCGGGGAATCGTCCGGCTATTTTGGTCAAGGTCGCCCCGGATTTGACGTTCGAGGCGCTGGACGAAATTCTCGAACTCGCCTCTGCGCGGAATCTTTCGGGCATCGTCGCCACGAACACGACGCTTTCGCGTCCGGAAACGGATGATCCGCGCCTGCGCGCTGTCTATTCGGAAACCGGCGGCCTGAGCGGCAGGCCGTTGCGCGATCGCAGCACGGAAATCATCCGTCACATTTATAAACAAACCCGCGCGCAACTGCCCATCATCGGCGTGGGCGGAATTTTCAGCGCCGATGATGCCTGGGAAAAAATCGCGGCCGGCGCGTCGCTGGTGCAAATCTACACGGCACTGGTTTATGAAGGGCCGGGACTTCCAAAAACAATCGTTGCCGGGCTGGTTCAACGGATGAAAAAAGAAGGGGTTCGCGAGCTGAAACAAATTGCGAGCATGTCTTAAAATTTGCCGTTTTTTGTCCAGTATTTTGACATTTGCCGTGACCTGCAGCGTATGATTGAAAGCAGGTCAAAAAATTTTGGAAAAATTGAAATTTCCTGTTGCGCTCTTCAGCGATTTCTGGTTTATAGCTTAAGTTGGTTCCGAGTTAGTTCCGTTTTTCCTCACCGGAGTTTTTTCGGAAGTTCTTAAGCCATTAAACAGTAACGACAGCATTGTAATGAAATATTTTATACTCGCATTTTTGTTTGCGCTGATTGGGGAAAGCTCTTTTGCAGCCACACCGGCGCCGACGTCATCCACAAACCTGCTCAAAGCGGTCAAGGCCTCGGTCACGCCGCCGGTGACCTGGTGCAGCACGGTGACTATGGGCCTGACGGTTACGGAAGGCAACGTTGACAGCGTCCTGACTACCGGGAAAATCGCCTCTGAACGAAAAACCCACCGCAATGACCTGACCCTGGGCGCGGACGGCGCCTATGGCGAGGTTACCGGCATTCAAAACGTCAACAGCGTCCACGGGTGCGCCCAGGATAACCAGATATTCGTTGATGATAAATGGTACGGCTATGGGCGGCAGGACGTGTTGCACGACGCTATCGCCGATGTCGAGTATCGTGTCACCAGCGGCGTTGGCGCCGGCTACTATTTCATCAAAAACAAAGGCACGACGCTGTCCAGCGAGGCCGGCCCATCGTTTATGACGGAAAAACTGGATGACCAAACCCACAATTATCCCACCGCGCGCCTGGCGGAAAATTTGGAGCACAAGATAGATGACCACGCGCGCGTTTGGGAAAACATCGAGTTCCTTCCCCCGCTCACGTTTCCGGACGCCTTTCTGATCAATGCCCAGGTCGGCGTGGAAACGCCTTTGACAAAAAAACTCAGCCTGCAAACCTATGTGCAGGACAACTACGCAAATGTGCCCGCGCCCGGCTACAAGCCCAACGACCTGAAACTGGTGAGTGGGCTTGTGATGAAGTTCTGACCAGTATGGTGGAACACGGCGCGCTGCGCCGTGTCGCGCCGCGTAGAGCGGCGCAATCGAGCGCGGTCGGATGCCCGGCATGCGGAGACTCGCGCGCTGTCACGGCGCAGCGCGCCGTGACCCACCAACAACGAATCGTCTTTTTCCGGTTTTTTGCCCAAAACCCCCCAATATTTGTGGGAACTTGACAGCGGGGGATTCGCCCTTATAGTTCATTCACAATTTATGCAGACCGAAAAGTTGGGCGGTGAGGAGCCGCCATCGGACCACCGACTCCACACGTTAAAGGGATTTCAATCCGCCGGCCGGGGATATTGGCACGACGTTTCTGAACAGGACTGGAATGACTGGCGCTGGCAGCTTAAACATCGAATTACCACCGCCGACCAGTTGCAACGGTTTTTGCCCACGCTCACGCCGGACGAGTTTGCCGGGGCAAAACTGGCCAACCACAAGCTTGCGCTGGCGATCACGCCTTACTTTTTCAACCTGATTGATCCGTCGGACGAACATTGTCCCATCCGATTGCAGGTGGCGCCCAAAGCGGCGGAGACGCATACGGCGCCCTGGGAAATGAGCGACCCATGCGGAGAAGATTCGCATTCACCGGTACCGGGGCTGGTTCATCGGTATCCGGACCGCGTGCTGTTTTTGGTGACGGACCGTTGCGCGAGCTATTGCCGTTACTGTACGCGCTCGCGCCTGGTGAGCAACGCCAGCGGGTACGATTTCCATCCGGAATTCGACAAGCAAATCGGCTATATCGAGCAGCATCCGGAGGTCAGGGACGTATTGTTGAGCGGCGGCGACCCGCTGCTGTTGAGCGATGAAAAGCTGGAGTTTCTTTTGAACCGGTTGCGGGCCATTCCGCATGTGGAGTTCCTGCGGATTGGCACGCGTATTCCGCTGTTTCTGCCGCAACGCATCACGCCGGAATTATGCGCGATGCTGAAGCAATTTCATCCGCTCTTTTTGAGCGTTCACGCGAACCATCCGCGCGAGTTGACCACCGAAGCGCGCGAGGCGCTCGGACGGCTGGCCGACGCCGGAATCCCGCTGGGAAACCAGAGCGTGCTGCTCAAGAACGTCAACGACGACGTGACAGTGATGAAAGCGCTCGTCCAAAAACTGCTGATGTGCCGGGTCAAACCGTACTATCTTTATCAATGCGATTTGATATCGGGTTCGGCGCATTTGCGCGCTCCCGTGGCCAAAGGCCTGGAAATCATGGAGCAATTGCGCGGGCACACGACCGGTTACGGAGTGCCGACGTATGTGATCGACGCACCGGGCGGAGGCGGCAAGGTGCCGATAAACCCGGAATACGTGCTCTGCCGGAACGCCGGCCGGGTGCTGATTCGAAATTACGAGGGCAAAATTTTCGAATATCCGGAAACCGCCGATGGAACGCCGCGCTGCAAACCGAAAAAGATTGAAGATACGGATTTGTGCAAGTGTTGAATCGTTGAAATGTCAAAACGTTGAATCGGTTTGCGAGGGGAGATTCAGGCGCCTACGTTTCAACATTTCATGTTTCAACGTTTTAACAGGCGTGCGACGAATGCGCCATCAACGCTATCCCTGAACGGCAACAGTTCGCGTTCGCTTTCGAGCTTGAACTGTCGGTTTTCGCGAAGGAATGCCTGAATGACATTTGAGTTTTCTTCGGGTTCCAGGCTGCACGTGCTGTAAATCAGGGTTCCGCCAGGTTTGAGTTTTGGCGCGGCCAGTTTGAGCAAATCCAGTTGCGCTTTTTGGAGGCGCAGGAGTTCCTCGGGCGAAATTCGCCAGCGCAAGTCCACGCGTCGCCTTAGCACGCCCGTATTGGAACAGGGAGCGTCTATCAGAACTTTATCGAATTGCGCGCAATCTTCCGAATCCGTGATTCGCAATCCGCAATCCGCAATGGTTACGCCGAGGCGGTTGCAGTTTTCTTTGAGCAACTTCAGTCGTTCTTCGGAGACGTCTGCGGCGATGATTTTGCCGGAATTGCCCATGAGTTGGGCGATAAAGGTCGTTTTTCCGCCCGGCGCGGCGCACAGGTCCAATACTGTCTCGCCCGCCATTGGCGCCAGTTCAAGCGGCGCCAGGAGCGTGCTCGGGTCCTGGATATAGAACCGCCCCTCCCGAAAGCTTTCCAACGATGCCAGGGGCGGATGTGATTTCAGTTCGAAGATGACGGCTTCGGGGTTGTATTCTCCTTCAAGGCGGCGGGGGCTCTGTTGGGGAGGAGCCGCGGGTTGCGCCGCTGCACGGCGGTGGCAGCGCCACTTGCGAAGATCGCCGTGTTCTACCGTGCCGGGCATCTGCAGGAAGTCGCGACGGACAAAGTCGTATTCAACATTCTCATCGCGCCATTTTTCCAGCAGTTTGCCGGCACCCGTTTTCAGCGTGTTCACACGGGCATACGTTTTGGGAGGCTTATTGTTCCATTCGAGCAACTGGCGCGCAGGTTCCTGGCCAAAGCGTTTTTCCCATTTCTCGACGAGCCATTGCGGATGAGAATAGCCGACGGCTGGATTGGCCGTTTTCAAATCGCTGAGGGCTTTCTTTGTGGCGTCAAACTCCCGGAGATAGCCGCGTAACACGGCGTTTACAAATCCGGCTTTTGGGCCAAGTCCCTCGCGTTTTGCAAGTTCCACCGTTTCGTGAACGGCGGCATGGGCGGGAATCCTGTCGAGCCAAAAGATTTGGTACAAGCCCAGGCGCAGGATGTTTTGGAGGCGGGCATTTTGCTGTCTGCCGCCGGTCTTGCGGTCGATGAGCCAATCCAGCGCGGCCTGGGCGCGGACAGTGCCATAGACCAGTTCCTGGCAAAGGGCGCGATCGGCGGGTGACAAAGTCGCAGCCGGACGACCCCCTGGGGTTGTGGTTCCTGCATTCCGATCCTGCCTCCCGGTGTGCGGGACCGATCTGTCGGGGGCCAGGGCGCGCTCCAGGAGGGTCTCGGTAAACTCTCCATTTTGGCGGCGGGACTGTAAAACGCTCAACGCGATTTGTCTTGGATTTTTGCCGTTCACCAACTTTAATGATGTCACTCATTTTTGGGGACGCGAGTTAAAACGTTATATGAAACAGGAATTTGAAAAATTAGCGGCAGCTGGAAAGATTGAGCCACGGCACGTCCAGCTTCTGACGCAGTTGACCGAAAGCGGTTGCTGCGAACACCGCAGTTGGGGTCTTGGCAAGATCAAGGCTGTGGATACTGTTTTTGCGCGTTTCACAATAGATTTTCCCGGAAAACCAGGACATACGATGGACCTGGCGTTTGCCGCGGAAAACCTGAAGCCGATTCCCAAAAACCACATCCTGGCCCGCAAGCTCAATGATATCGAGGCTGTCCGCCAGATGGCAGCCCATCACCTCGAATTAATCCAGATTGTTCTCAACAGCTATGGAGGCAAGGCCACGGTGGACCAGATTCACCAGGCGCTTGTGCCGGACGTCATCCGCGATGACTGGCGGAAATGGTGGGAAGTCGCGCGACGAGAGATGAAAAGGGACGGCCATTACGTCGTGCCCGTCAAAAAGACCGACCCGGTCATTTACCAAACCCAGGAAACGACGCCTACAGACCGCGCGCGCGCCGATTTCCGGGCGGCCAAAGGATTGAAAGCGCGGGTCGCCGTGGTGGCTGAAATCCTTAAAGTCATCCCGGATTTGGCGGACAAAGGGGCGGTGGCCGGAGAAATTGTAGCCGCGCTGAATACGGACATTGTCTCTCATCAGCGCACCCAGCCGGCGGTTGCATTGGAGGCCATTTTTGCGCGCGACGATTTGCGCGAGGCTGCGGGGATGCCCGCGGCGGAGGGCGAGGTTTCGGCGACCCAAATCTGGCGGCAGGACGGAATTAAATTCGGAGTGTTGATGGAGGCCGTGCCCGCGGCGAAACATCATCGTTCTCTCGATTCGTTCAAGCACGCGTTTCCCGAGCAATGGCATGAGATATTGCGCGGGTCGCTGAATTTGGTTTCCGCGAAGCTGGCAAAGGAATTCGCGGGGCTGTTGATGCGCGAAGGGAAGCTGGATTTACTGAAGGAAACGCTGGCGCGCCTCATCAGCCAGCATTCGGCCAGCAGCGAACTGCTCCTGTGGTTCGGACGCGAACGCAACGAGGATTTTGTGGACATTCTAGGGCCGGAGGTCTTTCGCGCCATGCTCACGGCCATGGAACGCGATCAATTCGCGGAAAAACGGTCGAACCGCCTTCGCGATTTTATTCTGGAAGACCAGGAATTGATCGGGGAACTGACGGCAAGCGCGGACATCGAAGTCATCAAGGATTTGACGCGCGCCCTCCAACTCTCGCCCGTGTTTGACGACATGGACAAACGCTCGCTCCTGGCGCGCCTGGTCAAGGCGCATCCGGCAGTTCAATCGCTGGTCAGTGGCGAGCAGACACGCCAGGACGCTGCGTTGCTGGTCTCGTGGGAAAGCCTGGAACGGCGGCGAGTTGAATATGAAGACCTGGTGCAGAAGAAGATACCGGCCAATTCCAAGGAAATTGCGATAGCCCGCAGTTACGGCGATTTGCGCGAAAATCATGAGTACAAGGCGGCCAAGGAAATGCAAAAAGTCCTCATGCGCCGCAAGGATGAACTGGAAAATCAAATGGCGCGCGCGCGCGGTTCCGACTTCTCAAACGCGAAAACGGATGTCGTGGGCATGGGCACAATTGTCGAGACAACGAACCTGGAAACCAGCCAGCGCGAGCGCTTCACAATCCTGGGCGCGTGGGATTCCGACCCGGACAGGGGCATTATCAGTTATTTATCCCCAGTGGCCGCGGCGTTGCTCAATCACAAAGCCGGCGACGAAGTGGAATTTGAACTGCATGGCGCAAGACACCGGCATCGCATTGAAAAAATTGAGGCATGGCAGCCGGAACCCGCTGCCGCCCCGGCCCCGGATACGGGAATACCGCCAAGCCCCGACGCCGGCGCAATCCCAAGCGAAGGCTCGACGCCCAACGTCCCGGCGTGAGTGGTGGTGGAACACGCCGCGCTGCGGCGTGTAGCGCCGCGCAGAGCGGCGCAATCGAACGTTGCCGGACGTCCCACGCGAAAAATTCAAAATCCCGTGAATTTAAGGTCGCGGGGACAAGCTGTCCCCGCCCCGATAGTTGCGGAGCAGCGCACGATAGTAGCCATAGCGCCAGCTATGGGGAAAGACGGCCAAAATCAACAAAAGCTCCAGAGGAGCGAAAGAAAACCACCCGCATTTCGGCGATTGACGCTTCGAAGAGGTTCCTCCCGGAAGCGCGTGTAAACGATTTGAAGTAGTGTGTAAACGATTTGTAAATGATTTGTAAACACTTAAGTCATTGATTTGCAGCCATGTAAATGATGTAAACACTTTTCACACTACACACGCCTTCCTCCTGCAAGACTCGCGCTGGTATTCAATGATTCTTGCGCCCCATCCGGGGCTAATCGATATCATCCATTCCATTTTCCGCGGTTATCACCGTGGGCTACTATCGTGCGCTACTCCGCAGCTATAGTTAACTTGGCCGTCAGGGTTTTCCCCCAAAACTCACATAATCGTCCAGGTCCAGCACGTCGAAGAACGTAAATATATCTTCACGGTTGGGCGCGGCCTTGGCATGCATGCCGTTAAAATATTCGCGTGTCTCCGGATCGCCCGGCACCCGTTCTTCAGCAAACTTCGTAAATGCGGCAATTTCGAGCGGAGAGCGTTTAAAACGCGCGTTTTTTTCAATCCATTCGAGGATTTCGCTGTCGCTTTTCCCGTTGGCCAATTCCTTTTTCAGAGCTTCCGGATCGATGCCTACATAGTCCAAAAAACGCATGTCCAGCGGGCAGGCAAAATGATACTCGCCGTTTTTTCCGGCAACGGTGGCACGGCCTTTGTCCAGGCACCGAGGTAAAATGCAGTAGCCGCCAAGCCGCGCGCGCGGGCTGCGGGGTGGATGTTGAGTCAGGTCAGGGCTGTTAAATTGCATAGTTCTTTCCTTTGGTTCATGGTCGCATTTTTGCGACGACCCCTAACTTGCCCTGAAAATGCCGAATTGCAAGCCGGTCGAAAAATTTTTATCGTGATGGCGTGAAACATTCCGGAAAAGCCATGCTCGCGGCGTTCAAGTTGATCGCCCTGGGGATTGTAGCCGTTATTGTGCTGCTGGCGGTCGCCTGGCTGGCGCACACTATAGGGGCATTTATCCTCGAATTTTACGGCGCTATATTCGTTTTTTGGGTTCTTTTTGCCGTTTTTACGCTGTATTTTTTCCGCGACCCAAACCCGTTGACGCCCACCGGCAAGAACCTGGTGGTTTCGCCTGCGCACGGCAAAGTAGACGTGATCGACACAGTGACCGAAAATGAATTCATGGGAGGCGAATGCAAACGCATTTCCATTTTTCTGTCCGTAATAGACGTTCACGTCCAGAAAGCGCCGCTTACCGGAAGAGTAGCGTATTTCAAACATGTGCCCGGCCAGTTTCTCAGCGCCACGCGCAATGACTGCGCCAAATTCAACGAAAACATTCTGGTGGGAATTGATTCCTTCGAACCGCAGGGCGAAAAGGTGGGCGTGCGGCTGATTGCCGGCCTGATTGCCCGACGCATTGTGCCGTGGATTTCCGTTAACGACCCGATTCAGCGGGGCGACCGAATCAGCCTCATCCAGTTCGGCTCGCGTGTGGAGGTTTACCTGCCGATGCGGGCCAAAATCAAGGTGCCCCTCGGTCAAAAAGTCGTTGGCGGCGAAACCGTCCTGGCTTCTTTCGATTAGCGCCGTGTCAAATAATATGAATGAGTCGAATCAGAAACCGGCGGAGCACCCGGAGCACCCGGAAGAAAAATTAAAAATTTACTTCCTTCCGAACCTGCTGACGGCCGGCAACCTGTTTTGCGGTTTCGTGGCCTTGACAAAGATTGTGGATGCCGACTCGTATTCCGAACATTACTTTGACCAGATTAAGCTGGCGCTGGCCTTTATTCTATTGGCCTGCATTTTCGATTTGTTGGATGGGCGTGTGGCGCGCATGGGCGGTGTGGAAAGCCCATTCGGCCGGGAATTTGATTCGCTGGCGGATTTAATTTCGTTCGGCGCGGCGCCGGCGTTTCTGGTGCAGCGCGTCGTTTTGGCGGATGTTTTCGGGCAATACAAGCAAATCAGTTGGTTTATTGCTTCGATTTATCTGCTTTGCGGGGCATTCCGGCTGGCCCGGTTTAATTGCCTGGCGATGATGGGTGGAGGAAGCAGCAAGGATTTTCTTGGCTTTCCCATTCCCTCCGCGGCGGGTCTGGTCGCGTCGCTGACGCTGCTCATCATGCACTTCAACACTAATGGAAAGAGCCTTGGGCCGTGGAATTATGTGATCGCCGCGGTGCTGCTTTTTCTTTCGGCCATGATGGTGAGCACGGTCCGGTATCCGAGTTTCAAATCCCTGGGGCTGCGTTCCACCAACACCTTTACCAAGGCGATCGGCGTGGCCATCTTCATCGGAGCGTTGTTCATTTTGCAGGAAAAAATTCTGTATTATGTGCTCCCGGCTTTTTTTACGAGTTATCTGGTCTATGGATTTGTGAGGCCCAGCCTCTCTCGCGCCTGGCGCAAAGAAATTGAGGAAGATGACGACCATGAGCACGAGTAATGGAGACGCTTGAGCCCATTCTATTGGCAATGCTGACCGGCCTGGTCGCGGGCCTGTTGTTGTCCATGCCCATCGGCCCGGTGAACCTGACGATCCTGAACACGGCTTCGCGCCGCGGTTTCACGGCGGGAATGCTCGTGGGCATGGGCGCGTCGTCGATGGAACTTATCTATTGCGCGATTGCATTCACCGGTTTTACGGGGCTTTTTGAGAAAGAGATGATCAAGATGTTGATGAAGGTATTCAGCTTCGTCTTTTTTTTATTTATTGGGCTGAAGTTTTTGCGCGCTGAGAGCCTGAATGCTCCGACGGAGTTCGGGGCCGCGGCCGACAAGTTGAGGGCCCAGGTGGACCAGAAGCTCAAGCCGGAATCCCCGTACATGACCGGGTTTGTGCGAGTGCTCGGGAACTTTGGCGTGCTGCTGTTCTGGATATTCCTGGCGGGAAATTTCCTGGCTCACGATTGGGTAACCAATACGCTGGCGGCGAAAGGCGCGTGCATTGCGGGCGTGGCGCTGGGGACCAATTCGTGGTTCTGCGGCCTGAGTTTCACCGCATCGCGGAAATGCGGCCAGTTCAGCGAATCTGCGTTGTTGCGAATGGAACGCTTTTCCGGGACTTGCCTGCTGGTGGTGGCATTCATTCAGGGAGTTCATATCGCCTGGCAACTGGCCAGGCATCAGATGTAGGCTGTCCTATCGTTTTGCCAATTGACTTGGCTTCGTGGGTAAGATATTCTTACAAAGTGACGACGACGATATCGAGCAAGGGACAAGTTGTAATACCACAACCCGTGCGCGAGCGGCAGAAGCTCCGCGCGGGCGACGACCTGTATTTATTTGAACTGTCCAATGGAGATATTGTTCTGCGACGCGCTCGGCCGCCCAGACACTCTTTGGTGTGGCATCTTCGCCGGATGCGTGGGCTCGAATTGAAACGCAACCGTGAACAAGTTCGGAAGGTGGTCTGGTGAAGTATTTACTGGACACGAATACACTTTCCGAAATTTCAAAGGCCGATCCATTTCCACCGTTGCTTGAATGGCTTGAGTCTTATGAAGACGAAACCGCCATTAGTGCTATCAGCATCGGCGAAATGGCGCTCGGCATTGAACGGATGCAGGACAGCAAACGCCGCCGTGCGCTTGAACGAACCTTCGGCTTTTTGCGCGAGGATTACGCCGGAAAAATTCTGGACTTTACCGAAGGCGTCGCCGTCGAATGGGCGCGACTTGTCGCGGCAGCTCAAAAAGAGGGACGCAATTTGTCGGTCGTTGATAGCCAGATTGAGGCAACCGCGGTTCATTTCGGTTTGATGGTCGTCACTCGGAACGAAAAAGATTTCTACCATCCAGTACTAAACCCATGGAAGTAACGATATGTTAAAAGCCGGAATTGTCGGGTTGCCTAACGTAGGCAAATCAACCCTGTTTAACGCCCTCACGCGCACACGCAAGGCCGAGGCGGCAAATTATCCTTTTTGTACCATCGACCCGAATGTCGGCGTCGTCACGGTGCCTGATCCGCGCTTGGAGCCCTTGTCCAAAATCGCCAAAACACAAACCATCATCCCGGCAGTCATTGAGTTTGTGGACATTGCCGGCCTGGTCAAAGGCGCTTCCCAGGGCGAGGGTCTCGGCAACAAGTTTCTTTCCCACATTCGCGAAGTGGACGCCATCGTCCAGGTCGTGCGCTGCTTTGAAGACCCGGACATCCATCACGTGACCGGCAGCGTGGACCCTGTGCGCGATATCGAGATCATCAATACGGAACTGGCCGTCGCCGACCTTGATAACGTCAAAAAGCGCCGTGAAAAGCTGGCCAAAGATGTCAAACGCGGGGATAAGACGGCCGTCGCTGAAAACGCTGTGCTTGCAAAGCTCGAAACCGCGCTCGATGCGGGCAAGATGGCGCTCACGGTCCAACTGACCCCGGAGGAAAAGCAAATTTCCAAAACGTTTTACCTGCTGACCGACAAAGCAACGATTTTCGCCTGCAACGTGAAGGAAAATGAATTGGCCGGCGCGGACAAGAATCCATTTGTTAAAAAGGTGACGGAATATGTAAAAACGCACCTGGCGTGCGAGGCCGTCGTTATCAGCGCGCAAATTGAAAGCGACTTGAGCGATCTGTCCGATGGGGAAGCTGCGGAATTTTTAAAGGAACTGGGCGTCAATGAATCCGGCGTCGGCTCCCTTATTCGCGCCACTTATCATTTGCTCGGATTGCGGACGTATTTTACAGCGGGCGAGAAGGAAGTGCGCGCCTGGACCATCCATGTAGGTGACACCGCCCCAAAGGCTGCGGGCGTCATACACTCGGATTTCGAACGGGGCTTCATCAAGGCTGAAACCGTGGCTTACGACGACTTAATCCAATGCGGTTCCATCGCAGCCGCGCGAGATAAAGGGCTCTACCGGATGGAAGGCAAAGAATACGTCGTGCAGGATGGGGACGTGATGCTGTTCAAGTTCAATGTGTAAGCGGCCTGGACTCAGCCAATTTTGTATCTGCGAATTTTTGGATCAACTTCCAGAGACCATGCATCGATTCCCCCGCGCAGGCACCGGACGTTTTGCAATCCGTGCCCGATGAAATAAGCGGCCGCGTCGAGCCCGTTTTTTCCCTGATGATCCACGACGACAATGGGTTGGGTATTTGAGCCGCTGGCCATGAGTTCGCGCATGACGTCCTGTGAGAGCAGCACCGAACCGGTGATATGGACGGCCTGGAATTCCTCGCGCGAGCGGACATCCACGAGCTTTAGCGACGGCTCGTTTTTTAGCAATTCCGCCAGTTCCTTTGGCCCAATCAAAATTTTCGCGTCCTGTTCGTGGCTGGATTGGATGTGCGCCATGACTTCGGCGGCATCGAGGTTGCCATTGCGCGCGCAAACCTGGGCGAGCGTCTCATCCGGGCTGAACCCGCAACTGCTGCACCCGCCGATATGAAATCGCCGAAACAACGCGCGTTGCGCGCCTGGAAAGATTTCCAGCACTTCGCGCATGGATGATTGAGGAGTAATGCTCATCATTGAGAATATTCGCGCCAAATGTCGCGCCGCGCCATGAAATTTTTGCCGAATCCAAAGGCTGGCAAAGTCCTAACCTGGCCTGGTGTACACGCTTTAGCGTGCTTCGGAGCACCTCGAAGACTGGACGGCGAACCCGGAACACCCTAAAGGGTGGACACCAAACCAAATTACTGCCCCAAAGCTGCCGAACTTGCCTAAAACCCCCATCTTTGCTATTGAATAGCCAGTGCCCGACCCAAGTCTGCTCATCCTGATTCCGGCTTACAATGAAGAGCGTCGCATCGAACCGATGCTCCGCAGTTATGCCGAATTTTTCGGTAAAAATTATTCAGGCCCATTTCAATTGTTTGTGGTGCTCAACGGCTGCACCGACAATACGATGGGTGTCGTTCAAAAGGCCGCCGCCGAATTTCCAACGATTCGGTCGCTGGAGTTCAAAGACGCCATAGGAAAGGGCGGGGCGCTTATTGAAGGGTTGAAGCTCGCGAAGCAATCAGAGCTGATTGGCTACGTGGACGCCGATGGTGCGACCGGCCCGGCGGCGTTTCTCGACCTGGTGAGAAAAATCGGCACAGCCGATTGCATCATCGGTTCGCGCTGGCTGCCCGGGGCAGTCATCCACCAATCGCAACGGAGTCACCGCCGGTTTGCCAGCCGCGTGTTCCACAAAATCGTCCAGATGTTCTTTTGGATGAATATCCGCGACACGCAATGTGGCGCCAAGGTGATGAAAACGCAGGCGGTTGAGAAAATCCACGATCGCCTGAGCATCGCGGATATGGCATTCGATATCAATTTGCTCTATTCGCTGAAACACGCCGGGTTCAAAATCGTCGAAGTGCCGACGGAGTGGACGGATAAAGCCGGCTCAAAAGTCGTATTGGCGCGTTCGTCACTCACGATGTTTTTGTCAGTCGTGCGGGTGCGGCTGATTTATTCTCCGTTTTACAGATGGCTAAGCCCGTTGCGTCCGTTGGAGGGGTGGGTCTATACGAAACTGCGCCAGCCCCGGCCGCTCTCGACTCGCAACCGCGGGAAGCAGGACCAATCAGGCGCATCCTGAAGCTGTTCCTGCGACGGTGGTGGAGCACGGCGCGCTGCGCCGTGCAGCGCCGCATCTAGCGGCGCAATGAGTGTAGCCGGACGTTGAAAATTCTCCGACGATCTTACGGCGAAACAACTTCCTGCGCCGTGACGGAGAAAAGATTTTCGACCGCCCAATCCGGTTGATGTGATTTTAACTCATCCAGCGTGGCGCCGCCGGTGGCGACCGCCAGTACCTTTGCTCCGATGAATCTTCCGCAACGAACGTCGTGAGCCGTGTCACCAATCACAACAATCTGATCGCCGCGCAATTTCCGGCCAAGCAACCGGCTGCCGCGTTCGCGGGCGGCGACGGCGATGTAATTGCGATCTTCGCTGTCGTCGGCGAAAGCGCCCATTTCAAACGGTTCCCAAAGGCCGCAGTGACGCAACTTGATTTCCGCGCCCAGCCGGATGTTGCCCGTCAACAGGCCAATGACCGGCGGCGCGGGCAGGGCATTCAGGGCGGCGAGAAATTCCAGCACTCCTTCGCACGGACGCGGCGCGCCCTGGGATAAGATATAATCCAGGAGGAAAACGTAGTGCTCGAAGAAGCGCTCCGTGTTTTCCCTGGTGATGGGGACTTTATGATATTCAAAGAATTCACGCACCAGCCCGGTATCGGTGCGTCCGGCGAATTTTAACTTTTCGAAGCCGTCCATTGCCTGAAATTCGGCGGCAAAGACTTTACGAAAGGCCTCGATTCCCGCTCCTCCTGTGCGCACCAGCGTCCCGTCAATGTCAAATAAGACAAGTTCAACCATGAAACAGCCTATCTCAGCTATTGTGTCCGGAGAAGATAAAAACCGGCGGGAGAACCGGACCTGAATGCATTTGTGATCGTGAGCGTAAAATTTCCAGCCTCGCAAATATTTGTGGTCACAGGCGCCCAATTGGATGGCGTTACCGTCAGATTTGTTGTCATCCAAACGGTATAAACGGCCCCGGTTATGCCGTCGGCGATATTAAATGTCAGGTTGTTTCCCGAGATGCCCCCGCCGGAAAAGACTGGCGCAGGAATTGGAATCGTGTAATCGGCGACCACAGGCAGGTGATCGCTGGCGTTTGTCAGGTCGTTGTAAAGGTTTGCAGCGCTGATAAAGGCCGGGCCGTTCGTTACCAGGTCTTTACTTAACGCGGTGTCCGTCCCGTTGGCAAGGTTGCCGTAGTAGGCTGTAGTCCCGTTGTTGCCGAATGCGTGATACGTGCCCGGGACATATTCGAATCCGCCTGGCGCGCCATAATAAATATTTGTCGTCATCAATTGCAGGTCATCCCTGTATTCGAGGTCGTAGCTATGCTCTGTCAACATGAGCAGGATATTGGTGTTAGACGTGTCTGTTTCCCAATTTATGTTGGGATTATTTGTCACGTTGAGCGGATCTACGCCTTGTCCCTTCTGGAATCCCGTGGGCGCGGCCAGGGCCAGGATGGTTTGGTATCCAGTTTCGCCGCTGGTCTCCACGTTGTAATCGCCGACGTATATGACCCGCGCCGTTAGCGGGAGGTCGATCGATTCATTTGTTCGGATAATCGCCGCTTCACCGGCGCGGGCGGTGGCATCGGCGCTTGTGGTCCCTGACTTGTAATGGCTGACGTAAACATAAAATATATTGGATGAAGTGGCGGCAACACCCGCGGGCGCAAACTCGTAGCGCATGACTTCGCGATATTCGCCATAAGCAGAGCCGAGATTGGCCGGGCCGCCGGGCGGATCAACCGGATGGGACGCCACTAACTGCAACGTTTGCGTGTTATAGACAACGGCGTTGGGACCGTTTCCGTCAGCCATATCGCCGCCTTCTTCAGTCGCCTGATACGCGCTGTTGGTATACATACCCGGCGAGTTGTAAAATGTATTCAAGGCATTGCAGATGGGCGACACTGTGGTGGGATTGCTGGTCGTTTCCTGCAACGCCAGGATGTCCAATGGCCGCGCCGGGTCGCCGCCGACGGTTTCTTCGCCGATTCCTTCCAACGCGCCGCCGGCGGCGATGTCGTTCGCATTCGTCCAGGGCGCAATCAGGCCCGGCAATGGCGTCGTCACGCCGTCGATGTCGGCTTCGATGTTGTAGGTGGCGATACGCACAGTCCGGGTCTGTGCGGATGAAAGGTCCGCCGAAATAAAGGCCAAAATCAATCCGATAAACATTCCTCTGGGCGCCGATTTTGAAAACAGGGTTCCGTTCATTGTTTAGTCTTAATATTGCGATAAGGCCGGGCTGGCCGTGTGACATTCTAGAAACTTTTTTTGGGCTGTCAAAACAATGGCTGTCACCTTTTTTGCCGGAGCACCTCAACGTTTATGATTATAGGCAGTGGACGAATACTTGCGCCGGACCAGGTCATCGGTGCGCTCCAGCAAAGGCCCATCCGGGGCAAAATCGGTCCATTTGATTGAAATGCCTTCCGACGCCACAGCGCGCATGGCATGCTCCCAATCGCTGCGTTTGATTGGCATGGGCGGCGGCTGGACCGAGCCTTGAATCAACAGGCCCAGTTTATTTCTTCGCTGCGCCGCCCCGGCAATTTTTTTTCCGTTCCACAGCAAATCAAATTTTTCATGGCCGGTGAAACATTCGCCCGGGACGTCATCGCCGCCCGCCGATTTTTTGTCAGGCGCGAGGCTGGTTTGGACCTTTAACTTCGCAAATGCCTGGCGGATCCATTCATGAATCCGGCGGTAACTGTCAATTGCCGCGAGGTGATGCCACTCGTGGCCGGGCGGCACTGCAAAACTATAGGTCCAGTCCGCGTCGTGCGGGACAATGCCGCCGCCGGTTGGACGGCGTACCAGAGGCCGCAGCAACGTGGCGCGTTCCACGCCGGAATATTTCTGAAAATACCCGAACGACGCCGCCGGCATGGTCCAGCCGTAGAACCGCAGGACCGGACGCTGGAGACGCGACATCGATTCCAGCAACGCTTCATCCAGTGCCATATTAAATGCCGCGTCGCATTTGCCGGAATTCATCAACAGCCAGAAATTCATTTACGGGCCACGGCCTCCTTGACGCCGATTCGCGGGCACCATTTCAGGACTTCGCAATTGGCGCAATCCGGCTTGCGCGCAAAGCAGCGGCGGCGCCCGTGCCAAATCAGTAAATGGCTGAATAACGCCCATTGCTGTCGCGGCGCCAGTTTCATCAAATCCGTTTCGATTTTTTCCGGCACGCGGTGACGCGTCATTCCAAACCGATGCGACAGGCGGGCCACGTGCGTGTCTACAACCACGCCCACGTTGATGCCGAAGGCGTTACCCAGGACAACGTTAGCGGTTTTGCGTCCAACGCCGCCAAGTTCGAGAAGTTCGTCCATTGTATTGGGCACCTCGCCGCCGTGCCGTTTTACAATATCGGTGCAAGCCGCCTTGATATTGCGCGCTTTATTTCTGAAAAAGCCCGTGGTCCGAATGTCATCTTCCAATTCCGGAATTTTTGCGTTCGCAAAATCCTCCGCGGAACGATACTTCTTGAACAGTGTTTCCGTGACAATGTTGACCCGCTTGTCTGTGCATTGGGCGGAAAGGATCGTGGCAATGAGCAGCTCCAATGGATTTTGATGCACCAGCTCGCAATGCGCGTCCGGGTACGTCCTCTCCAGGGCGGCGATGATCTCGTGCGTGCGGGCAATTTTTGTTTTGGCGCTTTCGCGGAGCATAGGGGAGTTATTTTAGCAGAGCTTTAAAGCCGGCTTGTTCAAAGTGTTAAAGTACAGAATTTCTCACTTCGCCGGAGGCGCGTTCGTTCCTGCAGTTTTCGGAACCGAATTTGTCTGCTCCACTTTAAAAGCCGGCGCATTGGTTCCCAGAACTGAGACACTTTGCGCTTTTTGGGGCAATACGCTGTCTAATTTTCCGCGATACCAGGCAAAGCCAAGAATAATGGCGATGATGAGCACGATGAGCGTAATGATTTCCACGACTTGGCTTTTCGCAGCGTATGGATCCCGCAGGTCGCGTTCCGAGCCTGGCGGCAAAGTGGCCGTCTGCGTCAAACTTGCGCCGAACGGCACACTCAACTTGGCACGGGCGTTGACCGCCCATCCGTTTGCGTCAAGAATCGGGCCGAGATTGCGCATGCGCAATTTGATCCACGCCATGATTACCGAAGGCGCGGAAATCGCCAGGAGAATGGCCAGAATCGCCAGCGGAATTTCCCATGCCGGCAAATTAAAGAGTTTGGAGAAGATAAGGCTCAAGGCGCTCAGCAGTGTTGTCAGCACCAAACCAATGGCCGCGAGTGTGCCTGTATCAATTTTTGTCCCGCCGGGAGGCGCGGTAGTCGATGCCTGCAGACCCGTCGTCGCTGCCGTTTTCGCGGCGGCGACGCGTTTCGCCACTTGTTCCTCGATAAAACGGACAAGCTTCTTGTAAGGGGCCCAAAAAGCCTGCCGAATGCTGATGGGGTTGGATATAATTTGCGTGATCGTCGCATCATAATCATTCCCCAGGCGATCGTAAAAGATTCCGTTTCGGCCCACCATCAGGTTTCCTTCATCGCCCTGGGAGAAGACTGCCACGATGCTGCGCTTTTCACCGGTCGGCCTGCGTGTGCAGTCCAAATAGGCCAGGTACGCGCCGGCCAGCCCCGCCAGGGCCGCATGTCTCGCGGCGTCTGCCACCGTCAGGCACAAATCGCAACTGCGCTGGTCCAGGTACAGTCGTCCTGCCTGAAAAATCGCCGGCTCCTTGCGGGTGTAAAAAGTTTTAAAACTGACGAAATTCAGGCAGAGGGTATACAGGTCGCGATTGTAGCGGGCCAGCCGAAGGGCGTTAGCCTGGGGTCCTACGGCAACGTCCTTTGCAATTAATGCGCCGATATCTGCCTTGAATGTGCCTGCGAGAATTTCCCGCACGCGCTTCAGGCCGAGCTTTTCCACCGAGATGCCGGTCGCCGCCGCTGATTTCGCGTCAAATGGCGCGAGTTTGGCCTGCAACGATGTCCACTCCGCTTCCGTCAGTGAGTTCTTATCGCCGAAGAAGGGTTTGACTGCGGATGCCTGCAATTCAGTCAACGGCCCGGCCCAGGCGGGATTCACGCCTTCGACCAGCGGTAATGCCTTGCCCGGCGCAATTTGCGCCAATGGAAAACCGGAAAATTCGGCAGCGTTTGCGCTCAAGTCCTTTTCGGTCAATTGCAGGTATTCCCACTCCTGACGGTTTAGCGCCGGAACGGCCCGCGTATCAAATGCGGCGAGACGGCAGCGCGCAAAAAAATCATTCACCTTCGCCGCAACCGCCTTTACAGCCACGGAGGCCGCGGCGGTGGCCGCGCCCAGCGGCATAATGGTCTTGTCCTCTTCAATCTTTTTCCACAAGTTTGAATAAGCTTCCGCGTCGGCAAAAAAGGCGTTTAATTTCTTCAGGTCCACCCCCGGTTTGCCGCTGTCGGTTTCGCTGCCTTCGCATGCAATGATGTCCAAAAGGACTCCTTTCGTGACGTCATCGCCGGCGGCTTCGGGCGGGATTACGCCGTCACCGTCGAAATTCGTGGTCACAAACGTTTTTTCCGTGGCAATAACGTCGTCCAACGTGAGTTCAGTGGCGTCCTTTTTGCCCAGTCCGGCCAAAATTTGCTTTGCGCCTTCGAGGACGGCTTTGCCCTCCGTCGTCGCGTCGTTGATGGCGTCCAGTGGCAGTACGGGCAAGCAGGAGAGCAACAGGTCAGGATTTTTTAGCAGGCCCGTGGCCCATTTTGTCGCCGCAATGAGTTCAGGCGCCCGAATGCGCCCGTTTCCGTCGGTGTCAATCAATTGGAGTGTTTGGCTGTCGAGCTCCACGCCGTGTGTCGGACAAGCCAGAGCCACCCAAAGTTTTTGATCCAAACGGTCCAGATTGGCAAGGTCGGCGGCGGATTCAAGCTTGACCTGGTCAAAGCCGCCCGCCCGGAAAAATTTCCATTTATGAGATTTCTCGTTCATGACGGTCTCCTCTGCTATTTGCCGGCCATCCCTGACGCCCTCCCGGCCCCTCAGACGTACAGTAAGTGTCGCCAAAACAGCATTGCAGGGAAAGGCTTTTGTTCGCGGCCTAACCCACCACTTCGATCCTCGCCATTTGTTCTAACGTCTTTTGTGCTTCTCCATTCCATGTGGACCAGGTCGCCCGGACGACGATTGTGCCCGGGCAGTCCGCGAGGCTCTTAATCCAAACCGCACCGACCCCTCCACTGTCGTCCAATAACGTAAATGGGTTGTCTCCCACGATGACGCCGGGTCCGCTGAGGTGGAAGACAACGGCGCCGTTCATAAATGGACGTTGCGCACCGTACCGATCCAGGACCCTGAAAACCAGTCGCGTGGCATCCGAACCATCGGCATTCAGAGTTTCATCGTCGGCGGCCAGAGTGAATTTGTCTCTGCTAATATCACCCGAGAACGACCTTGAAAGGGCCAGATTGTCGCCAGTATATCCATCAATTCGAAGTTCAGGCGGGACGGCTTTGGGATTGCCGGATGAGGGAATTTCAAGATCGCAAAAGAACGGAGGGTATTTCAAATGCGGAAAGTTTTCGCGGTCCGGAGTGACTGAGGCAACTTTCTCCCTGCCCACAAATATCTCCAACCGGTCGCAATTTGAAAAGATGGCTGCATTTTTGCCGGGTCCGTTGGGCGTTTGCGGCCCAAAATCCCAATAGAAATTGGGCTCGATGACCGGCCGGACGTCCGGACTGACTTGCGCCTGATAAAACGTCGCGCCGAGTTTTGGGATTCTGAAAATGTCCGCGACACCCGGGGTTTTAATCTGGTTGTACGGATTTTCTCCGCTCGGATAGTCAAAAGCACACCACGCAATGACCCCGCAAAACCGGGGATTGGCCGCCGCCTGCTCATGGGCCTGGGCGTGATATACGGCCTGTTTTACCTGCAATGCCACGTCACCACTGCGGCGGTATTTATGGGCGATACTGGGCCCGATGCCGACGAGTTGGCCGACGGTTTCAGTCAGTAAAAAGGGCACACCCGGGAGCGGTTGCTTCAACTCCAGTTTGCCCGTTTTCTCATTGTGGGTATAGTCGTTGAAGGCATAAACGTCTTCTGACCATCCTTTCAGACTGTACATGTCCATTGCGCCTGAAGCCGGACGCGTATCATCCAATTCTTTGGCCGCAGCTGTGGTGCGCTTGTAAAATTCCGGAACGTTTCTTGATTCATTGATGCGGACACCCCAAATAATGACGGACGGACGGTTTCGGTCACGCCGCACCATGTCCTGGACATCGCGCACCGCCAGGTCCTGCCATGTTTGATTTCCAATATAGTGCCACCCGGGCAATTCTTCCCAGACCATCAGGCCCAGCTCGTCGCATGCATCCAAAAATGCCGGTGATTGCGGATAATGCGAGCAACGGACGGCATTGCAATTAAACTCGTGCTTGAGAATTTCCGCATCGCGGCGCATGACACGCGGCGGCATGGCAAAGCCGGTGTAGGGCAGCAGTTCATGGCGGCAGAGTCCGAACAATTGAAGGCGCCGGCCATTTAGAAAAAATCCGTCCAGGTCAAAGCGCGCTTCCCGCAAGCCGATTCGCACACGATAATCATGCAGAGGCTGGTCATCTGCATAGAGCGTGGCCACGATGTCATAAAGTTGCGGCGTGTCCGTATCCCATAGTTTCACATTGCCCAAATCAGATAACACGAGGCTTGCCTGAATTTGTCCGGTCTGCGAAATAGCGACCGTCTTTGAATCCGTTGCTACCCGGCGATCGCCATCCATCATGTCCACCTGGAGTCGCAATGGCGTGTATGGGAGAGCGGCGGCGTCAATTTTGCAGGTCACTTCGACACGCCGGTCCGCGTCCAAAACCTTGACCGGTTTGGCGAAAACATCGGCGATGAAGATCTGCGGCACAGCTCGCAAGCGGACCGACCGGACGATTCCGCCCGGTTCAAGAAAATCAATTTCGTTGGGCCCGCGTTCGTAGCCATCCGGCGGCACGCTCAGCCAGCGCGAATCAATGGCCACACCGAGGACATTTTTTTCCTGCAACATTCCGGTGATTTCGTAATGGAACGGCAAATAACCGCCGATATGCTCCGGCAGAGCATGACCATTGAGCATGGGCAATGCGCGGCTCATGACGCCGTCGAAATCCAGGAATACACGGCGGTTTTTGAATTCATCGCGCGCCGCGAAATGGCGGCGATACACCCAAACGCCCGCCCAATCGTCCGGGACCCAACCTTCCCAGGAGAGTTTTGCGACGCAGTGGGGCAGGGTGACCGTTTCGAAACCTGTTTCATCATAGCCGGGCTGCAGATAATTCGAATCGCCATTCCACTGGCCGCCGAACAGCCAATTTTGGTCGAGTGGAAATGAATAACCCGCCCCGCCGAACGTGGAAGCACCCCACGCTTTGGAACCAAAAAGGCCAAGGACAGAGCCGGAAGCCAATGCAGCAGTTCCAATGGAACATGTTTTTAAAAAGTCACGGCGGGAAAAATGACTCGATAAGCCCGAAGAAGATTTCATCCAATATTTTTTAGTAAAAAAAATAGTGCGTGTAAAGCATTGGAAACAGAAAGCAGTCTCTGATGCATCTGCTATACTGGCGCCGGCGTAAAAAAAGTGAGCAATCAGTACCGCAAAACTATGAACAAGCCCACAAGCAACCCCTTTTTGAAAGCCAGGGAAGAGAAGGAGCGGATGAAGGAATTGAAAAACTGGTCGCTCAGCAAATCGCCGAAAACACAAGCGAGGGGCTTCACCAGAAATGAACTTCTGAAATAGGACGCTAAAGTCTCACGAGGGTTTCCGAGTGTCCCGGCGGCTCGATCCGATGAGCAAATAATAAACAACCGGCGTAGCAATCAGCGAAAGCAGCACGGAAATGAACAGCGCACCAATCACGGCGATGGCGAGCGGTCTTAGCATTTCCGCGCCGGCGCCGATGCCGTAAGCCAGCGGCAACATGCCCAGCGCCGCGGCCAGGGACGTCATGAGCACCGGGCGCAACCGCCGATGGCCCGCCTGCACCAACGCCTCGATGACTTCAACGCCCTGTTCGCGCAACTGCCGGAAATAGTCCAGCACAAGAATGCCGTTCTTGGCCACGATGCCGACTCCGATAATTGCGCCCAGGTACGAAATGATATTCAGCGAGACACCAGTAATCCACAGCGCGGTCACTGTGCCAAATAATGCGAGGACGGAGCCGAAAACAATGGCGATGGGTTCGCAAAACGAGCGAAATTCGATGAGCAACACGATGAACACGAGCAGGCCAGCGGCCAGCAGCACCGTGAGCAGGTTTTGAAAAGACTCCTGCTGCAACTGATAGAGGCCGCCGTATTCGACGGAGCCGGGCGGCAGCCAGCTTAATTTGGCCTGGATTTCGCGCATGGCAGTGCCGGTATCAACGCCTTCGAGCCGCGCCGTGACGATATTATCCTGACGCAGATTGTCGCGGTTCAACTCAGACTCGGCCGGCGCGACTGACAGGTCGGCGACCTGGTCCAGCTTCACGACTGCGCCAGTTGGCGTACGGATGGGAAAATCCTGCAGCGTCGACATTTTGTTCACGGTGTCCGACGGGGCCATGACTCGCAGGTTCACGACTCTGTCGCCTTCGAGAACATAAGAAGAAATCTGCCCGTACAACGCAGTGTTCACGGCGTCTGAAATCGTCCGGGCGGTCAACCCAAACCGCGCCGCGTCGGCGGGCCGTACGCGGACATTGATGGATGGACCGGTCTCGGTCAGGCCGTTAAACGTGTCCACGACTCCGGGGATCTGTTTAATGTCATCTTCGACACGCGGCGCTGTTTCCTGGAGCCAATTCACGTCGAAAGAAAACAGATTAATTTCGACCGGATCGGGCGCCATTTGCAGATCGCCGATTAAATCATCCATGAATCCGTGAAAGACCCAGTTCATCATCGGGAAACGCTGGTCAAAATCATGACGCATATTTTCCAGAACTTCTTCAGTGGAATGTTTTCGGCCAGCTTTTAGCTTGACGAGGTAGTCGCCTGAATATGGCTCGGTGATGAATGGTCCCAGTTGGTCGCCCAGCCGACGCGAATAGCCTTCGACGTCCTCATTGGTGCGAATGCTCTGCTCCGCCTGGTCCAAAATGCGCGCGGTTTCGGCAAGGCTCGTTCCCGGAGCCGCATTATAATCCATGACAAAACCGCCTTCGTCAAAATCGGGCAGAAAATTCGTTTGCAGTTGCCGATAGATTAAAATTCCGAAAATGAGTATTAATCCGCAGGCCATCAACACCAGCCAGGGGCAGCCGAGCGCCCAACGGACGACTCTTTCGTAAATCCACAACACGCGCCTGAGCAAAAACCCCGCTTCCTGTCCCGTCGCAGCCGAAGTAGTCCGGCCCCGGATGAGCCATCCGGCGATCGACGGCGTCAACGTGACGGCCAAAAGCAACGATACCAGCAGCGTGACGACCATGGTCAGTCCCAGGGCGCGGAAAAACACCCCCGGCATGCCGTCTAAAAATGCCAGCGGCAGGAAAACAACCACCGGCGTCAGCGTCGAACCGACCAGCGCCGTGATAATTTCGCCCATGGCTTCGTGAATGGCTTCCAGGCGCGGCCGTCCGGCGGCAATGCGGTGGCAGATGGCCTCCACCACCACGATGGCGTCGTCAATAATCAACCCGATGGCTGCGGCGATCCCGCCCAGGGTCATCATATTAAAGCTCATGTGGGTCAGCTTCATCACGACGACCGTGATCAGGACGCACATGGGGATGGTCACGATAGCGGTCCAAACACTGCCCCAGTTTTTCAGGAAGAAATAGAGAATGACGATTGAGAGAACCAGGCCGAAAAAGATGGCGCTCCAAACGCTGCTCACCGAATCGCGGACAAATTGGGATTGATCGTAGAAATAACCCAGGTGCATGTCTGGCGGCAATTGCCGGTGCAATTGTTGCAGGGCCTTTTGCAGGTCCGTGGCAATCTGGAGAACGCTCGCATCCGGCTGGCTTTCAATGTTAAACAAAACCGCCTGCCGTCCCTGTGCTGACATTTCAGTGTAGGCTGGCGCCGGGCCGCGCTTTACCGTGGCCAAATCCGCAATCCGCACCGGATGTTGATTGCGGACGGTGATTGCCAGATCGCCGATTTCTTCCGGCGAACTCACGCGCCCATCCACCGTGGTCAAATAGAGATGATAGTTCTCTTCGATCATCCCGGATCCCGCTACGAGATTGTTTTGTGTCAGGGCGTCACTCACATCCTGCATGGCCAGGCCGGCGGCCTGCAATTTGAGGGGGTCGACAATGACGTGATATTCCGGTTCGCGGCCGCCAATGATTTCAACGTTGGCGACGCCCGGGATTTGCAGAAACAGGGGCTTAATGATGTAGTTGGCTGTTTCCCAAACGTCCATTTGGTTGCGCGTAGAGCTTGTGAGGCTGATGCCGATGATGGGATAACTCAGCGAAAAGGCTACACGCGAAACATCGGTTGACGCAGTAGCCGGAAGGTCGCTCCGGATTTCGGCGAGTTGCCCGAGCACATAGAGTTCCGATTGGTGCATGTCCGCGCCCCAGTTGAACAGGACGTTGATAATGGCTGCGCCACGGGTGGTCGACGACCGGACACTCACGACTCCCGGGATGCTTTTCATCGCCTCCTCGATGGGCCGCGTGATGGTGGCCATCATCTCATTGGCCGGCATGATGCCGTTGTTGACCATGACGACGACGCGCGGAAAATTTGTTTCCGGAAAGACCGAGGACGGTGTATTGCGGGCGGAGAAAATTCCAGCCAAACACAGGATCGCCGCAATAAACGTGATTGAGAGCGCGTGGCGCGTGGCAAATTGGCCCAGACGTGAAGATGCGGGATTCATTTAGCCACAGATGAACACAGATGAAACACAGATTTTCAGAAGGCCCTCCGAGTTGGAACGCGGATTGCGGATTGCGGAATGCGGATTTCGGAATGACGGGTTGTCGGTTAAACGACCACCGTCCCGATGAACCGCAACATTCTCGTTCCGACGATTCTCCCTCCCCATGAACCTGCTTCGGAGCGCGGCTGTGTCGAAGACCAGCCGCAGCGCGTCGCAACGTTCGCGGCTGCGGCGGCTGGTGCCCCTTTGCCCCGCACACAGCCGCGCTCCGTGTGCCAATCGGTTCAGGGGTT
>DATJTK010000029.1:0-20126 GCA_035503455.1 Candidatus Sulfotelmatobacter sp. | reverse complement strand
ATTGAAAACCGCCGCAAGCTCGCAAAGACACTCACCAAAATGGAGAAGATATCTCGCTACATCCTCTTTAGTTCCCTTACCGATACCAGTCGACGTAGACCATTGGACAAGAATGTTTTACAAACTATTTAAGCGCCATTCTGGATTGACCCCTTTACTGTTTTGTTTCGTCGGTAATCGGGCAATCTATTTCCACATTTACCATTCCGTTTCCAGTGTCCACAGTTGTCCAAAGTGACACAAGCGGCATTAACCAAAGGGACGGTGAAAGATGGTTTCCCGCATAGTAGCAAATTTCTGCCTTTTTGACAGTCAGACGTTTTGCGGTCATCCAGTCAATGTCTGGCAAGTTTAAGGCAATTCCGCCTTGAACGGCCTTTCCTTCACGTATCCATCTGATAATTGTTTCCGTCGTTACGGTCCGAAAAGATTTATGACGCTCCAAATTCGGCCAGGTTAAATCAATTCCGACAGGCCTTCCATGTGGCCCAAATTCAATCTGACCATTGCCTGCGGTGCCCGCCCCCAGAACATTTGCTCCGTCCACTGAGCGCCTGAAATTAACCGCCCGAAATTCAATGTTGGTGATGATTTCATTCGAGACGAAATATTCTGTGGAAGGCTCCCAAAAACGGAAACGGGGAGTTCCATTTGTTCTTTTTTCGATGTCGGCAGTGTTAATGCCGAATTCAGACAGAAAATTAGTCGTCAGTTTTGGCATCTCGCCCATCGCAGGAACGTCCTTGGCCAAATTTGTCGGGCCATAATTATTTACACTCTGATAATAGATGGCGCCGCGAGAAGAGGAAATTCCAAGGAATCTGGTTGGATTTTTATCCGCATTTTTGAAGACGACTGCGTCCGCATTTGAGATGCTTTCGTCATCTTCACTCAATCCGCATGCAGCAACCAAATTGGAAATTGCTCGGGCTGAAAACGTTCTTGGCAAAAGACGGTAACTCCAAACCGTGGATGGAAGTACGTTCGTGGGCGCATCCCAACACACAAGCAAGTTTGGGGATTTGAATGGTTGGCCAAGTGTTTGAAGCGACAGGCCCTGTGAAAGGCCTGTCGCACAAATGCACTGAACCAAAAGAATAAGAATCCGTTTCTTTTTCACGATTATTGCCAAACGACCTGGCTGGTGTACGTCCAACTGCCTCCTGGCGTAGAAGAATTTTGTAACGTATCATTTTGGCATGCCGAGTCCCCCGCGACTCCGAGCGTTATATCCCCGCCGAAATCATAATTGGCTTCTATGTAGGCGTTTTGACCGGCCGCGAACCATGCGGCTTTGACCGTCATTGGCGACGCTCCCGGAAACAGGTGTTCTCCAAAAAGCATATACTGCGCCCAATATTTCAATAAATTAATGCTTGTAAAACCTTCCGAATCAAATCCCATCAGCAAATGCAAGTTGCTGTTGTAGGGATAGACGCCGTGGCTTTGCATGTTGTTCCAGTTATGCTGATAAAGGCTGTTGCATGCAAATAGGGCAAACCATTTAAGACCATTCGTTCCGCTGCCGCCCAAGTTCATTTGCGACATCCGTAAATACTGGGCGCTAGCTCCTGACGTTATAGGAAAATACATTTGTTCGCATCCCCCTGCTGCGTAATCAATTCCTGTTCCGTACGTGCCGTGGCACATCAAAACGCCTAACTCCACGTTATTGAAAGGCGTTCCGCTGCCTTCCAACTGGTTAATGCTCAACTGATTGTCTGCTTCGTTAAGACCGCATTGCCATCCATACAACTGCATTTCGGAAATAAAGTCGGCAGCCTGCGTCTTAAACGGCGGTAGCGGAGGATTAGTGACGGTGGCGCTAGCGGGACCCCCTTGCATAGGTATATACAAGCCAAGCCCCAGTCCGTTATCAAGCGGGCCGATACCTATGCCATTGGTTCCATTTGCAGTATAGGTATCATAAGCAATGCCGAATGTTCCACCGACGCCTCTAATTGGATTATTAGGGGGACGTTGTGGTGCGTTAGGTGCACGCTGCGAAGCTGCGGACGAACCACCGCCAGAATAAGCGGGAGAAAAACCACTGCTGCTGGTCATGGAATTTTGGGCGGGCAAAGCGGGCGCATATAGTGCAATTTCCTGCGAGGGCGTGGCTGAAAAAATGGTAAAGCCGTTTGTATCAAATCCCGGTGGATATAGCGCAAGCGGAACAGGGCTGTCACTATCCGGTGCGATGGCCCACAATTCAGAAGATTCCAATACATCGTCACTGCTGAGACCCGAACCAGCAATTTGAGCATCATCGGATTCGCCGTTTGTTTCTGCGGATATGAGATAATAATAGATTCCCGCCGGAAGATTCGTTTCACCGGTTCCCGTTCCATCCCAATTATAGGTCATTGAAATCCCGCTCCCCGATGTGGTCAGAACCGCGTTGCTGTTAGCATCCACGATATTCAAAGTCCAGTCGGAATTGGCGGCAAATATGGCACTCACCTGTTGAGTTTCCCAGATGTCGGGTCAAACGATGGTTGAGAAAATGAAACTCTTGTAATGAGATTGCTGAAAAGAATCGGAACCATAGATGAAACTCCGTGTCCGCTCAAAATCGGGCCGCTGTTCTCGACGTCGCCATATCCAGATTGAGATTCAGCAGTCGCAAACAGAACGTGCGGTTCATTTCCCCACTCGCAAGTATTGATGTCAAAAGTGGTCATCTGATAGTTAGTTGAGCCTTCCGCGTAGTTCGTAACGCTGTCCGCTGACAACATTTCTTGGCCGTCCACGTATAGTTTTGTCCACGCGATGATTGGCCGGTCTGTGGCTGCGACAACCGTGACGGTAAGCTCTCCGGCGGCGGCAGTATCGTTTGTCGGCGAAAGGATGGACACAACCGGCTCATCGGAAGCCAATGCGTCCGGCCCTTTGTCCACAATCCGATAAAACCGCATTGAAGAACCTTTCGGGTTCACTATCGCGGGACTCAAATTGTAATTGCCAGTATCAAGCCAGAAGGTGTTCGTGCCTTGCGATGGGTATTCGTCGTAGAGCACTTGCCAGGCTGTGCTGCCATCTGCATTTGTATTAAGGGCATTGGCACATTGAACCTGATACACTTCATTGCTGACGCTGGCCCAAGTGAGAACGATATTTCCTTCATCGGTTGGGCTGACGCTGGTGAATTGCAGTGTGTTTTGACTCAATGCTGATTGAGCAAGTAATATCCCCAGTGACACCGCTCCGCCGAGGATTCCATTGACGGCGATTTTAATTTTCATAGTTCTGACTTTCCCGGTTGGTTGGTCTCGCAGCGTTATGCTTTGAGAAGCCGAAACGGTTTTACGCCCGTCTCGCAAGAAATGCAAAGTATTTTTTGGAAAACTTTTTGCGACAAAACGCCGCGGAGTGGCACTGCTTAAAGGTGGTTACAATCAACTTTTCACTCGCCGGATGCGTTTTCTTTGGGGTTTGGCTCTTGCTTTCGGAGAAGTGGATGGTCTGCCAAGGCGAGGGCGAGGTCGGGGAACTGGAGCCAGTAATTCGTGTATATCAAGCCCGAAGCCCTTGGCAATTTTTTCAAGGGTGAGCAAGCCGGGATTTATTTTTATACCAAGTTCATAAAGCTGATACAGTTTGTATCCAATGCCACATGATTCTGCGGCCCTTTCCTGAGTCCATCGGCAGGCAAGTCGCAATTCCTTCAATCGTTTTCTAAATCTGACTGATGCAGAATCTTCCACAGTGTGGAAGTATGAATCATCGTGATGAGCCTAAACACTTACTAAAGGTAGTTGTTATGGCATATGTCATGCTCCATTCGGGAGAGGCGCAGGCAACAACTGAAACCAGACAGGAAGAGAACATCTGATATGAACGGAACAAAATAATTGCACGCCCTCATATCAAAAGACCCTGTGGAAAAGAACCTTCATCCCGATACTTTGAAGAGGCGCGCCAAAACCAGTCTAAAACTTTTGGCGATTTACCTTGTCATTCGGGTCGTTGGCATAAAGGGGTCGGTCCGACCCCCTTACGGATGTTCGGAAAAACAGACGGCAGATCAGTGCGCAAACCTGGATGATCCATGTTTCGGTATTGTCCTGGATGAAACGAACCGCCCCTATTTTCCCCCTCTCGTTTACCTCAAAAACCTTCATTTCATTGGCTTTTCCTCATTCGTTGACCCGTTTACACATATATATACGTGTAAACGGGAACGAAACCCAGGAAATCAGGCACTTTGAACGAGCGCGTAATCCCGGCCATCCTTCGTCAGCAAGCCCACTTTCATCGCCCGCGACGCCAGCCGGGACACCATCCCCTTCGAAATCTCCATTTCCGCCGCAATGTCAGTCGCGGTAGTCATGCCGTCCTCGATGCACTGGCGAAAAACCTCATTTGTCGAAAGCCTCTTCCAGGAAACCCCAATTCGCCCGTCGCCCCTGGCTTCCGGAATTGCCACACAAACGAGGGCTTGAGCCATTTGCCCACGACGGGTTCGCATGGCGGGATGTCTATATCTGCCAAGGCTGTGGGTGAACTTGTGGCTTTGTTGAAATTATACAGCCATTCGTCCTCGCGATCGGCTGAGGCTTCGGTTTTGAGGATTTGTTCGATTGCGTTTCGTGCTTGTTGTGTGTTCATGTTGTTGAATGGCGTGCGCCGGGGGCGCGTGCTTGGCGGCGGTGGTAGCGCCACTGGCACGCAGCGCCGCCCTACCGATGTATGTTGTGTTGGCGGCGCGGCAGCGCCGCCCTACCAAGTTAGGTTTAGGTTGGTTTCCCACTCTGGTACGAATTTCTCAGGTGCGGGGAGCAATACAAGAACTAGATTTGGAACCCCAACGGAACTCAATATTGACGCGGAGATTTAGAGACAGAAATTTTTCGATTCTTTTTTTAGAGCATTTTCAAAAAAGCCGTGACTGTTCGGAAGCAGCGGATCTTTTGGGTTTTGGCTTCGTTTTCGCTCAGTCACAGGCCGCTTTGGGCATGCTCCTCGCTCAGCCTCGCCAAAACGCCAAAATCTCTCGCTGCCGAACAGCCACGGTTTTTTCTCAAACGCTCTGAACCGCGAAATACACGAAATACGCGAAAAGGGCTTCTTTTTTAGCCACAGATTTGCACCCAACTTCGCTAAAGCTACGCTGGGCAGGCAGACAGAACACAGATAAAACGTCCGCAGATTTCGCAGATGAGCGCAGATAATTGAATGGGGAACCCAGGAACTGCGGAAGCGAAAACCCGTTGCAACGTCGAACGTCGAACTTCGAACGCCCAACATCGAATGGATGGCGCCGCGTGAGGGCACGCGGCCTACATCAGATCCGCATCCCAATCAATTTTTCCTTGGTCACAGCGCCAGCCGCGCGGTGCCTTCGGGTTTTTCAATCACGTCGCTGAGGGTGGATTCCAGAGTTCCGGCGGGCAACCGGGCCAGTTGCATCAACACATTCGCCAGCGGGACGTCATCCGGAAATGACGCCAGCAGTCGACGCCAAAGTTCGCCGCCCGATTGCAGCATCCATGGCTCCAGGTCCAGATGATCTGTTGTGTCGATAACGCGCCGGTACATGTCATCGTCAAGCTGGTTAAGGCCGTGCAGGCAGATCAATTCCGCCGTGCCCTTGACCAGCTCTTTTGCCAGGAGCAGCCAATTCGTTCCTGTGGCCGTGACGATCAACTCATCGCCGCGACGCGCCACGCCACCGTAACCGACGATACAGGCGCGAAAGGCTGCGCCCTCGGCATTTCGCGCTGGAAGCATGTTTTCGAATAACATGATTCTCGTTTCCAGATCTCCGTGGAGGCGCTCTAGCGGGATTCCCCACACCATAGAGGCGGTTTCCCTGGCAAGTTGCTGGAGCCGGCCACAGTGAGGCGCTTCCAGCCTGCGAAGTCCCATAACGACATGAAAGGCCTGATGGTACATTGCGACTGCCAGGCAGTTGAAACCTTTTTCCTGGCAGCGCGCCGATGCGCGTCGTCTTCCCGAATCTGCGAGCAACCCTCCATACCTGGAAAGCAGCGGATGGGCATAAAATGGGTTTTGCGGGTCGGACACCGTCTGCCGCCAAAACTGATCTGGCCGGGTGCTAATAAATTCTACGCCGGGCAGCCAATATTGGAGCAAATTCATGAGCGCGTATTGGTCATAGTATGGCAGCAATCCCGGATCGAGGGCGTTTAATTCGTCCTTCACGAGGTAATGAAAAGTCATTCCAGCGTGCTGTGCGGCACCCTGGATAAGCCAGTTCAGCGTCAGGCGCTTTTGAATCTCAAGCTGTTCGTCGGTCACGTTATGCCTTTGCCTTGGGCGGTGGCGTTGGGCGCTTTTTGGGCCAATCCGGCTTGAATGGATCAGGCTGCGGCTTTGGTTGGGCTGGCGGCGCGGTTCGTGGCCGCGGCTGCGGCTGCGGAGCTTTCGACGGCTGGCGAGGCCGGGTTGGCGGCGATACGGGTTCGGTTTGAGGCGGCACGGGAGTAAAGTGCCATGAGTGAAGAAAAGTGCCAAGAGTGCCGTGGTAGGGACGCTGCGCTGCGGCGTCCAGCGCCGCGTGCAGCGGCGCAATAAGTGGAATTGGACGTCCTTCCACGCATATTCCGCCCGCTCTGCGCGGGCGGGGACATCGCAGCGCGATGTCCCTACCACCAGCGACATAAGCCGGCCAATTGGCCCGGTGCAAACCGGTTGTATTCTTATTTGGGAACGGTATGCTCGGCAAGTGAGCGCTGCCGAATTGTCCCTGGTACCCGTCTCCAACGCCGCTGCCGCCTGCGAATGGGTCCGCCGATACTACGCCTTTGAATCGCTTCCTTTCAACGCGACCGTCGAGGAGGGGGTGTCGCAGTTGCTGGCGTCTTCCCGATTCGGCTGGTTCTTCGAGTTGATTCGCGGTCATGAAGAAGCCATCGGCTATGCCGTCCTCACGCGGGCATTCGACCATGAGATCGGTGGTGAATACGGCATTCTCACCGACTTCTTTCTTCTTGAGCCATACCGCCGGCAGGGACACGGTTCTCGAGCCCTGGAATTGATCGAAGAATTCGCCCGGGGGCAAGGCTTTCGCGCCGTGCATCTTTACGTGCTCGATCACAATGCCGGGGTTCGTAAGTTCTATGCACGGCACGGGTTTCGGGAGTTTACAGACCGGCGGCCGATGGCAAAAGGCCTTTATGGAAACAGGAGGCAGGGACACGGAACGTCCGTGTAGTCTTCGTTCAATGAGCGCAAAAAAGCGGCAAGGGGGACGACGGCGTTTGTATCCATAAATATCCCGCTCAATTGCGGGTCGCCATTCCTCACCAGGCCGGCGCGGGCATTGGCCGAAAAATTCTCATAGAAATTGATGACGTCTTCGATTGTATCCATGCGGCCAGTATGAAAGTAAGGCTCGGAACTGGAAAGGTCCCGGACGGTTGGGGTCTTAAACAGGCCGATGGTAAATGGCAGGACGGACGCGGTGGTGTCCAGCGTCAGGCGGTAAAACTTCTGGCCGCCGCCGGTCGTCTGGTCGGCGAAACTGAAATTTCCGGACGAATCGAAGGAATTGGTGGCCTCGACCTGCCAATCCGCGAGCGGGAGCGTGATGTTGGTAGTGGCAAGAACGTAATAGGTCCATCCGGGAACACCGTGCCCGGTGAGGAGAAAATTACCTCCGGCCATGGCCGGGGCGTTGACGACAGGCGGCGGCAATCCGCCCGGTACAAGGAGTGGCACGATTTGCTGCAAACCGGGTTGAGGCGCGGGAAAATCGGAATTTGCAAAAACGTTCCAGAGTCCCAGATCAACCAGTGCGGGGTCATTGGTGGACGGAGGCGATTCAAACGTGCCCAGGGCATAGGGATGGTTGGTGGTGGGTGGAAGATAAGCGTCGTAGTTGCTCTCGCGTTGGGCCAAACCGGGCACCGACAGCGCCATGAAGGCGCCATTGCCGTTGATGGAATCGTATTCCTCCTGGGCCGCGCCGGTGTTATGGAAGATGAAATCAGAAAACGCCGGCGGAGTGTGACAGGCAACGCAATTGCCGATTTCCATCCCAGGTTGAACAATGTTTGACGAGGAAAGAGCGAAGAAAATTTTGAGCCCGGCCAGTTCGTTGGCGCCGAACTGAAACTGCTGGTTCTGGGTCATGAAACTGCCGTCAGCCGGGTCGGTAACAAATTGCGGATTGTTGAGGTTGTTAATCAGTTGCAGGAGGCGTTGGCTGTATTGAAGCGGCGTTTCACCCGGATTCGGCTGTCGCGGCAGGCCGTTTAGAATCAGAAACGTGTCGTAAGGCGAACCGTTGAATTCCCCGTTGGTGTCCTGGGAAAAGACCAGCGTTTCCAGATAGGCCGTAATGAGGGCCGCGACGTTTTGGACGATTTGCTCGTCCGTAACGTAGGCGGGGTTGTTGGTATCGGTGACATCGACTTGCATTTGGTACTGTGGCGCAACGAGATATTGCTCGGTGACGTCCGGCCCTCCTGCAAATGCAGTCGCATAGGAATATCCTCCATAATCCTGGGCCAATTGCCCGGAACCATCATCATTGCGAATGATATTGGCGATGTGATGTATGGCTGTGGCGTATTGCGCGGGCGTCCAACCGTAGTTTCTGCCGGTCAATGTTCCCACAACCAGGTCCTGGGGTGTCGCGAATTGGCCATCGAAATGGAGAAATAACGCCGTCGAGCGTGGCAACAAGGAATCAACCAACGGCATGGCGTTGCGGGGAGTGGTGACACGGCCGTCACCATTGTTGGGCACGGGACTGCGTTGGGCAAAATCGCAATAGGTGCGGTTGCCGGTGTCATAGGAGGGCAGGATGGAAGCATTTGCGCTGGTTTCCTCCTCCTCCACCATGTGGCATTGGCGGCAATTCATCGAATAACCGCTAAACGGCCCCGGCAATGGTCCGTAGATGCTTGCGACGTTGCTGACGACAGGGTCGCCATTGGCCAGGACGGCATTGGCATCACCGCCGGAATTGGTGTAAAAAAACTCCGCAAATCGCGTTTCGAGAAAAAGCCGCTCGCCGATATTGGCGCTGCCATTCACGGATTCGTTGTCTTGTGCGCGGGTAAAAATAGGCGAAAGGAGCACGAAGACAGCCGTCGCCAGGGCAACGCTCACGGTCCGCAATGGTACTGACAATATCATCCTGAGAATTTGAGAATACGGCGGCTCCAGGCGCGAGTAAATGCAATCAAATAGCGAAACCGGGCGTCAAAAGATTCTTTCAAGTGTGACATTTTTTGAAAACGCGTCGTGTGGCATAAAATGGCCACAAATACGTAACTTGCTTTCGGGTACCACCAGTGGTTCAATAACCGTGGCAATAACCCATAACCAGCGTTTTACTGCTCCCCATGAACCGCAACATTCTCGTTCGGACGACTCTCCCTCACCATGAACCTGCTTCGGAGCGCGGCTGTGTCGAAGACCAGCCGCAGCGCGTCGCAACGTTCGCGGCTGCTGCGGCTGGTGCCCCTTTGCCCCGCACACAGCCGCGCTCCGTGTGCCAATCGGTTCAGGGTTCAATGCGCGAAGTTTTCCTTGGGAGAATTCTCACCCCGGCCCTCTCCCGCAAGGAGCCCGCAAGGAGAGGGAGGATTGTCGGCCGATGGTTGGACAGGGATTGGCGGTGAAGAACGCTGGACGGTTGCACCGCGAATTGAGCAGGTCGCACTGACGTGGTGGTGTCGAACTGAGTGCTGGGAAAGAAGTCAGAGTCTCGTGACCCGCCTTCGTCCGACTACGGCGTGGCAGGCCTCGTCCCCTGCGGGAAAAGCTTCGTTTAGTAAAAAAGGGGGTGCGTGGAAATGAGAATTTAACAGACGGATTAAAGTTCGGGTGAGCCCGTTTCACGTGGGTGAAAAAGCGTGTTTTTATTGGGGGATTTGAGTGTTTTTGAAAATAGGCGGGCGTCGGGTTGGTTTGGCGGAGGGATGGTTTCGTAAAGTCTTTCTTTAGGGTTTTTTAAACGAATCGGGCCCGTCTCTGGCTTCGCTCCCGCTGCCCGGAAATTGAGGATGAGGATGACGATGAGGATGAGAATGATTCCCGCTTTGCCCCGGTAATGGTTATGGTTTGATGATTGCTCCGGAAATCGGCTACATCGGCTACATCGTTGAATGCCAATGGGTTAGTCGGCAACATTTCGGCAACACGAAAAGCTACAAAGAGTTACATTAACGATAACGTGGGGCGTGGCTGCCCCAACGGTTCGCTGGTGGGCGAGGAAATCAGCCCAAGTTAACCGTAGCTGTCGCCAATAATATGTAAATGTTCATCTCTGACCCCTTTTTTTTCGAAAGCCGTTTGGTTTTTCCTCGCGTGTGTTGTCAATGCCGGGCAGTCATGGTGACGCTCCAAGCACGGGCGCCATTTGCAGCAATCGCTCGCTATCGGCTCACTCACGCCGATTTTGGCATTCATTGCTGTTTTGCAGTTTTTGAGGTATATGCTATGGCTATACGGACATGAATAAGGCCGGTGAATTATTTTATCTCGAGCAGTTCAAAAGGAATCATCCAGGTTTTCCTGAGGGGGATGTTTGTCCTGAAGAGTGTCCTGATTTTTTGGTCAAAGCTGAAAATAAGACCGTTGGAATCGAAGTCACTCAATATTTCCGCGACGGTGCTGATGGCAGCAAGCCCCCGTTACAGCAAAGAGAGGCGATACGTGAAAGAGTCCTTGATGAAGCGAGACAAGTCGCAGGCCAATGTCTTTTACCTGGTGCTTACGTTTTCGTCCATTTTGATTTTAATTTTTATTGTGTTAGATCCGAGGTCCGAACCACAGCGGGTAAATTGGTCCAGTTGGTGGGGGTAGCCCTTCAGGCCTCACAGAAAGAGATCTTTCTGAGACGAGGTGAGATCGAAATTAAAGGGGTGGATGCGATTTTCATAAAACCAATTGAGGGCAAAAATTGTATTTGGCGGGCTCCGTTGGCGAGTTTTGTGCCGACTGTAACGGCGGAAAAGATTCAGAGCATTCTGAGCGGGAAAAATGCGAGGTGCGACGATTACAGGTCCAAATGCGATGAGATCTGGCTGATTATTGTAATGGACCGATTTAGAGCATCATCATTTTCTCTGCTGCCTCCGTTAGTTATGGACCACGCTTATTCACACAAATTCGATTCCGCGTTCCTGTTTTTTTACGACTTCGACGCCGACCAAAAGCCACCTTATTTGTTGCAAAACGTTGGCGTGCTTCCGCAATACGAGGAACATGGCAAGTAGCACTTTGCGATACACCTGTGGCGGCGGGTGCCCGGCTGGTTGTATCGGCACTACTGTCCAACCCACTCGCCGTTTTCAGCATAATTCAAGGAACGAGGGTAACCATGTTCACGCCAGATGTAATCGAATACAGGACGTAACGCCCGCGCGACTGGCTGTTGATTTTCGAGCGCTATTTCCGCCGGAACTTCGATTATCGGCGGGCGCATTTCTCGCCCTTGGAATGCCCGGCCTCCAAACATTAGACGTGGGCTAACATGGAGTATTGATTTATTCACGTTGATGGCCGCTGCCGCGACGTGCCACGGCCCTGCCGAGCCGAGGGCCCTCAAACATTTAAGATATTTGTAAAGGCCCTGGATGACATTCCTTTCAAAAAAAACACTCGCGATATTAACCACGCCTTCGGGAACCCTTTGACCCGTGAGCATGAAGTAATGTCCCTTTATTGAGATCACATCGTGGCTAGCAGCATTTATAGAACCGTCAGGCATCATTTCCGTTGCCGAATCGACACCACTATTCTTATCGCTAGCAAAAGTAATAAATCGGTCACCAGCGATTTGATGACTCCAACCTGACTCGCCGAAGGGTTGTAGATTTACCGCCAGCACCTGTTGGTTTTGTGGTTCAAAAATCGGCAATGGCACCTGGGCAGATGTCGGCGCGCAAGAAAGCACAAATAATCCCTGTTTGAACACTAACTTGTGAAAGTTTCCGCTCGTAACTCTAGCAATCAATTCGTCTAGATTTTTCTCGCACCGTTCCCGGGGGCTCTCGACTGGCGCCTTCGGTGCTGCTTTTTGTAAAGACTCAACGAGACTGGCCAGCAAATTATTTTGGGCAACGCTTCCGCTCAAGGTAGCCATCATTGTCTCAAGAGCGTCGAGCCGTTGTTCGGTTGTCCCCTTCTTGCGTCTTGGGGGGAGCTTCGCGATGGCCTCCAACGCATCCTCGATCTGCTTGATGAGGAGCTTTTTCGCCTCTGCCCTAGCGCCTTCTTCGATGCCTGCCTCAACCTCGTAGTCTAACGGCCAGCGACGGTTCTTTAGATCAAATGGAAGATTGTCTTGCGCTCCTGTCGCCGTATTGAGAACGATCACTATTCGCTCGGGCCCGAGCTCTGAAAGCGCGTAGCCCAATTCGATCATGACGTTCGGATTCGGGACGATTTCATTTTGGCTGGTTTTTGCAACAAAGGAAACGTCGGCCATGAATGCGTCAGCCTTCCGAATTTTGTCTAAAATTGTGTTTGCGATATCGGGAATGCCGGGGATATCCTTTGTATCCTTGTCCAAACGGGGCGAGGCGTCTACTTTCCCATTCTTTTTCAGATTCTTTAGCGCCGTTTCGATTGCCGCCTCTATGAAATTACGGTTGTCGCGCGAATTCAAGTCGCTTTGCCAGGCATAGAATACTGTAAATTCGTCCATTTAGTGTCTAAGGTATCAGGAACGATGACCAAATCTTAAGCTGCGAATTGAGCTTAATTCAATCGAAAAATAGGCCACCGAGCACCCCTGCGTGCTTGACGTGTCACTGGGGAGCAAGGGCGGCATGTTCGGGCCTTTTGGGCGGACTAGTTTGGACCTGTTATATCCGTACTGCCGGGGAAGTTTTTTGAGGGTTGGACCATATTTGTCCAACCCCCTGCGGCAAATTGGGGATATGAAAAATCAAAATCAGACTGTTATTAACGAAAATGCAACCACAACTGCCATTTTTGAGCCTATTACGCCGCATCCGGAGGCGGTTGTTATTGGGGACCTGCTCACGGAGATTGAGGCCGTTATTAAACGGCATGTCGTTTTGAATGATCATGCGGCGGCGGCGCTGGCGGTTTGGGTGCTGCATACATATGTGTATGAACGGCGTGATACGGTGGCTTATGTGGCGATTGAATCGCCGGAGAAGCGGTGCGGGAAGACGACGTTGCTTTCTGTCCTGGCGGCGATGGGCAATAAGCCTTTGATTGCATCGAATATTACCGTGAGCGCTTTGTTTCGGGCGATTGATACGCTGCGGCCGACGCTTTTTATTGATGAGGCGGATACGTTTTTGGCGGGGAATGGAACGATTCGCGGGATTATCAATTCGGGCAACACGTGGCGGACGGCGTATGTGCTGAGAATGGCCAAGGCCAAGAAGGGGCGGGGACATAGCCCCGAGTTTTCCAAGGAGGATTCAAACGATTCTCGCGCCGTCGAGTTGGGCCATGATTCCCTCGGTTGCGCCGCTGCACGCGGCGCGGACGGCGCAGCGCGCCGTCCACTACCATTGGAAAGCGGTGATGCGGCGTTGAAGAGGTATAATTGCTGGTGTCCGAAGGTGATTGCGATGATTGGGCAGGCGCCGGATACGATTGCGGATCGGTCAATTGTGGTGATGATGACTCGGAAGCTTGTGACGGAATCGCGCGCTCCGCTGGCGGAGTTGAATACGACGGGCATCAGGGCCAAATGCGCGCGGTTTGCGTTGGATTGGGCGCAAACCATTGCTCAATCGGAGAAGATTCGGGGCGAGGGGTTGAATGATCGGGCGGCGGATACGTTTGATCCGCTTTATGTGATTGCGCGCCTGGCCGGCAGTGAATGGGAGCAAAAGCTTCATGCGGCGGCGGTCGCGCTTTCGTCCAATGCCAATTCGCAAAGTTTGGGGGTTGAATTGCTGTTGGACATACTTTCTATTTTTATGCTGACCGGCCAAGAAAAGCTCTTTAGCCGGCAGGTGGCGGCTACGCTTCGCGATGGCGGAGTCGGGTTGAGATCGCTCGCTTTGAAGTATTCATCTATGAATGAGCATCGGATTTCTCAGGTTCTGCGGCCGTATGGGATACGGCCGTGCACGATACGGATTGGGAAAGATGTGAACAAAGGGTATCGAAAGGATGATTTTCGGGATGCGTTGCATCGGTATGTGCCGAGCGCCGACAGGGAAGCGTGGATTGCGGAGCTGGGACACAAGGCAGATCTTCAACTCGAGGCGAACAAGGAAGCGCAGGAGGAGGCTGAGAAAGCCAAAGTTCGGGATCATGACAGGTTTATGGCGGAATTGTTGGAGAGGGCGAGACGGTAGTGCCATGAGCGCTGAGACGTCAATCGCCGTTTGAAAGTCCAACGACGCCCATAGGAGCGGTGTCGCGCGGACTTGCCACCGCACTCCAAGACGGCAAGCGAGTTCTCACGAATCTTTTCGTGCTCGCGAATCATCCATAAGGACGATGAACGCGCGAGTTGCGCCGGTGGCAGCGCCACTTGCCAAGCACGCGGCGCTACACGGCGCAGCGCGCCGTGTTCCACCTTCGGCCGGGTTCCACCACCTTCCCAAATCACGGTTCATGGAAGGCGTTGCGGGTATTGCGGGCTTTGTCATGCATGGCTATTGAATCTTTGACTCGCCCGTTTCGATATCCATCGTCCATGGCCCGGGACGCGACAGCCACATTTTCCCCCGGCCAATTTTCAACGGCATCCATAGATAACGTGAATCCCATTGTGTTTTCGGTTTCCAGATGTCACCCATAAAAATAACGGATGTTGTTTTTGTTCCGGTGATTTTCAGCAGCATGGTTGATTGCGAACCATAGGTTTTGGTGTCCAGCGGGGCGATGTCCCTAAATGCAGACCACGGGCCGCCCAGCGACCTGGCCGTCGCATACTGATTTGGGTTCGGACTCCAACCAGTGAGGTGAGAACCCATGACATAATAAAGTCCCCGGTAATGTACGATTGCTCCGCCTTCAAGGTGCTCGGGGATCAGGCACACGTCCTTCTCGATGGACAAATAATCTTCGGAAAGTTTATAGATGTGGAATCCATTGGGACGGTCTTCGGAGATTAAATAGGCCGCGCCGTCATCATCAATGAACTGACCGATGTCGCGGCTCTCGTGTCCGAGCGGTCGAAAACTTCGCAGGTAGGCATAGTTGCCGTCCACCGTATCGCATGTCGCCACGCCGACGCGGGCGACCTTGTAACCGGGTTTTTCACCAGGCAACGCGCCATCCAGGTGAAAATACATCACAAATTTTTTGGTTTCTTTGTTGTAAAACACCTTCGGCCTTTCCACCACCCATTTGCGTTGCAGATTTTCCACGTTGGTCAATTGCAACACCTGATTACGAAACTGCCAGTGAGCCAAATCCTTCGAGGCGTAGCAACTGACATAACGCGCATCCGGGTCATTGTCAGGGGATCGGTCTTCACCGAACCAATAAAACGTGTCTTCGAATTTGATAACACCGCCGCCGTGCGCTTGAATGGGTCTGCCCCGGTCATCCAGCCAAAGGCTTCCGGGCGTAATTACTTGAGGGGAGGCGAGCATTTGAAATGCTGTCAGGAAAAAGAGCGCTATATGGAATGCCAAGATGCGGGGCTTCATTTTAGAATATTAGATGCGCGTCAATCATGCAAAGGGACTGTGAATCCGCTTGTTGCGCCGCTGCACGCGGCGCTACACGGCGCAGCGCGCCGTGTTCCACCTTCGGCCTTGTTCCACCACCTTCCCAAATCACGGTTCATAGGGAGCGTTACGGATAGATTAGGCGGAAAAAGGCACTGCCGTCCACATTCAACGGAATCGCCCGCTGATTGGTGGCGTCCGAACCGTTGATCGTCGTCCAATTTGTGCCCAGGCCGACGGCAAGCGAATTCGTTTGCATTTGAAGCTCCCAACCCATGTGGTCGGTGGGCCAATTAAATTGAATCTGATTGTTCGCCGGCACAAATCCCATTGCGGGCGATGATAGGGAAACGGGACAGGGCGGATGGTTGAGCCGTGAATTCGTTAGAGCCTCCTCACCCGCCTTCGCCTGGCTTCGGCGCGGCAGGCGGCGGTTGCTACGGGAAAGAGGTCAATCAATTTGAATCCGACAGGCCGGTGCCTTTCACGTTGGATTCGATGAGAAGCGGTCCCTGGTAATTGGTCACATTGATTCCATTTAGCGCAACATTATTCATGTTTGCCATGGTCAAGGCATGTTGGCAGGTGCCCCGGACATCGGCGAGTGAAAAGCCGTCGATGGGCCGTTCCGGTGGAACTTCCAAAGCGCGCAAGAGGTAGTGAACATTGTTCACACGGATGTGTTCGAAATGGATGCCGCTGACCTGGGTCCATTCGTCCGGATCGCCCAACACCGGGTCGGTGGCCTGGATACCTTTGTCGAGCAATTGAATGCCCAGGAACGTTGGCGAATTGGTAATCGTGAGATTCTTGCCGGTGAAATTTTTTATATAGCCGCCACGTCCGTCGCGGCTTTTCAAAAAGATGCCGTTTTGATGGCCGGAGAGGGTGCAGTTCTCGATGAGCGTATCGGAAATACCTCCGGACAACTCGGTGCCGATTCCCACCGCTGCAAAAATGCTGCTGACAAGGGTGCAATTCCTGATGGTTACGTTTTGCGTGGGGCGGTCCATGCGCACGGCGGACTGGCCTCGCCCGGATTTCAGCGAAATGGCGTCGTCGCCGGTGTTGATGTCGCAGTGGTCAATGAGCACGTTTTGGCAGGAGTCCACATCTATCCCGTCGCCGTTGAAACCAACTGAGCGAATTTTCAGATTTTTGATGGTCACCTTTTGGCACAGCAGCGGATGGATGGACCAGAGAAACTGATACTGTGTGGTAAAACCATCCAGAACGACATTGGTACAATTGCAAGTCTCAATTAATACCGGTCCACGCGGTTTGCGGAGATGGCTGAGATTCAAGGGCGGTCCGATGATGACGCCGTTGCCTGAGATGGCGACATGATTTCCATTTTCGGCATAAATCAATGCCCGATGTCCCGGCACAAACTCCCCCTCGAACCGCACTTGAATAATGGGATAATCCGCAATGTTTGCGCTGGCTATGAGATTGGCCCCGCGCTTGAGGCGCAGAACAGTATCGTTTCCCAGCTTAACGCTGCCGATCAGATAACGTCCCGCAGGCACCACGACCGTGCCTCCTCCGTATGCAGCGCATGCGTCCATTGCTTTCTGAAATGCGACCGTGTCCATGTTGGTCGCGTCACCGATCGCGCCAAAGGAACGAACATTAAACTCCTTCGCCTGGGTAACGGCCTGCGCAAGGCACAAAACGGAGGCAAATACGAAAAGCCACAACCGGTTCATAGGATTAATTTCACCACGAGCGGTGCGGTTGTCTATCGCCACAACGGGTGATGTTGGTGGGGCATTGGGGACGTCAGTTGGGGCTATTTACGATTTACGATTTACGATTTACGCGGCTGCACGTTTCCTGGGCAGCGCCGTAGGTGCGGCATATTTGTAGAAATAACCGAAAAAGATTTTTCAAAGCTCCGTAAATTTGAGGATTAGTTCCCGATTATAACCTGCAACGGCTGATCGCGCCGTTGCGCCAATTGTTTCACTTCCGCTTCCCATTGTTCGGCATTGGTGAAATCGCCGCTACGGTCCCAGCAGGCGCCGAAGTAATAAGCAAAAGGTGTGCCGACCTGGACTCTTGCAATGGCAAGCAGATTGCGAATGGGCGGCGCGCCTTCGTGTGTCGGCTGCGGCACCTGGGCATAGATTTTTGAGTCCGGCAAATTTGGTTTGTCACTGGTAAAGGTTTCAATGGCATTTTGGGGCAGAAGAACGGCGGTGCCGATGCGGCCTTTGGATTTGTCTTCGGGTTGCCAATAGCTCATCCATCCTTCGTTCTTGTCCTGCGAAATCATTTCCACGCCGTTTGTGCCGCAGGCGCGCTCAGCCAATCCGACGCCGATGGTCAATGGAGATTTATCGTCGCTGGTGAACGTGCTCTCGGCTTTGCTGAACCAGGAGTTGGCGTCAATGCTGATTCGTTTGGTTTCGGCAACCATCCTGCCGCCGCCCGCGTTCCATGGGTCATAGGTGAGTTCAAATTCAGAGCGAATGGGTCCCGTGGTAATTAATTTCCAATCGCGATAGTTGCTGGAGACATAAAGTTTTTTGCCGTCCCAAATTCCCAAGCCGCCGCAGCCGCGGCTGTTGCCCACGCGATAATCATCCATGTACTCGCCGTTATCATGATGGTAATGGCCGGTTTTATACATCGGATCCACAATTAACTGGCGGTGTTTTTTTATCCAAACGTCCGGGCCGCTGCTGATGGTCCCTTCGGCGGCAATCAGGGCCAGTCCGTACATCCGATGCGCGATGCGGTCGCTTTCCCAGGCGAAGTCGTCGTCGCGTTCGGGCACGTAACGCGCAAAGGTTTTGACAATCGGAGGCGGCACGGCTGCCAAAGCTGACGCGTCCAAAATGCAATACCGCCGCGTTTCACCCGGCGCGAGATCGACCTGGAAGAGCAGTTTTTGTTCGGCGTCAGATGGGCTGTAAACTTGAGAATCCAGAATGCGGGAGGACAATCCGTCCATGACCGTGATTTGTTTTGCGGAGCTACACAATGTCTGCAATGCCACCGCGGCGTCCGGTCCTTCGGTGGGGATTTCGACGGTTTCGCAGTCACGTCGGAAATTTGAGGGATTGGTGACACTCACAATCACGGGTTTGGTGTTTTCGAGCACCGCCATCCGATATACCTCGCTTCCCGCGAGCAAAAAAACGCCGCCGCCGTAGGGTGCGGTTGAGTCTGCCGAAAACGGCGCCGGCGCTGATCCGGCGGGTTGGACGCGCGTGACCCGGCCGACGGCATCCACACAGTTGACGAGCGCAGGCCACGCTTTGCGGACTGCCGGCTCAAATGTTGCGCGGTCAAGCAAACCCTGGTTTATGCCCCAGGCCAATCCATAAGTGAAAAGCGCCGAACCGCTGGCTTCTGTCCCTGGATAGTCGTTGGGATCGAGCAGGCTTGCTCTCCACAGGCCGTCCGGTTGCTGACAGGCAAGAATTTTTTGCGCCATCTCCCGAAACAATTGTTCAAAGCGCGGACGGTCCGGATGGTTGGACGGGAGATACTGAAGCATGCGAACAATTCCGGCGAATACCCAGCCATTTCCGCGGCTCCAGAAAATCTTCTGCCCGTTTCGCTCGCGTTTGTCGAAGAAGGTGCTGTCGCGAAAAAATAAATGGGCGTTCGTGTCATAGAGGAAGTCCGTCGTGCGCCAGAAGTTGCTGACGGCATAATCCATATAACGCTCATCTCCCGTCGCTGCGGACAACCGCAGCCATGCCGGCGGCGCCATGAAGAGCGCGTCGCACCATGACCAGGTTTGCTGCGTTCGGCCGGGTATCGTTTCCAGGCTTTGGTCCGCGGGCGGATCGGAAAGGATGAAATCCATTTTGGCGCGCATAGGGCCAATCATCTCGTTTTCGCGATACACAAAATAAAGTTCAGTAAAGACCTGGCCTTCGCATTGGTCGTCCGCGTGATATTTTCGGCCCTGATATTCGGGCAACTGCCAATCGTTGCTTTCTCCTTTGGCCAGCATGGCGTCCCGATACTTTGGGTCGCCCGAAATGCCCGCCAGCGCCATCATGCCGATATCACCAACGGAACAAATCCAGCTCGTGGGACGCTCTGTGACCGGGTGCGCCAGTTGCCAGTCGGCGACGCGTTGCATTTCGTTTAGCACCGAATACGGCGTCAAGTCCGAGGGAGCGGAAGCCGTTTGCGCGGGCAATTCACAAACGGAAAAAATCAGGAGGGAAACGATTGCCGCAAGCGGGCGGAGACAAAACATTTTCATGCTCGGAATGGTTCATTCAATAAGTCGCATTCGCATTACGGTCAAGCAATGAAAGGAAATCCGGCATAATCAGTTCTGGCGATGGCAGGCGGCTGGCTGGGAGCTAAAATGAAGAGGCTTTCCATGAACCGGGGCATTATATTCGTTCGGACGACTCTCCCTCCCCATGAACCTGCTTCGGAGCGCGGCTGTGTCGAAGACCAGCCGCAGCGCGTCGCAACGTTCGCGGCTGCGGCGGCTGGTGCCCCTTTGCCCCGCACACAGCCGCGCTCCGTGTGCCAATCGGTTCAGGGGTT
>DATJTK010000028.1:0-16621 GCA_035503455.1 Candidatus Sulfotelmatobacter sp. | reverse complement strand
TGCAATGGCGGGATGCCCAGGCCATTCTCAAAGAAATGCAACAGCTCAGCCGCGAGGTCCTATTCCAAACCCTACCGCACCCTTCGCGTCGCAAACAATTGGGCAAGAATGTTTTGGGACTTATGTAAGGGCCATTCCCCTATCAGGGTGAGCAATAACGAAATCCCGAATCTGCGGAATTGCGCTCCTTAGGGCCTTCCAAAAGTCTGCATTACAACTCAATTGATGGAGATGCGATATGATATCGCCCGTTTTTTCAGGTGCGGCAAGAGAAAGCGCCAGTAACGGATCTGGCAATAAATCCATCTTCACAATAATTGAATCAGCCCACGCGACGACTTCCTCGCCGTTAATAATGCCATAGTCAAAGAGCACGCTCATTCTCCTGGCATCATTTTCGATACTCACGATTTTTTGGTTGGAATACGTCACATCAAACAGAAATTCAACTCTTTTCATCGAGTCCTGCCGGTCGCCGTTGCGTCCTTTTGACCCATAATCAGCCGACTTGACAAATCAAAATCCTGCGCCACATTGACGCTTTCTATCGCATAATTTGCAATGCCTGCGCCAAAATCCAGTTTTTTCGATAAGGTACTTGGCCGGATTAACCGGCTGGACACTGAGGGGCTTCAGACGGTCGTCCAAAGGCTGGCCCGCGAGCGGAATTTCCTTGAAACGCTTTTCAATACTATTGAGGACGGTGTGCTGGTCGTGGATGAGAAAGGGCGAGTGCTCTATTTTAACCAGGCGGTCACCCGGCTCATCGGGCTCGATTCCGATGGAGAAGGCAAGCCGATTACAGATTTCCTGCCGGAATTAAACTGGGAAAGCATCTCGAAAGCCGATGCGGCGGGCGAACGCGTGGCGCGCCACGAATTTGAGGTCCAATATCCGCGCCCGCGGTTTTTGCGACTTTACGCCGCGCCGCTGGATGGAACGGCGATCGGCAGTTCCGGCGTCGCGCTGATTTTGCATGACGCGACGGAAGCGCGGCAAAAAACCTTTGAGGCCATCGAAAGCGAACGTCTCCAGGCACTGACCCTGCTTGCGGCCAGCGTTGCGCATGAAATCGGGAATCCATTAAACGCGCTGCACATCCATTTGCAGCTTATGGAGCGTGGGCTAAAGAAGCTTAAGAACGACGGCCATGACAAGAAGGGGATGTTTCGATCCGATTCGGCGTGGCGTGAGATTCCTCCGAAACTGGAACAATATCTGGAAGTCTGCAAAGGAGAAATCGCGCGGCTCGACTACATCATTACGCAGTTTCTGCAAGCCATCCGGCCGACGTCGCTGCAATTGAAACTGGCTTCGCTCAACGACGTTGTGGACGAAACGTTGGAATTGCTGCGGCCGGAACTGGAGAATAGAGGACTGGCGGTCAAGAACCGTCCGGCGCGCCAATTGGCCGCCATACCGATTGATGCGACGCAAATGCAGCAGGTCCTGGTGAACCTGATTAAAAACGCCATGCAGGCGATGTCGCGGGGCGGCACGCTGACGTTGCAAACCGGCGAAGCGTCCGACGGCGTCTGGGTCAGCGTGGCCGACACCGGCGGAGGCATTCCGCAGGAGCAAATTACGCGGATCTTCGAGCCATTTTATACCACAAAGAAAAAAGGTTCCGGGCTGGGCTTAATGATCGTGCAACGAATCGTACGGGCGCACTGCGGCAAAATCGAAGTGGAAAGCCGCGTGGGCAGAGGGACCACATTTCGGATTTGGCTGCCATCGCACGAACGCAGGCCCAGGCTGTTGCCCGAACCCGAACTCGCACAACACGCCTGACAGCCCGTTAAAAAACCGGGCTGCTAAATATGCTGGAACAAAAACGAACCTTATTGATTGTCGATGACGAAAAATCGACGCGGGACGGCTTGCGGGCCGCCCTGGAAGAGCGCTATGACGTGTATGTGGCTGACGGCGCAAAATCAGCCATGGAATTGCTGGAAACCGAAGATTTCGACGTTCTGCTTACGGATTTTAAGCTGCCCGGGGAGGATGGCTTAAAACTCATCGCCCGCGCCAAATCGCTGGCCAGGCCGCCCATTTGTATTTTGATGACTGCCTACGGCTCGGAAGAATTGGCCGTGGACGCGATGAAACGCGGCGCGGACGATTACATCGCCAAGGGCCGGCTTCAAATAGACGAATTGGAAATGCGAATCGCCCGGGCCCTGCGCCACCAAAACCTGGAAACTGAAAATGTCAGCCTGCGGCAACAGTTGGCAACCCAGTTTGGAATGGAAAATATCGTGGGCAATTCCCCCGCGATGAAAGAAATTTTTGACGTGGTGCAGCAGGTGGCGCCCACGCGGGCGACGATTTTGCTGACGGGCGAAAGCGGGACCGGGAAGGAAGTATTTGCAAAAGCCATTCATCAACTGAGCCCGCGCGCGAAACAGCCGTTTGTAGCCGTCCATTGCGCGGCGCTGTCGCCGACGCTGCTCGAGAGCGAACTGTTCGGGCATGAAAAGGGCGCCTTCACCGGGGCGCACGAGCGGCGGATTGGACGTTTCGAACAGGCACAGGGAGGGACGTTGTTTTTGGACGAAATCGGCGAAATTGACGCCGTTATACAGGTAAAACTGTTAAGATTCCTGGGAGAACGGACTTTCGAGCGGGTGGGTTCCAGCAAAACCCTCACCGCGGACGTGCGCCTGGTCGCTGCAACCAATAAAAACCTGGAAGAGCTTGTCAAAGCAGGGACATTCCGCGAGGATTTGTTCTTTCGACTGCGGGTCGTGGAAATTGCGCTGCCGCCGTTACGCGAGCGGACCGGCGACATACCGTTGCTGGCGCAGAGATTTTTGAGGGAGTTTGCGGCGGAGAATGAAAAAGCCGTGAACGAGTTCACGGCGGACGCGCTCGAACTGTTGATGCGTTATTCCTGGCCGGGTAACGTGCGGGAACTCCGAACGGCCATTGAACACGCGGTGGTCCTATGCCGCGGCGGAAAAATATCGGCCCGGGACCTGCCGCCGTCCATCCGCTCGGGCGGAGTTGCGGTAACCCATCCGGGACAAGCTTTGCCGCCAAACGATTTAACGGTCAAGGAAGCAGAAAAGCAGTTGATCGTACGGGCTCTGAAGGAAACCAACGGCAACCGGACCCTGGCGGCGGAAAAAATCGGCATGAGCCGCCGCACGTTCCACCGGAAGTTGCACGTTTATCATCTTGAAGGGTTTTAATTGATTTGTCACAGCACCAGATATGAATTTGCAGGAATTAATACACTACATCGAAGTCGGCGCGGGCAAGCGTTACCTGGGGTTCCTGATACCCGTGGTCCTGGTCCTGGCGGTGGCCGTTTTGTACGATTTTCGCGCGTGGAAGAATTTGTCGGCCCCCGAGGCCATGGACGCCGCGCAATTGGCGCGCAACATTGCCACCGGCCATGGCTACACCACCCTGTTCATCCGGCCCTTAAGCCTTTACATCGTCCAGGCAGATAACCAGGGCAAAATGAATGTACCCTCATTTGACGGAGTCCCCGATTACGCGCGCATCAAAACGCCCCACCCGGATTTGGCCAATCCGCCGGTTTATCCCATTGTCCTGGCCGGCCTGATGAAAATTGCGCCGTTTAATTATGCAGTAAACTTCAAAAGCGGTTTTTGGGCAATCAATGGATATTTCGCGCGATATCAGCCTGACTTTATCATCACCATTTTCAACCAATTGCTTTTCCTGGTTGCGGCGGTGGTGACGTATTTCATCGCGGCAAAACTTTTTGATGCCGGCGTCGCCGGACTCACGGTCATTCTACTGCTGGGCTGCCAGTTACTTTGGAACTTCAGCGCCTCGGGTTTGTCCACCATGTTGCTGATCCTGATTTTCCTCGCCCTGTTTTGGTGTGTCCTGAAAATCGAGGAAGAGGCGCATGAGCCGGATACTGTCCGGCTATTATCCTGGTCTGTCTTCGCCGGCCTGTTAACGGGGGTCGGCGCGCTGACGCGTTATGCTTTCGGCTGGACGATTATCCCCGTGGCGCTGTTCCTGGTTTTGTTCAGCGGACCGAAGAAATTGCTCAACATGGCGGCGGCGCTGGCAGCGTTCGCCGTTGTCCTTGGACCATGGATTGCGCGGAACGCGGCCATCAGCGGCACGCCATTCGGGACCGCGGGTTATGCCCTTTTTGACGGGACAGATATTTCGCCCCAAATCCCCCTGGAACGTTCGCTGCATCCGGACATGTTGGAGGCGCTTTGGCAGCCGTCGATGTATTGGCACAAGTTTGCCACCAACGCGCTCCCGCTTTTCGAGGGTGGTTTGTTAAAGATCGCCGGTACCTGGCCAAGCCTTCTGTTTTTTTCCGGCCTGATGCTGGCGTTTAACCGCCCAGCGCCGCGCCGGACGCGTTATTTCCTTCTCATGTGCCTGGGCACATTTATTGCGGTCCAGGCCCTTGGAAAAACCTGGCTTTCCGATGTCTCGCCGGAAGTCAATTCTGAGAATCTCCTGGTGCTGACCGCTCCCCTGCTCATCATTTTCGGCGCGGCGTTTTTTTCCATTTTGCTGGATCAAATGAAATTTCCTGCGAGGGAATTGCGCTATATTGCCGCCGGCATCTTTGTTCTGTTGTCCTCTTTGCCGTTGATTTCGGCGCTTTGGTTTAAGAGTTTCCCCGCCTCGTTCCCGCCCTATTATCCGCCAGATATTGAACGCGTCGCCGGCTGGATGAAGGAAAACGAATTGATCATGAGCGACATCCCGTGGGCCGTGGCTTGGTACGGAAACCACCAATCCGTATGGTTGACCGATAACGCCCAGAACTCATTTTTCGAGTTGAACGACTATATGAAGCCGGTCAGCGCCCTTTATCTCTCGAGGCTCACTACGAACAGCCGCCTGGTGACTGACTGCATCTTCACCGGGACGAACAGTTGGGGCAACTTCGTCATGAACGCTGTGGCGAATCAAAAGCTTCCAAAAGACTTTCCCTTGCGCCGCGCGCCCAGTGGCTCCGCGACCATTGAATCAGGAATGTTCCTGACCGATGTTGACCGCTGGAAACTTCAATAGGTTCTTCTTTTCTTTCTTAAGAGGAAGCGCGTCGCAAACGGTCGCTAATGCCGGACCACTCCGGCGCATCCGGCGGCGCTTCGACGACGATCGTCCCGGCGCCCGCGTCGTCGCAATGGTGCAATTCCGCGTAAATCGCGCGCGCAAACGCTTCGGCGTCGTGAGGAATGACACAAACACGGGCAAATGGCTCCGGCGACGGGATTCGCGCATGAGCTATCACGTGACATTCGTTCAACTTGAATTTTAAGGCCTGGATTTTTGCTTTTAAATCCGCGTCATCATTCCAGGTCAAAATGGCCAATTTCGCCTTTGGGGCATAATGCTTCTTTAACTGGCCCGGACTTTTGAGGATTCCGGCGCCGGCATGCAGCCCAGCCTCGGCCATCGGAAACCCGGCTGCCGCGAGCGACTCCCGATGGATCATTCCCGGACGCAAAATGCGCGGCGGCGAAACGGTCAAATCCAGGACAGACGATTCAATGCCGACGGCCGATTGGCCGCCATCCACGATGGCGGCAATCTTGCCGTCAAGCTGTTTGCGAACATGCCCTGCATTGGTCGGTGAAACCTGGTTGGACAAATTTGCGCTGGGAGCCGCCAGCGGAAAATCGCATTCGCGAATGACCGCTTGAATGAGCGGATGAGACGGCCAGCGAACTCCCACGGTCCCGCCACCCGCCGAAATAATATCCGGAATGATTGGCGCGCGCGGCAAAACGAGTGTGAGCGGCCCGGGCCAAAATGCCTTTGCCAGCCCATTCGCGAGCGCGGGAAAATCAGCAACACAGCGCTTTGCCATTACAAGGCTTGCCACGTGGACGATTACCGGATTATGCGCCGGACGGCCTTTAATCTGAAATATCTTCGAGACGGCCCCGGCGTCGAGGGCATTGGCGGCCAAACCGTACACGGTCTCGGTCGGCAGAGCGACAGTCTCGCCCGCGCGCAGCAAATCCGCAGCGCGGCGGACAGCCTTTTGAAACAGCTCCGGCGTGTGGGCCGGGAGGAATTCGGTGTGCATGTCTGGTCGAAAAAGGCAAGGGACCGCGCAACGCGCCCTGCCCGGCCTTATTCATAGCGCAAGGCGTCAATCGGGTCGAGCCGGGACGCTTTGCGCGCGGGATAGAAACCGAAGAAGACCCCGACTGCGGCGCTGACCAGAAATGCGGCGACAATCCACAACATCGGCGTTTGCACGGGCCAGTTTTTTTCCGCTGAAATGAATTCGGAACTTCCGATGCCCAGGCCGATGCCAATGAGACCGCCGAGCGCGCTCAACGCGACGGCCTCAATCAAAAACTGCAGCATAATATCCGACCCGCGCGCCCCCACCGACATACGAATGCCAATTTCGCGTGTCCTCTCGGTGACACTGACGAGCATGATATTCATAATGCCGATGCCGCCCACGACGAGCGAGACACAGGCAATGGCCGCAAGCAAATACGTCATCGTCGTGGCGGTGGCCGTCGCGGCGTCGGCAATTTCCTGCTGGTTGCGAACGGTAAAATCGTCGTCCTGAAAATCATGCGTATGATGGCGCTGGCGCAGCAAACCCACGATCTGGTCCTGGACCGGTTCCAAAAGCGCGGGCGATGCAGTTTCGATGTCCATGGCGCGCAACGAGGCTGCTCCCAGCACCCGTTTCATCGCGCTGGTATAGGGCATAATGATGACGTCATCCTGATCAGACCCCGTAAGAGACAAGCCTTTGGGCCAGAGAACGCCGCAAATAGTAAACGGCACATTTCTAATCCGGATAATTTGCCCGAGCGGATCCTCATCGCCAAATATTTGTCTGGCGACGGTTTTGCCAATCACACAAATTTTGCTCATCGAGCGCACGTCTCGCGGGCCGAAGGGCGCTCCTTCGATGAGCGGCCATTGCCGCAAATCAAAGTAGTCGGACGATTCGCCCCTGACCGTGGTGTACCAATCCTCGTCGCGCGCGGCCACCTGTTCGTAGCCCCAGACTTCGGGACTGATCGCCGTAATGCCCGGCACTTCCGTTTCGATGGCCTCGGCGTCCTCGAGCGTGAGCGTGCCTGCGCTGCCGAAGCCGCTATGATACCCGCCGCGAGTGACGTTGCCGGCCCAAACCAAAATGATGTTTTGTCCCAGGCTGGCGATTTGGGCCTGCACCTGGGCCTTGGCCCCGTTGCCGATGCCCACCATCGCAATGACGGCGGCCACGCCAATAATCATGCCCAGCATCGTCAAGAGCGTGCGCATTTTGTTCCGGCGCAACGCCCGCAAGGCGATTTCGAATATGGCAAGAATTCTCATCTCTTAAGGTCTACGCCAATTTCACGGCCTGCTGCGCCTGGCGCAACTGGCTCAATTCCTGTTCAGCGATCAACCGGTCGCCGACCATTTCGTCGGTTACAATTTTTCCATCGCGCAGCACGACCATGCGTTTGGTGTAGCGGGCAATATCCAATTCATGGGTCACCATGACGATCGTGATTCCCTGGTCATTGAGTCTTTGAAAAACGCCCATGATCTCGATGCTGGTTTGAGTGTCGAGATTGCCGGTTGGTTCGTCCGCCAGCAACAATGACGGGCGGTTGACGAGCGCCCGGGCGATGGCCACGCGCTGCTGCTGGCCGCCCGAAAGCTGGTTGGGATGATGGCCGGCGCGCTTGGCCAGCCCAACCAACTCGAGCGATTTCATGGCCCGTTCGCGCTGTTCGCGGGAGGAAAGGCGCTTGTGATTATAGAGCATTGGCATCTCCACGTTTTCCAGCGCCGACGTGCGCGACAACAAATTGAATCCCTGAAATACAAACCCGATTTTTTCGTTGCGGATCACCGCAAGCGCGTCACGATCGAGCGTCGAGACGTCTATTCCGTCCAGCCAATAATGTCCGCCCGTGGAACGATCCAGGCAGCCGATCATGTTCATCAACGTGGACTTGCCTGAGCCGCTGGAGCCCATGATGGCAACGAATTCGCCGCGGCCAACCTCCAACGAGACCCCTTGCACCGCGTGCACATCCACTTCCCCGGTGTGATAGATTTTGTGGATGCTGTCGAACTTGATGACGGGATTGTCCTGCACGGCGATTTGAATGAAAATCAGAAGTGGCGAAGATTTCCGAACGGGTTTGAGGACGGATTTGAACCCGACGAACCAATCATGAAAGAACTTGTGACGATCTGGTCCCCTTCTTTTAAGCCCGAGACCACTTCAGTATAAATTCCGTCGGTGATGCCGGTCCGGATTTGAATCGGTTTCAATTTCACGTCGCGACCCTGGCCCGAGAGCACATAGACCGTGTGGACCGATGCCTGATGCGCCGCCGCCTTTTTCCCATGGCCGCCGTGTCCGCCAAGGCCACCCGAAATGCTCCCGCTGAAATTTGGGACAAATTCCGGGCCGGCCAAGTAGTTCGTGTCATCATCGGGATGAAACCGCAGCGCCGCATTGGAGATTTTCAGCGCGTCGTGGCGTTGGGCGATGACGATATACACTGTCGCGGTCATGCTCGGGCGCAGTTTGTAATCATTGTTAGTTACGTCAATGACACAGTCATAGGTGACCACGTTGTTGACGATCGTGGCCGCGTAGCGCACCTGCCTGACCGTTCCGTGAAAGACGCGGTCGGGATAGGCCTCGACCGTAAAATCAACGTCCTGCCCGTCTTTGACCCCGCCCATGTCCGCCTCGGCCACGTTGGAATCAATCTGCATCTGTTTGAGGTTATTGGCGATCTGGAACAGCTCAGGAGTGTTAAAACTGGCGGCCACCGTCTGTCCCACTTCAATGTTGTTCACAATGACAACGCCGTCTACGGGCGAATAAATTTTACAATATCCCAGGTTGACCGCCGCCATATCGACCGCCGCTTTATCCAAGGCCACCGTCGCCTCGGCTTCGTGAAGCGTCGCCACAGCGGTGTCATAGTCCGAGCCCGATACCAGGCTGTTCGAGTACAATTCGCTCTCGCGCTTCGTCTCGGCCTGCTGCAATTCGAGATTCGCTTTGGCGTTGGCAAGGTTCGCTTCAGCCTGTTCCTCCTGCGCCTTGTATGTGGACGGGTCCAGTTCCGCAATCAGTTGGCCGGCTTTCACCAATGAATTGTAATCCACGTAAATTTTGCTGATGGTCCCGGACACCTGGCATCCCACCAGGACATTCGTCAATGGGTTCAGCGTGCCCGTAGCTGTGACTTCCTGGGTAATATCGCCCCGCTCCACCGGCACCGTCTGGTACAGCGGCGCGGCGTCCCGACTCCGGTTAAAGTACCAAATGCCGGCGCCGATAACAGCCGCGCCGACAATAACAATCGTAATCCATTTGCCCAAACTGCTTTGCGTTTCAACCATAAAACTTTAACTCAAACAATAATGATAAATTTTTTAGACAGTTTGCGCATCATCGAAGTTACGAAATTAATAGTGCAAATGCGCAAAGTATGCGCAGCGGCAGGCGGAATGCGTGTGATACGACGTCCGACGACCCTGGTTGCGCCGCTAAACGCGGCGCGGACGGCGCAGCGCGCCGTCCACTACCAAAAAATTTTCCCGTTTCGTCCCCGGCGTTTCGATTGTAAAATTTCCCGTGCTTCAAAAATGGATTGAACAACTCAACGCCGGGCGCCCGCTGGAAGACGACGACGCCCGGCAGGCGGTGGACCTGCTTTCCGATGAAAGCGTTTCGGCGGTAATGAAGGCGGATTTCCTCGCCGCGCTCGGCGCCAAAGGCGAAACGCCCGCGGAAATCGCCGCGTTTGCGCGCGCGCTCCGCGACAAGGCCATCGAGCCGCCGCTGGACCAGGAAGTTCGCTCGCGGGAAATCCTCGACGTCGTCGGCACCGGCGGCGACCGCCTGGGCACATTCAACATTTCAACCGCGGCAGCCTTGATTTGCGCCGCCACAGGAGTGACCGTGGCCAAACATGGAAACCGCGCCATCACGTCCCAGGCCGGCAGCGCAGACGTTCTCCAGGCGCTGGCCATTCAGATTCATTTGACGCCGGATGAAGCGGTGCGTTCAATGCGCGAACGCAATTTCGCCTTCTTCTTCGCGCCCGATTACCATCCCGCGTTCAAACACATCGCGCCTGCGCGCGCCCTGTGCGCCCAACGCGGCGTCCGCACCATCTTCAACCTGCTTGGACCGTTGCTGAACCCCGCGCGCCCGACAGCCATGCTCATGGGCGTGCCCCGGCCTGAACTCTGCGAGCCCATGGCCCGCGTTCTCCAAACCCTCGGCGTGCGCCGCGCGATGGTCGTTTGCGGCAAAATTTCCGGGATCGGCTTTCTCGATGAACTTTCAACGCTCGGTGAGAACACCATCGCAGAATTTTACCAGGAACGCGGATTCAACCTTTCGAACCTTTCGCCCGCGGAATTTCCGTTCCAGACGGCGTTGCTCGCCGATTTGCTGGGCGGCGATAAAGTCGCAAACGCCAAGATTGTGCGCGATATTTTTTCGGGAGCGGAACGCGGCGCCAAGCGCGATGCTGTGTTGTTCAACGCCGCCGCAGCGCTGTTCGTGGCCGGCAAAACCAGGTCGCTGATGGAAGGATGGGACCTTGCGATCGAAACGGTTGATAGCGGATTAGCGACGGCGAAGCTGGCGGAACTGGCTGAACATCAAACATCGAACGTCGAACGCTGAACATCGAATGCCAGAGGGGAACTCGCGCGCCAGGGGCGCGTGCCTGGCGGCTATGGCGGGACAAACCGGCAGGTCTCCCCTACCAGGATGTGAGGTGACACTTTTTTTGGGCATAGGCGGGGAAACTGGAAACGAGGCTGGGGCGAGGTGAAAATGTGCGTTTTTGTTGGTGAAATTGAGAAAACTGTCACAGGAGACGGAAACGGGGGATTCTTGGGTGTTTTAGCCGGATGCATAGACGTCCCGACGCTTGAACGACCTCGAACAATTCTCCCTCACCCCTGCCCTCTCCCGCTGGGAGAGGGAGAATCATCGGCCGATGGTAGTAGGAGATGCTTAGCATCGAATGCACGCAATGGTTCGTGAAAAGCGCATCCGGCGTAATGCCTGCGAAGATGTCCCAACGGCTGACCACGCTCGTTGCGCCGCTGCACGCGGCGCTACACGGCGCAGCGCGCCGTGTTCCACCACACGCGGCGCTGCTACAGTGAGTGCAGGACGGCCGGCGCCATTCCGCAGTCCGCATTCTGCAATCGGCAATTGGATCACGTTTGCTCTTCTGCTTCCTGCTCTTCTGCCTCAGATTCCTCCGAAACGGGCGTCTCTTCCTGGGACGCATAGTGCAAGCCAAGGTTATGCTGGGCGGTTTTATCGCCCTGGCGCGCGGCGCGGATGAACCATTTCACGGCTTCCTGCGAATTTTGCGGGACGCCGCGTCCGGTTTGATAGCACAGGCCCAGGTTGCATTGCGCGGGCGCGCATTCCTGTTCCGCCGCGGCCAGGTACCATTTGACCGCTTCCTCGAAATTCTGCGGCACGACCTGCCCCTGCTCGTAAAAGACGCCCAGATTAAACTGCGCCGCCGGATAACCGCGCCGGGCGGATTCCCGGTACCATTTTAAAGCCTCGGCATAGTTTTGCGGGACGCCCTGGCCCGTCTCATAGAGCACGCCCAGGTTAAACTGCGCCGCCGGGTCGCCCTGCTCGGCGGCCTCACGCAGCCATTTGGCCGCCTCGCCAAATTCCTGCGGCACACCCGCGCCATTTAAAAAGCAAACGCCCAAATAGCATTGCGCCACAGCGTCATTTTGTTCGGCCGCACGCCGGAACCATTTCACTGCTTCGCTATAATCCTGCGCGACGCCCTGCCCATTTTGGTAACAGACGCCCACATAACACTGCGCCTGCGGGTCGCCTTCTTCGGCGGCCTGGCGCATTTCCTCGATTGTTTCCCATGAACGACGATTCGAAATCATGAATGCCTCATCTAAAGGTAAATTATGCGCGCACGAATTCAAGCAGGAAGAAGGGAATTTAGTGTCTTCCATCTTCCACGCTTGTCTGCTACAAAACGCTTATGGCAACACCATTAAAAATCGGTTTTCTGGGCGCGGGCAAAATGGCCACGGCGCTCGCCAAAGGCTTCATCGGCGCGAAACTGGCCGGACCAAAGGACATCCGGGCCGCCGATCCCTACGAAAGCGCCCGAGACCATTTCACCGAAGAAACCGGCGCAAAGGCCACGGCATCCAACGCCGATGCCGCTGAATTCGCGAACGTTCTGATTTTGGCCACCAAACCGGACCAGGTCGCCGCCGCGCTGGCCGAAGCCCGTGATCCGCTCAAGCTTAAAAAAGATTATCTGCTTCTTTCCATAGCCGCCGGCGTGACCATTTCGCGATTGGAAAGCACCCTTCCCGACGGCGCGCGTGTCATCCGGGCAATGCCCAATACACCGGCGCTCATCGGCGAATCCGCGTCCGCGTTTGCGCCCGGAACGTGCGCGACGGCGGCCGACGCCGACCTCGCGAAAAAACTTCTTTCCGCCGTCGGCATTGCATTCCAGGTCAAAGAAAGCCTGCTGGACGCCGTCACCGGCTTGAGCGGCAGCGGACCGGCCTATGTGTATCAGTTTATTGAGGCGCTCAGCGACGGCGGTGTCGCTTCCGGTTTGCCTCGTGACATTGCGACACAATTGTCGGCCCAAACTGTTTTAGGGGCGGCCCGCATGGTTTTGGAAACCGGGGTTCATCCGGGCGCGCTCAAAGACCAGGTCGCCAGTCCGGGAGGAACGACGATTGAAGGTTTGCATGAACTGGAAAAGGGCAAGATGCGAGGAACGGTCATGAGCGCCGTGAGGGCGGCGACGGAAAAATCGAAGAAATTGGGACAGGGTTGAATGAAAAGCCAGGCGGCACAGTTGGCATATGCTCTCCTGGCAGCCGGCCTGGTCGTTCTGATTCTTGTCATTATTGCGGCGTGGCCCTTAATCGAATTTGCCGTTTATGACTCCTACTATTCGACAGAGCAAATGCATGCCGGAAAAAAATACATGGATTCTTTGACGGACAAAGACATCCAGGCTTGGATACAGCGGGCACAAACAGACCTTGAAAAGGATAATCCAACGGATTTCACAGGGCGAGACGCCCCACCAGATCTGCAAAAGTTGGGAATGACAGGAATCGAGGAAAATTCAAATTACATTGATTACATGTGGTTGGGCGGTATGAACTACACAGCACTGGATATTCAACGGACGAGCAATGGGGATTTTCAGGTCACTGCAGTGTATACTCCCTATACCAACAGGGTAATCTGGCCCAGGCAGGAATGACTATTCCACTTTTTCTACGTCACTTTTTGTTCGAACGATTCTCCCTCACCCCTGCCCTCTCCCGCAAGGAGAGGGAGAATTGTCGGCCGATGGTTTGACGGATTTTACGGCGAGAGCGGCCAGACGGTTAGAGCGCGAGTGGCTGCTACACACATTTTTTGTCTATAGGCGCGGAAACGAGAAACGAAGCCAGTTTTTGAGATGAAAAGCGTGTTTTTGCAGGGGAATTCGAACATTTTGCCGGTGCGGACCTGGAACGAACCCGTCTTCGTCACGCTTCCGCCTTCGCCTAGCTACGCCATAGGCATGCGTACCTACCATGAGCCTGCGGGTTGCGCCGGTGGCAGCGCCACTTGCCAAGCACGCGGCGCTACACGGCGCAGCGCGCCGTGTTCCACCGCGCCGTGACTGATGAATTGAAATTTACTCCAATTCTGTATATTGAGACCGTGCAAATGCTCGATCCAACCAAACGTTTTTCCAACCGAGTCGAAAACTACGTCCGGTATCGGCCCGGTTATCCTTCGGAAATCATTGCCCTGCTCCGCGATGAGTGCGGTTTGACGCCTGGTTCCGTCGTCGCTGACATCGGCTCGGGCACGGGCAAGCTGGCCGAACTTTTCTTGAAGGCCGGTTGCCGCGTCTTTGGCGTGGAACCAAATAAGGAAATGCGCGAGGCGGGCGAGCGCATGGATTTTCCAAATTTTACCAGTGTCAACGCCTCGGCGGAAGAGACCACGTTGCGGGCGCGCAGCGTTGATTTCATCACTGCCGGGCAGGCATTTCATTGGTTTGACCTGGAACGTTCCCGCGCCGAATTTTCGCGCATCCTCAAACCAGATGGCTGGGTCGTGATAGTCTGGAACGATCGCCACGACGATACCACGCCCTTTCTCATCGCTTACGAGGAATTGCTGCACAAGTTCGGGACCGATTACGCCCAGGCGCATCATCGCCGCGCAGACAAGCCCGAAGTCATTCACGCGTTTTTTGGGAACGAGCCGCGCTTCAAATGTTTCTCCTACGCCCAGCGCTTTGATTTTGAAGGAATTAAAGGACGGCTTTTGTCGTCGTCGTACGCGCCGGTTGCAGGGCAACCGGGACACGACGAAATGATCGCGGAATTAAAACGGATGTTCGAGCAATACAAAAAGAACGGAATGGTTGCGTTTGAGTATGATACGCATCTGTATTATGGACGGTTGGCGTAAGTTTTTAAGTTCACCAAAACATCGAACATCGAACATCGAACGTCGAATGCTGAAACGTGAGCGCTGTAGCGCTCGCCTGGCGGACGGGCACGTCCGCCCTACCGAGTTCGAACGTTGTACCTCTGGACTACAACCTAAATATTGAATCCACCTTTTTCCGCACCGCTTCGTCCATCTTAATCAGCGGTGGCCAGGTCCGCCGGAACCCTTCGCCTGGCAATTTCTTTGTCGCATCGATGCCGAGCTTGCTGCCCATGGCGATTTCGCTGGTCGCATGGTCCAGCACGTCTGCCGGGCCTTTTGTAAAAATGGAATCCCGTTGCGGGTCCGTATTGGCGCAAAGCCGGAACAGCACGTCGCTGGTGTTGTGCACATCCACGTCGTCGTCCACTACGACGATATACTTGGTAAACATCATCTGGCCCATGCCCCAAAGCCCGTGCATGATTTTGTACGCCTGCATCGGGTAGGTCTTTTTGATGCTCACAAAAACGAGGTTATGGAAAACCCCCTCCGCCGGCAGCGCGACGTCCACAATCTCGGGAAAATTCATTTTGAAAATGGGCAGGAACAACTTCACGCTGGCGCTGCCGATGTAAAAATCCTCCATCGGCGGAATGCCCACAATCGTGGCCGGATACACGGCGTCCTTGCGATGCGTAATCGCCGTCACGTGAAAAACCGGGTACGGCTCAGGCAAGGTGTAATATCCGGTATGATCGCCGAACGGCCCTTCTTCCCGCAACGGTTCCGTCGGGTCCACATAACCTTCTATCACAAAATCCGCGTTCGCGGGCACTTCCAAATCGTTCGTCTCGCACTTGACCAGCGGGATGGATTTCTTCCGCAAATAACCCGCCAGCAAAAATTCGTCCAGGCCGTCGGGCAACGGCGCGGTGGCGCAAAAGGCAAACACAGGGTCGCCGCCGATAAATATGCTCACCGGCATTCGCGTCCCCGTCTCATAATAACGCCGCCCGTGCCTGGCCCCTACTTTCTGCAACTGCCAGTGCATTCCCGTGGTGCGGTCATCGTAAATCTGGATGCGATACATGCCCACGTTCCGTTCGCCCGTATCGGGGTCCATGGTCACCACGCATGGCAATGTGATGAAACGGCCGCCGTCGAGCGGCCAGCATTTGAGGATTGGGAGGTTTAGTAACGTTGAAGCGTTGAAGGGTTGAAGCGTTGAAGCGGTTGGCGCTTTTGCGCTTTGCTGTTCTGCCGCTTCAACGGTCCAACGCTTCAACGCTTCAACGCTGGGAGCAGCCGGCCAGGGGTCTTTGCGGCTGGGGGGTGCGTCAAATTTTTGAATCACTTCCTTGCATGGGCCGTCGCTGACCATCTTCGGCTTTGCGTGGCGCAAATCCAGGGCGGTGGTCAGGAGTTTGATGGCTTCGCGAAAACCGGTTGGCGGTTTGGCCTTCATGAGCGAGCCGAGCTCGGCGGCCACGGCGTCCACGGACTCAGTGCCCATGCTCATGGCCATGCGGCGCCATGAACCCATCGTGTTGATCGCCAGCGGAAATGGCGAAACCTGTCCGGCCACGGTTGGCTTCTCAAAGAGCAGCGCCTTGCCGCCGCCCGGCGACTTCATTTCGCGATTGGCGATCTCGGTGATTTCCAATTCGGTGGCGACCGGTTGGGAAATTTTTTTCAACTCGCCCGCGCGCTCCAGCGCGCTCACAAACTCGCGGAATGAATCAAAAGCCATTCATTCAATTAAAGAGGAAAAAGGAAAAAGGAAAAAGGAATTTCGAGGACTGAACAACAAGGACGCTAAGACGCGAAGGAATCAAAAATGACGAAGGCAGGAAAGCAGGAAAGATGAGATTCGTATTGGGATATGGTTATGGTTTGATGATTGCTCAAAAAATCGGCTACATCGGCTACATCGTTGAATGCCAATGGTTTAGTCGGCAACATTTTGGCAACACGAAAAGCAACAAAAAGCTACATTAACGTTATCGAACCTGGACTTTACACATGCGCTTGCCGTCCTGGAGTGCGGTGGCAAGTCTGCGCGACACCGCTTTCAGAGCGCTGTTGCAAGCCAGCTTCGTAATTGATCCAGCCTCGAAGGTCTGCGCTCCGGTTTAAGCGCAAGGAGGTCGAATCACTCCGATGCGTCATTTG
>DATJTK010000027.1:0-22730 GCA_035503455.1 Candidatus Sulfotelmatobacter sp. | reverse complement strand
CGACCGAAAAGCCGTTTTTGGCTTGGTGTCAATAACCTCACTAAATGTGAACTTATTGACACCGAAGCAAATGTCGCAAAACACCACGATTTTACTGGCAATCGGCTCCAAAATTTGAGCGCAAGACGCATTTTTGAGGTTAAAATGTTGAAACGGTGAAATGGTGAAACGGTGGAGGACAGTGCACAGCGCTGCCCCCACCCGCAGAGCGGCCCGAACATACGTGGTACAACGATTGACCACACTCGTTGCGCCGCTGCACGCGGCGCTACACGGCGCAGCGCGCCGTGTTCCACCACATTGTTCGTGGAAACCAAAAGCAACCATCGCCGCCACATTATCGTTAACGCAAATCGGTATCGTTAATGTAACAGCACAAGTCATTTAAAATTAGCATCTTACGCGATTTTTTCGGGTTTGTAACAGCGTGTAACAAAGCGTGTAACACGGTAAATCATTGGTATTCAACGATGTAACACTGTAACACGTTTTTCAACTTCATCTCATATCCTATCCATTCACCCTGCCTGACTCCGTTCCACTGAAAACAGCGAAGAACGCGCGAATACTACAACTGATGGCTCAAGTCCAATGGCTTACAAAATTCAAATTTGAAAAGTTCTCCGACTTGGGCGATTTTCTTGGCAGGAGGATTATATGAATAGTACGGACCTGGGATCCATAGCGCGGGCTCTTGTTGCGCCGGGAAAGGGAATTCTCGCCGCGGACGAAAGCACCGGAACCATTACCAAAAGATTTCAATCCATTAACCTGTTGTCCACCGAAGACACCCGCAGGGCATACCGGGAAATGCTGATTACGGCTCCGGGGCTGAAAGACTATATCAGTGGCGTCATTTTGTTTGATGAAACCATCCGGCAAGAGTCAAACGAGGGAACGCCGTTGGTGGAAATTCTCAAACGGCAGGGCATTATTCCCGGAATCAAAGTGGACAAAGGGGCCAAGCCACTGGCCGGTTTTCCCGGCGAAAAGGTGACCGAAGGCCTCGATGGCCTGCGCGAGCGGCTGCCGGAATACGCGAAAATGGGCGCGCGCTTCACTAAATGGCGGGCCGTAATTGCCATTGGCGAGGGCATCCCGACTGATACCTGCCTCAACGCCAACGCCAATGCGCTTGCCCGCTTTGCCGCATTAAGCCAGGAAGCCGGGCTGGTCCCGATTGTAGAACCCGAAGTGCTCATGGACGGCAATCACGACATCGAACGCTGCGAAGGTGTCACCGGAACGATGTTACGTATTGTCTTTAAAGAACTTGCCGGCCATCGCGTCGCCCCGGAGAACATGTTGCTCAAGGTCAATATGATCACGGCGGGCAAAAACTGCGATCACCAGCCGACCGTTCCCGAGGTAGCAGACGCGACATTGCGGTGCCTGATCCGCACTGTTCCAGGTTCTTTGCCCGGCATCGCGTTCCTTTCCGGCGGACAGGACGATGTCCTTGCCACACAACGGCTTAACGCCATGAACCAGCTCGATGACGTACCGTGGGAGCTTGGTTTTTCCTTTGCGCGAGCGTTGCAAGGCCCGGCGCTTCATGCATGGCAGGGCGAACATGTCCGCGCAGGCCACCTGGCGTTACTGCATCGGGCGCAGTGCAATAGCGCAGCGCGCTATGGACGATATTCCGAAGAGATGGAAAGCGAAAGAATGGCGGCATAGGGCTAATATGGCAACTATTGCAGAACAATTGGCTTCATTTGTCTCGCGAGTTTCTCCCGAGGACATTTCGAACGGCGAACGCGAGCAGATGAAAATTCGCGTTCTGGACTCGCTTGGGTGCGCCCTGGGCGCCCTGGGCGCGCCGCCGATTGAGATGATTGGCCGTCATACGGCGGAATTTGGCCAAAGTGGCCGCTGTAGTCTCATTGGTGGCGGACACGCCGCGCCGGACCGCGCCGCGTTCTTCAACGGCGCTTTAGTCCGTTACCTCGACTTCAATGACAGTTTTTTGGCGCCCGGCGAAACGTGCCATCCCAGCGATAATTTGGCCGCCGTTCTTGCCGCGAGCGAAGACGCAGGGCGTAACGGAGAAGATTTTCTCACCGCCCTGGGTGTGGCGTACCAGGTGCAATGCCGATTAAGCGAAGCGGCGCCGGTCCGGGCCAAAGGTTTTGACCATACCACCCAAGGTTCCTATGCCGTTGCCGCCGGGGTATCCAAGGCGCTTGGATTGTCCCAAAGCCAAACCGCCCACGCCCTGGCCATGGCGGGAACTGCCCTCAACGCGCTCCGCGTCACACGCACCGGCTCGTTGTCGCACTGGAAAGGCCTGGCTTATCCCTATATGTCGTCCGGGGCAACCCAGGCCGCGTACCTCGCCCGCCAGGGCATTACCGGACCGCCGGAAGTATTCGAAGGAAACAAAGGCTTCATGGATGCCATCAGCGGCAAGTTCGCCATTGATTGGGAACATGAAACTTTGGAGATGGTCGCGCGCACCATCGTCAAAAAATTTAACGCGGAAATTCATTCTCAATCGGCCATCGAAGGCATGCTTGATTTAAAATCAGAGCGGTCTTTCGACCCCGAGGACGTGAAAGCCATCGAAGTCGAAATTTTCGACGTCGCTTACCACATCATCGGCGGCGGGGATGAAGGCGATAAGACAATGGTTGAAACAAAAGAACAGGCCGATCACAGTCTTCCTTATCTTTTGGCTGTGGCGATTTTAGACGGGCAAGTCATGCCCGGACAATTCGAGTCCGGGCGAATTCGTCGTCCGGACGCGCAAACGTTGTTGCGCAAAATAAATGTTCGCCCGTCGGACAATTTCAGCCGGGGATTCCCGCGCGAAATGCCGTGCCGGATTACCGTCAGGCTTAACGACGGAACAGAGCTTTCCCGGGAGAAACGGGATTACGAAGGTTTTCACACGCGGCCGATGACGTGGCATGCCGTTACGGAAAAATTCACCCGGCTGACAGAATATTTGCCGGCGGCTTTGCGGGACGAAATCATCGGCGCCGTCGCAAACCTCGAAGGTCTATATATTAATGAATTGATGAATCTGCTTCGCCGCGCGCGGATGGATTCGGCTGCGGCGCTGGCGGCTTGAGTGGATAATTTCCTGGTAGGGGACGGCGCGCTGCGCCGTCCGCGCCGCGTTTAGCGGCGCAACGAGCGTTGTTGGACGTTGTACCGCGTGTTCCGCCCGCTCTACGCGGCGCGGAAGGCGCAGCGCGCCGTCCCTGCCAGGGATGGCTGGTTGACTTTGGAGTAAATGGTTTTAGCGTAAAACAACTATATGAATGCGATTAGTTCATTTTCGGCGCGGCAGCTTCGGCGCGCCGCGGAAATAAAAGAGGAAATGCAATCTCTTGAAAGCAAATTAAACCGGATTGCCAGTTCGCCGGAGGGCGATGGGGTCCACGTTTCTCCGAGAAGGCGTGGGCGCTTGAGATCGGCCGTCAGGCGTGGAATAATCGCCGTGACCGGGACTCGGCTGGCGCGCACCAGCGGGCGTTCGATCATTTTGCCGGCTCAACGGCTGAAACGCAAGGTCAGCAGCGCCGCCAGGGCAAGAATCACCGCCGCCGCGAGATCACGGTGGGACAGAATGAATCATATCGATATCGCCTGACCCCTTTGGGACGCGAGGATGGAGGATGGATAATCGTCCTCGTCCGCGATTTTACGGTCTGGAAATTCCGAGGACGAGAACGGTCCCGCTGCCCCATCCATCTTCTATCCTTCATCCTCTATCTTCGCTGAAATTTAAGTTCCGCCAGAAGCATTGAGAGGGAACGCCACAGCCGAATTAATTCGGGCGCGCCCGCCAGCGCTTTCCGCAAAAGTCCAGCGCCGGGAAACGATCGCTTCAGAACAATCGTAATGATGACCGCCGCCACCGGACCCAGCATCGACGTCCATGAACCGAAGCGCCGCAGACGTTTCAGGAAGTTGGCACCCTCCCGCAAATTGTTGAACTCGGCGCGAAGCCTGAGCCGGTTCAGGTCGCTTTCGAGCAGGAGGGCCTGCTTGCGCGTTTGCAGCTCGGTTATTTGTTTTCCAAACATTCGCGGTCTTTTTTCAATTGCTCCATCGTTCCAGGGAGCAGCGGCCAGTCTTTCAAGCGCAAATGAAGCCGCCAGCAAACCAGCAGCGTTGCGAGTAGGCCGATGCCGCTTAGGATAAATAGTCCTGGCACGCCAAAATGGTGCCAGACCAGGGCAATGACGCCTGCGACAGCCAGCATGAGCGTCAGCAATCCCAACGCCACGATCGCCACCAACAACAAGAGCGCTTCAAATAGGCGGATGCGGTCTTCATGCAATTCAACCACCAGCAGTTCCAGCCGGTTTTGAAAAATGGCCAGCGCCGCCGCGCCAATCCGCCGCAGGGTTTCAGGCAAACTGGGCGGGACTGCTTCTTTGTCGTCCATATCAGCGGCGTCCCACGAGCAAGCCCAGGAGAATACCCACACCAAAGGCGATGCCGATGGATTCGTAAGGATGTTCGCGAATAGTCTCGTCCGCGGCTTTGGCCGTTTCCATCGTTTGGTCCTGGATGTCCTCGCAGGTTGCCCGGGCTGATTCCAGCGCCTGGGACAATCGCTGGCGCACTTCCTTGATTTTTTCTCCAGCTTCTCCCGCCGTAGCCCTGAGCAATTCTTCCGCGTCACGGGCCAGGAGTTTGATGTCGGCAGCCAAACGTTCGTTCGCTTCGGTTGTTGTCATATTTGTCCTTCCTTTCGCCCCGAATGTGCTCCGCAAGGTATATCTTGGCAAGGAGTTTTTGCTAACCGCAATCGTCCTCGTCCTCGTCCTCGTCCTCGAAACTGGGGTGATAGCGCAGTCCCGAAATTTTCGGGGCTTTGGGTTCAGGCGCCGTCTCGGCGCCTGTCTCCGAAATAGGGCGCGTCTCGCCGCCAGTTTCGAGGACGAGGACGAGGACGAGAACGAGGACGATTGGATTGGACAAGAATGACGATTTGCTGCAAACGCCTGAAAAGGCTAAGTTTTGCGTGACGGCCACCCTGTTGCGCTGTCTAAACAGCATGGAATCACTCGTGGATAATTCATCGCGGGACCAGTCGGTGCGGGCTTCGCCGATGCCAAACCTGGCATCAGACGAATTGACCGCCTTATATCAGGAGCATAGCCGCGAAATCTATTATTTGACGCTGCGGTTGCTGGGCGACTCCCAACGGGCCGAGGACGCGACGCACGATGTGTTTCTCAAGGCGTTCAGAAAATGGAGCGATTTTCGGGGTGATTCTTCCTGCCGGGCCTGGCTTTACCGGATTGCCATCAACCATTGCAGCAACATGCGCCAATCCTGGCATAACCGACATGTCTTCACCGCCGAGGACGATGTTGTGGAAAACAATGCCCCGCTGGTGACCGATTCCCCGTTGCGGGTCCTGGAAATCAAGGAACTGGGCAATCGCATCCAAAAAACGCTGGACGGCCTGTCGGAAGAATATCGCCTGCTGTTGCTGCTGGTCGCGGACAAGGAACTGAGCTATGAGGAAATCGCCACCCTGACCGACCAGACGCCGGACGCCGTGCGCGGGAAATTGCACCGCGCGCGCAAAGCTTTCGCCGCGAAATTTCAACGAGACAACTGAAATTATGAAATACGAGAAAAAATTTTCCCAGGAGGAACAGCGGCAGGTTTCGGAATCGCAAACGCAAGCGAACCAAACCATCCATGAATTTGCCCTGCCGGAAGACGCGCTGCGCTTTGATGCGAAACAAACGGCGGTGCCCGAGCGCGTGGCCGAGCGGTTGAGCCGCTCGTTGCAACGCCTCCCGCCGCCGGCCCGGCCGTGGTGGGCCTTCTGGAAACGAAAATAGAAAATTGAAGATGGAAGATAGAAGTTGGAAGATCGCGGATGGATGGGAATCGTCCTCGTCCTCGGATGCGGCGGCACGCGCAGGGATGCTGTTGGATCTCGTAGGTGAGGCAATTCCGAACGTTAAATTTCAAGGACGAGGACGATTGCCGGACGTCCATCCTCCATCTTCTATCCTCCGTCCTCCATCCTCGTCGCCAAAAAACCATCCTCGCCGCAAAACAGTCGCCGGCGAACGCGCAGCGATAGCAAGGAGGATGCTCGCGGATTGCCATTTCTGCGCCCACCACTGCGGCGTCAACCGGATGACAGGCGAATTAGGAATCTGCCGCGCGACCGCCAACCCGCGTTTTTTTCTGGCGCAAACGGAAGTAACGGACGAATTGGAACTCATTCCCACATTTGCCATCGCTTTGAGCGGATGCGATATGCGGTGCGATTTTTGCATCACCGGCCGCGAAAGCTGGAACCCGGGCATCGGCCGAAGTTTCAGCGCGGGCAAAATCGCGAGGCTGGCGGAGGCGGCATTAAATGAGGGAGCCAGAACCATTATGATTTTGGGCGGCGAGCCCACGATTCATCTCCATGCCGCGCTCGAACTCGTCGCCTTGCTGCCGGACACGGCGCGGCTCGTCTGGAAGACCAATGCGCATGGCTCGGCGCCCGCGCGCGCATTGCTCGAGGGCATGTTCGATGTTTGGCTGGCAGATTTTAAGTTTGGCAATGACATTTGCGCGCGGCGGCTGGCCAAGATTCCGAATTATACCGAAATTGTCACCGAAAACCTGCTTTGGGCCAATGCCCACAGCGAACTGATGGTCCGGCATCTGCTGATGCCTGGACATATTCAATGTTGCTGGGAGCCGGTGGCGCAATGGCTGGGTGAACATCTGCCCGGGGTCAAAGTGAATTTGCGCACCGGATTTTGGCCGGCCTGGCGCGCGGGCAGACATACGGAATTGTCCGGAACCGTTCCCGCCGGAGAAGCCGGGCAGGCGCAGAAAATTGCTGAAATCTATGGATTGAATTTGGTCCCATGAGAAAGAAAATTAAAAAGATGAGCGCCGCATTGCTCAGTGACGTGCTGCTGTTGCCCGACGGCCGGATCCTGGTGCAAAATTTGACGAAACCCATGGCCAAATTATTGCACAGCTTAAACCCGAACGACGACACCATCGCGGCGCGCGTTCGCAAAAATGAAAAAGGCCTATGAGTTTTCAAGTCGAGCTTGAGACGCTGATCCGGGCGCGATACCCGATCCTCTATGTTTTGAGCAGCGAGGAGACGCGCGTGCAAAGCCTGGTCCTGGACATTGCCGTGAAGCGCCAAAAGAAAGTTTTTGAATGGAGCTACAGCACGGGCATCGTTCCGGCCGGCACTTCAATTCAATCGCAGAAACATCGCAACGCCGCGACCAAGGACCCGATCATGGCGCTGGACCAGGTCATCGAACAGGTTGAGCCCGCCATTTTCATCTTCAAAGATTTTCATCCGTTCCTGACGAAGAACAATTTTGCGATAACGCGCAAACTCAAAGAAATCGCGCTGCATCTCAAAAACAGTTTCAAAACCATCGTACTGGTGTCGCCTGTGGTGGAAATTCCGGCGGAACTGGAAAAGGAAATTACACTGCTGAATCATCCCCTTCCCTCGCGCGATGACCTGGCGGCCCTGCTCGATAAAATCATCGCCGACGTAAAACAATTCCGCCAGGTCAGCATCGAACTGGATGAGACCGGGCGCGAGCGGCTGTTGCAGGCGGCATTGGGCCTGACGCTCGGCGAGGCCGAAAACGTGTTTGCCAAAATCATCGTCAAGGCTGAACGGCTCAGCGCGGACGACGTGAACGAAGTCTTCGCTGAAAAGCAACAGATTATCCGCAAGAGCGGATTGCTGGAATATTATGCGACGGACGAAAACTTCACGCACGTTGGCGGCATGAGCATTTTAAAGGACTGGCTTGCCAAACGGGCGGTGGCGTTCACCCACGAGGCGCGCGAATTCGGCCTGCCGTTTCCCAAGGGCATATTGATGCTGGGGGTGCAGGGCTGCGGCAAAAGCCTTTGCGCCAAATCTGTTTCCAATTTGTGGCAATTGCCGCTGCTGCGCTTCGACATGGGCCGGATGTTTGGCAGCCTGGTTGGTTCGTCCGAGGAAAATGTACGCCGGGCAATTGCCGTGGCGGAATCCGTGGCGCCGGCAATCCTGTGGGTGGATGAAATCGACAAGGCGTTCGCCGGTTCGCAGGGGTCGGGTTCGACGGATGGCGGCACCACGGCGCGCGTTTTCGGAACATTTCTAACATGGCTGTCTGAGAAGACCGCCCCGGTATTCGTCGTGGCCACGGCCAACGACATTTCGCAACTGCCGCCGGAACTGCTGCGCAAGGGGCGCCTGGACGAAATCTTCTTCGTGGATTTGCCGGCGCCGAATGAGCGGAAGGAAATTTTCAGAATCCACATCACAAAACGAAAACGCGACGCCTCGAAATTCGATTTGGATGCCCTGGCAAACGCGAGCGCCGAATTCAGCGGCGCTGAAATTGAGGAAGCGGTCAACAGCGCCCTGTACGATGCGTTTTATGCCAAGGGCGAACTGGCCACGGAATATATCCAGGCGTCTTTGTCTCAAACCGTCCCGCTGGCCAAGACCATGGACGAACAAATCAACCGATTGCGAAGCTGGGCCGAAGGCCGCGCGCGCAACGCGAGCGTTCCGCGCGACGCTAAGAAAGAAAACGGCGTCAGGAGAATGGAGTTTTAAATTGCCACTCTATGGACCCGTTTTGGAACAACATTTACGATGACGGAAAAGACAAGCGTTACAGCGGTCTTTTCATAGGGGTCCTCCTTTTTCTTTTGGTTGGACTTCCGCTGGCGGGCCTGCTTTTGAATAATATAAGCGATATAGTGCCCAACTGTTTGAACGATCTCATCGGGTATCCTGACGTCAGTCGATTTCAGATCGTCTGTCTTACCCTGGCAAGCAGCCTGTCTCTGGTGGCAATAGGGCTCTTCGGACTGCGCTGGGCCCGAGTCGGGCGCAAGGAGCGCCAGGACCGGTTAAAAAATTCGAACTTGTCGCGTGATGAATTGATGAAGGCCCGGTCAAAACTTAAGAACAACATGAACCCGGTCAAGTTCAGGGCTGTGGAGCGCCCCGCAAAGCGGCCGGCGCTGCGCGCGCCGGATACTGACTTAAAATATTAAAGACATGAGCTGTGTTTGCATTTTGACGCCGGTAGTGATCGCGGCCTGGCCGGCCTTCAGCGCCGCAGTCGTGGCCGCCGCAACTTCACTCGGTTATCAAGTCGCTTCGGAAGCGGCAGCTATGAAAAATAATGCCGTCGCGCAAAAGAGCGGTTCCAGAAACGTCCGGCTTGAAATCGAAAATAGCGAGGTCGTGACAAACCAATTGGGCCGCGACCAGCGGATTACCGTCGCCAAAGGCGGCGTTACCATCACCTTTGCCCGCGATGCGCGCGGCAAGGCGTCTCTCTGCGTCTCGGGTGAAGGCCACGAAAAGGAAGAACTCAAGGCGCTGGGCGAGGAATTGAGCCAGGCGGTCGTCCAGCAATATGTTTATCAAAAGCTCATGGACGAAATGCGCGCGCGCGGCTTCAACGTCGTCGAGGAAGAAACGCATTCGGACCGGTCCATTCATCTGAAAGTCCGTCATTGGGACAACTGATTTATGCCACAACGCGAATTTGACATCACCATCGGCAAAGACGGCAGCGTGGAGTTGCACGTAAAAGGTTACAAGGGCAAAGGCTGTTTTGAGGCCATGAAAATATTTCAACAAATGGTCGGCGAACTGAAGTCGGAACGGCAAACCAGCGAATATTACGAACCGGAAGAACAAGTGCGCCACAACATCGAGCAACGGTTTTAATGGTAGGGACCTCGCGCTGCGATGTCCGCGCCCGCGTAGAGCGGGCGGAACATACGCGGTACAACGTCAGACCGCGCTCGTTGCGCCGCTACACGCGGCGCTGACGCCGCAGCGCAGCGTCCCTACCCGCGAGAGTATGAGCAAAGCGACATCACCGTATTATCCGCCCCGGGCGCGATGGTATGCGCCTGTGTTCCGTGTGTTTGCCGCCACACGGCTGACCATGGCCATGGATCGGATTCGCCTGCCCAACGCCGTGACATGGGGCGGATTGGCCCTCAGTTTTTTGGTTCCCGGACTCGGCTTTTACCTTCGCGGCCCACGCATCTATGGGCACGTAGCCATGTCCGCATGCGGGCTGATGTTTCTGCTGTTTATCGCCTTTTTCGGCCATTCCATTGGAAATCTTGCCTTCGGCATGATTATTTCCACGCACGTCAGCGCCATCGCTTATTATTGCGGCCCGATATTGCAGTCCTGGACACTCAGAATGCGGTTTCTTTTTACGATTCTTACCCTGTTGGCTGTGAGTTTTCTGTTCTACGGGCCATTGCGTGACATGATTCAGAATCACATTCTCATGCCCTTGCGGATCAATGGCCGCGTCATCGTCGTGGAGAAGCTGGCTCCAATGGGGACCATCCGGCGCGGAGATTGGATTGCCTACCGTATTTCCCGCTACTCCGAGTATGGAGACGATGAATATGTCCATGTTCATTCAGGGACCGGCTTTGGGCCTGTCCTGGGCGTCGCGGGAGACAACGTGGTGTTTTCGACAAACGGCTTTCTTGTCAATGGCGTCCTGCACCCGCCCCTGCCCGACATGCCCTCCTCCGGCTCCCTGGTTGTGGCGGAAAAGCATTGGTTTATTTGGCCGAGCTATAGTGTCAGCGGACATGGCTATCAAAGCCGTATTACGTCCATGATGTTGGAACTGGCGAACGTTTCAGAGGATCAATATGCTGGCAGACCGTTCAAACATTGGTTTTGGAACGAGCAAGTTATAAAATGAGTCGTTTTGGAAATCTCGAATTTGGCGGCCAGGAAGAGCAGTCGCAGGAACAACAACCCCTGGCCAAAGATGAGGCCTACTATTGGGGGCAGGCTACGGCCGCTTTCCAAAACGGCGACCATGAACAGGGCCTGCGTTTGTATTCAAAGGTCCTGGAATATAATCCGCAAAATGCCGCCGCCTGGGCCGCGCAGGTTCGAATGCTGATAGAACTGGGCGAATATCGGGAGGCGAAATTATGGGCGGACAAGGCGCTCGAACGTTTTCCGACCTTTCCGGAATTGCTCGCCGCCAAAGCCGTTGCCCTCGCGCGCGGCGGTGATTTGCAGGCGGCGCTCGCATTTTCAGACGCCTCGATCGAGGAACGCGGTGACACGCCGTATATCTGGCTGGCACGCGCCGATGTGATGCTGGCGCGTTCGGAGCAACGGGCCGATTATTGTTTTGAAAAAGCATTGCTCCTGGCGCCGAAGGACTGGTTTATCTCATTGCTGGCGGCGCGCATCCGTTTTTATTACCAGCAATTCGTGCTCGCCATGAATCTCCTCCAGCAGGCCATCGAATGGAATGCCGGCAACTTCCTGTTATGGCTCGAATTGGGCCGCTGTCAGCAGGCTGTGGGATTGCTTAATCCCGCGCAGGTTTCCTTCACACACGCGCGACAGCTCAATCCGGATTGCCATGAGGCTGAAGACGCCCTCGTCCGCCTTTCGCACGCCGGCCCTGGTGCCCGATTGCTGGGATGGTTTAAGGAACAGTTCAAGCGATGAGTACCCGACTGGAAAAATTCCTGAATTCCGTAAATGATATAGACGCATCAGACCTGCATTTGGTCGCCGGCGTCCCGCCCGCGTTTCGCGTCAATGGCGAAATCATCCTTGCCGACGAAGACGCATTAACCGAGGAGGACATAACATCCATGATGAATGGCCTCCTAAACGAACAGCAACGGGCAAAGTTCGAGCAGGATTGGGAATTGTGCATTTCACTGTTGCACAGCGCCGCCGGACGGGTTCGTGTCACCTTTTACCGGCGGGAGGGCCATCCTGAGATGAGTTTGCGATTTTGCGGCGACCGCATTGCCTCGCGCCAGGAGTTGGGCCTGCCTCCGCAGATCGACGAATTGGCGCGGCGCCCCAATGGCCTGATGCTGATTACCGGCCCCACCGGAGCCGGAAAAACAACGACCTTGAACTATCTCGTGGACCTCATCAATAGCGAGCGCCGCTGCAAAATCGTGACCATCGAGGACCCCATTGAATTCGTCCATCAAAACAAACGCGCGATCGTCGTGCAACAGGAAGTCCTGACCGACGTGCGCTCGTTCAATCGCGCGCTGATTCACGTTTTGCGCCAGGACCCCGACGTGATTGTCGTGGGCGAAATCCGCGATCATGAAGCGATTTTGACCGCCCTGACCGCCGCGGAAACCGGGCACCTGGTCCTGGCCACGATGCATTCGCCCAATACCGCGCATGCGTTGGAACGGATTGTCGGTGTTTTCGAAGGCAATATGCAGCGGCAAATCGTCCTGCAATTGGCGAATGCGTTACAGGGAATCATTTCGCAGGAATTGCTTCCCGCCGCGGACAGGACCCGGCGCGTGCTTGCTTACGAATTGTTGGTTGCCAATAACGCCGTCCGGAATTTAATCCGCGACGGACAGCTTCATCACATGGAAAACACGATCCAGACCTCGCGCAAGGAAGGAATGGTTTTGATGGACAATTGCCTTTACGACCTCTATTGCAAATGCCTCATCACGTACGACACAGCCATGAGCCGCGCGCGGAACCCGGAGCGGATTCGCAGGAACGATTCTTGAATTGGAAACCACGAAATACACGAAAATCGAAATCAGATCTGATTGCGGATTGCCGGATGGAAATCTGAGCTGCGGAGCAGCGCACGAAAGTAGCCCATAGCGCTAGCTATGGGATTGGACGGCCGAAGTACTTTAAGCTCCGGAGGAGCGAAAGAAAACCACCTCCGTTTGTCAATTCACGCTGGATTTCACATTGTTCGGTTTTGTCGCCCCTACAACTCTCTCTCGCCCCATCCGGGGCTTAACGATATCATCCGGCCCGTTTCCCACGGTTGTCACCGTGGGCTACTTTCGTACGCTGCTCCGCAGCTATTCTCGGACAATCATTCCCACAAATACTTCTCGTCATACTGAATTTCGTGCTTTTTGAGAAACGCGACAAATTCTTCTTTAAAGGAAATTCTTCGATGATGTTCGTCCTGGCCCGCGATGTATTTTTCAACTTCCGGCACGTTGGAATGGCTTACGCTGAATGCACCGTAGCCGATCTGCCACGCAAATGATTTTTGATTGGCGAAATTCTTGTGAACCCAACCGGAAGAATCCGCCTTCAGCTCACGCATTAGCGTTGACAGGGAATGTTTCGCAGCAATCGACGCGAGAATGTGAATATGATCCGTCGGCCCATTTATGATGAGGGCTGTGCCATCGTGCGCCCGGATGATCCCTCCTAAATATGGGAACAATCGCGATTTTAAATCGGCATCCAGAAATGGCCGCCGATCCTTGGTGCTGAAAATGATGTGCGTGAGTAAATGGGTAAATGTATGAGCCATATTCTGATCTGCTGAACAATGTGTCTATTGGAAATTGTTTCGGCAAGGGTAACGTAGCTGCGGACCAGCGCCAGATAGTCGCCCTGGCTGCGGAGCAGCGCACGAAAGTAGCCCATAGCGCCAGCTATGGGATTAGACGGCCGAAGTATTTCAAGCTCCGGGAGGAGCGAAAGAAAACTGCCTCTTTTTGTCAATTCACGCCGGGTTCCTAAAACAACCGCGGTCTTCGTTCGCTCCTCCGGAGCTTATGTTATTTTTGGCGATTCTTACCCATAGCTAGCGCTATGGGCTACTTTCGTGCGCTGCTCCGCAGCTCAGATCCGCATTCCGCATTCCGCAATCACCCTACAATTCCCCTTTCAATCTCCATTAATTTTCCATCCAACGCCTCGCGCGCGATCTGATAACCGGCGTGGTCCGCATTCTTTGCAATTTGCCTGAAATTTTCTTCGATTCGCGATTGCGCCATCCTGCAAAAATAGTCGGCCACCCGCACAACCTCGCTGTTCCCTGCCCCTTCGGACAATTTCTCAGCGCGCAAACACGTCGCGGTCATTGCAAACACTTCGGCGCCGATGTTCACGAAACGGAAGAGCAACAACTGCTCGCGTTCCAATTTAGGACCGTGCCGAACCATTGCATGAAAGATGCCGCGCGCCAGTTTCCGCGCTGTGCGCGCCGCGTAATGCAGATGCCGTCTCAACACCGGGTTTCGCGGTCCGGACGGACTCACAGGCAGCCATTGCGCCGGGTACCAGCGGGCATAAAACGCAAACGCTTTTGCGGCCGCGCGCAGCCGCTGGGACCCGGGCAACTGCGAGTTCAAAACGGCGCCGGCCACTTTCAAATGCGGGTCGAGCATCTCGCGGGCGATGAACAACCGCATAATTTCGCTGGAACCTTCAAAGATGGTATTGATGCGGCTGTCGCGCAAAAATCGCTCGATTGCTACCGGCGCTTCGCCTCGGCTTCGCAAGGAGTCCGCAGTTTCATAACCGCGCCCGCCCCGGATTTGCATGGCCTCGTTGACCATCTCCCAGGACGCTTCCGTCGCCCACATTTTGCATAACGCCGCTTCAAGGCGGACGTCCGCGTGTTTGTCCCTGTCCACCGGACTCGCGGCAAGCAGGACCATGGATTCCATAGCAAAAGTGTTCGCCGCCATGCGCGCAATTTTATCCGCAATCGCCGCGTGCTTGCCGATGGGCAAACCCCATTGCACGCGCTCGTTGGCCCATTTGCGGGAGATTTCAAGGCATCGCTTGGCGAGCCCCGCGCAGGCCGCGGGAAGGGTCAAACGCCCGGTATCGAGCGTGGTCAGCGCCACGCGGAGGCCTTTTCCTTCGGCGAGCAAAATATTTTCGCGCGGGACGCGAACATCTTTAAAGCGAATGACGCCGTTGTACAGCGCCTTGAGTCCCATGAACCGGCATCGCCGGATCACTTCCACGCCCGGCCAGTTCGTTTCGACAATGAATGCCGTAATCTGCTGTTTCGATTTGCCGTTGACGACTTTGGCGGGAGTTTTTGCCATGACAACAAGGACGCCGGCCCTGGTTCCATTCGTGCACCACAATTTTTCGCCGTTGATGATGAATGCGTTTCCATCCGGTGTGGGTTCGGCGCGGGTCGTCATGGCCGCTGGGTCTGAGCCCACGTCCGTTTCCGTCAGGGCAAATGCCGATATTTCGCCGCCCGCGACGCGCGGCAGATATTTTTTCTTTTGTTCCTCGGTGCCGAATAAAATCAGCGGCTGGGGAACACCGATGGATTGATGCGCCGAAAGGAGGGCCGTAGTGCTGCCGCACCAACTGCCCAGCAACATCGCCGCGCGGCAATAATTCGTTTGCGACAAGCCGAGGCCGCCGTACTCAGCGGGAATTTTAATGCCGAACGCGCCCAATTTTGCCAGTTCGTCCATCACCGGCTGCGGAATTTCGCCGGTCCGGTCAATTTCATCGGCGTTTACCTTTTCCCGAAGCAACGATTCGAGCTTTTTCAGAAATACATCGCCGCGCGCGCGGTCATTATCGGTCTGTGATGGAAATGGCGAAATTTCAGAAAGGTTGAATTCGCCCATGAACAATCCGGCGGCGAAGGTTTTCCCGCCGGGCACCGTGCGCGCCGCTTCGGTCAATTCAATCGCCGCGCGCTGGCCTGCGGACATTTTGGACGTATCAATTGTCTCTGGTTCTTCAATTGCCATAAAACTTTTTGTTCGTGCCGGCCATTTGTTTCAGCAAATCGCACGGCGCGAAATATTCCGCGCCGCGGTCCACGAGATTGTTCATTGCGCCGACGAGTGTTTCCGCTCCGAGGGAATCCGCATAACGCAACGGCCCGCCGCGAAATGGCGCAAAACCCGTGCCGGTAATCATGGCAAAGTCCACGTCCTCCGGCGCAGCCACGATTTGCTCTTCAAGACAGCGAGCCGATTCATTGACCATCAGGAAGGCCATCCTTTCCCGCAACTCGTCCTTCGAAAAGCCCGCGGCAGATTGTCCCAACACAAATGGCATAACCCCTGGATTGGGCCGGGCGTCCTTCTTCTCGTGCGCATAAAATCCGGTCCCGCTTTTGCGTCCGAGCATTTTGGCGTCCATCATCCGGGTAAGAAGGGCAGGAATCTTCATCCGATTGCCAAAGTGCGCCGTCAGCGTGCGCGCAACATGCAGTGAGACGTCCACACCCACTTCATCAATCAGCCGCAGAGGACCCATCGGCATGCCAAAATCGAGCATCGCGTCGTCGATGTCCTCGATACGCGCGCCGTTTTCGAAAAGGTTTCCAGCCTCAATCAGATAGGGCATCAGGATGCGATTGACCAAAAACCCCGGGCTGTCTTTGACCACGACCGGCAGCTTTCCTATTTGCCGCACGAATTTCACCGCGCGGCCGAGGACTTCCGGCGCCGTCTGCTGCGCGTTGACAACTTCCACCAATTGCATCCGATGGACCGGATTAAAGAAATGCAGGCCAAGGATGCGTTCCGGCGTGCGCGTGCCGCCGGCCAAATCAGAGATCGGCAGCGCCGAAGTGTTGGTCGCCAGAATGGTTTCGTCACCGGCAAGCGCATCCAGCCGCTGAAAGATGGTCTTTTTCAATTCCAGGTTTTCGACCGCGGCTTCGATCACCAGGTCCACCTGCCGCAACGGCGCTTCGTTTGGAGCAGGAAATACACGGTCGATGCCGTCGCGGGCTTCTTGCCGGTTCAGGACATGACGTTTGACGCCGTCGTTGTAAATCTTTGCGATGCTGCTCATGCCACGCGCCACTTGTTCGGCATTCACGTCGCGCAGCAGGACCGGCAGCCCGCGCGAACTCAACCATTGCGCGATGCCCGCGCCCATGACGCCCGCGCCAATCACGGCAGCATGGGAAACCGGCTTCGAGTCCGCGGCGGCCGGCAATTTTTTGGCGCGTTCCTGCAAAAAGAAAATGCGAATCAGGTTGCGGCAGGCGTCTCCCTGCGCCAGTTCAAGAATTGCATCCCGTTCCAGCTCGAGCGAACCGGAAACAGATTCCGAAACCCCGCGAACAGCGACCTCCATCGCCTTTACAACAGCCGGGTAATGTCCGCGCGTCTTGCGCAACAATTCCGGCCGCAATTTCTTTGCGATGAGCTTTGCCGCAACCGGATTATTGACCACCCAGTGACCGGTCCGTTCCGGCTTGCCTTTCTGAATTTTTTTCACCGCGAAGGCGACAAGGTTTTCGGCGGGAACAATATCGTCAATCATTCCCAATCTGAGCGCCCCGCGCGCGGCGGGTGTTTTTCCCTCGAGAATGACATCGAGCGCCTTTGGCAGTCCGATCAATCGCGGAAGGCGCGTCAAGCCGCCCCAGGCCGGCAGCAAACCAATCTTTGTTTCGGGCAGACCAATTTTGGTCGCGCGATCGGGCGAAGCAATCCGCCAATCGCAGGCCAGCGCGATTTCAAAACCGCCGCCAACGGCCGCGCCGTGAATTGCCGCCACCGTGGGGATGCGCAGCATGGAAATCCGATTAAACTGCGCCTGGCCCAGTTCAATGATCTCGCGGATTTCCGCGGCGGACGCCTTTTCACCAATTGTTTTAAGGTCCAAACCGGCAATAAAAATCGACCGTTTCGCGCTGGTGAAAATGACTCCTTTAAGCGTGCCGGCGCGCGGCTCGATAAAATCCAATTCCTCGCGCAATTCGTCGAGCGTTGCGCGGTCGAAAATATTCGCCGACGAACCGGCCCGGTCCAGCGTGAGCAGGCAAATGCCATCGTCGCGGATGGTTCGATGTATCGTCGCCATAAAATCACAATTGGGTAGGGACGGCGCGCTGCGCTGTCCCCGCCCGTATACCGGGCGGAACATACGCTGTACAACCTCCGACTGCGCTCGTTGCACCGCTGCACGCGGCGCTGACAGCGCAGCGCGCTGTCCCTACCAAAGATAAATCTAAGCGCGCCATAAAATCACAATCGTTCCAGCCAAAGGGCCGCGCCCTGCCCGCCGCCGACGCACACCGTCACGAGCGCGCGCCGGGCATTTCGGCGTTGGATTTCTTTTAAACTCGTCAAAACCAGCCGGGCGCCCGTCGCGCCCACGGGATGGCCCAAAGCTATGGCGCCGCCGTTTACATTCAGCTTTTCCAGAACAATTTCGCCCAGCGGCTGTTCCCGATTCAAATGGTCTCGCGCGAATTTTTCCGATACCGCGCCACGCATCACCGCGAGCGTTTGGGCGGCAAACGCTTCGTTGATTTCGATGATGTCGGCGTCCGCGATTTTCAGATTTGTTTTTGCCTCGGCTTTGGCCATCGCAAAGAGCGGTCCCAGTCCCATTCTGGATGGATCGCAACCCGCATAGGCGTATCCGGTCAAAACACCGAGCGGCTTCAAGCCGAGTTCTTCAGCGCGTTTTTCAGTCATGACGAGCAGCGCCACGGCGCCGTCGGTAATTTGCGAAGAATTGCCGGCGGTGACGCTGCCGGTCTTGCGATCGAACACCGGTTTTAATTTCGCGAGCGCTTCGAGCGTTTGGCCTTCACGCGGGCCGTTGTCCTGGACCACGGCCAGGTCGTGTCCGGCCGATTTGCCAAGAGGCGTCATTCCCGAAAACACCGGGTAAATTTCATCGGCCAATTTCTGGCGCGCGGCGATCGCGCGCTGGTGCGAGCATAAAGCGAATTGGTCCTGATCTTCCCGGGAAATGGAAAACTCGCGGGCCAGCACCTCCGCGGTTTCGCCCATGTTCAGGCCGCAGACGGGGTCGGTCAGCCCCAGTTGCAGGCCGATGCGTGGTTGAAAGTCCCGGGGCCGAAACGCCGCGAAAGCCTTCATCCGTTGGCCGAATGTTTTGGCGCGCGCGACACGACTGAATTTTTCAGCGGTCGTTTGCTGAAACAAAAGCGGAATATTGGACATGCTTTCCGCGCCGCCGACGATGAAGACGGAGCCGCGGCCGGCGGCGATTTTTTCCCATGCCTGCGTGACGGCTTCGCATCCCGAAGCGCAATTGCGATGCACGGTGATGGCCGGAACCGATTCGGGAATCCCGGCGCGCAACGCGATGACGCGCGCGACGTTCGCCGCATCCGCCGGCTGGGCCACGCAGCCGAAAATCACCTCGTCCACGATGGCCGGGTCCAGTCCCGTGCGTGTGAGGAGCGCGTTCACGGCCACACGGCCCAGTTCGTCCGCGCCGAGCGGCGCGAGGTCGCTGCCCATTTTGCAAAATGGCGTCCGGACCCCATCCACGATGACCATTCGCTCATTCATCACTCATTCATTCATCACTCATTCATTCATCACTTTGCCTTCGGTCGTAGCGCAGGTTTCCAAACCTGCTGTATCGCGGGTTTCTAAACCCGCTGACCGTGCGAACACGGCGCCGCCGGGTTTCAACGCTCAACCCTCCCATGATGACGATAAATTCGCTCATTTTGCTCATCACTTCGTTTTCGGCCGGTGATCCACGAGCCTTTGCTCTTTGATCTGCGTGCCCACTCCCTGAAGCTCGCGCATCTTTTCGGCATCGTGAAATAAAATTCTATTGGGATGCACGTCGGCGGTCTTATAGCAGCGTTCGCTCAATTCGCGGGAGAGGCGGCCTTCATCGGCGCCATCGAGGTTTTCGACATGCAGGATGATTTCGTCGCGCTCCAGCGGATCGTCGTTGGTTTTTCGCAACTCCAGTTGCCATGCGCCCACGCCCGGCGCGCCGTCGAGAACGTGTTCCAGTTCGTTAAAATCCACAAGTGTGCCTTTGATTTTGTCCAGGCGCATTTCCCGGATTTCAGAACTGCGCGAGATATTTCCAACCAGGCGCGGGACCGTGCGATGGCACAAGGGACATTGTTCGTACGTCAAACCGCCGTCGATGTAATCGCCCGTGCGATACCGCAAAACAACCGTCCCGCGCGCCGCGAGCGGCGTGAAAACAATTTCGCCCGACTGCCCGGTTGGGACGGACCGCCCTGTCTTCGGATCAACAATCTCAATAATGCAAAGATCCGGATAGAGATGGTAGCCCGCCTTCTGCGGCGTAGCGCAGGTTTCCAAACCTGCTGTATCGCCGATTTCCAAATCGGCTGACCGTCCGAACGCAGCAGCCCGTTCGTGTTTCGAGTCCGGCGGCCACGGAGCCAACTGCTGACACTCCGCAAATGCCATCTTCGCCTCCGTAAAACCATAGGTCGCCAGCACCGTCACGTTCTCCGCGCCGAGCGCCCGCGCCAGGTCGCGAAGTTTTTCTCGCATGCCATCGCTCACTTTTTCGCCGCCAAGGACGATGTTCCTTAGCTCAGGCCACCGGATATGTTCCTCGACGGCCTGCGACAGCACGTGATACAGAAACGTAGGAATGCCAATCAAATTGTTGGGTTTCAATTTTCGGATAAGCCGCAAGGTGCCGTCGGTGCCCATGACTTTGCCGCCGCCGCAACTGAACATCAGCGCTCCAAACTCCATTCCCGCATAATGCGTCAGCCAAAACGCCAGGTGCGGCGCGTACGGAAACGCGTTCAGCAATCGTTGCTCGGGCTGCGCGCCGCAAACTTCCATCACACGCCGGCCCGCTTCCGCCAGGATTTTCATGTCCTGCTGCGTGTACAAAAACGGAACCGGCTCAGCCGAGCGGCCGGTGGTGAACGTCATAAAAACGGGACGGAATTCCGCCGCAAATTCTTCGCGAACGGCGTCGGGGCCCCGGAATAGCGCCTTGCAAACGCTGCTGAACCGCCGCGACAGGATTTTTTCGTCCGGGATCAGCATGAATTCCCGGGTCCGGTCGGGATTTTCCGGCGTATTCAGCAAATCGGATTTGCTGGTAAATGGAATTTTTGCAAGGTCATCGAGCGATTGAAAGGATTCGGCCGTAAGATGGTTTTCCTGAAAAAGCTTTTTGTAGTGGGCCGAAAATGGCAGGACGGCGTCGCGCAAGAATTCCCGCAGCCGCGCCGCCTGTTTTTGACAGACGGCCGACTCAGACAAATTGTGCCAGTTTTCCCAAAGGAAGTTCATGTTGCGCGGTCTTTCTTTCAACTAGCGCTTTGATTTCGAGCAGGTGATGTTCGGCGATCTGGCGGCCGGCGGCGATGAACGGGCCGGGGTTGCGAAAATCCATCCAACGGTCGTCGCAAATCCGGGGACGCAGCACGATATCCGCCTGGCGCGCGAGCGTTTCGCTCATGCTGATTTGCGCGCCGTGGATGCTGCGCAGCAAAATATCGAGAATGTTCCCGCGGGCGAAATAGTTCAGGTGTTCGCCGGCGGGAATCAGCTTGCGGACCACTTCACGCGCCTTCTTGTGCGTCAGTTGCGCCAGCTCGCGCTCGGCCTGCAGGCAATATTTGATGCGGTCAGGCGTGGGAATGGCATTGACCGCGATAATTCTGGTCACGCCCATTTCGCGCAGAACATCCACCGGCAACGGGTCCACGATACCGCCGTCCACATACGTTTCATTGTCAACGGTCACCGGCACGCAAACACCAGGAACGGCCACGCTGGCATGCACGGCGTCGGCCACTTCGCCGCTGGAAAACACAATTCGCTCCAGAGTGGTCAGGTTGGTGGCCACAATGTGCAACGGCCGAACCAATTCGGCGAATCGGATATGGCCGATGGATTTTTGCAAATGCCGCTTCACCGCGTAACCATGCACGAAACCCCGCCGCGGCGGAAATGCCGGGTCAATCAGGCGCCAAAAAGCCCAGCGCGATTCCATTTCGCGCGCAATCTTCTCCAATTGCTGGCCGTCGTGTCCCGAATTCCAGATGGACGCCACATACGCGCCCATGCTCGAGCCGGTGACAACATCAACGTCAATCCCATTCTCCTCGAGCACCTGAATAACACCGATATGGGACAATCCTTTGGCCGCGCCAGATGAAAGCGCCAGGCCCACTAAACAGTCTCCGATGCTCCGGGCCAGGCGGCGAACGTCCGCCATAAAAGAACCCGTTGGCTGGCCGGCCGGGTCCGCCGAATTCGGGCAACCCCGAATGAAAATATCCACTGGCTGCCGGCAAACGCGCCCAAGCAGGCCGTCGAAGCCGTCCACATTTTCCCCGTTGTGCAGGCATAGGACGGATTTGAATTGGCGCCCATGGTGACGCGCGCGCAATTGTCGGACGAGCAAATCAAGGTGATAAACATCTTCATTCGCCGCACGGACAAACAGGCAACCGGAATCGGAATTCTGTAATAGCTCGATGAGCGACGGTCCATAGATCTCGTCTGCGACCGCCTCGATCAAAACGTAACTGTATCGGCGGCGCAATTGTTCGACCAGCGAAGGAATCCATTCGGGCTGATATAATTCGCCATTTTCGCCGAGACTTAAGTAGTGATAGCCGTCCTCTGCTCCGGGCATTTCGGTGGGCAGCGGAAATTCACCGGACAAACCCGCGGCCCCGCGACGGATAGTCGTCGTATCGCCCGAGGGCGGGCGCGTGAGATGAACCAGTGCAACAGGCTCATTCGTTTCCGCGGAGAGCGCGCGGGCGATTTGCCTGCCCAGGATCTGCGCCGGGAGATCGCGCGAGAGGAAAGCCAGGGTCACCACCCGGCTGGGAGTTGTCTCACTTCGCATTGGTCGTCGTTCAAGGTTCATCGTTATCGCACCAGGAACAGCACCAGCGTCTCTATAAGACTTCCCAAAGGCACCGAGCCTGGTTTTTTTAAATGCCTAATACACACTAAATCCGAACCGTGACTGCGTCAAATAGCGCCACGCATTTAACGCAATTTAATTTCTGACTTTTGGATTTTAAATTGGAAAGATAGCAAGAGACCCGCGGGCTCCGTATCTCGTTACCCTACTATAAGATAAATCAGAACCGTGAGTGCGTCAAATGGCGTTGCCGTGATTAGCAATTTTGACTCTCTGTTTTCAACACACTACTGAACCTGAAATACACCTTTTATCG
>DATJTK010000026.1:0-9289 GCA_035503455.1 Candidatus Sulfotelmatobacter sp. | reverse complement strand
CGAGCGAAAAGCCGTTTTTGGCTTGGTGTCAATAACCTCACTAAATGTGAACTTATTGACACCGAAGCAAATGTCGCAAAACACCACGATTTTACTGGCAATCGGCTCCAAAATTTGAGCGCAAGACGCATTTTTGAGGTTGAAGTGTTAAAGCGTTGAAGCGTGGCGAAACGGCCGGGGCGCATCTTGCAGTGTTCCTGGTAGGGACGCTGCGCTGCGGCGTCCAGCGCCGCGTGCAGCGGCGCAACAAGTGGAATCGGACCTCGTTCCACGCATGTTCCGCCCGCATCTACGCGGACGGGGACATCAAGAACAGGATTTGGATGCGCCCTCGGTCCCTTAAATTTCTTCAAAATCGGACCGGCATTTTTTATCTTTTCCCAACGAATGAAACCTGTGCGGCGCGCCGTCATCGATGTTGGCACCAATTCCGTGAAATTGCTTGTAGCTGACGTCCATGGCTCGGACGTTGTTCCCATCATGGAAGAAAGCCGGCAAACCCGCCTGGGCAAGAATTTTTACGACACGCACCGTTTGCAGCCGGACGCCATCGCCCAAACGGCCGAAGCGGTAGCGGAGTTCGCGAATTCGGCCCGCGAAAAACAATCTGCGTCGATACGTGTCTTTGCGACCAGCGCCGCGCGTGATGCGATCAACCCGAATGACCTGGTTGCCGCAATTGCCGGGGCTTGCCATTTGAAACTGGAAATCATTTCAGGCGAGCAGGAAGCCGAATGGGCGTTCCAGGGCGCCACCCGCGGGACGGACCTGGCCAAAACACCCTTGCTATTGCTCGACGTGGGAGGCGGCAGTTCGGAATTCATCCTCGGCCACGGCGGACACACCAGTTTTGCGCGCAGTTTTCCACTCGGCACCGTCCGCCTTATGGAAAGTTGTCCGCATAGCGAACCGCCCACGCCTGACGACTTTTTCAGGGCCCGCGATTGGGTCCGAACCTGCCTGGAGCAACAAGTCCGGCCGGCGCTTGAACCGGTTTTGCAGCGCGAAAAAGAGGCCGGGACGATTCAATTGGCCGGAACCGGCGGCACCGCAACGATCCTCGCTCGAATGGAATTAAAATCCGACCGGTTCGATCGGGAGCAGATAGAAGGGACGCATCTGAGCCTCGAGAAAATTCAGTCTTATGTGAAAAACCTATGGAGTTTGCCACTGCCCAGGCGAGAGGAAATACCCGGTCTTCCCAAATCTCGCGCGGACGTCATCCTGACGGGCATTCTCATATATGCGTCGGTGATGGAGACATTCGGCTTTTCCGAGCTCCGCGTGAGCACCAGGGGGCTCAGGTTTGCGGCGATCGCGGATGACGTTAAAGCGTTGAAGCGGAACTCGTGATGGTTGATGCGTCAATTACCGCGCCGGCGCGTCTCGCTTTTTATGCACGGAATACGTTGCCCCTAACGGGGCTGGGATTTTAATGGGCGTTTTAACTACAAATACACCAGCCCTACGGGCTTTGACCAGACGCCAAAGGTTAGTGAATCGGTCATTGCTGCAAAGCCCGTAGGGCTGATGTATTTGTAGAAAACCGACCGAAAAAAACTACAAGCCCCGCTAGGGGCGGCGTATTCTGGCGAATACTTTCACAAAAACTGAAACGCGCCCTGTCACGCCGGACATCGTTTACCTGTACCCATATACTTGACGCACCACGCACAACGCACCACGGGTAGCGCTTTAACTCTTCAACGCTTCAACGCCTTTTGGTAGCTTTTGTCATGGCCGATGCCGAATCCCAGTTAACGCCCATGATGGCGCAGTATCGTCGCATCAAGGGCGAATTGCCCAAGGACGCGCTTTTGCTCTTTCGCCTCGGCGACTTTTACGAAATGTTCTTCGAAGACGCGCAGGCCGGCGCTCAAATTCTCAATCTGGCGCTCACGGCGCGGAACGGCATACCTATGTGCGGCCTGCCCTATCACGCGGCGAATGGTTATATCGGCAAAATCCTTCGCGCCGGGCGCAAAGTCGCGATTTGCGAGCAACTTGAGGACGCCCGGCCCGGCAAACTGGTCAAACGCGAAGTCACTCAAATCCTTTCTCCCGGCACGCATTTCGATGAACGAATGCTCGCGGCCGAGAAAAATAATTTCCTGGCGGCTATTTGTCCGAATGGGAAAATCTTCGGCCTCGCCCTCGTGGATTTGACGACCGGCGAGTTTTTGACCACCGAATTGGACACGGATGCCGCGCTCCTGGCGGAACTGGAGCGGCTGCGCCCGGCTGAAATTCTTTTCCCCGCCGAAAAAACATTTGTCCGGGACACTCTCCGCGACTCATTCAAAATCCTTAATGGCTACGACGACTGGACTTTTGCGCCGGAAACCGCGGTTTTCACCGTTCGCGACCATCTCAAAGTGGCCTCCCTGGACGGTTTCGGCCTAAAGGACAAACACGCCGCCACCAGCGCCGCGGGCGGTGCCCTGCACTATTTGACGCAGCATTTGCGGCGGGACGCCAAAAACCTGACCCGCATTTCCTTTTATCAACGTTCCGATTTTCTCACGCTGGATTATACCACGCTGCGTCACCTGGAAATTCTCGAACCCCTGCGCCATGACGCTCCCCGAAATGCATCGCTTTACGGCGCGATGAACCGGACGGTGACTCCCATGGGCGCGCGGCTGCTTCGCAATTGGCTGTCGCAGCCGCTTTCGGCGGCAGGACCCATTGAGCAACGCCAGACGGCCGTTCAAACGTTCATTGAAAACTCCACGGCCCTGGAGGGTTTCCGCGGCCAATTGGCAAAGGTCCGCGATATGGAAAGGACCATTGGCCGTCTTAGTTCCGGCAGCGGAAATGCCCGCGATCTCATCGCCCTGCGCGTCGCCCTGGAACAAATTCCCAATCTTAAACAGACTCTTTCCAATCTCGCCCCGGCCGGTTCAGCCGCAATGCTCATTCGGGACGAGGCGTTCCAGCATCCGCAAGGAGCCAATCCCCAATCGCTCATCCAATCCCTGAATTCCCAAATCTCAGAGCTGCCTGCCCTGGTTGACACCATTTCCCGCGCAATCGTTGACGAACCTCCCCTGGCGATCAAAGAGGGCGGAATGATTCGGGACGGATTCGATTCTGCATTGGACGAACTGCGAGAGGCCATGCGCGGCGGCAAGGACTGGATTGCCAAGCTGCAGCAGCAGGAAATCGAAAAAACCGGAATTGCTTCCCTGAAGGTCCGGTTCAATTCGGTTTTTGGTTATTATATCGAGGTCACCAAAGCCAATCTTGATAAGGTTCCGCCGCATTACATCCGCAAGCAGACTGTGGCTACCGGTGAACGCTTCATTACGCCGGAGCTAAAAGAGATGGAAGGCAAAATCCTCGGCGCCGAAGAGCGCGCCCTTAAGCTCGAATACGAACTTTTTCAGCGGGTCCGCGAAACGGCACTGGGCAGCCTCAGAGACATTCAGCAGGGCGCAGGCGCGCTGGCGCAACTGGATGTCCTGGCGTCATTTGCGGAAACCGCGCGTCTTCACAGCTATTGCCGTCCGCGGATCGGAGACGAGGGCATTTTGCAAATCCGGGACGGGCGCCATCCTGTCCTGGAGGGAAACTTGAGCGAGGAACGCTTTGTGCCAAATGATACCTCGCTTGGTTCGGGCAAAGGCGCGGGCCCTGATGAGCTTCCGCAAATTGCGCTCATTACCGGTCCGAACATGGCGGGGAAATCCACATATATCCGGCAGGTCGCACTCATCACGTTGTTGTCGCACACCGGAGGCTTTGTGCCGGCGACAGAAGCGAGAATTGACCTGGTAGACCGCATTTTCACGCGCATTGGCGCCAGCGACGACCTGGGCCGCGGCCAGAGCACGTTCATGGTCGAAATGACCGAGACTGCGAACATCCTGAACAACGCCACGTCGCGCAGCCTGATTGTCCTGGACGAAATCGGCCGCGGCACCAGCACTTTCGACGGCCTGTCCCTCGCCTGGAGCATCGTGGAACATTTGCACCATCAGGTTGGCGCGAAAACACTGTTTGCCACTCACTATCACGAACTGACTGAACTGGCGGCCCGATTGCCGCGGCTGAAAAATTTTAACGTCGCTGTGCGTGAGTGGCGTGACCAAATCGTATTTCTCCGGAAAATCGTGGCCGGGGGCACGGACAAGAGTTACGGTATCCAGGTCGCCCGCCTTGCCGGAATTCCGAAACCCGTCCTCGATCGCGCGAAGGAAATCCTGCACAATCTCGAAGAATCCGAGCTAACGCCGGAAGGCAACGTGCGCGCACGCCGAAATCGTGACCGGGAAAAATTGAAAACCCTCGCCCCGCCGCCGCAGTTGGATTTATTCAGTTGAAGCCTTTGCGCCGGACAACATCCGAAACCGGTGAGTCCATGGATCAATGCGGCAGGCAGCGGAATAATCACAAAGTTCACAGGCTGTTTCACGGGCTTTACGATATGGATCCACCCGGGCCGCTCCTGAGTAAATCTCATTGCCAATCCGGCGCAGTTGCGTTTCGACTCGGTCCAGCCATGCGCGAAACTCCGCCTGTCCCAGGGCCTCGACTGTGCGTTTGTGCAATGTGCCGTCCTGTTTGAGGGTGTAGTGAAATTGGTCCGCCGCGCCCGCCGAATCCAGTTTCTCCAGCATCCGGACGTCGAATCTCCCGGTGTGGCGATACGCCGCGCGCCGCGATTCTGACCCCCCGGCCAGGACATCCGCCCGCGTTTTGCCATTTTCGAACTGGCCGCGCAAGTTCACGTAAAAAACGCCCGCTGGAACCAGTTTTTCCACGCCGAAGACGCCGCGCGTATCCTTAAATTGCAACAACGCGGTCAAATAAGCCGGCAATTGCAATTGAATTCCATGTTCCACAAGCACGGGGTCCAATTTTTTTTGACTCGATTTGTAGTCCAGGACCACGGCCAGGCCGTGTTCTCCGTCCAATTCCCGCCACAAATCCACCCGGTCAATCCGGCCTCGCAACGAGAGTTCCTGTCCCCCATCCAAAGCAATGGTCCACGCCGGCAGCGGCGAATTCATCTCGCCGAAGTCCAGCTCAACGGCCACGGGATCAAATTCATATTGCTCGCGCATCCAGGAAACCACGACTTCGACAAAATTCTGCAACGATTCGGCCATAGCGCGAGCCGCAAATTGCGTTTGAGCGGAATCGCGCAACAGGCCATCACGAAAATTCGCCGCCAGGGTCCGCGCAATTTGGCCCACGCGTTCGCGCGCCTCCGGCGGAGTCAAATCACGCCAGCGTCTGTTTTCGGCTGCCAGCTCCTCGTGAAATTGTTTCAACACGTCATGCTGAAACGTGCCGCGTTCGCGGGCGTCGAGTTCAAACATCTTCCGTTCCCCCGCTCTCAGCCCGGACCGGACAAAAAATTTGAACGGACATTGCGCAAACTCTTCGAGCCGGCTGACTGAAGTGCTCAGGGTTTGGCCGTAAAGCCGCCCGGCTATTTCCGGTGTAAGCTTTTCCGCTGGGTCTGGTTCATGCAGTGCGTCCAGGGACTGTACCAATTCCGACGCGGCATCCGACACGGCATGGCTCGCCCCGGCTTTTTGAGTTTCGGTCAGCCGGGGAACCAATTCATTCACGCTTTCAATCTCATCTAATGGCGCGCGGCCATCAAAGCTTTCAATTTGAAGTTCCGGAAACAGGTTCCGCAATCGTGTGACAAACGGCGAAGGATTTAGCGGCGCACCGGTGGAATCGGTCCTTGAAAAGCTCACGAGCATTTGTTTCCTGGCACGGGTAAAAGCGATGTAACCGTAGTATCGTTCCCAAGCGAGACGCTCCCGCAAATCCGCCCCCAGGGAGAAAACCTGCTTCAATTCGTCGCGATCTGTGTCCGTCAAAATGGCCGAGGCCACCGGATCAGCGGGAAAAATCCGGTCATTGACGCCCAGTATCAGCGAAAATTTCAAGTCCGGATTGCGGGCGCGGTCAATCGCCCCGACCAGCACCTGGTCCAGGGTTGGCGGGATTACGCCGACCGTCAGATTCGCCAGGCCGGCTTCCAAAATCGTCAGCCAATCACGCAGGTTCATTGTCTCGTTTGCAAATGCAAGTTCCACATTTGCGAGCAATGAGTTCATCTGTTCCCAAACCGTCCCATGTATGGGCGGGCTCAAAGCTTTGCGCCCTTTGTTTGTTTCATGGGTATTGCATGTTTCAAGTGTTTCTTCAACCTGCAAGTCGTTCCAAAGCCCGCGAAATAGCTCCGCCAATCGCTTCCCGTCCGGTTGAAACTTCGATTCAACAAGCCCGTTGTTAAACTTTTCAAACGGTGGAACAAGTTTTCGACGCAGTTGTTCCAATTCCAGTTGCAGTTTGGCGTCATCTGGAATTTGAATGGGTTCGCGCCATTTTTTCCCGCGCCATCCGCGCGCAAGCGAAATATTTTCGAGCCGGTCAATCTCCGATTCTCCCACTGGACAGAAGCCTGTCTTCAGTGCGGCAAACCAGTCCTCGTGCTGCCAGTCAAATGCCGCAACGCGTGGCGCATTTCGCGTCAATTCGGCAAGAGGGTGATGCGCGACGTTTGCCCGGCGGTCCAGGAAAAACGGGATGCCGTATCGCCGAAATGTTCGGGCGAGCGTTTTGTGAAACGGTTCGAGGTCACGGACCAAAACCGCGCAGTCACGAAAACGATTTCCCTCTCGCACAAATCTCAATATCTCCCGCGCAGCCAAAACCGCCTCGGTGTCTGGATTTGAACAGGCTACAATCCGCAGTGCCCGGCTATCGCCGTCAGGGAATTTCACGCCGTCTCCCCCGCCCTCCCAATGCGCCTCGACATGCCCCAAGGCGGCGCTTCGGTTGAAACGGCCATTCCCGGGATCGCGGGCAAGCGGTTCAATTTTAATCTCACAACCCAGCTGTTCAATCCGTTGGCGACACCGCTGGAACGTATTGCCGACGGCATTCCAAATGGACAGCCAGGAACTTTCCTTTTCAAAAACGCCGGATTCCGCAACACAAAACGCCAGCGTCGCGCGCCGGCAGAACGGCAGGATAGCTGCCAGCAGGTCCATTTCCTGGGGGGTCATCTCGGCAAATCCATCGAGCCAAAGCGCCTCAAATTCAAGGACGCGGCTTCCGGCATTGGCCCGAAGTTTGTCCGTTGCCGCGTCCAAAAGAAAATTTCCGTCACGCAATTTGTTTTCCGCCAGCCATGACGAGTAGCGTTCGAACAGGAACGCAAGGTCGTGGAGCTTGTCGCGAAGTTCCGGGCGCAAGTTCTGATTTTGAGTCAGCGCACTCAGGCGGGATGCCGATAGTTGGTGTTGTTGGAACTCGGCAAATAGACGACTGAGCTCCTGCGCAAAGCCCGTCCGCCGTGAACTGCCGCGAAACAGCTTCAATTGGTTTTCGTGCCTCAGCAGCAGCGCCCGCAAAACCATCACGCGGCCTTCGTCGCCAAGAAACTTCGGCACGGCGGCATTGAAAGCGTCAAAAACAAATTCCGCGAGCCGTTCGAACGACAAAATATGAAGGCGGCTATAGCCACGAAGCGTTCCATCCGCCAGCAACTGACGTTCAAGCTGGAATGTGGATTGTTTAGGCGAGACGAAAACAAGGGGCGGCCCTTCCGCCGCGGCCTGAAGGCAGGCGCGAATTTCCTCCAGGCAACGGAACGTCTTGCCGCTGCCGGCTGGACCGCAAAGGAAGCGTGCTTGCACCTGGACGTTGTAACCGAAAGCAGATGAGAAAATCAATGACAGCCGCACCCGCCGCCTCCGCAACAATGTCCGCCACCGCCCATATTGCCGGAGGAAGGACTGCTGCTGCTGCCGCCTGAAGCGAAAGTGGAAAATTTCCTGGACAACTTCTTCGAGCCGCAATGCGGGCATTCCGAACCTTTCCAGTTCGAAGTGCGCACGAGGATTTCGCTCTCTTTTCCGCATTTTTCGCAATGAAATTCGTATATTGGCATGGCAACACCCTATTCCAGCCGTCCAAAATCTTCAAGCTGGAACGGTGGTGGCACATATTTCCTTTTCCCGGCCCGCCTTGTTCCGTAGCCTTAGACGATGACACAATTGCAGCGCACCATAGAAGAATCCGTGGCGACACTTCGCAGTTTGGATAAGCTGGAAGAACCCCTCTCGCGCGCCGTTCAGATAGTTCTGAGCTGCCTGCTCTCCGGCCACAAGCTGCTTCTGTGCGGCAATGGTGGCAGCGCCTCGGACGCCACTCATTTAGCCACGGAATTTCTCTGCCGCTACCGTGACGATCGCCGCCCATATCCAGCCATCTCACTGCCGGCCAATGGTGAATACATGACCGCTGTCTGCAATGACTATCACGCGGACGAAATTTTCGCGCGGCAGGTATGGGGTCTGGCCGAAAAAGGTGACGTTCTCATCGCCTTGACCACCAGCGGCAAATCCAAAAACGTGCTTCGCGCGCTTGAAGAAGCCAAACGCAAAGGGATCGAGAGCATCTGTTTCCTGGGCCGCGACGGAGGATTTACCAAAGGAATTGCGACAGTGGACCTGCTTGTGCCCGGAACATTGAGCGCACGCATTCAGGAGGGCCATAAACTCCTCATCCACGTTCTCTGCGAAATGGTCGAGGCGCAACTGCCCAAAAGCTGACAAGAGCCTTTCCAAAAAGCTGATTAGTCACTATAGCTGCTATTATCGTTATTCCAGTAGCCGGTCACGCTATTATAAACAATCAGGACGGCAGCCGCCGCCCAAAAGACGCACGTGACTCCGCCGAAAATCACTCCCCAGATCCGGTACGGCCTGGCTGCGTTCCAACACTCATTCTCACGCTTGCGGACTCGCCCGCCAATGCATAGCGCCGCAATTCCGAAGGGCACGCCGATAAATGGCACAAAGCCCAGCAGGCCAAATACAAAACATCGCATTGAACTATCAATCAACTCGATTTTGGCAACAGCGTCAGTCTTCATTTTGAATTCAACGCGGTAACATTTGCGTGAGCACCGGCGACTGAATTGGTTGCGGATAAACTGAGCCGCCTGATTTGCTCGCGTTCCAGAGTTTTGACTTCATTATGCAAATGGATGATCGCCATACCGCCGGCCGTTGCCAGTGTCAGCATGATCGCCAGTAACGTGATAAAAAGAACGGTTGCCACAAATCCCCCTTCTTTTCGGGTCCGGATCCGGGATATACAAAAGTGCTTTGTCCTAGCCCGGATATTTCATAGTTAGATTTGATTTTGACAAGAATGGTGCGGAGGCGGGCGACGAGGGCGATTTTTCGATCGATTGGGTTGCCTAACCGAGGTCCCCGTGCGTTCGGGGATGGAAATCTGGCTTGGGCGC
>DATJTK010000025.1:0-18187 GCA_035503455.1 Candidatus Sulfotelmatobacter sp. | reverse complement strand
AATTATTCATTTCCGAAAATCACGAGTGCGGTTGTTAATCCTGCCCATCCTGTCTAAGTCTGCAAATCCCCCCACGCGAAATTAAGTCACCCCTTAATTTCGCCTCAATCAGATTTAGCTTTTTTCCCGAAAAACCGCTCGCCGTTCGTTAAGCGGAATCTTCAAATTTCCAAACAAAACCGCATCCTTTTACCCCCTTAACATTGAAATTAAGCATTTCGTTTACCCAAGTTAAGCCCGCAAAACCATAGCACACCCATTTTTAGTTAATTTGGGCCATGGGTGACGGGGAATCGTCCTCGCCCGCCCTGCCGCTCTCACACTCCGCCTATCCTGTCGATCCCGTCCATCCTGTCCAAAAATTCCCCGCCCGCGGCCCTGTTTTATTCACTCCATTCTGTTCATTCTGTCTAAAGCCGAGAGATCGCCAGTGGCGCTGCCACCGAGGCTCGCAACGCCGTAGGGTAGGCGTCTCGCCTGCCGGTTCAAGCACCGTCTCGGTGCGTGTTTCTGAGACTGCTGCTCCCCGCGATGTTCGATGTTCCCTGTCTGGCTAATCCGGTTGTGCCGCTGGCACGAAGTTGTCTTCGTTGTGTCGCCCGTATCTGTGCATGATCTGTGTTCATCTGTGGCTCATAAAGAACATCCGGTTTTACCACACCTCCACAGGTCCTTTGGGCACGGAAATATGTTCGCGTTGAGCGACCGCCGGTTCTTCGCGCATAAATGACGCGACCATGGGCGCCGGCTGGAACCGGGGCGGCAGTTCGCCACGATCATCCAGAAATTGCGCGCGCCAGCGAATGTAACTGTCCAAAACTTCGTGAAATTCCGCCTGCGAAGAGATTTTGACGACGCGCTTGTTGAACTCGTGGCAGGGGCCGAAGCGTTTGGAATACCAGGGCGCCACTTTGCGGAACATGCGGCAGCCGTGTTCCTCGCCAAAAACTTCGATCATCAGGTCCAAATGCCGGCATAGGACGCGCACACGTTCTGCAAATGACGGTTCGGGCGGAAGCGATTTGCTGTCGCCCGCGCCGTTTGCGGAACAGGCCAGGTATTGGACTGTCCGGCGGAATATCCACGGATCGTAAAATGCCCCGCGGCCAATGCTTATGCCGGCGCAACCGGTTTCTTCGAGCATCTTTTTCGCGGCTTGCGGCGTTGTAATGTCGCCGTTGCCGATAACGGGGATGGTTTTAACCGCTTCCACAACCTTGCGGATGCCGGCCAGATTCACTGTTCCGCCAAATCCCTGCTCGCGGGTGCGGCCATGGACAAAGATGGCCGCGACGCCGGCGTCTTCGAGTGAACGGGCCAGGTCGGGCGCAGTGAGGTTTCCGTCGTCCCAGCCGAGCCGCATCTTCGCGGTGACGGGGATTTTCACGGCATTCACCATGCCGCGCACCAGGGCGGCTGTTTTGTCCAGTTCCGTCATCATGGCGGAGCCGCCGCCGACTTTGCAGACTTTTCGAACGGGACACCCCATATTGATGTCAATGGAGTGGACGCCTAATGATTCAAGGGTTTGCGCGGCATCGCGCATTTCCACAGGTACGCTGCCGAACAATTGGACGGCCAGCGGCGAATCGGCGGGCCGGGTTTCAATTAATTTGAGTGCTTTCGGATTTTTCTCGAGGAGCGAGCGGGCATTAACCAAATCGGTAGTGCACAGGCCGACCCCGCCAATTTCGCGCACAACGAGCCGGAAGGGCAGGTTGGTGTACCCGGCCAGGGGCGACAAAAATAAATTGGATTCGAATTTGAGCGAACCGACTCGCATGGTGTAAATTATAAGCGAAAACGCAGAGTTGCGAAAGCAGCAACAGCGTGTTACGTTGCCTGCCCAAACAGGCGCAAAAGATAAAATGTTTGACGAAGACGACAACAATAAACGAGACGATCGAAACCAGAAAAAGCCAAACGGCGGATTGAGTATGCCTCCGTTTACGTGGGTGGCATGGATCGTAATTCTGGGCGCGCTGGTAGCATTGATGCTCATGCGCGGCCACTTTACCGGCCCGAGTGGAGGCACGCAGCTTTCAGAAGCAGATTTCATTGAAAAGCTAAGCTCCAACCAAATTGACCACGCCACCGTAGTCTATCCTACCGTGTCCGGCGGGGCGGCTTCTGTCACCGGGAGATATATCGAGACGGACCCGGACGGAAAAATCAAGACCGACAGCAGCGGCAAACCAGTCACAGAGGCTTTCTCGGTGCCGGTTCTTCTGCTGACTCCATCGCTGGAAGAACAGTTCGTCCGGTCGCACAAGGTTGATATCAACGTGCCCAACCCGATGCTTTCGGACATTGGCTATCAGCTTTTGTTTTTTGTGGGCATTGGCGTGTTGTTCTGGTTTTTCTTCATACGCCAGATCAAAATCGCCGGAAAGGGCGCGTTGAGCTTTGGCCGGAGCAAAGCGCGGTTGCTGGCCAAAGACCGCAATAAAACCACGTTCAAAAACGTTGCGGGTATTGACGAAGCCATCGAGGAAGTTTCCGAATTGGTCGAATTTTTGAAAGACCCCAAGAAGTTCCAAAAGCTGGGCGGGCGCATTCCCAAGGGTGTTTTGATGGTCGGCCCTCCGGGCACGGGCAAAACCTTGCTTGCCAAAGCGATTGCAGGTGAAGCGGATGCCAGCTTTTTCAGCATCAGCGGCTCGGATTTTGTGGAGATGTTCGTCGGCGTGGGTGCCAGCCGCGTTCGCGATATGTTCGAGCAGGCGCGCCGCAACACGCCCTGCCTGATTTTCATTGATGAAATCGACGCGGTGGGCCGTTCACGCGGCCACGGGTTGGGCGGTGGCAATGATGAACGCGAGCAGACGCTGAATGCCTTGCTCGTCGAAATGGACGGCTTTGACACCCAGGAAGGCATTATCATTATCGCGGCGACGAACCGGCCGGATGTTTTGGACCCGGCGCTGTTGCGCCCCGGTCGTTTTGACCGTCAGGTAGTCGTGAATCTGCCCGATGTGCGCGGACGCGAGGCCATCCTGAAGGTGCACGCCAAAAACGTGAAGCTGGACCCGACTGCGGACCTATCCATTATCGCTCGCGGCACGCCCGGTTATTCCGGCGCGGAATTGGCCAATTTGCTGAATGAGGCTGCCTTGCTGGCCGCGCGATTGAACAAGAAAACTGTCGGCATGAGCGAACTTGAGGAAGCGCGCGACAAGGTGCGCTGGGGCCGCGAACGGCGCAGCCTGGCGATGACGGATGAAGAAAAAAAGTCCACCGCATGGCACGAGGCGGGACACGCCCTGGTCAACGTTCTGCTGGAGCACACGCACCCGTTGCATAAGGTCACGATCATTCCGCGCGGTCAATCGCTCGGATCAACGATGCAGTTGCCTGAAAAGGATATTTTGAGCCGCCGCAAAAAAGAGATGCTGGACGACATCGCGGTGACTATGGCCGGACGCATCGCCGAAGAAATTGTCACCGGCGACATTTCCACCGGCGCGGCAATGGACATTCAAATGGCCACAAACATGGCCCGCGCCATGGTGTGCCAATACGGCATGAGCGACAAGCTGGGCATGGTGCAATACGGCAGCGACGACGAATACGTCTTCCTTGGCCGCGAAATGGCCCGTACAAAAGTGTACAGCGAAAGCACAGCCCGCGAGATTGACGAGGAAATCAAACGCATCATTGATGCCGGTTACAAAACCGCGCACGACCTGATTTATAACCATCGGGACAAGCTGGAAACGATCGCAAAAGGCCTGCTCGAATACGAAACACTCGATCGTTCGCAGGTCGAGGAAATCATCGAGACTGGTGGTTTCACGCCGCCGCCGCCCAAGCCCCAGGGTGGGGCGCTTTTAGGCGCTCCGGCGGGCACGCCATTGCCCGAGACTCCGCCCAAGCCCGCGCCACCCAAACTGCCAGGCCTCGGAGCTCCTTCGCCCGCGCCGGCTTAATTTATCACCGGCCGCTCCGGCTAAAAGTCAGTTTCGGAAATGTCCCTTGATTTTGTCCTAAAGCCGGGGATATTCCCCTATGGTTTCCGACCTCAAAGCCAGGACAGTGGACGACCACCGCCGTGTGGTCTTGCCGGAGAGTTGCCCAGCCGGATCTACGGTCATCGTACAGCAACTTGACGAGGATACGTATATTGTCCGACGGCAGCGCCCGCGGCAGCACCTGTTCGTTGTCTTGGAGCGAGACGTCGAAAAGCTTCGAGATGATCCGGACATGGACGCACTCGGCGAAAAAGCATCAAAGGCAGGGTTAAAAAAACTTCCAAAATTCGATGAGCTTTAAGCCGTTCGAAATTTGGACGTTTTGACTATTTGCCGATACAAAATTGGCTGAAAATCGAGTCGAGCAAATCTTCTGTGGTCGTTTTTCCAACAATCTCGCCCACGGCGGCCACGGCGATACGCAAATCCAGCGCGACCAACTCCAGCGTAACATTGTTCCGCAGTGCTTCCTCCGTTCGCATAGTCGCGGCCCGTGCGCGGTTCAAGGCATCCTGGTGCCGCGAGTTAATCATGACCTGCAGCATCTCGGCCTTGATTTCGCCTGACCACACCATCGCTTTGATGGCGTCTTTGAGTGATTCCACGCCCTGGCTGGTAACGCAACTCACGTCCACTGCCGGGTTGAGAATTGCGGGCAATTGACATTGAACCGGCAGGTCAATTTTGTTCCGCACGAGGATTCTCTTCTTTCCGGCAAATTCTGTGAAATAGATTTGGTCGTCGTTCGTGAGCGGCTGGCTCGCATCGAGGACGTGCAGAACAAGTTCGGCCTGGGCCAGGGATTGGCGGCTGCGGCGGATGCCTTCAATTTCAATTTCGTCGCGCGCTTCGCGGAGCCCGGCCGTATCAATGAAAACGACCGGCAAACCGCGGACATTGGCGGTTTCTTCAATGGTGTCGCGCGTGGTGCCCGGAATTGGCGAAACGATGGCGCGATCGCGTCCGAGTAATTGGTTCAGCAGGCTGGATTTGCCGCTATTGGGGCGGCCGATGATGGCTGTGCGAATGCCACGGCGCAGGATTTGCCCTTCATTGGCTGTCTGCAACAACTGCGCGATAAACGCAAGGCCGTCTTCGAGCCGTTTCAGTAGTTGTTCTCGAGTATTGGGCGCGATGTCTTCTTCAGGAAAATCAATATGAGCCTCCACGTGCGCCAGGATGTGGAGCAAATCATCGCGAAGCCGGTTGATGCGCCGCGACAATTGTCCGGCGAGTTGTTCATTGGCAGCCGCGAGGGCGAGTTCGGTGCGCGAATGAATTAAGTCCGCGACAGCTTCGGCCTGGGCGAGGTCAATCCGGCCGTTGAGAAACGCGCGCCGTGTAAATTCCCCCGGCTCAGCGGCACGGGCGCCGTTTTCCAAAATGGTGTCGAGAATCAGCTTTGCCGGCAGGATACCCCCGTGGCACGAGATTTCGACGGTATCCTCACGCGTAAATGTCCGGGGCGCCCGCAGGACCGCCAGTAGAACCTCATCAAGGGTCCGTCCATCCCGGACAATTTTTCCGAAATGAAGAGTGTGAGACGACGCCGTCGAGGGCCGGTCTTTTCCATGAAATATTTTATCGGCAATAGGCGCCGCGTCCGGACCCGAAATGCGCAGAACGGCCAGTCCGCCTTCGCCCAATGGGGTGGCGATGGCGGCGATGGTATCGTCGAAGTTCATATTCAAACCGCCGGTCCCGGTTTCAAACGTGCCGGCAGTTGCCCCTCTGGTTTTCGTCGTCCCGTCCTTGCAAATAGAGCCGTGCCTTTTCGTAACTTTTCTTGTGCAGGTAGTGGAGCAGGGCCGGATCGGTGTCGCGGGGCAGCTTCTTTGTCAGGTCATCAATGCGATTGAAAAGCGGTATCAGGTTGGGTTTCGGTTTGGCGGCGGGCATGGTTTTGACCGCGGCATCCAAATCCGTGAGGGCCTCGAGTAAATTTTTTTCGAGCAAATTTTCCACAAACAAAAGTTTATAGATGATTTACCGGGTGACAACGGGATTCTCGATTGGCAGGGATGGCGCGCTGCGCCGTCCGCGCCGCGTAATAGCGGCGCAACCGAGTGCAGTCAATCGTCCAATCACGGAAATTCCGCCCGGCATACGGGCGTAACGGCTCATGGGCGCCCTTTCGATTTTTTGCAATGTTATTGGGACAATGAACGGACCAGCGCACGGAGCGCGGCTGTGTGCGGGGCGAGGGGGCGCCAGCCGCAGCGCCTACGAGAATTGCGGCGCGCATTGCGGCTGGTCTTCGACACAGCCGCGCTCCGAAGGAAGGCGATGCGTAAATTCTCCAAATAAACTTTCACCCGGTGCGCCCGGGTGATTTACTGTGGACATGAACGTAAACCTGGGCATTTGGAGCAAGCTGACAAACGTCGTCGTGGCGCTCGTTGTCATCGCCATCCTGCTGCTCATCGGGGAATGTTATCTGCCGGTCATACAGGAAAACGCGCGGATGCAGCATCAAATTTTGAAGCTCGAGGCGCAGCTTAAAGTCGAGGAGCAAAAGTCACAGCAGTTGCAAAGTGAAATTAACGCGCTGCAAAATGATCCAAAGACGGTTGAACGCCTGACACGCGAAAAATTGGGTTACGCCCGCCCGGATGAAACGGTGATTTATTTTGAAGGAACCAACCAGGAGCAATGACCGCTAATTATGCTGCTTGCAGTTTTGAAGGTTTTTTAAATCCTCGGCCAAAAATAGCGCGACGTCCTTAAAGCGCGGGACATTGTCCGGATTAACAGCCATCAGCGCCTGGTGGGCTTCCAGGCTGGTCCGCGTGATTTCCTCGTGCGAAGGATTGACCGGGGCAGGCGTCTGGATGCAGACGTCGCCGGAAAACTGGAGCGCGCCGTTGATAATCTTAAAAAGCTGAAGAACGCCAAGATTCTCCAGCAATTCCGTGACGCGCGCATTGGGGTTGGACAGTTCGATGTAGCCGCGGGATGACTCCGGTGTCTGGTCTAACTTGATTCCGAACCCTGCCAAAACGCCTAAAAACGTGCTGTCCATCAGGACGCAGTCGGACAAATCAATGATGAAATGGCCGTAGCCCTTTTGGATCAGTTCCGCGATGAGGGTTTTGAAATCCGGGCTGAAGGTGAAATTGGCCCGACCGGCAATTTTCACGCAGGCGAAATCTTTGCCAACTAAAACGGATAATTTAGCAGATGGTAATGCCATTGAATTAAAAGAAGATTTCTACGCCGTCATAGCCTGTGGCGCTGCAATCTCAACTATTATTTGCTGCAACACGAAGGCCTTGTCAAGCCCGCTGGTTACCAGGCGGCGATTGCACCGCAGGAGCAGGTCCATCGCATGGACCAATTCCTCGCGGCTGTATTTTTTTGCCTGCGGCAACGCTCTGAAAAGCACATAAGGATTCAGGGCAAGCGGATTGAACCGCTTGTCGGACGGGAGGCGGTCCGCGGGAATTCGCCCAAGTTGGCCTTTAAAGCGATTGTAATCGGTTTCCGGCTTGAGCCAGCCTTCTCGAAGCATTTCCTTGAGCAGCAGCATGGCGCGTACTTTGGAAATAAGGCCGTACAGGAGGCCAATCGGGGATTTTTGCGAATCAAACTTCATTTCCCACAATTCCTCGTCAAGGCGCTTCAGCAACCCTGGCAGGTCTCGCTCGCCCAGGGCGTCGCCCAGGGCAAACGCGCGGGCGGTTTTATTGCGGGAACAAACGGATGCGACGTCCGAAAATTCAATTTTCTGCCGCGCACCCGTGAAGAGCGCCAGTTTTTCCGTTTCGTTTTCGATCAGCCGGGCGTTGGGGCCGGCGCGGGCGACCAATTCAGCGACTGCTTCTTCGGAAATTTCCTTTCCGCGCGCCCGCACGGCTTCCCGCACAATCGCTTCGGCCCGTTCGGCCCAATCTCTGTCATCCGCCGAAAGCGCGTCAAAGTTTTCTACCACGCCGATTTTTTCGAGGGCTTTGAAAAACGCTTTGCGACGGTCCACTTTGCCCGCGCTGATCAGGAGGCGGACATTATCCCATTTGAAATTTTTCAGTTCGGCGGTAAGGTCGGCCAGGGTTTCCACGACAGCCTGGGCGGAAGCGGCGCGTTCTTCGCCCAGAAAGCTGCAATCGCGCAGCCATACGACCTTGGACGAGCCAAAAAAGGGAAGTGTTTGGATCGCTTCGCGCACCTTTGCGATGGCATTGAGCGCGTCGCCGCTATTTGAAACCCCGCCGTCAATGATTTCCTGGTCCATGCCGCCGGACTGGCCCGACCATGCCCGGAAAAGTTCTTTCGCGCGCTTCTTGACAGCGAACTCATCGTCGCCGCAAATGAGGGCGAGAGAAGGAACGGATTTTGCCGCGGGCATTTTATTCGGCGGCCTCGCCGGCGCCGCTCTCATTGATGCGGTTGAGCACTTCGCTCATGTCTTCGACCTGTTCAAAAAGTTCCGATGAGACAAAGATTGGTTTTTTCTGGGCGGAAGCGATGGCAAGACAATCGCTGGGGCGCGCGTCCACTTCGACAATTTTCCGGGCCGTGTGCAACTCATTTTGCTGCTGCAGGATGAGCCGGGCGAAGTACGTGGAGTTTTTGAGGTCCGTGATGATGACGCGCTCGACGGTGATGCCAAAACCCTGAAAAATGCGGTTAATCAGGTCATGGGTCAGGGGGCGTTCTTTGGGCTGCTGGCGCAAAAACATGCCAATGATTGCACCCATCTGGGGCTCCACGTTAATCACAAATACTTTTTCGTCATTGCCTACGAAGAGCGCGCAGCCGTTATTTGCGGGAAGGATTCCGCGAATTTGAATGGGCACCACATCGTTTTTCATGCTTCAAGTTTATCGGAAAAACAAAAAAAGACAAGTCATCCGCTCCCTTTTCCCTGGGCCATGGTGGCGGAGGACAGCTTTTCGGCCCCGACCGCCCCGGGTTTCTTTTCCTCAATCAACCAAATAGCCGTTGTTCCCAGGAACCAGGCGATAAAAAAAGGAAAATAATATCGTCCAACAATGTTGCAGGCGAAATCTATGGCTGATTGCAAATCATTCGTGTGAAGGCAGGCAACGACAAATGAGAGAAAAGTGAATATGGCCAGCACAATGGCCGAAAGAAGGCCGACAACAAGCCGTCCCCGGCATTTGTATATGATCGAAAGAACAAACAACACGACCGCCAGCCATGGCAGAACCGCAAGCTGGTCATTCACGAGGCTGCCCGGTCCAGCCCATTTGCCGACCCAATGCAGATGGCCGTTATCGGACTGCCAGCGGAAAATATCCGGGCTGAAAAAGCGGGCAAAAACGTCGAGAAACCAGACTTGGGGAAAGCGGTGTAAAAGGCTGTCCGGCGCGGCCATGCCCCTATGCAACCAGACCGATTCCGGGTGGGTCACGGGCCCTGTAAGACGGTAAAATAAATAGGGTAGTGCGCAAATCACGGCCGCGGCGGCGCTGTTGTGCAAAGCTCTGTTTCTCAGCCATTTGTGCCGGAGCGCAAATGGAGCCAGCGCGCAAATAGTGACCGCCGCGAAAACAGATCCTTCAAATTTCGTTGAAAAACAGCCCGCCAGAACCAGCACAAGCGCTGCGGGCGCCAGGTCATTTTCCGTGCAAAGCGCCGCCACTATAAGTAAAACGGCAATGCTTGTGTAAAAGACCATCGGGACCGTTCCACCCTCGTTCCTGATAAATTCAAGGCTGGCCGGCAGGAAGGCGACGAGCGTGAAAGCGGCGATAGGCAGGGGATGTGGATGTTTCCAAAGCCGGGCCACCGAAAAAAAACCTGCGGAAAGCGCGACCATCATCCAGAACGGCCAGACCTTATTGATAAATTCGTCCACGCACCCCACCACGCCGTAATCAAACGTGTATAGGCATGGCACAAGCATAGGATAATCCATGTGAGCGTAGCCGAGGTTGACGTCGCGGAGGGTATGAATGAGTTGCTTTCCCTGTTCAAGGAAGAGAATTTTCGCTTTGAAGACCCAGAAGGCGTTTGCGTCAAACTCAAGTGTGCCTTCCAGCGTTGAGAGCCGCGCGTACACCCACCAGTAATAGGCCAATGGCAGCAGGAGCAGCAGCCACCAGTGGGCCGGGCGAAACTGAATGGGTTTCCAGGACGCACGGAGTTTTACCGGGATGACAGCCAATTCCACGACACCCCAAAAAATTGCCAGCCAGGCCAGAATGAGCGACGCATTGAATCCGGCGAGGGCGGACAGCAAAATCGCCTGTGAAAAAACGAGCATCCCGAAGGCCAGCCCAAGGGCGAACCGAAAGCCAAAGTCGAATTGCATTTCGAATTTTTCCCCGAGGAGCCATCCGACCAAACGCATTCCGGCCAGGGCTGTGGCTGGAGGCAAAATGAATGCGGCGAGCTCGTTCATTCCGGGGACAACACGCCGTTGGATGTCAAAGAAATCACATGTTCCACGTCATTTGAAATTACGACCATCACATCAAACCCATTGGCTTTGAGGACATTCGTCGAACTGCAGGGTATGCCATAAAACCTGTCCATACCGGTGATGGATTTGCCGTCGAGTGAAATTTCGACGTCTCGCGGGAAGAGATAATTCTTCAGGTAGAAATAAAATCCGGCATGGGACATGTTTGTCGAGCCGACGACCCCGGGGACAAACACCCGCGCCTTGGGACTGAGCCTTGAGTCCAGGTCACGCGCAAAATGGGCGAATGGAACGCAGTACTTTTCGCGTTCAACCCAATTTGTGGCCGATTCTAGGAGAGGCACACGGGCGTCCAAATTCAGCAGGGATATTTGCTCTCTGGCGGCGTCTTCAGCCCAGAAGAACTGGGCAACGATGAGGCCAAATGCGACCGCGCCAACCAGCAGGGTCACGACCACCGCGGGCCAGTCAATCGTTTTGGCAGGCGGTGTAGGCGGCGTGACTGTTCCATCATTCAACAGTTAGGCAGTTTGAGGCAATTCTGCCGGCTTTGAAACAAAAAAGTTCTTGATGAAGGTGTTGTAATAGGCGTCCTTGCGCGGCGCGGCCAACAACCCGTCAAATCGAAATCCCGGGACGTTATTAAAAACGAGCGCGGGTGCATTTCGAAATTTAATGTAAAGCAGCTTGCCCTTTAAAACGTAGCCCACGGATTCGAACGTCTCCGCGTCCACGGGAACCATTCTTACAACCATTTCGTTTTCCGGTTTCATAATGTTCCTTTCTCCGACAATGCAGATTTAGTAATTTGCGCGCGGGCTGTCCAGAGAATTTTGCCGCGATTTTACACGCTGGCATTGGAGGGTTTTTGCAGTAATATCGCCGCGCACAATGAGCAAACCATTTTATATTACAACCGCCATTGATTACGTGAATGGCCAGCCGCACCTGGGGCACGCGTACGAAAAAGTGATCGCGGATGTCATCGCCCGCGCGCGGCGCAGTTTGGGCCAGGAGGTGTTTTTTCTGACCGGCCTCGATGAACACGGCCAGAAAGTGCAGCAGGCGGCATCAGCCCGAAAGACAAGTCCCAAGGCTTATTGCGACGAACTCGCCGCTGATTGGAAAGCGTTTGCGAAGAGGCTCGGCCTGACAAACAACGACTTCGTCCGTACCACCGAAGGCCGCCACCAGACGGTGGTGCAAGCCTGCCTTGAGCGCGCCCACGCCGCAGGCCATTTTTATAAAAAAGCGTATTCCGGCTTTTATTCGTTGAAAGAAGAAACGTTTTTGACGCCAAAAGACCAATTGCCCGATGGCTCCTTCGATCCTTCCTGGGGCGAGGTGATTGAGCTAAAAGAGGAGGACTATTTTTTCAGGCTGGGTGAGCACCAACAATGGTTGATGGATTATATTGGCCAGAACCCGCATTTTATCGTGCCTGAATATCGCCGGAACGAGGTTCTTGGTTTGCTAAAAAGCACCACGTTGGAAGACCTTTGCATCAGCCGCCCCGTATCGCGGCTAAGCTGGGGCATCCCTATTCCGTTCGATCGGGAATACGTTACCTGGGTGTGGTTCGACGCCCTGGTGAACTATATTTCCATTCCAGCGGCTCATGGCGACCGGACGGTCGCGGCGGCTATCGGCGGCACGGTTACGGATTCCGCAACTGCATTGTGGCCGGCTGACGTCCATGTCATCGGAAAGGACATTTTGAAATTTCATGCGGTCTATTGGCCGATCATGCTGAAAGCACTTGGATTGCCCCTGCCCAAACAGATTCTCGTGCACGGATGGTGGCAAAAGGACGGACAAAAGATAAGCAAAGCCACCGGCAACGTTGTTGAACCGGTTGCAGTGATTAACGAATGGGGCCTGGATGCCTTCCGATACTATGTGTTGCGCGAGTTGGACATTGGGCCGGATGGAAATTGGACCGACGCCGGATTCCGGGCGCGTTATTCCGCCGAATTGGCAAAGGGTTTGGGCAACTTCATTAACCGCTCGTTGACGATGCTCAAACGCTATCGGAACGGAATTATCCCGGCAAAATCCGACGAATTATCGGGTCAGACTGCAAAGACCGTGGAAGAAGTCCGGACCTTGCTTGAAAACAACCAACTCCAGGCGGCGTTGGTTGCCATCCAGGCCCTGATTACGCGCGCAGACCAATACATTGAAAAGTCTGCGCCATTCAAGCTGGCCAAGGACCCCGCCCAGGCAAAACGGTTGGGTGAAGTTCTGTATAACCTTGCGGAAACCTGCAGGATCGTGGCCGTTTTGTATTATCCGTTTTTGCCGGGAACATCCTCGAAGATTTATGAACAGCTTGGCCTGGCGGGAAAGCCGGACCGCTTTTCAGACGCTGTGTGGGGCCAATTCGAACCGGGACATCAGATTGGGAATCCAACACCGTTGTTTCCATTGAAGGAAGAGAAATAAATCTTCTATCCCTTCAAATCTCAACCCTCAGCCAATCGCGGCCAGCGGCGACGCCTTTTGCTTGCGTAGTTCCTCCCGTCTACGCAAAAGCTCGACGCGTTCTTGGTCGGGGGTTTCTGGTAATCCAGCCTTTTGCGTAAGCGCGGCCACATGACGGTCTAAGGCTTGATTCCTTAATTTCAATATGACGTCTGCAATCTGTCGTTCAACATTCGGAATTTGCGGATTTTCTGCAATGGCCTCCGTAATGAAGCTCCGCACCTCAGATGACTCAAAGTCACTTAGGAACGAGGCGAGGTTCCACGATTTGGCTTTCTCCCCTTCCAGCCGATACTCAATCGCTGCACGAATCAACTTACTCGGAACCCAGCTGAGGTCTAAGTGCAAGACTGCCCACGCAACAACCGCGTCATTGAGGAAAAGCAACTTGAGTAGGTGAAGTTCAATTGGTGACGATCGCGACAGCTCTGACTCTGCGGGATTTTCAGGCGAATCGCTTTCGACGTGCGACCCTTTCGCCGGGGTGCTCTTTTTGAATTCTGCGCGCGTTGCCTCAGGGGACACTCCTAGCCGTAGCGCTGTTTTTTTGGTGTAGGTATCGATTAAAATTGCATTCCCTGTCTTCTGGATTGCCTCTCCCATCGCCTTAGAAATTGCAAGTCGGCCTTTGTCTGTTGTCGCGTCATGTAATACACAAAGCCGTCTCAAATAGTAATCAAAAAAGGATTCCGCGTCTTGGATAAGCCTGCGAAAGGCGTCTCCACCAAATTTTTTGATGAAGCTATCTGGATCATCTGGTGCGGGAATAAAGGCCACGCGCACCGCAAGTCCAGCCGCCAAAAGATTCTGTAACGAGTGCGCTTCAGGGATCATTGCTGCAACAGATGCCATTGCTAGATCCGACTCCAATAAGTTGTCGAGCGAGCGCATTGCTGCCTTCTGGCCCGCCTCGTCGGAGTCGAAGCACAATACTGCTTCCTCAGCATAACGTTTCAGTATCCGTACATGATCTGCGGTAAAGGCAGTTCCCTGTGGCGCGACGATGTTTTGCACGCCCGCCATGAAACAGGCGATTAAATCGAGCTGTCCTTCGCAAATGATGGCAAAGCCCGCATCCAAAATGGCCCGTTTGGATTTGTCCAGGCCATAGAAAATTTTGCTTTTTGTGAAAATCGGCGTTTCCGGTGAATTGACATACTTTCGGGGGTCATCGCCAGCCAGGATGCGTCCACTAAAGGCGACGACGCGGCCCTGTTCATCGCAAATGGGGAACATTAGCCGGCCACGAAACCGGTCATAGTAATTTCCGGTTTCCTCTTTTTTGACGATTAATCCGGCCTTTTCAATCAGCGAGAGGTCGTAGCTTTTGGATTTGGCCCAGTTGACGGTGTCGTCCCAGCTATCGGGGGCTGCGCCGATGCGGAACAGCTTAACCGCGTCGGCGCTGACGCCGCGTTTGTTCAAGTAATCCCGCGCCAACTGGCCGGCGGCTTCGTTGGCCAGGCAATTCTGCCAGCGCTGGGCAATTTTCTCATGAACTTCCAAAAGCTGATCTTTAACGTGCCGCGCCTGCTGCTCACCCGGCGTGGAATCCTGTTCTATGGGAATTTTCGCGCGCTCGGCGAGCCGGCGAACGGCGTCTCCGAAGCCGATATTTTCGTATTCTTTGACGAACGTAAACACGTCCCCGCCTTTATGGCAGCCGAAGCAGTGAAAAATCTGGCGGTGCGAATTGACGTTGAAGCTGGGTGTCTTTTCCTTGTGAAACGGGCAGAGGGCGACGAAATTGGCTCCCGCCCGCTTGAGCGGGAGATACGAGCCGATGACGTCTACGATGTCGCTGGCGGCGCGAATGCGTTCGAGAGTTGCCTGGGAGAAACCGGCCATGCGCTCCGGCGCGGGTGCGCCTATCAGCTTCCGATATGAATCACGGGTTGCGGTTTTTTGGGTTCGTTTGAGTCGCCGGCGCCCGCCTTGCCACTGCCGGGGCCAGTTTGAATGAGCAGCATACCGAGGTAATTCTGGATATAAGGTCCGGAAAACGATTGTTTAAAGACCGCTTCCTGGGCGCTATGAATATCAGGCATGTAGTCGCCGCTGTACATGCCGCCCCCATACCAACGCTCGTTGTACGCCTTTTTAGCGGCAATTTCCGCCCCCGTATACGAGCGCGCGTTCAGCAGCGCCAGAGCAAATAAAATCATGCAGGCATATCGAACCGGTCCCGAAAGCATTCCCAAATAATATTCAGAGCCGCCAAAAACGCCACCGTTTTCTGCGCGCTTTTTGAGGAACTGCTTAATGGGGGTAAACATCAAAAACAACGCAACCGAAATTGAAAGGTAGGCCAGGACGGCGCTGGCCACTTTGCTCTTGAGTCCGCACTGGTTGGCGTAAACGCTCGCCAGGAAGGCATAAGCCAGACCGGCTGCAATCACCACCGCCAGCCATTGAAGCAATGGCGCCAGTTCCCGGGTCATCCCGTTTTTGCGTCCGCGGAAGATGCCAAAGACAAGCAGGACCAGAACCGCGGCGTCAAACCAATTGACGGGCAGTCCGTTGCTGGCCACTGATGGAGCTGGAGCGACGGCAATCATAGATAAAATGTTCATGTTCTGGCCTGGCCTGGCTGGATAACAACAGCCTAAAACCACCTCAAAAGAGCACTTTGGATGCCATGACAATGGGTTCAAAGCCCTTTAGAATTGCCGTAACATTGGCATTGTCCTTTCCAATTGGAAGAACTTAAATTGAGGCGTCATGGCGAAGAATGTCGTTTATTTTGATCTGGAAACCCAAAAATCGGCCGATGAAGTTGGTGGTTGGAACAATATCTCGAAGATGGGCATGAGCGTAGGGGTGACCTTTAGCGCTGCCACCTGTGAATACAAAATTTATCATGAAAAGACCGTGAGTGACTTGATCCGCCAGTTGCAGCGCGCGGACCTGGTGGTAGGGTTCAACAATCTGCGGTTCGATTATGAAGTGCTCCACGGTTACACTCCTTTTGACCTGACGCAATTGCCCACGCTCGATTTGATGGTCGATTTGCAAAATAAATTGAATCATCGCCTGTCACTGGACTCGATTGCGACTGCGACATTTGGCGTGGAGAAAACGGCCGAAGGATTGCAGGCGATCCGGTGGTTCAAGGATGGGCGGCTTATGGATATTGCCGAGTATTGCTGCTACGACGTGAAACTGACTAAGTTAGTCCACGAGCACGGAGCGCGTCACAAGCAAATCCAATACACCAACCGGTTCGGCAAAAAAATGGCCGTGCCAGTGACCTGGTAACTCATGAAAACTTCGGGGCTCGTTTTCTTTCTGACGTCCGCCATCGTTTTTCCAGGCGCTTGTCTTGCCGGGGACCCGGAACTCGCGCAGACGCCGCCTATGGGCTGGAACAGTTGGAATTGCTTTCGGCTGGATATTAGCGACTCGATGATTCGGGCCGAGGCGGACGCCATGGTCAAATCCGGAATGAAAAACGCCGGCTATCAATATATTGTGATTGACGGCGGCTGGGAGGGATATCATGACAAAAACGGCGTTTTTCATCCTGATTCCAAAAAATTCCCGGATATGAAAGGGCTGTGCGATTATATCCACAGCCTGGGATTAAAAGTGGGCATTCACACCAGCCCGGGTCCCACGACATGCGCCGGGCACGAGGCCAGTTACGGCCATGAAAAGCAGGACGCTCAGACGTTTGCGCGCTGGGGAATCGATTTTGTGAAATATGACTGGTGCAGTGCTGACAACGTCTATCAGTCCGATCAAATGCAGGCCGCCTACCGGAAAATGTCCGATGACCTGAAGGCAACGGGCCGGCCGATCCTCTTCAGTCTTTGCCAGTACGGGGTGCAGGACGTCTGGAAATGGGGCCAATCCGTCGGCGGGCAGATGTGGCGGACGACGGGCGACATTTCAGACAATTACAATTCGATTATTCTCCACGGCCTCGAGGAAAATGGACTTGAACGATATGCGGGTCCCGGACACTGGAACGATCCGGACATGCTGGAGATTGGCAACGGTAAAATGGATCAGGACGAATGGCGCACGCAGATGAGCTTATGGTGCGTCCTTGCCGCCCCGCTCTTTGCCGGGAATGATCTGACTCAAATGAATCCCAAAGCTCTCGCGATTTTGACGAATCCGGAAGTCATCGCCATTGACCAGGACCCGGAGGGAATCCAGGGACACTGCGTGCGACAGGAGGGGCCGACCCAAATCTGGACCAAATCGCTGGCCGAGGGCGGCCAGGCCGTCGCTTTGTTCAATCTAAACGCTCATCCGATGACGATAACCGCAGTCTTCAAAGACATCGGATTGCCGGAACACGTGATGGCGCGTGATCTTTGGCTGCACAAGGATTTGGGACCGTTCAATGGAAGGTTCACTTTTGTCGTCCCGCGGCACGGTTCGATGTTGCTTAAAGTAAACTGACCGGTGGTGGACGACGGCGCGCTGCGCTGTCGGCGCCGCGTAGAGCGGCGCACCGGAGGCTTCGTCGGAGTTTTAAATTCAGATTGGTCTCGCCCTTGCCGCAGGGAAGAGAGCTGCGATGCGAGGTCTGGCCACGTTTGTTGCGCCGCTCTACGCGGCGCTACACGGCGCAGCGCGCCGTGTTCCACCACTGTGGATAGGCGGTGCGTTATTCCGTTACGATTTGCGGAGTGAACGTAAAATCGGTATTCCCGATGGTGACTTCAAATTGCTTTTGGACGGTTCCTTCCAGTTCAACCACGCTTAGACCGGACGGTTTGCCGTCAGGCTTCTTGGACTCGAGGGTCAGTGTGATGAGTATGTTCTTTCGGTCCAACATTTTAGGGACCATCCGGCAGTCTTTTCCGGGACCAAACGAAACGCACGTTTCGTAGTTATTGGTCATTTCAAGAATCCCCAGGTCTTTGGTGCTGGACTGGACAGCCGCAGATGTGGCTTTAGTGGCCGTAGCCGGCGCGGCCGACTTTGAGCAGCCAAAGAAGCCAGCCAGGGAAACCGCCACGCCAGTAATGAGGCTTTTCAGGACCATACGGACCAAAAAGCAGCAATTTTTGGGCCGGTTGCGGAATTTTTGAACCCGCGAATTCTTGTTTTAACTTGCTCGGAATAAGATAATTATGAGGAATATCCCCAAAGCACGTAGGGCAGGCATCCTCTTGGGCAATTAGTAGCCGCGTTCAAACACGTATGTGTTTTGGTCCATCTTGATCGTCAGGCGTATGCCGTCGGTTTGGGCAGTGGCAACTTGGCTCTTGTTATTGTAACTCAAAGTCAGGTCGTAGTTGGTGCCGTCCTCGGACCATTGGCCCGTCCAGGTATTGGTTTGGACCGGGGTTGTTTTGAAATCGGGAAGACATTTTAGGAATGCCTG
>DATJTK010000024.1:0-17515 GCA_035503455.1 Candidatus Sulfotelmatobacter sp. | reverse complement strand
GAACCCCTGAACCGGGATAATTGTTCGCCGTGTCAAACCATCGGACGATGATTCTCCCTCTCCCAGCGGGAGAGGGATGGGGTGAGGGAGAATCGTTCGAATGAGAATGTTGCGGTTCATGGGGAGGTGAGGGCCGGGCGCAGGGGGAATTATCTTCCTCCATGCCATTACCCTCAAAAATCGAAATTTCTCTGTCATAGGCCTAATTAGACGGCAAAACGCCTGGTTTATCCCGCAAAAATGTTTTTTTCGCAATTTCCTCAAGACGGTCCAAGCACCGGCTCAGGCGCGAACTGACCGTCTTTGGATTCAGGTTTAATGTCGCTCCAAGCTCCTCATAACTCAAATCGCCCAGGTAACGCAGTTCCACGATTTCCCGGCACGGCCCGTCCAATTGATCCAGCGATTCGCGCACCTGGGCCAATTGCTCGGCGTTCATTGCCAACTCGTCCGGCGCGGGCAACGGATCCGGCGGGTCCGGCGTGAGCCCCGTCTCCGGATTTTCAGCCTGGAGCGAAATTGTCACCTGCGCGCCGCCGCGTTTGGCCGCAAGCCGTTTCTCCCGAAAATCCCTCGACTTATTGACGGCAATCCGGAACAGCCACGTCTGGAACTGGCACCCGCCCTCAAACGACTCGAGATTTTTGATCACGGACAAAAAAACCTCCTGGCAAATTTCTTCGGTATCTTCGCGGGAAAAATCCGGGGACAACTGGAAAATGAACCGGCCCGCCGCCGCGTAATGGAGATCAAACAATTCGTCCCACGCATCGGCTTCGCCCCGGCGGCAACGCGCCAGCAAATCGGCTTCGGAGGCCATGCGTGGAAATCTATTTAAAGTCGCGCCATTTGAACAGTTAAAGAACCAATCCGTCCGATCCGCCCAATATTTCACATACATCGTCCTCGTCCTCGTCCTCGTCCTCGAAATCACGCTCGCCCGCCCTCTGTAGCCTTAGGGTCCCTTTCGTCCCTTGGGTCCTTTTTGTCTCTTTTATCTCACGCTCTCACTTTTCCATCCGTCCATTGGGTCCATCATGTCCACTTTGTCCACTCCGTCCATCCCTTTTCATGCTTTCCTCATTTTCAAACGGAAAAGTGTTTTAGAGCTTGTCCGTCCACGGATCGAAGACTGGAACACCCAGCTTTGAAAAGTCGGATTTGTTGCGCGTGGCCACGGTCCAGCCGCGGACGGCCGCCGTCGCCGCGATCATCGAGTCCCTGGCCTGGACCGATTTTTTTTGACCGTCTGGTTAATCGGTTTGATGTCCAGCTCAATGCCCCGGCCGCCGCGCAGGGCTTCCCATCCCGAAATTCGTCTTCGGAGTTTTGGCTTGGGATTCATACGATCAACGAAATCCGGCAAGTAGAGTTTCAAGGTCTGCCGGATCACGTCCTGGCGGGACATGTGAAGTTCCTCAGCCGCCTCACTGATCAAGTCGGCCTGTTCCTGGGGCATCTGAATGGGAATTACCGGATCCATTTATAAGAAATCTAACATTAAAAAGTGTGTTTTCAAGGGGAAAGGAAACAACGGAAAAAGTTCAACGCTGAAAGAATTTCCGTACGATCTCGCGCGGTGTGGCGACGACCGGCGCGGCGATATCAAATGTCTGCAACTCCAAGGTCAACCGCTCGAAATCAAGCCCACGCAAATGCTCGTCGCTCGTGAGCAGCATCGTACAACCCAGCAACGCCGATTCGGCGAGCACCAGCGAATCATTGATTTCCTCGTCAGGTATCAAACCACATTCGCGGATCCGCTCGGCGATACGCTCGGCAATCCCGTGCCGGACGGCCACGAGGCTTGCAGGAACAATGTGTAACGACTGGCTTACTCGGATGGCATTTCGCGCGGATGTGCGCTTTTCTTTGTCCCCGCTCAGTGCCCAATTCGCCAGCTCATGTTGGACTGTTGGAGGAATTAAAAGCCGCGCGTCGGCGAGGCGCCCTTGAATTACGGAAACCGCTTCAAACACGTCGTCCAAACCTCCGGCCAAATCGAACAGCACATTGGTGTCAACGGCGATGAGTGGTGGCCGGTTTGTGGCTGCCGCCATAATAGAGTTTCATGAATTCCTCGCCGAGTTTTTCGCGGTCCGTATCCGCCAGCCGATTGCTTTCGGCGCGCGCTTTTGCTCCGAGCGCCGTGCCGGCTGATGCCTTTTCCGTCCGCGCTTTCTTCTGCTTCATATTCTTATTTTAACAACAAAATGCGAAATTCAAAGCCGAAAAATGACAGGACAACTGGCCTTCTCTTACGTTCTCACGCTCTCACGTTCTCACGTTCTCAATCGCCCTGGCACTCATAAACGTCCCATACGTCCCATCTCCCCGCCCCCAAAATTTTTTTAAAAATTCCAGAGGGTTGGACCGCCAATGTCCAACCCCCTCCCCTAAAATGCACGCGTAGTTTAACAAAAAATAAACAAAAAACGAAAAAAAAGAAAAAAACCGATGACCACAAATCAGGCAAAATCCGCAATCGAAACCATCCTCAACAGCGAAGCCCAACAAAAAGCCGCCGCTGAACTGGCGGCCGAATGGCAGCTCAATCTCGACAAAGCAATCAAATCCCCAGCCGGACTCGCCGGCGTAACCATGCCCCCGCGCGAGCCAATCATGGGCAACTGGTTCAAGATGGGCGACCTCGGATTCATCTGCGGCCCGCGCGGACTCGGCAAAACCTGGCTCGGCGTGTTCCTCGCGCGCAAATGCGCCGAAGGCCCCGGCTCCATGGGCACACTCGCCGAGTGGAACGTCTTCGCCCATCGCCGCGTCCTTTACGTCGATGGCGAAATGCCCATCGACAGCATCCGCGAACGCGACAGCGCGTTAACCATAGGCCCGGCCCCGGGTATGTTCTATCTGCAACACGAGGCATTATTCCACCTCACCGGTAAATCATTAAACCTCGCCGACCCCGCCACACAAACGGCAATTCTGGACAAATGCAAACGCGAGAAAATCGATATCGTCTTTCTCGACAACCAATCATGCCTCTTTTTCGGCCTGCGCGAAAACGACGCCGACTCCTGGGACGACGTCCTGCCCTGGCTCCTCGAAATGCGGCGCAACCGCATTGCCGTCGTCTTCATCGTCCATTCAGGCCGCAACGGATTCATGCGCGGCTCATCCCGGCGCGAAGACGCCGCATTCTGGATCATCAACCTGTCCGAACCAAAAGACCCCATGGAAAACCAGCACGGCGCGAAATTCATCGCCCGCTTCACCAAAAACCGCAACAGCCTCGACGCCGACGTTCCCGCCCTCGAATGGACCTTTTTCAAACCACCCGGCACACCCAAAGCCCAGGTGACCTGGAAAAAACTGGCCGCACAACAGCTATTCCGCCAATGCATCGAACAAGGCCTGACCCGCGCCACCGAAATCGCCCAGGAAATGGGCCTCACCCCCGGCCGCGTTTCGCAGTTAGCCAGCAAAGCCGTAAAAGAAGGCTGGCTAAAGAAAAAGGGCCGCATCTACTCAATCAGGCCAACGAACCCCATAAGCGAAATGATCCAAAGAGACCTGGACCGAGATCGCGAACTCGCCAAAACCGAATAAAAAAACGCACGATTCGGTAGGGCGGCGGTGCTCCGCCGCCCCATATATCTCCGCAAACGTCGCCACCACCGGGCCGGGAAATCCTCTTTCCCGGCCCGCTTCCGCGCCACGTCAGTGCGCTCTGCCTCCTCATGGGCCGGGAAATTCCCCTTCCCGGCCCCTTTTCTTTTCACATTCCGAATTCCGAATTCCCCATTCCGCATTCCAAAGTCCGCCCAACTCCCGGCCCAAATTCCATGTCCGCCTGCCCTCCGTAGCTTTAGCGTAGGAGGGTCCGTACCTTGTCCTTGTTTGTCCGTGCATTTCGCCCCAACAATCCATTAATCCAATAATCCAACCATCCAAGGCTCCTATCCGTCCCATATGTCCCATACGACCCATACGACCCACTTTTTCTGGTGGCCGTCTGCAAAGACTTCCTTTTTAATTTGCAGCGTTCATACCCGATCCGCCCAATACGTCAGATCCGCCCGATTCGTCAGATTAAGTCCGTGTCCGTGTTCGTCCTTTGCGTCCCCTTAATCCGCATTTAAGGTGGCCGCAGTGCAAACAGCTTGCCAATTCTGTCGTTTCCCCTAAGATTCCCTTTAATCAGGCAACCTATGACTCCCAAAGGAAAGGCGGCTAGCAATCGACGCCCTGCTGTGTGTGTGTGGCTGACTATAAGGCTATGAAAAAATATGCTAAGCAACTCGACGGGACGCCGAACAAGAAACTGTACTGGTCAATAATTAGCGATTACAATCTACGCACCTCCCTGTGTGAGCTCATCGACAACGCGCTGGACATTTGGCTTAAGACGGGCAAGGCGGCGCATCTGCAAATCGATATCACGCTCGACTACGACCAGCAGACAATCCAAATCGTTGATTCCGCAGGTGGTGTCCCAGAGTCGCATCTTGAATTCCTAATCACCCCTGGCGGCGGAAATAACTCGAGAGACGAAAATATAATCGGAATTTTCGGCGTTGGAAGCAAACGGGCCGTTGTTGCTCTCGCCCAAGACATCCGTATTCGGACCAGGCACAAGAACGAGAAGAGCTTCGAAATCGTTATCGACAACATCTGGCTGGAAGATGATTCGTGGGAGTTGACAGCATTCGAAATCCCCGACCTCAGCCCAAACACCACGCAGATCGAGTTGTCGCGGCTCCGCGTAAAGTTGACTCCGGGCGAGGAAGATTTGCTTCGCGGGCAAATTGAGGAAACCTATGGGTATTTTTTGGCAGGCAAGAAGTTTGCCATCTCGATCAATGATCGGCCCTTGATTCCCGCGCTTTTTGATCAATGGGCTTACCCACCCGATTTTGGACCTCGTTGCTTTTTGTTTGAGCTTGAAACACCGGAAAAAGAAAAGGTTGGAGTCGACATTACGGCTGGCCTTATTTCGACTAAAGACCCAGGGCGGGAGGATTACGGAGTCTATTTTTACTGCAATGACAGGCTAATCGAGAAGGAGGTAAAAAAGAAGGACGTAGGCTACATTTCGGGAATTGCGGGTTTGCCGCACTCAGACGCTTCCCTCGCCAGGATTATTGTGAAACTCCATGGAGCGACTAAACACATGCCTTGGAACAGCAGCAAGTCCGCAATTAATTTCGGCCATCACACCTTCCAAGCGCTTCAGGGCTTTTTGCTGCCGGTAGTCACCGACTACACATCATTGTCCAGGCGGTTTAAAGGCCAATGGGAGGAGAAAGTCTTTGCGCACACCGATGGCAAAATCGAGCACGTTGACATAAAAGATGTTGGAAAAATTAAGCGTAGCTATCTGCCGCCGCTTCCGAAAGTTTACAAGCACAAGGTGGATATGCTAAAAACCAGCAACCGCTCCAAAATAAAGGACGAGCCATGGACTCTTGGGTTGGTTGAAGCCGTCGCTGCCGTCGATTTGCTAAGAAGGCAACGTAGTTTTGAAACCAGGAACCGGATGGCTCTCTTGCTGCTTGACAGCAGTTTTGAAATTGCGCTGAAAGAATTCATTGTCCACACGCAAGGACTTAATTTAGCGGGAAAGTCGCTGGAGCAAATATTTGAGCATCGGGATGCCGTTATTAAGGTAGTCCGACAAAAAGTCGATTTCGATAGCGTCACACTCACGAAGATCAATCACTATTACATGCAGCGAAATAAGCTTGTCCACGAACGCGCGACTGTTGAGGTGACCGATGCAGATGTTGACAACTACAGTGAAACAATTCAGAAGGTCCTCACAAAACTTTTCGGCCTCTCATTCTAATAATCACCGGGTCCAACGGCTCCGCCTCGGAATTGCCTTCCGACGCGTCCCTTGTGTCAATCGGCCGCGCTTGGGACTGCCTTCAATTCGGGGGACACAGCAGCACACAAACCGCACGTCCCGGAAAATACGTCGCCAAACGCTCGTCGACCCAAACCTTCCAACCCAACTTTTTCATTTTGAAAAAGTCCTCGAAGTCATCGGCATCAAGCCCATAAGGTTCCGAGAGAATCATCGGGGTGCCGTCGATTTCTAGGACGGAAACGTGGTCTCTCCAGCCACCCTTCAGGTCGTGCTCTTGGCACAGCCTTTCCAAGAGATCGCCCTCGCGCTTTCTCGCTTCGCGATGTTTCCATTTACGCCCTTTTGCAAAATGATCGCGCCGCACCGCTTCCGTGATTCCGGCGAGAACGCGATCCAAATCGTCGAATTCCCGCTCAGACATTACCCTAAGGGTAGCCTCGTCTCGGGTGACGAGGCTTTCCACGATACGCTGAAGCTCGCCAGCGGCCTTTTGACGGTCAGCAAATTCAAAAATTTTCGCCCTTACTGAGCTCCCTAATGCGTTGCGACGCTTTGTTGGCATTCGCGAAGGGTAAGCGCTTTGAGGATTTCCGAAAGGGGATTTTTCAGCAAAGCGGTCGACAGTGACCACTTCGGTAGGAATCCAACCAGGGTGTGCCGAAATAACGCCATCATAGGCCGCCAACATGAAAGAGAGCGGTCGAGCCTTGATTAAACCGCGCCTGCTCAGGCCATCAAACGCGGCGCAAGCACGCTCCGAAAGATTTTCACCGATGATGGCATAATGGTACTTTTTGATGAATTGTTTGGTTTTCGGCGAAACAACGCCCAAAAGGCTATTAGTCGCCCTTGGGAACTTGGTAACCTGGTCTGGGTTGAAATGAAGAAAAATTCGAGAGTTGCCTCTGAAATCTCCCTCTGCGAGTGCAGAAAGTTCGATACCGCCGGAAAATTGAACCGCCTCCAGCATTTTCAATTCATCCTCGGACAGTGGCCCGTTAGGCGGCTGAGCCGATTCTGGATTTTCAGGACGATACTCCCAGAGTTTATTTACTGCCATTACAGGCACGCCGCCAATTTGGTCCGCATTAGCATAGCACGCTACAATTAGATCGACCTTTTCTGCTTCATGCCGGTGGTATTTAAAGTTGATCGCCAACAATTCGGCTTCTATCCTCTTCGTTTCGCCCGTTTTCATTATCACGACGTAGTCGGGACAAACTTCCTGATTAACGATGATCTTGTTAATTCCGAACTCTGCAAGGTTCTGCTCGAACCATGTCCTGAATTCGGCCTCGGTATCAAAATGAACGGCGCGCTTCACATCGTAATTATCGACGTTGGACCGTCGCCCATTTAGCCAGCTCCCGTTTGTAAATGCAAAGGCAATCCTCAACTTGTTCAGGGCGAAGCCTTCGAAATTCGCTTGGGAATGCAGTCAATGGAAGATGTATTTTCCCTCTGCCCAGACAAAGAATTGCTGCGCCTTTCTTTGTTCCTGCGTGCAGGAATACGTATTCAGGCGACAACTTGAGATACGCCCCCAACCGGTGAGCCGTGTCATAAACTGTCAACGGGCCTATTCCACGAATCGGCCCGATAGAATTTCTAACCATTTCGTACAACTGCGAGAAGGTTCGCACATTCCGATAGCTCAACTTCAACAATCTTGCCTTCGCCTGCGCCAAAACGCTGCGAGGAATGCGTCGCTGATGGGCGAATCGCTTGCCGGATGGCAGCTCCGCCATAGCTGCCTTACTGATGGCATCCGGCAAGGAACGCTGGAGAACGTAAAAACGAAGGTACCTCTCTTCGCCAGCGGCGTAACGATCAAGATACGCGTCAACAATAGCCTTCAGCGAGTAATCCGCGACTGCATTTGTCGAACGGTGCTGACAGTTCATCAGGCGTTACCTTTTGTTGTTGCCGGTGAAATCAACTATTTGGGTGTCGATAATCCTAATGCCGGGTCCATCTTTCTCCTTTTCAAATGAGTGGCGAATATAAAGATCAATCTTGCCAATTCGACATCGCAGGAATTCGTTCCCAAATATAGTTGCAAGTTTTTGTGGCTTTGGTTTCGGGCTTGCCTGCGATGCCTTTTCTTGGCGAACCACCTCTTTTGCTTCCATCCCGCAGTATCCTTCGCTGGAATAACGAACAACGATGCCGGTTCCAGACGTCTGAAGGAGCTTTTCGGCTTGTTCCAGCGCGCATTTATTTCGGAATCCGCCCATCATCTTTGCCTGAAACGGAAGGCCTTTCGAAAAGACAGTTTTTTTCTCTTTAATAACGGCAACTTGGAAAATCGCGTCCGCACCCATCCTTTTCTCAAGCGCGTTTGGCCCACGACCCACAACCTTAGCGCTTGTTATTTGGTAAGCATAATTGCCATTCGCGCCTTTAAATAGCACTGGCTTGTCAGTCGAAATCGCTTGTCCTAGCGCCCCGGTTACGGCGTCTTCGTCGGCTTCATTAAAGCTAAATTTTGCCTCTGCGTCTGCGACCCCGTCCTCAATCCGCTTCCGGATGAGTTTTAGGACTGCGTCAGGTACAAACTGGCCTGGTTCCTTCGTGTCTTCCATATGTCTCAAATTTTGAAACCGCTTCTTGCGTGGTTGCGGGGCGCTGCAATCGAAAGGCTCTGCACAAGCTCCAAGAGAGCTTGTTGATTCCGATTCGGGATTTAGCTTCTGTCGTCACCACGGTTGGGAATAAGTTTGGTCAGGAAGAATAATGTAGTCAACTCTGGCTGTTGTGGTTAGTGCTCTTTGAACGTCTGGGCCGTGGGCCTGCCTGCGGTAAATACGAGCGGAATGCCGAAAAGTCGGCCATGACAGCCCCAAGTTCCCACGCTCATACTGCCCGAATTCCGTCAATCCCGTCCATCCCCATTTTTTCATTTAAAAAACCCTAAACTTTCAGTAATCGAAACCGCTTTTTCGACAGAAATCGCCCGCGCCGTTCGTTTAGCACAGATGCGCAAATTTCCTCAGAAACCAGCGTTCGTTTAGCCCGCAATCAAGTTCGTTTAGCAGTTTATTTATACCCGTTTACTTCCGGTTTTCACGCACACCATTTTTTACTAAACAAGGCTGTAGGGCAGGCATCCTGCCTGCCGGTGACGGCGGCTTCTAGCCGCCAGTCCCTACCAACCCGCCCGGCGTAGCCCTAGCGAAGCCGGGCCCTCGTCCTCGAATTTCCCCAACAATCCATCAATCCACCCATCCAATTTTCACACACTCTCACGCTCCAACGTCCTCACGTTCTCGTCTTCCATCCTCCATCCTCGCCCGCCGTGCCCTCTGTCCTGCCATTCCGCCTTCCGCATTAATCCATCTTCCATCTTCCATCTCCTATCTTTGCCCTGTCTCCAAGGCCGTTTCCCCAAAATCCCTAAATTCCCAATAAAATCCCCATTTCCCGTCTCGTTTCCTCGTTCACTTCCTTATACCCAAAAAATGTGCGTGCGTCTAGCTTCTCACGGTCTGACAGTCTCACGCTCTCACGTTCTTTTCCCACTCACGCTCTTGCATTCTGCGGCACCGTTTCAACGTTTCAACCTTTTAACCTTTTAACGTTCTAACGGAGCATTTCCCCCCGCTCCCCGTCTGACTCGGTAATGAACAAGCTTGTCGCAAACAACCATGGTACCGCTATGAAAACATCAACACCCATTGTCATTCTCCTGGTCTGTCTTTTGAATTCGATTTCGCTAGCGCTTGCGCAGTCGATTTCCATCCCGCGCGAGGGTTTGGTCGGTTGGTGGCGTGGCCAGGGCAACGCGCAGGACAGCGCGGGCAATCATGATGGCGTGTTGCCTTTCGGAATGCATTACGCGCAGGGTCCGAATGGTTTGGCATTCGACTTTGATGGGACCAGCCAGGATCGCGTGTGCATTCCTGACAGCCCGGATTTTCAGCTTACGAATGAGCTGACGATTGAAGGCTGGATTTATCCCCGGCAATCGAGCGGTTACATTTTCTTTTACGGCGATGATCGGGCTGGATTGGATCCCTACAAAATCGATCTGCCGGATGGCTGCGTTCGTTTTCAAATCACGGATGCGGCGAACCAGACGGTGGGAATCCAGGCGCCAATCCAATTCAATCATTGGCAGCATATCGCCGCCACTTTTGGTGAGTACGGCCAGATGCAGCTTTTCATCAACGGCGAACTCGTCGCCGCCACCAATACGACTTTGGTCCCGCTGGACCATCTTGATCCGGGTTGGCGCCCGGGCATCGGCATCGGCAACACCCAGGGCACCCAGTATCCGACTCCATTCAACGGCATGATTAGCGACATCGCGCTTTATTCCCGGGCCCTGACCGCGAGCGAGATTCGTTCGATTTATGAAAATGGCAACGCGGAGCACGCTAAAGCGTGGACGTTGAACTCGGGCGATCAACCCAGACACGCTAAAGCGTGGACACCAAACCCAGCATCAGACGGATTGACGATCAACCAGATTCATTATGACGGTGTGCTGTCCACGAACCAGGCCTGCTGGACACTGGACATTGACGCTGTAGCCTCCAAGAAAGGCGAGAGTTATACCCCGTTGCTGGATGGCGATTTAGCCGTGTTGCCGGTGGAATTGCCGGATTCCGTCAAAATTGTCCGCGAGGGCACGCTCTATACGCTGGTCGCTTCGCGCCCGGGGAAATTCAAGATGAAGCTGGGTTTTGTGACCAAAACCGACCTCGACGGACGGTGGAGCAGCACGTCGTTTACCGGGCCTGCGGCGACGATCGGGTCGGTAACCGCGCAGGCGGACGGCGCGGATACAGAAATTCAATTGCTGGATGGCACAACGCTCGGCGTGGCCAAAACCAATGGCGCGTCCTGTTTGACCGGGTATCTCGGAGCGGACCAGACGGTTTCCTTGCGTTGGCGGCCGAAAATGGTTGTAGCGACGCATAAGGCATTATTGATTGTTGATTCGACATTGGCCGCGCAAGTGACACCGGCGGTGATTAAGTACACGAGCGCGTTTCATTACAATATCGTTCAGGGCGCGACGACGGAGCTTGAACTGGCGTTGCCGGATCAGACGTTGACGCATCTTGAGGGTGACGGCATTCGTGATTGGAGAATTTCTGAGGGTCGGGGTGGGGACAGCTTGTCCCCACAGACTTCGGAACGCGGAGACAAGCTGTCTCCGCCCCGTGGTCAAATCCTCACCGTTGAATTTATTAAGCCGCTCGAAAACGATTATGATTTGACGGTTTATACGGAGCAAAGCGTTGATGGTTCCGCCGGGCGCCCGATTCTGGAGCCGCCGCAGCCGTTGGATGTGGACCATGAGTCGGGGTCGCTTGTCATTTCGGCGGAGAATACGCTGGTGGATATCGCCGCGCCGGCGGAATTGCGCCAGGTCAATGCGCCGGACAATGCGATCGCTGCTTACGAATTTGACGCGCGCCCGCTGACGCTGGGGCTTAAGCTGGCGCCCATTGAGCCGGAAATCAATGTGACCGATCGCGTGAATGCGCAATTGGAGGAAACGCGGTTGGTTGTCTTGCATCATCTGTCGCTCGATGTGGAAAAAGCCGGTATTTACGCGTTAGAATTGACGCCGCAGCCGGGATTTGTGGTGGCAGACGTGCGCGGTGATGGCATCGAAGATTGGAATGTCAGTAACGGAAAAATACATGTGGATTTTTCCGATCGCGTGCTGGGTTCGGCCCGCATAGACGTGCAATTGGAACAGGCGCTGAAGCAGTTTCCGGACAAAATCAGCATCGCGCCGCTGGACGTGGCGGGCGCGGAAGACCAAAAGGCGCAAATCGGCGCCGCAGCCGCGCCGGGACTCCGGTTGCGGACGGGCGCGCTTGCGGGCGTGCGCGAAATTCCCGTGGACCGTCTGCCCGATCATTCCGACGAAAGCCTCGCCTACACCGCCAACGGCACTGGATGGAATCTTTCGATTGCCACAGAACGCCTCGCGCCGCATGTCGTCGCCGACGTCTTTAACCTTGTGACCATCGGCGACGGCATCACCGGCGGCAGCGCGACGATTCGCTACGGCCTTGCGAACCAGGGCGTCCAGGAATTCAGAGTGCGCGTGCCGGCGAATTTCAAAAATGTCGAGTTCACAGGCCCGAATATCCGGAGCAAGGAATTTACCAATAATGTCTGGACCATCGGCCTGCAGGACAAGGTGTGGGGCGGCTACACACTGGTCGTTACGTACGATTATCAATTTGATTCTTCGGGCGCGACACTGCCGATTGCCGGCATCCATGCGCTGGATGTTGAACGCGAAACCGGTTCCATTGCCGTGACGAGCGCGGCAAATCTTCAAATTAATCCAAGCTCAATCAGCGATTCACTTCAGCGCATTGATGAAAGCGAATTGTCAGCGGCTGATCATTCGCTCATCACGCGCGCGGTCCTGCTCGCCTTTCAGTACACCGGGGAACAATACGATTTGGCGCTCCAGGTGAATCATTTGCCCGAAGTATCCGTGCTCGAAGCCGTGGCCGACCGCACGCAAATCACGTCTGTGCTTACCGATTCCGGCGAAATGCTCACGCAAGCTTCGTTCATGGTCAAAAACAATGAAAAGCAATTCCAACGGTTCGAACTCCCCGCAAACGCGAATTTGTGGGGCTGTTACGTGAACGGACAGCCCGCAAAGCCTGAGTCGAACGGCCCGTGGATTCTCGTTCCACTGCCGCGGGCCGCCGACCGTGACCAGGCCTTTGCCGTGGACATTGTCTATGCGCAAACCAACGGCGCGCTCGCGTCCACGCTGGGCAAATCCCTGGACCTGGACGCGCCGCGCACGGATGTGCCAAACACGTATGCCGAGTGGCGCCTGTTTGCGCCGGCCGGATTCCGCCTCTCAAGTTTTGGCGGGAGCATGAACGTGGCCGAGGGAACCACGTACGGAATGTTCGATGCCTGGGAAAAATTCCTTTCCTTCTACGGCGATGTATTGCGCGCGGCTGGCCCGACGATGTTTGCCTTCGGGCTGCTTGCGTTTCTGGTCATCGCCTTCGTGATTTCCGCGGTCCGTCGCGGTTGGAGCGGCGTCATCACGCTCTTTGTTGTGGTCATGATTTTTTCGGTCCTGGCCGCGATGTTATTGCCGGTACTGGGCGCGGCGAAGCGCCGGGCGCAACGCATTAATTCCGTCAGCAATCTCAAGCAGATCGGTTTGGCCGCGAGAATTTTTGCGGGCGATAACAATAATCGCCTCCCGTATTCGTTTGAAGAAATGTCCAACGAACTGGGCACCGACAAAATCACCTATGACGTGGAAACCGGCGAGCGTTTCACTTATTTGGGTAATGGCATGTCAGAGGACGCGCTCCAGCCGGATTCCGTTCTGGCTTACGGCCCGATTGTGAACGGGGGTTGCAACATTTTGTTTGCGGATGGCAGCGTCGAGGAAATCACGGCGGAAAAGTTTCAGGAATTGTCCCAACGCGGCCTGGTCCAGATGGCCGGACCCAACGGAACTTCTGTGGCTCAAAACCAGGCGATTACTGCAAGCTCTACGGTCCCTGTTGAAGCACCGCCTGCGGGCGGGGCAGGAGGAGGGGGCGTATATTCCGCAAACGTGGCAGGGACTTCTGGACAATCGTCCCCGCCTGCCGCCGTTGCGGGCGTTCGCTCCATCCGGATTGAATTGCCCCAGACCGGCCAGCCATTTTTGTTCACAAAAATCATGAACATCAGCGACGAACCGCTTTCTATCCACGCCCGCATTATGCCGTTAAGTGTGTTTGAAACCTTCCAAATGCTCTGGCAAACCGCGGCGTTCCTGGCGGGTCTGTTCATCTGGTGGCTTCAATGGCGCGGCGAACGTCGCAACAGTTTTGTTCTCACGGTCGCGATTGCGCTCATCATCGGGTCGGTCTGCAGCCTTTTGGTGCAGTGGCGCGCTCTCCACGACGCCCTGATTATCGGCTTCCCGCTTACAGCCCTGGGAATCATCGTCCTGCTCATCTGGAAATATTGGCCGCGCCACGGCGGAACGCGACAGGCCACGGAGCCAACCGTTCCGGACCCATCGCCCGTGCTGGCAACTGGCGCTCCGCCCGTGGCTGCGGCCATTGTCCTGCTCGCGGCCCTGGGATTGACCGCGGCAAATGCTCAGGACACCCACTCCCTCACGGTCGGGGCTCTGTCGGCCAATTTCATTAATTCGGCAACTTATTTTGGTTTCGTGAACCATCGCGTGGCCATGGTGGATGCGACCTTTGAATTTTCACCGGACCAATCAGGCGTGTCAGTGCCGCTGCTGGGCGATGACGTTGCCGTGCAACAATTCACCGTAAAGAACGGCAAAGCCGAACTCGTTCGCAACGGCGAGATGTTGTTCGTAAAACTCGAGAGCCGCGACGCCGTAAAAGTGCAGATTCACATGCTTGTCAAAGTTACGGGCGATGTCACCAGCCACCGGCTGAATTTCAATATTCCGCCGGCGCTCTCGAGCCAGGCGGCATTTGTGCTCGACGAGCCGGAGGCGGATGTCGAGTTTCCCGCCGCTGTCTCGTTCACGCGGATTTTGGAAAAGGACCGCACACGTGTCGAAGCCGTCATGGGCTCCAGCGGCGAGATCGATTTATCATGGACACCGCGCGTGAAACAGGCTGGTGAAGTTGCGGCGACGGTGTTTTGTCAAAATGCCACGCTGGTCACGTTTGGCGGCGGAGTGATGAATGTCTCCGCCGGCCTGGATTATCAAATTACCCAGGGCGAATTGCGCCAGGCCCGAGTTCAATTGCCTGCCGGCCAGCGCCTGCTCCGCGTTGAAGCGCCACAAATTCGGACCTGGCAAATCACCAACGACAATGGCGCGCAAATTCTGGTCGTGGATTTGCTGGAAGGGGTCACCCAATCCTGGCATCTGACTTTGGAACTGGAGAAGAATCTGGACACATTGCCGGCCGATATGGCCGTTGCCGTGCCACATGCCTCCGGTGTGCAGCGGGAGACTGGTTTCATCGCCCTGCGGGGAAACGACCAACTGGCGCTCTCGGTGGAAACCGTTTCCGGCCTTGACCGTGTGGATACTGCGCAATTCCCCGGTGACAACCACGGCCTCCAGAGCGCGTTCGAATTTTCCCGGCCCGATTGCGGCCTTCAGGTTCACCTGGCTGCCATCCAACCGCAAATCGAGGCCACAGCCATGAACCACTTCCGCGTTGGCGCGGGGCAAGTTTCTCTTTTGGCGACCATTGATTATACGATAAAACGCGCGGGAATATTCGCCCTGGAAGTGGCGCTTCCTGACGGTTATCACGTCGAGAACGTCGAGGGCGACAATATCCAGCAACAATATGAGCGGAACGAAAATGGTTCGCGCCTGTTGGAAGTGACGCTCAAGAGCCGTGCCACGGGCAATTATCGACTGGGCCTCGAACTTACCCGCGACCTGAAAGAGTTGCCGAAGTCCCTTGGCATCGCCGGTGTCCAACCGCTCGGTGTCGAGCGGCTCACCGGTTTTATTGCCGTTTCGGCGGAGCCGGGCGTGGCGCTGAAGACGGAATCATTCGATGGCTTGATTGAAATTCCGGCCGTGTCCCTGCCGGACAGGTCGACCGCGGCCGAAGACGGCAGCGTGCTCGCGTACAAATTCATTTCATCGGGACCGCAGGCTGCGCCGCAATGGAGCCTGAATTTGACGACCGAGACGGTCAATGCATGGGTCCGCGCGGAAATTGTGGATACCATTTCGCTCGCGGATACTCTCGTGACCGGCCGCGCGCTGGTGCGTTACGACATCGCAAACGCTCCGGTAAAGGAATTGAGCGTCAAAGTGCCGGCCAACGTTCAAAATGTTGAAATATCCGGTCCGAACATTCGCAGCCGCGAACAGGACGGCGACGTTTGGCGTGTCGAACTCCAAAGTCCGGCGCAAGGTTCCTATACATTGACGGTGACGTGGGAACAGCCCTGTCCATCGGATACCAATGCGATGAATGTGGCGGGTGTTTCGGCGCAAAACGTGGAACGCGAAACCGGCATGCTGGCAATCACGGCCCGCGCGCCGATGCAGGTGGCCGAATCCAGCGCGGAAAATATTCAGCGCGCCGATACCAGCGATTTCCCGGACTGGGCGGGCAACCCCGACCCGGCCGCGGCGCTCGTCTATCGTTACGTACGGCCCGGTTACAAGCTTTCCCTGGATGTCCGGAGGCTCAATGCCGCGACCGTTTTACAGGCGATTGTCCAGGATGCCCAACTGACCAGTGTGGTTGCTGATGACGGCCAAATGATGACGGAAATGTCGTTGTCCCTTCAAAGCAATGGACGCCAGTTTCTGGCAATCGATCTGCCATCGGGCTCGACCGTCTGGTCGGCGTTCGTGGCCGGACAGGCAGTCAGACCGGGTGTGCTGGACGGCAAGCTCGGGGGTGGCAAGCTCCTTATCCCGATAGAACAATCCGCGGCTGATGATGGCGTCATTCCCGTTGAGCTGACCTACGTGGGAACCAACTCCTTCCCCCGCGGCGACGGCCCGGTTCATTTCGATTCGCCCAAATTTGATGTGCCGCTGAAGAATGCGCGTTGGCAGGTTTATTTGCCGCCGGATTACGATTACAGCCGGTTCCAGGGCACGATGACGCGCGAAATGGCTTCGGCCCCGGAATCCGCATCGAAAAGTTTTTCAAGCCTCGATTACTCGCTCATGGAACAAACCAGCAAATCCGCGGATACGCAGGAAGCGTTGCAGGACATTGACGAGGCGCGGCGGCAATTGCAACAGGGGGACGTGCGCGGCGCCGGTGTAAATGTGTATCGCGCGAAAATTCAATTGGCCAAAGACAATGCCAACAGCGCGGAAGTCAACCAATTGGAATCGGATTTGCAGCGCGCCCAGGCCAACAATTTGATCAATGCGCAAAGCGATTTCACCGCCAATAACTCATGGCAAACACCCATGGGATTTGGAGGCACGAGCCAGGCGGGCCAATCGGGGGCGCAATATGATTTTGCTTCGGCCGGGGAACAATGGGCGAAATTGGAACAGGCCCAGGAAATTGCCACGGCCCGGATTCAGCCGCTGCACGTGAACCTGCCTGTGCGGGGGTTGCGCTTCGCGTTCACCCAGGTATTGCAAACTGAGACCGGTGAGCCGATGACCATTCAGTTATTCGCCGCAAACGCTAAAGCCGTCCATTGGCCGGCGCGGTTGCTGAAATTGGCCTGCGCGTTTCTGGCTCTTTGGGCGATGGTGGCGATTTTCTGCCACTATACGACACGGGCGAGGACGGCGTAGGGGGCGAAGATGGAAGATGGAAGATGGGGGCGAATTAAAAAGGAAAAAGGGGGCGCGAAATCCGGAAACATCGAACATCGAACATCGAACGCTGAACATCGAATGCGGGAGGACACAAGGAACGGTTTTGAAAATTAAAAAGGAAGTCTTTGCAGACGGCCACCAGAAAAAGGAAAAGGGCCAGGCAGACGTAGCGCAGGTTTCCAAACCTGCCGTATCGCCGATTTCCAAATCGGCCGACCGTGTGGCGTTGTGCGGCGCCTGGGAGCAGAAGAGCCTCGATTTGTCAGTCGGCCCACAAATTGGATGGGCGCGCGACGTCGTACGGCCAGCGGGTTTGGAAACCCGCGATTGGCTCGCTCGCTCCCGCTCGCTCGGCCCTTCGGGCCTTGCCTTCGCTGCGCTCCCGCAAACCCTTTCGCGGCTTCCCAAGCCGCTCAAGT
>DATJTK010000023.1:0-9110 GCA_035503455.1 Candidatus Sulfotelmatobacter sp. | reverse complement strand
GGTCGGAATCGAACCGACGAATGAGGCTTTTGCAGAGCCCTGCCTTACCACTTGGCTACCCCGCCGTTCAAACGAGATTAACCAATATTTGCTCCCTTGCAAGAATGCTTTTGGAAAACATGCCTGCCTTCAACGATGTCGCTGGACACCCCCTCCGCCAAGTCTTCAGCCCGGCAGCCTTCGATGGCCTGCCATCCGCAGCCCCGGAACCGAGGTGGAAGAGTCCTCCTCCGCTAAAGCTACGGAGGACACCATCCTTCGCCCGGGGCCAATGCGGGGCGGTTCCGGGCGAAGGATGGTGGGCGCTGCAGGATTCGAACCTGCGACCTACTCGGTGTAAACGAGACGCGCTAGCCGCTGCGCCAAGCGCCCATCCACACAAGCTGAATACATTAAAAATCGCCCAGGCACAAGGGAATTGGAGGACCCTTAATGCCAACATCGAACATCGAACGCCCAACGCCGAATGCCGGACACTACCGCGGTTGCAACTGACATGGAGTTGTGGCATACTCCAAATCGCGACGAATATGACCGGCTACTGTTGTGAAATAACCGGCCTCGTCCCTAAAACAATACCCCCCAACAATTTCGCGAGGTTAAGCCGACCAAAGCCTGAAGAACCAAACATCCGACGCGACATCAATGGCCACTAAATTTTTTTCCAAAACAAGTCCTGGCCTGGCGTGCCTGCTTGCCTGGTTTTTATGTTTGGGTGCAAGCGCTTCTGCGTCAGCCCAGGCAACCAACAACACCAGCATTATTTTCCAGGCTTATACGAACGCTTTTTACAGGGTAAGCAGCGGCCAGGACACGTATTTCCAAACCGAGCAAACGGGAGGCGGGTACACGACTTTTTGGGAAGAAACCGAGGAAATTGAATGTGTGATTGATGCCTATGAGTGGACAACGAACGCCGCCTACAAGGCAATCATTACCAATTTGCTGAATGGGTTTACTTACGAACATGGAACGGACTGGCCCGCCAGTGACGATTACAATGATGATTGCCTGTGGTCCGTGATGGATTTTGCGCGAGGCGGCATGGACACAGGCATGACCAACTTTTGCAACATCGCGCGTTCCAATTTCACCAACGTCTTTAACCGGGCCTGGTCCACAAACGACGGCGGCGGCCTGTGGTGGAAATATCCGGACAATGATCAAAAAAATGCCTGCGTCAACGGTCCGGGAGCGATTGCAGCTTATCTGCTGTATCAAATTTACGGCGACACCAACTTTTGGGAAGAGTCCAGCAACATTTTCTTTTGGGAACTGTCGCATCTGGATAACGGCTCGGGCAAGATTTGGGACCATGTCAGCATCACCAATGGTGTGGTCTCTACGAATACCGTGGCCACGACATACAATCAGGGCACTTTCATTGGCGCGGCCAATTTTTTCGGCCAAATAAGCGATGCAACCGCCGCGGCGAATTACACGAAGAACAGCATGGGAAGCGGAGGAATTTTGCCGGAGTATGGCATCGAGAATAACAATTCAGGATTTAACGCGATTTTTTTCCGTTGGATGATGCGCTTTATGAAGGATAATGGCCTGCAAAACACCTATCAGTCCTGGTTGCAGCAAAATGCAAACGCTGCATGGAACTATCGACGGACATCGGACAATTTGTCATGGTGCCAATGGCTTGAGCAAACTCCCGCCACGAACTTGTATTCGTGGGATTGCATCTCGTCGCTCGAAGCAATCGATGCGATGCCAGTCGCGCTGATTCCCGTCGCCCCAACTCTGCCGCCTCAAGTGATGCTTGTATCCGGCAGTTCCTACACCTATTCCACAGGGGTTGAAGGTCCCGGGATTGGATATCAATGGTATCAGGGCACGGCGCCGGTGGCACGACAGACAAATGCGACTTTTACAGTGACGGCCGGACCCGTGGGCAGCAGCACGAACTATTACGTCGTCATTACAAACGATTTTGGCGCAGTCACCAGTTCGGTTTCCACCGTTACCAGCGTCGCGCCGCTGACGACTCCGTACTCAACCAATCTTTTGCAATTGAACCCGTCCGGTTACTGGCCAATGCACGAAGCCGAAGCGCCGGCGCCGGGAGACATTGAAACCAACTACGGGACGCTCGGCCTTTTGGGGACGGCTTATTACCCGGATTGGGCAGGTTCGACTGTGGGAATTATACGCGGGGTTCCGGGCGCTTTGGCCAATGACAGCGACACGGCGGTGAATTTTACCGCCGGCAAGAGCACGAGCGCCGGCACATATACCGATTGCCTTTTCGTTCCACACGCTTCGCCTTTGTCAACGTTGATTCCGCCGTTCTCGGTTGAGTGCTGGTTTTACCCGACCAATACAACCAGTGAAGACATTTGGGCGCAATGCGGTGATGAAGGTCTCAACGCGGGCGCAAGCGGAAACGGCGGAGGCGCGGTTGCCGGCGTGCGACTGGTTTGGCAGAATGGAAGCAATACCGGCTTCCAAATATTCAACCTGGATGGGACCCAATATTCAGCAGGTTTTGCGGGCGACACTAACGGCACACAAGCTTATCCAGGAAATCAATGGTATCATCTCGTACTGACGTGCGATACCAACACCAATTTCAGCCTTTATATCGATGGCACCAATGCGCCGCTGCAAAACCTGGTCACCGGCAATGGCCCCGGAACGTATACCCCGGATTACTGGTCGCCGTTGACTATCGGCGGTGGCCGGGGCGGCACTCGCGCGGTCGCCGGTTACATCGATGAGTTTGCGGTTTATACGAATGTGATAACGGACATCGCCCAACACTATTCTGATGGCATCGGCGAGAGTCAGGCGGGCATTTATGTGGCTGATGTGATGAATGATCATCCAGTGATTTATTTGCGGATGGACGCACCCGCGGCTTATTCCGCACCGGCGGTCGGCGCCTGGCCGATCCTGATGAATTATGGAAGCGCAGGCGGCAGCGGCTATTACACACCCGGCGCCGCGCCAGGCATTCTGGCAGGCCCGGTCAATTCCACGGGCGCGCCCTATGGCGAAGTGACGAACAATACCGCTCTGTTAAGCGGTATCAGCAGCTTTGCCGATTCGGGCGATGCGCCCACGTTTAATCCCACCGGCTCGAATGCGAACTTTACCGTCATGGCCATCTTCAGGGGCGATCCCTGCGACGGGCGCGTTCAATCGATCGTTGGTCACGGCACCAATTCCTGGCAGTTGACCATGACCACAAATGGCTGCCTGGTGTTTAACGCCGGAAACGGCAACCAGGCGGCTGGCGGAACCGGCCAATCCGCCGGAGACTTAATGACTGCCGGAGTCTATAACGACGGCAACTGGCATCAAGTGGTGGCGGTCAACCAAACCAACTTCATTTCCATTTACGTCGATGGCGTGCTGGATACCAGCGGCACACCCAACGCCATTACGACGACCAGTGTTATTCCCGGCAATACCAGCGACGTGATGATTGGTTCAGACCCGACCTACACAAACAATCCGGCGGGCGTGGGACGAAGTTTTGCCGGACAAATATGCGAAGTGGCATTCTTTACCAACGCGCTGACCTCCGCCCAAGTTCAGGGGATTTACATGAGCGCAAGCACTCCGCTGCCAGAAATGCTAACCCTCAAAAATGCGTCAAACGGCCAGATGCAATTAAATTGGAGTTACGGCACCCTCCAGGTCGCTACGAACGTGTGCGGCCCTTACCTGGACGTCGCCAACATTTCATCCCCATACACCGTAACGACGACAAATGAGCAGCAGTTTTACCGGCTAAGGGAAAATTAATGCGACGCGCATGGCATGGTGGAACACGGCGCGCTGCGCCGTGTAGCGCCGCGTGCAGCGGCGCAACGAGCGTGGCCAGCCGTTGCACCGCGTCTTTTCCGCCCACTCTTCGCGGGCGGGGGGACGGCGCAGCGCGCCGTCCTCTACCACTTTCTGTTCACGGGTTCAACGTTTGAACTTCAGTCCACGGGGATGCCAGAAGGCAACGCCGAAGAATAGAGATCCGCAGGTATTAATGCCCAGGATATACCCGATGTTGTAACCGCGGCCGGAATTGTTCGGCGCATAGATTGGCAAATCATGGCCCATGAGCAGGCCTGGCAACGCCGCGGGCATCAATGCTCCCTGTAAAAGTCCCATATTAAAACCAGCCATGCGGTCGGGCTTGTAAAATCGGGGCGCGGCCCATCCCTGAAGGAGCGCCAGCGCGAGGGTAATGGCGGTCATGGCCACGCACTTTATGACGAGAAATCTCGTCAGAGAATAATGCGGGTGGGCGGGAACCTCGGCGACGGCCACTGGCTTCGAAACAGAATCTGTCATCGACCACAAGCTTCATCTGAATAACGTGCTTTTTCAATTGTTTTCTGCAAGGAACCAAACCGCTGGACTCGCGGCGGTATAGAGGTTATTTTCTGATCACTCCATAATTTATTAACTCCGCACTGTCCCGGCAATTTGGGACAGCCTTGCCGTTTTCAGGCATTTTTTCACTTGAAGGCAAGCGTTTCCAAGTCATACTCATCGAATAACTGGAACACGATGACTCTGGAAACAGACCCCAAGAAGATTGCTGCCCGGCTTTGTGAGTTCGCCAAGACCAATTTTGTGGCCGAAGGACAGGAATTTGACGAAAACAGCCCTTTGTCACAAGCCGGCATCGATTCGTTTGCCCTGGTGGAACTCCTGTTGTTTTGCGAGCGTGACATCGGCGTGCGCGTGCCGGATTCTCATTTGACCGGCGCCAATCTCACGTCTATGTCCACCCTCGCGACCTGCATAGCCGATTTGGCCCGCAACGGCCACGCTCCATCTTAGGGCAGGTCTCGCCGCCTATGAGCGAACTTCCCAACAGGATTCGACTGGCTCCCGGCGACTATTTCATGCACGCCCAGGACCTCTGGATGCGCCGCACGGGCCTGCAGGGGAATATTTGCTGCGCGATCGTGCGCCTGGACCGCGGCTTTGACGTGGAACGGTTGCGCCGCCGCCTGAACGAATCGCCACTCATGCAGTGGATCGCGCGCGCGCGCCTGGTCCGTTCCCTGCCCTTGCTGCCGCCATCATGGCAATTGTCCGATCTTCAGCCGATTCTTTTTGAACACGATGATGCCAGCGCGTCAATGCCCAATGCCTGGACGCCGCCAAAAGTCGTAGCGGAACGGCAATTGCACGCGGAACGCAACCCGGGCATCGCGTTTGACGTGTTGCGCCATGCGGATGGCACGAGCCATTTGTTTTTTTCCTGGAACCACACCCACCTGGACGCCGGAGGCGTGGATTTCGTTTTGCACCATCTGAATTCCAACGGCGAAGCAAACGGTGAACTCAAGGATTTCATCAGTCCCAAACAAATCAAAGGACTGCCAATCTCCAAATGGTGGTCCAACGCCAATTTTGCCCATACCTCAATGAAATGGCTGGACGAATCCGGCAAGGAACCGCTGTTCTGCCCTGCCCCGTCCGGCCCGCGCGAGCCCGGGCGAAATAATCATCGCCGCCGCATCCGCTTTACAGAAGAGGAAACGGCGCGCATCGCCGAACGCACCGCGAAGATTGCCCCCGGTTTTCGCCGCAGCCATTTTTATCTCGCCGCTTCGCTTCAGGCGCTGCACAAGGTCGCTCTCCAACGAGGCACGGCAGGCGGCGCATACCTGGTCCCTGTGCCGCACGACACCCGGCGGCATGGCGCAAAAGGACCTATTTTTTCAAACCATCTGTCCATTCTTTTTTATCGTATTGAAACCCAGCAGGCCGAAAAAGCGCGTGATATCGTCGCCGAATTGGGCCGGCAAATGACGGTCCAAATCCGCGATAAATTTCCAGAAGCCTGCATGGCGGCGTTAAATATGTTCAAAGTCCTTCCGCCGGAATTTTACGTCAAACACCTGGGCAAACCCACGCGCGGCAAAATAGCCTCTTTAAGTTTTTCGGATTCCGGCGAAGCCTGCCCGGGCATGACCGAATTCTGCGGCGCGAGGATTTTGGACGTCACGCATTTGATTCCGTGCTGGAGTTCTCCCGGCGTAACCATGCTGTTTTTGCAATTTGCCAACCGGCTTTCCATCATGCTGTCGTGGGTGGATGATTGCATCAGCATGGCCGAAGCCGACAGCCTGGAGCGCGAACTGCGTCATGTCCTGCTTGAAAGTGAATTGTGAATTCGGCTCTTTCCTGCGATGTGCTGGTCATTGGCGGTGGCGCTGCCGGCATCGCCGCGGCCACCGCCGCGGGACGCGCGGGCGCGCAAACGGTGCTGCTGGAACGCTACGGTTTTTTGGGCGGCCTGGCATCGGCCGCATGGGTTGGAACCATCTGCGGTCTCTATTTGCGCGATACCTCCGGCGCGCAAGCCGTGCCTGTCGGCGGTGGATTCCCGCAGGAATTTGCGTCGCGCCTCCAGCATATTTCCGCCGCCAAACCCCTGCGCGCCGATTCAGGCCTTTGGGTTTTGCCCTATCATCCGCCCGATTTCGCGCGGGTCGCCGATGCGCTCGTCAGGGAATCGAAAAATGTCACCGTCATACTGCATGCAACAGTCGCCCAGGCGCAGGCCCAAAACGGCCGGGTGGATACCATCCGGGCGCTTGCGTGGAATGAGCCGTTGACGGTTTCTTCGGCTGCGGTCGTGGATTGCACGGGAGAAGCCACCGCCGCGGCGCTTGCCGGAGCCAGGGCGGAGGACGGCGCAACCGATCAGGCCCCGGCACTGGTATTTGTCCTGGAAAATATTGACCCCGCACTGGCCGGGCGCGGATTGCTCGAGGTGCGCCGTGAATTGCGGCGCGCCGTCGAAAACGGTTCCCTGCCTCCAATTTGTGAACGTTTATCGCTGGTCCCCGGCGGCGCTGTCAACGGCCGCCTCGCCTTCAAACTCAGCTTGTTTCCAGCAAATCCCGACTGTTCACTTTGGCGGCAGGTAACGGATTGGGAATTGGAATCACGCGCCGCCCTGGAGCCACTTCGGCAATTTCTTTCGGAAAACGTCCCGGCCTGCCGCAATGCGCGCCTCCATTCCATCGCTCCTCAACTTGGCGTGCGCTCGGGCCGCCGGATTTTGGGCCGGGCGCGCCTGACGGACAAAGACGTTTTGGAAGCCCGAAAATTTTCAACCGGAATCGCGCGTGGTTCCTGGCCGATGGAACGTTGGACTCGAAGTCCGCGCCCGGAAATGACGTATTTCGCCGAGCGCGATTATTATGACATTCCGCTGGACTGCCTGCGCGCTGTGGAATTGGATAATGTCTTCGTGGCGGGGCGCTGTCTTTCGGCGGAAACGGGCGCCATGACGTCGGCTCGAGTGATCGGCACAGCGCTGGGTACTGGATGGGCTGCCGGAACCGGAGCCGCATGTCATGCCGCCGGGAAATCTCAGGAAGCGGCTATCGAGGCCATCCGGGAGTCGATAAAACAGCCCTTGTCTTTGTAGCGTAAACAGAGCCTCGCGCACCTGCCGCGCCACAGTGCAACGACGGCGAGTAAGCAAACGCAGTGCTATGACTTCGAATTCGAGGATGACGTGATGGTGTGAGGTCTGGAAAAGGTTTACATCGTTTACACGCCTGAATACCAACGACTTAAGTGTTTACAAATCATTTACAAATCGTTTACAACAGCGAGTAAAGTGTTTACATGGCTCTGAACGAAATCTGGCCGGCAACGCCATTGACTTCCATTGATACATCGCTCCCGGATATCCCACTCGCAGCTTGCGTGGCATCGATTACTGATAACCATTTTGACATCCTCAAGTCAATCCGAAAAACAACCAATGCTATGCTATGGGTTGACCCGAATGGCACTTAGATAAGGCGTAAATCTCTTAAAATGAATGAGTTCCACAAATCCATTTTGGCAAAACCTTCGGGATCCAACTTTCGGGAACTGCCTGTTTCGTTGGCCTTTCCAACGGCCCATTCTATACGTTTTGGTCATCCAGAGGACAAATCGTTCAAAAAACCCAATAAAACGAGCACAATTCCTTATCTAAGTGCCATTCTGGGTTGACCCTGGGTTGACCCCTTTAGGAAACGAACGCCAATTTTGGGGAAAAACCGCGTTTTTATTGGGGAATTCGCGGACATTGCCGCTGCCAGCGGAAAGACGGTAGAAGCTATGAATCATCAGGCGCTTGAAACATTCCCTTCTTCCGGCGTAATTACGGCATTGGGAGCCGTCTCGTTATTAGCTGGCTTATCAGATGGACCTGGAAGGAATAATTCTGAAATAAGGATCCATGCTATGGGCGACAATTCCAGCCAGTCGCGGTTTTCACTATAAACGCCCCAAGCCAAATCGTTGAGCGTTTGGAAGGCAATAAAAGCTCCGCAAACGGCCACCACGGGCCAATCACGATTGACGCGAACCCGCCGCCAAAGCATCCAGGGCAGTAAAACAAGGCTGCCGGCATTGGCAAAAATCACCGGCCAGAGGTGCAAAGGATTCCAATTATGGGCGCCCGGTCCAACTCCCTGTTTCACTGAAAACATCCAGTCAGGCGAGATTCCAGAGAGACGCCAATTAAGCAATTGAGAAGAAATCACAATTCCAACCTGATACAAGGCAAGGGAGAGGCCAATGGCGATAAAAATTGAACAGATTTTGCTCATCCCTTTGTGAGATTTTGCCGCAATGCTACTTTTCCTGATTTTCTTGTTGTTCCAAAGATTTGCAAGCTTTTTTGGCCGGAATGAAGCAATTACTAAAATGCCAGGCAATCCTGCTCAAATCTCTGCGCTCCGGCTGCACGGGATACAGATGTACATAATTGCACCGCCGTTTTCAAGTAGCCGTCGCCGTTGCGGTCCACAACAAGAGACACACCAGATTCCAGATTCCAGATTCTACCGGGCCGAACACAATAAACGAACGGCTCGGGTGTTTTTGAGGGAAAAATCGATTTGGTTTACTGATTGTTAGGGTTTTTTAAACGAATCCTCCTGCGTCTGACATTCGGCGTGATGAACCCGCCGCCGGGGCCATACCTCTAAAGGGGTCAACCCAGGGTCAACCCAGAATGGCGCTTAAATTAGGCTCTTAATTTTCGAGGTTTATTTTTCCAGTAGCGGTTACGATGTTGTGCATCTTTGAATTTGTGGCGCGGCTTTGTCAGATAGGCGCACGGGTTG
>DATJTK010000022.1:0-163544 GCA_035503455.1 Candidatus Sulfotelmatobacter sp. | reverse complement strand
GAAAAGCCGTTTTTGGCTTGGTGTCAATAACCTCACTAAATGTGAACTTATTGACACCGACGCAAATGTCGCAAAACACCACGATTTTACTGGCAATCGGCTCCAAAATTTGAGCGCAAGACGCATTTTTGAGGTTCAACGCTTCAACGACAAAATCAAAAATTTTGCGCAACCTTTGCCAAAGTTCTCCGTAATATCCATTGGAACGCTTTAAAAGCGCGCAGATTTAAAACCTATGAAGAAAAAACTGATTCCGATTGTAACCGGCTTATCGGCCGCCACGTTGCTGTCGGGCTGTGTCTTCGCGATTGGCTTAGGATCAGGAGACAAGAAAAACTCGACGACCAACAATAACGACAGCCACGCGACGACGAATACCTCGTCTAATCCCGCGGTGGTGCAGCAAACGGTTGCGCCCACCATCGGCCAGCAATTGCTGGATTTAAAGAAGGCTTTTGATGCCGGCGCCATTTCTGCACAGGAATACCAAACTGAAAAGGCAAAAATCCTGGCCGAAAAACAATAACGCCGCCGAACGCGGCCGATTATGGAAACCGAGAAATTATGTCCAAACTGCCGCAAGCCGCTGCCGCCGGACGTGCCGCTGGGACTCTGCCCCGAATGCCTCATTAAATCCGGTTTCCCCACGGAATCGGAACCGGGCACGGGCGCGGGCGGCATTGGACGGTTCGTGCCGCCGCCGGTCGAGGAAATTGCGCGGCTGTTTCCACAATTTGAAATCCTTGGCTTCATTGGCAAAGGCGGCATGGGCGCAGTCTATAAGGCCCGGCAAACGACACTCGACCGGTTGGTCGCGCTCAAAGTCCTGCCGCCGGCGGTCGCCAGTGATCCGGGTTTCGCCGAGCGTTTCAATCGCGAAGCCCGCGCCCTCGCCCGCCTAAGCCATCCAAACATCGTGGCCGTGTACGACTTCGGCAAGGCGGGCCCGCTGCATTACCTCGTCATGGAGTTTGTGGACGGCACGAATCTCCGGCAGGTGGAACAGGCCGGGCGATTATCGGCGGAACAGGCGCTGGCCATTGTCCCGCAAATCTGCGAGGCCCTCCAGTTTGCGCACAACGAGGGCATCGTGCATCGCGATATCAAGCCCGAAAATCTTCTGCTCGATAAAAAAGGCCGGATCAAAATCACGGACTTTGGCATCGCCAAGATTTTGGATGTGTCCTCCGGCAAGGCCGCGCTGACGGGCGCCAAAGACGTCGTCGGAACGCCGCATTACATGGCGCCGGAGCAAGTCGAAAAGCCACAGGCCGTGGACCATCGCGCGGATATTTATTCGTTGGGCGTGGTCTTTTACGAAATGCTCACAGGCGAGCTGCCGCTGGGTAAATTCGCCCCGCCGTCAAAAAAAGTCCAGGTGGACGTGCGCCTGGATGAAGTGGTGTTGCACACACTGGAAAAGGAGCCGGAACGGCGTTACCAGCAGGCAAGCCAGGTCAAAACGGACGTGGAAACTATTGCAGGAACGCCGCCGCCAATCGCGGGTGCGCCAATTTCGCGCGCCGCGCCGCCGGTGGGTTCCGCGCCGCCAACGGAGCCTGCCAGCGACAAAATTATTCTTCCGGCGTTTTTACTGGCGTTCTGCTTCGGAGTCTTCGGCGCTCACCGATTTTACGTCGGGAAGATTGGGACGGCCATCGCGCAGCTATTCACATTTGGCGGTTTTGGCATTTGGGCAACCATCGACTGGATTTTAATCCTCTGCAAAGTCTTTACAGACGCGAATGGACGCCGGCTTACGAACTGGTGGCATCCTTACACCGGCCCGCCAAAGCCGGCCAAACCACCCCGCCCACCAGCGCCGCCCGTCATCGGCGGCAACCTGTTTGGTGAAACATTCGGCGGCGCCGCGCCGATGATTATCGCGCCGGCGGTGGCGCTGATGGTTGCGGGTTTCATTAAATTATTCGAAGGGCTCGTGGCGCTTTTTGTCGGCTGGCCGTTGGAAAAGACTTTGTTTTCAGATACTGGACTTTTCCCTTTCACCGGTCCCCAGGAAACCGGGGTCATCCTTTTATTTGTGGTGGTTCCGGCAGCGGTCATGATCTACGGCGCGACGGAAATGATGCGTTGCCGGAATCATGCCTGGGCGGTAGCAGCCAGCATCGTGGCAATTGTATTTTGCAGTTTGCTCGGATGTCCAGCGGGAATCTGGGCGTTGATTGTTCTCTTGCAGCCGGGCGTGCGGGACAGCTTTTCAAACTCGTCCGCGCCCATAGGACACGAGAATTGGTTGAAGATTCTCGGCGGATCGGCGGTAGCGGGTTTGCTGCTTTTTTTGGTGCTCTGCGTCTCGGGTTTTTTACATCATTTCGACCCCGGTGCTGCTTATCGGCATTATAGGGGTCCACCTGCCGCAGTCGCATGGCAGCCGCCGCGGCTGCAACAACCGCAACAACCTCAGTCGCCGCTACAGCCGATGCAACCACAGCCACAGCAGCCCACGCCGAATCACGATCAGCGGCGCATTTTACAATCTGAACTGATTCGGGCGCAATTGGAGCTTAGGCATACCGAGACGCGCCGCAATTCCGGCACGGCGAGCTCAGAGGATGTGGATGCGGCGCGGCTCAAGGTGGATATTCTGGAGGCGGAAATGGCGCAATTGGCGGGCAACACGGATGAAGCCGCAAAATTCGAAGCCGAAACCGCCGCTCTTAAATCCAAACTTCTGGCCGAAGTCACACGCGACAAATCCGCCCAGGCAACAGCACCGCAAACGAACGCCCAAGCAACTCCAACGAGCCGTGCGATACCTGTTGCATCGGTTTCAATCGGAGCATCCCCATTGTCCTACCAGTGGTATGATGCCAGCAATTTGCCAGGCTCGTCCTCAAATTTAAACCCGTATACGGTCCAAACCAACGTCCGAGGCGCAGTCAGCACAAGCCCGCCGCCGGCCAATTCAAATCCGGATCCAGACCCGATACATAAAACCGTCGAAGCCGGCGATTCAACGGACGTATCAACTTCCTTCGACGTCGCGCCCAGGGGCGAATTAACGGTGAATGTCGATCGCGGCTCGGTGAGTATCACCGCCGCGGATCAGAACACAGTCACCATCCATTTAACCCGCGACGTGACCGGCGCGAGCGATTCTGAATCCAGGCAAATTTTAAAGGACGAACACGTGAAATTCATTCAAACCGGACCCCAAATCTCCATCACGGCGGATACTCCTCCTGAATTACAACATATGAGCCTTTTCCATCACGCCAATCTGGATGCCCAATACGAGATCACCGTGCCGCGAAAATTTGACGCGCACGTGGAAACAATGGGCGGCGATGTCAACGTGACGGACCTACAGGGCAGCGCCGACATCCAGACTATGGGCGGAAGCCTGGGCTGCAAAGATATTGGCGGCGATCTAAAGGCCAAAACCATGGGCGGAGACGTGCGGGCCGGCGGCTGCAAAGGCCGCATGGACCTGCAAACCATGGGCGGGAGCATCGCCATCGACGGTTTTACCGGCCCCTCAGTCGATGCCGTAACGTCCGGCGGCTCGGTGTCCGCCGAATTTATCGCCGCGCCAACCGCGGACAGCGAATTGCGCACGATGGGCGGCAATGTCACGGTCTGGCTGCCCGATAACGCCGCGTTGCAACTGGAAGGCCAAACATTTGGCGGCTCGGCAAGATCCGATTTCCCAGTTCAAATCAAAAACGGCTTCGGCAACGATACCCTCAGCGGCCCTATTAACGGCGGCGGCCCGCTCCTCAAAATGGATACCGCAGGCGGAAACGTAGAAGTGTACCGCAGAAATCTTCGCTAATTCGTCAGATCCGTCCGATCCGTCAGATCAGGTACCCCCGAAAATTATTCAAAAAATTATTGCAATTATTTTCCGATCGAATAACAATTTCCTCACTTGGCTCGGTTTTCGGCTCCTCACGATCAGGTTGAAACATGATGCACGGATTTTTTTGTGTCGTCGTGGGGGTGGCGTACGGTCATTCGGATCTCCCCTACGTTTGGAATCAGGCGACGCCCGAAGCGAAGGCGATCATCGTCTTCCTTATCATTTTCTCCATCATCGCATGGTCGGTCATCGGATATAAAGTCGTCCAGATGCGCCGCGCCAAACGATTGAATCACTATTTCAACGAAGAATTTCGCGCGCAAAAAACCGTCATGGACATCTTTGACCGCAAGCTGCAGGTCGAAGGCTGCCCGCTCTATGAGGTCTACGAGACCGGCTGCACCCAACTCGATGCCCGGCTCAAAGGCCCCGGCGGCGAACGCCGCAAACAGACCGTCTCCATCAAAAACATGGAGCACATCAAACGCGCTCTCGAAAATGTTGTCGCCCAGGAATCCTTGAAACTCGAATCGGGCCTCATTTGGCTTTCGGTCGCCGCCAGCGGGGCGCCGTTTATCGGATTGCTCGGCACGGTGTGGGGCGTCATGAGCGCTTTTGCGGGCATCGCCCAGGCCGGTTCAGCCACATTGGCAGCCATGGCGCCGGGCGTCGCCGCGGCCCTTATCACCACCGTCGCCGGCCTGCTCGTGGCCATCCCTTCCATGTTCGGCTACAACTGGCTCGTGCATAACCTGCGGACATTCACCGTGGGCCTGGACAATTTCGCGCAGGAACTGGTCTCGAAAATGGAGACCGAATACCTTTTGGATGAGGACGAAGACAAAATGCTTAAGCCTTAAGCAATAATGAGACGTTTTTCACAACGCAGCCATTTGGTTACCGTAGCGGAAATCAACATCACCCCGCTGCTGGATTTGGCATTCGTGTTGCTGATTATCTTCGTCATTACGACGCCGTTGCTGGAACAGAGCATCAGTTTAAAACTGCCGAGGGGCGCCGGGAAGCCTGACCAGCACATTGACAAGCGCGACATTCGCACTGTCGAAATCAGCAATACCGGCGTCTATGCCCTGGACCGCCAGCGCATGGGCCTGGAGCAGATTCTCAGCCGGCTCGATTATGATTTTCGCGAGAATCCGAATTTGATTGTTTATATCCGCGCGGACAAAGACAGCCGTTACGACCTGGTCGCGCAGCTTCTGGGCGGCTGCCAGCGCGCAGGCATTACGCGCTATTCATTGCGCACCGAACCTGACCGATGAAATGAACCGGTTGCAAAAAAAATGCGTCATCAGCACGGCAGCCATCCACCTGCTGATGCTGACCATTTTGATTTTCGGCCCGGCGTTTTTTAATCGAGAGCCAAAGACTGACAACACGGTCCTGGACGTCATTCCCTCAACTGTCCTGGATAACGCGCTGAACACCGGTGTCCGTGATGCCCAGGCTCCACAGCCCACGCCGGCTGTTATTCCACCATCCTTCTTGCGGCCGCCGCCCCTGACCCCGCCGCCGACTCCCGAGCCCAAAGTCGTTCAACCGCCCCAGCCCGCGCCCACGCCCTCACCGTCACTTTTGCAGGCGTTCAAAGACTATTTCTCGCGCACAAAACCCGCTCCGACGGTGACGCCCGACATGAAACCAGTCGAACATTCTGAGAAAACGCATGACGACAATATCAAGGTCGATCTTAGTCATAGAATCAAGCGCACGGACATTCCAAAGCACACCACTTCGGAGAACACCTTCAACACAAAGGAGCTTGACAGCGAGCTCAACATTTTGAAAAAGACTTTGTCATCAGGCACGAAAATCGACATGCCTGGCAACGGCAGTGAGGCCAGCGCCAGCTACGACGCAGTGCTTCGAAGCATCTATCTGCAAGCCGTCGTGGCAAATCTGCCTGCCCAGGTCGCCCACAATGACGAACACACGCTGGTAAAGGTCACCATCGCCAGGGATGGTACCGTCCTTTCTTCCACCATTACTTCGCCCTCCGGCGATTCGGCCTGGGACAACGCCGTGCAGCGCACCTTGAATCAGGTCACCTCTGTCCATGCGTTTCCTGATAGCTGGACTGAACAGCAGCGAACCTTTTCGCTCGATTTTAACCCGCAGGTTGCAAAAGAACTTCAATGAAAAATACAATTCGAAATTTTCTTATCTCGAATCCCGAAGGGATGAATGGAAATAGCCCGGCGTTTCAACGCCGGGTATCAACCCAAAATCGCATGAGCCCCGAAGGGACGGCTGATGGCCGGTGCGGCGCTCTACAAAAATGGCGCCCTTCCTTTTTCGGCGCGTTAACGGCTGTGGCTTTTTTCGCACTAACCGCATCCGCCCAAAACGTGATCCCGGTTAATCCCACGATTAACCCGGGGTTCATGCCTCCCATCCCCATTTCCATCGAAGGATTCAGCGGCGAAGCCTTGAGCGTCCTCGAATTTGATCTCTACGTGCAAGGCTTCAGCATCGTTCCGGCCGGCCAATCCCAATATCACATTAGCGGGAGCGACGATGGAAATGTCGTCGGGCGCCTGTCCGGTTCGGGCCCGAGAGATTTCTCCCGCAGCTACACCGGCGCAAACATCCGCCGCGAGGCCCACGCCTTCGCTGACGACGTCGTCCAGGCCGTCACAAATAAAAAGGGCATCGGCCAAACCAAAATCGCCTTCAAATCCGAACAATCGGACGGCAACGGCGAAATTTATGTAGCCGATTTCGACGGACACGATGCCCAGGCCGTCACCGCGGACAGCGCCATTGTGGCTTCGCCCGCCTGGGTGCCCGGCAGGTTCGCGCTTTACTACACTTCTTATAAATTGGGCAACCCGGACATTTTCTATAGCGACCTCTCCACCGGCCGGCGCCGCGTTTTCGCCGCGTATGGCGGATTGAATACCAGCGCGGCTGTTTCCCCGAACGGCGATAAAGTGGCCATGGTTCTAAGCCGCAGCGGCGATCCCAACATTTGGGTCTGCAATGCCGACGGCTCGGGCCTGAGACAACTCACACACACGCACGCGGACGATTCCTGCCCGTGCTGGTCGCCGGACGGACAATGGATTTGTTACGCGACAAAAATTCATTCGCGCCGACGGCTGGCGAAAATTTCGGTTGATGGCGGAGAACCTGTGCCGCTTCGCACCAATGGCGCGCCCGACCCCACGGAACCGGATTGGTCGCCCGACGGCAAATGGATTGCCTTTTGTTCGCAGTCCGGCGACTTCTTCAATATATGCGTGATGCCGACGGATGAAAGCACCGATCCGATCGTGCTTGTCTCCGGCGAGCATCCGTCGTGGTCGCCCAATTCGCGCACGCTGGTTTATAACGACTTGGTTCATTATCGGCCTATATTGTCTGTGCTTGACGTTTTCACCAAACAACACAAATATGCACATAATGTAACAGGCGAAGATTCTGAGGCGTCCTGGGAAAAATAATTTTATCCGTTAGCCGATTCCAAATACAAATTTAAGAACATTTAACCTGAAAACGATTAAGATGAACAAATTCATTTATACAGCCGCGCTTGCGCTGGCCGCCGCCATCGCGTCGACCGGTTGTGTGCACAGGCCCTACGACGTCAAGGCCATTCCGCCGGGACAAAATGCCCAGGTCGGCGACCAAAACCCGGTCACCTATCAAGCGCCGCCGGTCCAAAACCCGCCGCCCGTCCCTTACGAACCCGGCCCCGTCGTGGAACCACAACCCATTAGTCCGCCGGCCTGGACCCAGGATCCGAAAGCCCTGGCCGCCAACACATTGCATTTTTCGTATGACAGCGCGGTCATTCGCGACAGTGACAGAGCGCATCTCAAGGCCGTGGCCAGGGCGCTCAAGTCGGATAAGAGCGCGAACCTGATGATTGAAGGCAATTGCGACGAACGCGGCACGGAAGAATACAATCGCGCGCTCGGCGAACGCCGCGCCGAAGCCGCCCGCGAAGCGCTCGTGGCAATGGGCATCGATGGCGATCGCATCCACACGGTCAGCTACGGCAAAGACAAACCCGCGGACACCGGCCACAGTTCTGCGGCCCATTCGCGCAACCGCCGCGATGATTTTGTGTTGTTGCATCCGAACACGGGGGCTTAAAATATCCGAGGTGAAAAATTGCGAATCATGACGAACAAATTTATCTATTTAACCGCGTTTGCGCTGGCCGCGGTCATCCTCTCAACAGGCTGCGCACATAAAGCCCCTCCTGTTACACCGCTTCCCGGGCCAACTGTCACAGACACCAATCCAAACCCTCTGCCCCCCGCACCACCGATTAATCCGAATGATAACGTCGTGAGTACGAACGGGATCACCGAGGGCGGCCCGTGGGACCCAAATCAGTACGACCAGGACCGAACCACCCTGGCTGCCGATACCATTCATTTTGACTTCGACAGCGCCGTCATTCGCGACAGCGAAAAAGACAATCTCACGCAGGTGGCTGCGGCGCTCCAGAGCGATAAAACCGTAAAACTGATGATTGAAGGAAATTGCGACGAACGCGGCACGGAAGAATATAACCGCTCGCTCGGCGAACGCCGCGCCGAAGCCGCCCGCGAAGCGCTCGTCGGCATGGGCATTGACCCGGCCCGCATCCACACCCTCAGTTACGGCAAAGACAAGCCTGTGGACAACGGCCATGATGAAGCCGCCTGGTCAAAAAACCGCCGCGATGATTTTGTGCTGTGGCATCCGAAGACAGGGGCTTAAGAAAGGTTGATACATTCGAGGCGAAAAATCGCAAATTATGACGAACAAATTCTTCTATACAACTGTGTTTGCGCTGGCTGCGGCCATTGTCGCAACCGGCTGCGCGCATAAACCCGTCGCCGTCACGCCTATCCCGCCGAGTGCGTATGGCAACGTTCCGGAGCAAAATCCGAACACCCTTCCGCCCGGACCTCCAATCAATGGCCCCGCGATGACGACCACCGGCAATCCGGCGATTCCGGAAAGCGGTCCGTGGGACCCAAGCCAATTTAATGAGGACCGAAGCGCCCTTGCCGCTGATACCATTCACTTTGCGTACGACAGCGCGGTCATTCGCGACAGCGAGAAAGCAAATCTTCAGTCTGTCGCCTCAGCGCTCCAGGCCGATGCCAGCGCAAAATTGATGATTGAAGGCAATTGCGACGAGCGCGGCACCGAAGAATATAACCGTTCGCTCGGCGAGCGCCGGGCCGAAGCCGCCCGCGAAGCCATCGTCAGCATGGGCATCGACGCGGACCGCATCCACACGATCAGCTACGGCAAAGACAAGCCTGTGGATACCGGCCATGATGAATCCGCGTGGTCTCAAAACCGCCGCGATGATTTCGTCCTGTTGCATCCGAAGACTGGAACCTGATGGTTTGGTGTACACGCTTTAGCGTGCTCCGGTCCGGCGTTTGGTGTACACGCTTCAGCGTGCCGTTCGCCGTTCGTCGTAACTTTAACGGCGCCAAATCGGTCTAATCGTTGGGAAATTGATACTTTACAAGTGCATGAATCGGGCGTAGCCTGATACAGGCTCAAATAGATATGATGAATACCATGTTAGCAGTTCTTGGACTTGGGCCGTGGGAAATCGTGTTGATTCTCGCGGTCGTCCTCATCCTTTTCGGCGCCAAACGGCTGCCCGAACTGGCCAAGGGCCTGGGAAGCGGCATCAAGGAATTCAAGAAAGCGACCCGCGAGGTATCGGAGGAAATCCAAAACGCGGCGCAGGACAAGCCTCAGCCGGCCAAGCCAGCCGCCAGCCTCCCGTCTCAGCCCGCCCAGACGGTCGCCCAATCGTCCAATCCGCCTAAAGCTTAAGCGCGGCGTCCCGCATGGCCCGCGACTACGAGACGGAACATTCCGACGAAGCCGACGGCGGCCCGGTCAAAAGTTTTCTCGAACACCTCGAAGACTTTCGCTGGGTTTTAATCAAATGCATCGTGTCCCTCGGCCTGGGCATGCTCATCTGCCTGGTCGGCGCAAATTATGTCGTTCAAATCCTCAAATGGCCGACGACACACAATTTGGTCAGGGCCCTCGGCCAGCGATACAATTGGAAAGTGCCCTGGGCTCCAGCCGGCCAAACGGACGACACCCAGGTGGCCATTGTCAGTTTTGGCACAAATCATATCGGTAATTTTCAATTTACCCCCGAAGAACGGGCAGCCTTTAATCTCGGCACAAACCATTTTATAGACGTTCAAATTGAGCCGCTCATGGCCGGCACCAACCTGGTCCTCGGCTGGCACGCGGTCCCGGAAACCAACGCCGTTGCTCAAGGGCAACACCTCGATGTAACCCTGATTAATTTAGGTCCCGCCGACGCGTTCTTCGTCGCGTTTCAGGTGGCTTTTTACGGCGGCATGGTATTGTCCGCGCCTTTTATACTCTATTTTATTGCGTCTTTTGTTTTCCCGGCGCTGCGTCTGAATGAGCGCAAACACGTCTATCGCGCGCTGTTCTTCGGCGGCGGCCTGTTTGTCATAGGCGTCTGCTTTTGTTATTTTGTGCTCATGCCCGTCGCGCTGGCTGCGTCGCAACTCTATTCGAATTGGATGGGCTTCGGCGCGTATCAATGGCGCGCGGAGGATTACATCAGCTTCGTCTGCAAATTCATGCTCGGCATGGGCCTGGGTTTTGAGCTGCCCGTCGTTGTCCTGACCCTTGTGAAAATCGGTGTGCTGAGCTATTCAACCCTCGCCGGCGCCCGCCGTTACATGATCGTCATCAACCTCCTTCTCGGCGCCGTCCTGACAACCCCCGAAGTCGTCACTCAACTCCTCATGTTTGTCCCCCTGCAATTGCTCTACGAAATCACCGTCTGGATCGCCTGGTACTGGGACCGCCGGGACAAAAAACGAGAAGCAGTTGAAACGTAGCGATCGGTCGGATCCGTCCGATCCGTCCTACCCACGTCATTCATACCTCAACGATTCAATCGGATCGAGATTCGCCGCTTTGTACGCTGGATAACTCCCAAATATAATTCCCACCGCCGAACAAATGAGAAGTCCAAGGATAACCCAATCGACCGGAATTACCGGCGGCGCCTTCATTGCCAGGGCCAGCAAATTTCCGCCGGCCACACCCAACCCGACGCCGACAATTCCGCCCACCTGGCACAATACAATCGCTTCCAGGACGAATTGCGTCATGATGTTCCGTTTTTTCGCGCCAATGGCCCGGCGAATGCCAATCTCGCGCGTCCGTTCGGTAACCGAAACCAGCATGATATTCATAATTCCGATCCCGGCAGCAATCAGCGCAATCGAGCTGACGACCGCGGCTGTAATGGAAGCTGTGCGCGAAATCGTATGAAATTGCTGAATCAGCGAGTCGTTCGAATACAGCTCAAAATCGTCAGGCTTGCCCGGAGGCACCTTCCGAACGGCCCGCATGACGCCGCGCACCTGCTCCATGCAATCCTCATAGCTGTCCGTGTCCCGCGCTTCGACCAGCAGCGTGAGATCGTCCCACCAGCGGCCATAACGATTTAACGCCGTGGTGATTGGAATGATTGCAAAATTGTCCTCCGATCCCTCCAACGACGCGCCGTTCGCCTGCAACACACCCACAACGTGATATTTATAACCATTGATTTTGATGACTTCGCCCACCGGCGACGCATAAGGAAACGCGGACTTGGCCAGCGCGCTGCCCAGCACACAAACGTCGGCAGCGTCATCCACGTCGCTGTCCGTCAGCGGCCGGCCGTCGTCGATTTCCCAGTTATGCGCCGGAAAGCTGCCCGGCGTCTCGCCATATAATTCCGCCGACGGCCCGGTCTTGGCATATCGCGTCGAAATTTCACCCTCCCAAAAGTCGCCCTCGATTCCCACGCTGGCTGCAAGCGTCACCCGCGCCGACACTTTTCGGCATTGGTCCAGGGTAATGTATGGGCGCCGCCAGTATTTTTGCCATTCACTCCAATCGCCAAACATCGTTGCAGGCCAGCGCGATACTGCAAACGTCTGCGTCCCCAACTGGCTCAGGTTCGACTCGATGCTGTGCTGAAGGACCCGCATCGCCGTCATGACCACAATAATGGAAAAAACGCCAATCAGAACGCCCAGCACCGTTAACGCCGAACGCAATTTATGCGCCGAAATCGCCGTAATGGACATGGACACGCTCTCGCGCAATTCCACCATCGAACTCTTAATCGCCTGGCGTTTCATTCGTTCCTCAATGCTTCCACCGGGTCCATCCGGGCTGCCCGCCATGCCGGCACAAAACCGGCCACCACGCCCGTCGCCAGCGAAACCAGCAACGCAATGACTACAATCGTCCCGGACATGACCGTCGGAAACGCCCACTTCGAGACCGCCAGCGTGGCTCCCCAGGCAATCACGATCGCAATGATCCCGCCCAACAGGCAAATGAATGCCGATTCAATCAGGAATTGCAGCATGATGGAACGGCTCTTGGCCCCAATGGCCTTGCGCACGCCAATCTCCCGTGTCCGCTCCACCACAGAAACAAACATAATGTTCATGATGCCGATGCCGCCGACGAACAACGACAGGCTCGTGACGAACACGCCGATAACCGTCGTCGTCCGCATCATCGAATGGAACATCGTCACAATTTGGCTCTGCTGGTTGATCGCAAAATCGTCCGGTTGATCCGGACGCAAATGCCGGATATGCCGCAACGTCTGGCGCAATTCCTCCTCCGCATCATCCAGCTTCGTCACGTCAGACGCCTTCACGCCAATTTGGTCGATTGCTTTCTGGCTATAGACGTCCGCGATAAACTCCCGGATCGGAATCACCACCCAATCATCGATGCTGACTTTACCGAGACCGAAAGTCCCTTGTTTGTCCAACACGCCAATCACTTCAAATGATTGGTCCGCCACTTTGATGCGGGCGCCCAACGGCGATTCGCCGCGAAACAGATTGGTCAGTATGTCGTTGCCGATCACGCAGACAGGCTGGCTGCCTTCGCCGTCAGCGGCTGTCAGGAACCGGCCCTGCGCGATGTTCACGCCGCGCGTTTCCACAAATCCCTCCGTGGTGCCGATAATTCTCACCAGGGTGGCGCTTCGCGTCTTATATTTTACGGTTCGCCGCACATTGATCTCAGGGGCGACCGCCGAGGCCATCGTCAATTTTTGCTCCAGTGCGTCGCAATCGCTGAGATCGATGGGCCGCCGTTTCTGCGCCTTGTTCCAGTCGTCATACGACTGGTCAAACCAATCTTCGCGCGAAACGTAAAGAGTATCGGCGCCGAGCGCGGAGATGCTCTTGATAAACGCCTTGTCCAGCCCGTTAATCGCCGACCCCATCAACGTCACCGTCACAATGCCGATAACAATCCCCAGCGTCGCCAGCGTCGAACGCAGCTTGTTCGCGCGAACGGCATCGAAGGAAATCCCCAAACCCTCACGTAGTTCTGACAGCGGATTCACTGGATTAATGGATTAGTGGATAGCTGGTCACTCGCAATCAACCCGTCACGTAATCGGATGATTCTCCGGGATCGCATGGCGATGTCCTCTTCGTGCGTCACGACGATGATGGTGTTTCCTTTCCGGGAGAGTTCTTCGAAAAGGCCCATAATCTCGTTGCCTGTCTTTGAGTCCAGGTTCCCGGTCGGCTCATCCGCCAGCAAAATCGCCGGATTGTTAACCAGCGCCCGAGCGACGGCCACACGCTGCCGTTGGCCGCCCGATAATTCATTCGGCTTATGAAGAACCCGGTCCGCCAGGCCAACCTGCGTCAGCGCATTCAGCGCAACCTGCCTTCGTTCCTCCGCCGGCACGCCGGCATAAATCAGCGGCAATTCCACATTGCGCAGGGCATTGGATCGAGCCAGCAGGTTGAATGTTTGGAAGACAAAACCAATCTCGCGGTTTCGGATTTCTGCCAGGTCATTGTCGTCCATTTGGCTCACCTGGACCCCGTTGAGTTCGTAGCTGCCTGCCGTGGGAGTGTCCAGGCAACCCAGGAGATTCATGAGCGTCGATTTGCCCGAACCGCTCGGCCCCATAATGGCGACGTATTCGCCCCGCGCAATTTCAAGCGAGACGCCGCGCAAGGCATGCACCGTTTCCGCGCCCATTTGATAACGGCGGGAAATATTCTGCAAACGAATCAGGCTCATTTTTGCGCTTCGCCAATGGGCTGTCCTTTTTTGATCTTCGCGCCGTCCTTCAAATCGCGGCTGATGGCCCGGTAACCGCCGGACACAATTTCTTCGCTGTTGCTCAGGCCGCTTGTGATTTCCCAATAGTTATCGTCACAAATACCGATCGTCACCGGCTCGGCTTTGACATGGTCGCCCTGGACCACAAAGACAACATCCGTCACTTTTCCACCGTCTTCGCCGCCAAACGTTGGCGCCGAATTCGTCGCAGCCGCAATGGAATTGGTCCCGCCTTTCCCGGGCGGGTCGGCCTTTTGTGTGATCGAGCGCGTCGTCACACTCGCCAGGGGAACCGTGAGCACATTGGTGCGATAGACTGTTTCAATGTCAGCGCTCACCGACATCCCCGGGCGGAAATCTTCCTTGTCCTTGATCCGGATGCGGACTTCAAATTTCGTCGCTTCCTGGGTCTGCCCGCTCCCGCCTCCGCTGCTGGACACGGCTGCCGACTCGTCATTGTCGAGCGACGAACTGGCCACATCCGTCACGACGCCCGTAAATTTCTTGTCCTGGAAGGCGTCCACATCCAGCGTCGCTTTTTGACCCGGCTTAATGCCCACGACGTCCATTTCACCCACGTCCACCCGCGCTTCCATTTTTGATAAATCCGAGACGATCATAATGACCGTTCCCACATTTTCGACCGTTCCCAGTACGCGGTCGCCCAATTGGCAGTTCAATTCGGTCACCGTGCCGTTCAGGGGAGAAACAATCGTCGTTTTGTCCAGGGAAGCCTGCGCGCTGTCAACCTCCGCCTTTTGCACATCCATCTGGTCCTTTGCGCTGTCCAATTGCGCCCTGGCTGTGTCCCGCGCCATTTTGAACTGGTCAAAATCGGATTCATCCACCAAATGACGATGGAATAATTCCAGGTTGCGGTCATAATCGTCCTGGGCTTTTTCCAGGTTCGCCTGCGCGCTGGCCGCCGACGCCACCGCCGATTCATAACCCGCTTTCGCCTGGTTCAGCGCGGCGGTATAGACGTCCGGATTGATTTTGACCAGCAAATCGCCTTTTTTGACACGCTGCCCTTCATGAACAGGCAACTGAATAATTTCCCCGCTCACCTCCGGACTGATGGTGACCTGCACCACCGGCTGGATCTTGCCGTTGGCTACGACCGTTTGAGTGACATTGCGCCGCGCGACCTTTTCCGTCTGCACAATAATCGGCGGCGTGCGTTTCCCCAAAACCAACAACCCGGCCAGGGCAACGAACGCCACAACGATGCCCAGAAAAATGAAAATCCTGCGGTTCCGGCGCGACACTTTCGACGCGCCCGGCCGCTGAAGCACTGGCGGAACGGTATTCATCTGAATTTAATTTGACCGCTACAGCTTAAATATGTCACGCCCCAATTGCTGGATTAAAGTATTGCTTAATAAATGGATTAGTGGCGAAATGCTCCCCCAATTTATCCACCCATCCATCAATTCAACTCCTCAGCAGCCCCCCTTGAGCAATAAATCCATCAAGCCGCCAACCCAATCAGCGCGTCGTAGGGCAGGCATCCTGCCTGCCGGTTCAAGCGGCTTCCAGCCGCGAGTTTCGACAAATCCAGCAATCCATTAGATGGGGCTCGGCGTCGGCCGGCCCCACGTAAACCACGCGCAAATTCCAAACATCAACAGGTTAAACGCGCCGATGGTTTGGATCATTGAGCGAAAACCCGCGAACGTGTTCGGCTGGCCTCCGCAATGACGCCCCACAAACCACAACGCGACCCCGTAAGAAATCGCCACCAGGACCAGCAACGGCACCGCTGAAAATCGGGCCCGCGCCATCAAGCTGTTAATCATCACCTGCGAAAGCGTAAGCGGCAGCATGCACCACGCAAACCACGGTATCAACGGCGCGGCTGCAAGATATTCCCTGGGATACATTATCCGCAACGGCACCCACGGCAATATGGTCGCCGCGATAGCCGCCAAACCAACAAAGATAATAGTGGTGCACAGGGTCAGCTCAAGCGCATAAGATTTTTCTCCGGTGGCGCGCGCGCGGGCCAGCTTGGGAAACATGACCATGGTCAGCGGTTGCGTCAGAAAAACCAGCGCACGGCCAATCATGCCTGCAGCCGCATAAAATCCAGTCTGTTCCTTCGGGAAAAAATGCTGCGTAATCGGCATGTCCACGCTCAGCATGAAATTCGCCGCGCCCAGTCCGAGCGTCAGCGGAATCACACGGCCCAGCCAGTTCCGCCATCGCACGGGAATCCTTCCGATACTCCACACGTCGCGCGCCTGCCAGAGTCCTATGGCGACCAATCCGGCCATTCCCACCAGAACCGCCGCCATTGCCCCTGCCGCCCAGAAGCCCAAAATCGCCACAAGGATGAACGCGCCGCCGAGCCGGCCAATCGCGCTGGTAATTTGCATGAAGCCGAGCCATAAAAAGTTTTGACGCCCCTGCAACAGCCCCTGGACCGCCGGCATCCACAATGAAGTAAGTCCTATAAGGACCGTAATCAGCAGAGCGGCCGGGTTTGTGATTTGCAACGAAACAGCAATCTGCCGCCAAAAAACGCCGATAATCGCCGCGACGACCAGCCATAAAAAAAACATTGCGATTGCTACACCCTTGAATTCGCTGGCAACCACCCTCTTTTTTTCCTCAGTAATCGCTCCCGCTTCCTGTTGCGCAATGACCTGTTGAATGCCGGCAGTGGGAATCGTCATCATCGTGACGACTTGCAGGAGGGCGGTAAATACGCCGTATTCCGATGTCGGCATTCCCCGTCCTGTCAGCTTTCCAGTCACCACGAGATGCACCAGATACATCATCAAACCACTGGTCGTCGATGCCATCAGCATCCATCCAGTTTGGCGAAAAAACGTGATGTGATGTTTTTCAGCCATCACAGGGGCAGTTTGGGCTCTTTCTGCAAGCATGAGGCTTTGACAATATGAAATACGGTTGGTTCAAGAAAGCCAATTATGTCAGGGCGTTGAAGCGGGCGTAGCGCAGGTTTCCAAACCTGCTGTATCGCGGGTTTCCAAACCCGCTAATCGTAAGATGTTATACGCCTCTGGATTCCAAACCGGTGCGGATTTGTCATTGGGTTTCGACCCGACCGTTGTACCACGCCGCACGGTCAGCAGGTTTGGAAACCTGCGCCACGTTTGCGGCTGCACCAATCCACCAATCCAATGAGAAATGGGGTGGCCAACGGGATTTGAACCCGCGACAGCCAGATCCACAATCTGGGGCTCTAACCGGGCTGAGCTATGACCACCAACCAGAACCTCAGAGTGTAAAATTTTGGTCGCTGGCCGTCAAGCCCGACACTTCCTCGGTTTGGTGTCCACCCTTTAGGGTGTCCGAGTTCTCCGTTCAGCCTTCAAAGTGCCCGGAAGCACGCTAAAGCGTGTACACCAAACCAAACTAGGACAATCCAACAATCCAATATCCGGTTTCCTTTTTCCTTTTTCCTTGTTAATTTGCCCGTCATGGCCGAATACAAAGTCCATTTCGAGGTCTTCGAAGGCCCGCTCGACTTGCTCCTTTACCTGATCAAAAAGGAGGAGGTGGACATTTACGAGGTCAACCTCACCAAACTCGCCACCCAGTTCATCGAGTACATCGACACAATGCGGCTCCTCGATTTGGAAATTGCCGGCGAATTTCTCGTGATGGCTTCCACCCTCATGTATATCAAAAGCCGGGAACTGCTGCCCGTTGAACAACAGGCCCAGGTGGAAGGCGAAGAAGAAGGCGAAGATCCCCGATGGGAACTCATCCGCCAGCTCGTCGAGTACAAAAAGTTCAAAGACGCCGCCGCCCAGCTCCAAACCCTCGAATCCAGGCAGGAACACACCTTTCCGCGCGTGCCGGGAAGGCTGGATTTCGCAGAGCCCGCGGCGCAACCTGTGAAACCCGAAGCCACCATTTTCGACCTGCTCAACGCCGTCAACACCGTCCTCAGGCGCTTCGAAAAACGCGAAGGGGCAGCCCGCGAAATTTTCGAGGACAAATGGAGCGTCAGCGAGAAAATCGAATTTATTATAACAACCATCGGCAATCGCGGAACGATCCGATTTTCCGAACTATTTGAAAGCGCCGCCAGCCGTCCCGAAGTCGTCTGCACATTCCTGGCCCTCCTCGAATTAATCCGCCTGAAACAGCTTGTCTGCGTCCAGCCCGAAGATTTCGGCGAGATTGAAATCGGCCGCGCCCAAAACATCGAGCCGGCTGCTCCGGTCAATGAACCCGTCGCCGCAGAGCCCCAGGCTGTTCAAGACTTAAACCCAACCGCACAACCAGGACAATGAACAACGTTTTTGCGCACGAGCCATGAACCGTAGCGCAGGTTTCCAAACCTGCGAGTCGCACGACGTCGTGTGATTTGCCGATTTAGAAATCGGCGATATAGCAGGTTGGAAACCTGCGCTACGCAAAACTGACGCGTAATTCGTAAATCGTAAATCGTAAATTTAAAAATGGAACTTAAATTCATCCTCGAATCCCTCCTTTTTTCCGCTCAAAAGCCATTAAACGCCAAAGAACTCCGCGACGTCCTTGCCAGCGCCGCCGATTCCGAAGACGCCGACGCCACAGTAAAGTCCCTGGCAAAAACCAAAGAGGCCGACCTGACGCCGGCCCTCGAAGAACTTGCGCGCGATCACGAGGCCGCCGCGCGCAGCTATCGGCTCGTCTGCGTGGCCGGCGCGTGGCAATTCGTTACCCAACCGGAATTTGGCCCCTGGGTACGCGCCCTGGTGGGCGTAAAAGCGCGTCCGCCCCGGCTATCGCAGCCGGCCCTGGAGACGCTGGCCATCGTCGCCTATCGCCAGCCCATCACCCGCGCCGAGATCGAGCAGATTCGCGGGGTGAGCGTGGATGGCGTGATGCAGACGCTCACCGAACGCGGCCTCGTGGAATCCGTTGGCCGCGCCGAGGCGATAGGCCGTCCCCAAACCTACGGCACCACCCCCATGTTTCTCGAATATTTTGGCCTTCGCGGCCTCGAAGATTTGCCCGCCGCTGATGAATTGCGCCGCATCCCCGTGGAAAAGCCACCCGCACCCGTCACTGTGGATACGGGGCTCGCAACCGCCGCGCCAGACGAATTGAAGACCCAACCCGCGGAAGAACCAAAACCTCAAACGCCCGAACCCGAAAAAGACAGCCCACAGGGCTAAAACCGGGATTGTTGAATTATTCGGCCGCGGTGTTCGTCCGTGTTCGAATGTCGCGGCCCCATGAGGCGATTGGAAGACTCGAAATTTAATTACCCCCTAAATTTCGACTCGATCAGATTGAGCTTTTTCCCAAAAAAGGCGCTTCTCATTCGTTTAGCAGAATCTCCGGATTTCCCACCAAAAGCGCATAATTTTACCCCCCTAAACATCCAACTTTAGCATTTCGTTTAGCCAACTTTAGCCCGCAAAACCATAGCGTAACGATTTTTACTAAACTTCGCCCTTCGGGAGCTCTTTTCGCATGCATTGGGACCATGAACCGATTGGCACACGGAGCGCGGCTGTGTGCGGGGCAAGGGGGCGCCAGCCGCAGCAGCCCCGAACGTTGCGACGCGCTGCGGCTGGTCTTCGACACCAAAAAATGTGTAGGGCAGGCATCCTGCCTGCCGGTTGAGGCGGCTTCCAGCCTCGTGTCTCCATCCTTCGCGGCCTTCGCGCGACCCTCGCACGTTTCATTTGCTGGCGCGACAAAAATCATTTAACTTGTTCGTCTGACAATTTTGGCAAAACGAATATGAAGTCCGAAACGCAGAGGAGTCCTGATTCGGCGGAAAATGCCGAACCAGTGGCCATTATCGAACCGGCAACGTTGACCGCCGAACAGCTTGAGGAATTGAAGTCCCGCGCCGCCAAAGCCGACGAACACTGGGAGCGGCTCCTGCGGACGACCGCCGATTTTGACAATTTCAAGAAGCGCGCCACGCGCGAGAAAACCGACGCTGTTCAATTTGCGAACGCGGAGCTGCTTCAAAAATTGCTGCCCGTCATGGACAGTTTCGACATGGCCCTGGCCGCCGTCCAAAATGCCAAAGACGAAAAATCGTCGTCGTTGCGTACGGGAATTGCCATGGTCCAGTCCCAGCTCAAAAACATTCTCACGGACGCCGGCCTTCAGGAAATTGACGCCACAGGCAAGGTCTTTGACCCCACGCAGCATGAAGCCGTTTCCCAGCAGGACACGGCGGATGTCCCGGAAGGCAATGTCGTTCAGCAACTCCGGAAAGGATACAAACTGCGCGAGCGATTGCTTCGCCCCGCGGCAGTGGTCGTTGCCAGGAAGCCCGCAGGCGCAAAATGAAACGTTCATTTTGCTTCCGCTATTGTAACTTTTAAGTCAGATGGCCAAACGCGATTATTACGAAATTCTAGGCATTAGCCGGGACGCCGACTCCGACGAAATCAAGAAGGCCTACCGCAAGCTCGCAGTAAAATATCATCCGGACAAAAATCCGGGCGATCATGCGGCCGAGGAACGGTTTAAGGAACTGGGCGAGGCTTACGAGGCGTTGAGCGACCCGCAAAAACGGGCCGCTTATGACCAATACGGCCACGCCGCATTTGACGCCCGGCAGCGGGCATCCCGCGGGTTTGGCGGCGCAGGCGGCGGTTTCCACGATCCCTTTGATATTTTCAAGGAAGTCTTTGGCGGCGGAAGCAGCAGCATTTTTGAAAGCATCTTTGGCGGGGGCGCTGACCGTTCCGGTCCCCAGCGCGGCGATGACCTGCGTTACGATTTGGAAATCACGCTCGAAGAGGCGGCCGCCGGTTGCGAGAAGGAAATCTCCGTGTCCAAACTCGACCGCTGTGAAACGTGCGGCGGCGCGGGCGCCGAAAAAGGGTCCACGGCCAGGACGTGCCCTACGTGCGGCGGCCGCGGGCAGGTCATGATGTCGCGCGGCATTTTCAGCATCGCGCAGACCTGTCCGCACTGCAAAGGCCACGGCCGGATTTTGGAAAAACCGTGCAAATCGTGCCACGGCGAAGGCCGCCGCGAACGCTCTTCCAAAATTAAATTGAAAATCCCGCCGGGCGTCGATTCCGGCACACGGCTGCGCTCCAGTGGAAACGGGGAAGCGGGTTTTCGCGGCGGACCGCAGGGAGATTTGTATGTCATACTGCATGTCGCCGTCCACGATATTTTTCAGCGCGACGGCGACGATTTGCACTGCGAAGTGCCCGTTAGTTTCGTCCAGGCCGCGCTCGGTTCGGAAGTTGAGGTCCCCACGCTCGAAGGCAAGGCGGTGATTAAAATACCCGCCGGCACGCAATCGGGCGCGACGTTTCGCGTCAAAAGCAAAGGAATGAAAAATCTGCAGGGCTACGGGTACGGCGATTTGCACGCGCGCATACAAGTCGAAGTTCCCACGCGATTGACCCCGGAACAAAGGGCCAAGCTCCAGGAATTTGCCGCGCTTTGCAACGGCCAGGAAGCTCCAATGGCCCAAAGCTTTTTCGAAAAAGCCAAAAAGTTTTTCCGGTAGTTCGAATTTACACTTCAAAAGGTGCACCGTTTCTATTTGCCTGTGGCTGATTGCCGGGGAGGACTCTTGCGGCTCACCGGCCAGGAGGCACGTCACGCGCTGCGTGTTTTGCGGCTGCAGACGGGCAACCCGGCCATTGTGCTTGATGGCGCGGGAACTGAATTTCAGTGCCAGATCGAAAACACATCACGCGATTCGTTGTCACTGCGCGTAAAGAAAAAGAATTTTGCCCCGGAACTCCCCTGCTCCATCACCCTCTTCGTGGGCATCCCAAAGGGGAAGATAATAGAAAACATCATCCAAAAATCGGTTGAACTGGGCGCCCGGCGGATCGTTCCGCTGTTGACGGAACGCGTCGTCACGCGGCTGGACGATGAAGGCGCCGAATACAAACGCGAACACTGGCGGCAAACGGCGATTGAAGCGATGAAACAATCCGGCGCGCCGCGTCTTCCGGAGGTTGAACTGCCGGCGGCCATCGCCGACGTGCTGGCGCGCCGCGAGCGTTTCGATTTGCAAATTGTCGGTTCATTGCAAAAAAATCGGCGGCATCCGCGCGAAGTGTTTCGGGATTTCGAAAAGGCAAACGGCGCTCCGGCGCGAAACGCAGCGGCGTGGATCGGGCCGGAAGGAGATTTTACGGCGGACGAACTGAAATCGATCGAAAACGCGGGAGCGCAGCCCGTGACGTTTGGAGACCTGGTTTTGCGCGTTGAAACGGCGGCGATTTATTGTCTATCTGTATTGAATTACGAGTTTAATTCCGCCGCGCAAGGGAATACATTGGAATCTCAAAACGAAGATTGAAAGCGCGCCGAATGAAACTGACACGGCTGATCCCGGGTTTTCTCCTGATATTTTGCTTCCTGGCGCCGGCAAGCTCCCGCGCCCAATTCACCAATCTTTGGAGCGTCCACCTTCCAGGAACTTATAGTGACGCCACGCCGGCAATTGCCGCCGATGGCACATTGTACCAGCCAACATTCAACGGGACACTCCTGGCTGTGACGCCGGCCGGCCAAACCAATTGGCAATTCAAAACCGGCCTCGAAATCGAGTCTTCCCCGGCAATCGGGAGCGATGGCACGATCTATTTTGGTTCGCGCGACCACAAATTTTACGCGCTCACGCCCGAGGGCCGCCTGAAGTGGACCTTTCAAACCGGCGGATGGAACGATTCCTCTCCCGCCATTGGCAATGACGGCACTGTCTATTTCGGCTCGTGGGACAAAACATTTTACGCGCTTAACCCGAATGGCACGCTGAAATGGAAGTTTCAGTCGGACGGAATCATCGATTCTTCGCCGGCAATTGGAGCCGATGGAACCATCTATTTTGGTTCGCATGACACAAAATTCTACGCGCTCACGCCCGGCGGAAAATTGAAATGGTCGTTTCCCACAGGCGGCCAGATTATCTCCTCCCCGGCAATTGGCAAAAATGGCAACGTTTATTTCACTTCAACGGATGGCAATCTTTACGCGCTTAAGCCGGATGGCAGCGAGCTTTGGCGCCTGCTCACCGGCGGCGCCTCGCCCTCTTCGCCCGTGATCGACAGCCGCGGGACTTTGTATCTGGGCGCAAATCAATACGGCATCGCCGTGAGCGCCGGGGGCCGGAAGTTGTGGCAACACGACCTGGGAGATTGGGTGGAAGGCGCGCCGGCAATAGCGGATTCGGAAATTTATTTTACGTCGCGCTCCCGCGCGATAGCGGCAATTACGGCCGATGGAACACTTTCATGGATTGTGGGATTTAATGCTTCCATCGCAACATCGCCAACGATTTCAAAAGATGGCTGTGTTTACTTTGACGATCTGGGTCACTTGATTGCCATCGCGCCAACCAATGCCGCGCCGCCGGCGCGCAGCCCATGGCCTCTGTTCCGGGGAAATGCGATGCATACCGGAAGAGCGAATTAGATGGATTTACAATCGCTCGCGCCCGGCGAAGCCCGATTCCAGGTCGTGCCAAAATTCGATGTCGTCTTCGTCCGATTCCCAGCACAAAAAAACTTCGCGGCCCCCAATGATGGCTGGAAAGTCAATCAGCCCGCGATCCAGATCTTTGATAAAGATTTGCCTCCGTTGAAACTCGACAAGCACTTCCTGCATGTCGGCCAGCGCGCGAATCCAGTCATTGACGGTTTCCCCGCCAATGTCCGTGGTTTGCGCGGCCATTTGGCTTAAGCGCCGCTCGAGTTTTTCGATGTCCTTGCGCAGGCGGTTCAGGCGCTCGAGCCACCGGCGAATTTCCGGCAACAGGGCGCGCGCTTCCTCCCGCGTGTAATGCTTTTCAAAACGAAGTTCCATCTCGACACTTGAAACATGGCCGCCGCCCTCCCATCGGGCTTGCCATCGAACCGTTTGGCTTTCCGAGGCACGGTAGCGCCTTCGGTAGCTTCGATGTCCCCCGGCGTAATGTCAAGGCGGGCCGCGCAATTGAACAACTAAAGGCCCGCGCTCAGGCCTGCCACGTGCGCTTCTTGTGACGGTGCATGCGCAGCTTCTTACGGCGTTTATGACGGTTAATCTTTGCCTTGCGGCGTTTCTTGAGTGAACCCATTTCGCCAGCAGGATACATTTTCACCTTCAAACTGCAACTCGATTCTTTCGCGAATGGTAGGGGACGGCGCGCTGCGCCGTCCGCGCCGCGTAATAGCGGCGCAACCGAAGTCGTCGGATGTCCCACCGCGAGAGTTCGCCCGCTTTACGGGCGCGGACAGCGCGGCGCGCTGTCCCTGCCAGAACGCGGAATCAAAGACCCGGATTTCGAATTTTGTTGATTTCCGAGACCACGGCGCCCGCGGTCTCCTGGTTGAGACCGTCAAAAAATCCGCGCAGTTTTCCCTGCGGATCCACGATCGCAATCCGTTCAGTATGGTCAAAATTTCCCGGCATGTACGCAAACGGATCATCCGCGTCCTTTGCCAGAAAACTGCTTCCGATTAAATTGTACAGCACTGACTTGTTCCCTGTCAGAAAGTACCAGCGATTTGTGTCCGCTCCAAAACCGGCGCCATATTTTTGCAGCACGGACGGCGTGTCGTCGCGCGGGTCCACCGTCAAGGAGACCAGTTTTATGTCCGGGTCATTGGTCGTCAGATGCTGAATCTGTGCCATCTGCCCGTTGACCGCCGGGCACGTCAGCGAACAACTCGTGAACAGGAAGTCCACGACCAGAATTTTCCCCCTGAAGTCCCGGCGCGTGACGACCCCGCCCGCGCTGTTGGTGAGCGAAAAATCCACGAGCTGCCGCGGGCGGTCCGGCTGGATCAGCGAAGGCGCGGTATCCGGCAAATCTTCCGTCGCGGCCTCGGGTTGCTGGCGGTAATTCAGCACCACAAGTAGCGTGCAAAACGCGCCGCCCAAAATCAGGCAGAGGATCACTGCCACGATGGCAAATATCCGTTCCTCATTGCGTTGTTTCGTTTTCTTAGCGCCAGTTTTCTTTGGCATACCGTTCATTATATATCAACACGGGAGGTGGAACTAAATCATTTTAATGAATCGCCGGAGGCAGAATCCCCAGAACGGCGACGACCGCAATGATGCCGGAACCCAGAGCCAGTTCGAATTGAACGTTAGTCTGCAGCTGCGCCACGGTTGCTTTCGCCTTTTCCGGCTGCGAATGTTCAATCAGCAAACGCGGCTTGAGCCGCAACAAATTCACTGACGCAATGGCCAGCGCCATGCAAAAGAGAATGATTTTCGCCAACAGCCAGCGGCCGTAGGGGTCTGTGACGAGGTCGGAAAAGGAGCCGACCAGAAACCATGCATTTACGGTTCCCGTGAGCGCCAACAACAAAACTGTGGCCAAACTCACTGCCGAAAAGCGGCTGACGACCATCGCCATGGACTGCCAGTCCTCCCGGCCCGAGACTTTGCGCGCGCGCCGCAAAAGCAAAAATAACGGCGCCAAACCCGCGGGCCAAATTCCGGCGGCAAGCAGATGCAACACATCAGCCAGCAGATGCCAGCGCGAGGTTTCCTGCCCGTGGCCGGCCCACGCAAGACTTCCGAGCAGACAGCCGGCGGCCACTGTTTGGACCCACGCTGCAAATTCCCGCACCGCCGGCGGCGACCTCAGAAACCAGGACAGCACGGCGGCGGCGAGCAGAAAAACGAGACGAATTTTCGATACAGTTCCAAATTGCGTCTGCGTCCATACGATTTTCAAAATATCAATCTGCAGGGGTTGGCCGCTCATCGTCATGGCCACCACCACAAACCACGCGACTCCTGATGCCAAAATGATGGGCAGCAAAACCCAACTGATGACTCGAAGACAGGTTTTCCAGTATTCAGCGATTTCCGTTTGCCTGCCTGCAAAGGCAGATGCCGTAAAACGGTCGAACACAAATATGCCAAAAAAAAGCAGGCACGCGCTAAAGTGAACGGCTCTTGTTATGATCAGCCACAAGGTCATGCGTGCCCTGGTTTAATTAACACGCCAATTCATTTTTATAGTCCTCCCATGAACCGCAGTGGTGGAACACGGCGCGCTGCGCCGTGTAGCGCCGCGTGCAGCGGCGCAACAAGTGGAATCGAACCTCGTTCCACGCATGTTCCGTCCGCTCTGCTGCGCGGGCGGGGACGGCGCAACGCGCCGTCCCCGCCACCTATGCATGATTCCAGAATCATTAAAACTCCCCACAAAACGTCACAGTCGCGCGGCTTGCGTCACCGCGTTGGCCAGTTGGTTCGGGGTCCATTGATTCCCGTCAAATTGGCGGAAGATGCGGCCTTGCGGATCGAGCACCACCGTCCGCAAATTGTGCGAAATGGAAGCACCTTCACGAATGACCATCAAATCCAGCGCCGGCGCCAGAACCGCCAGCGTATTGGTGGGCGCCGAGGCAAAAAGCCAATGATGAGGGTCGCCGTCACGATAATAACCTCCGTAGGCCGCCAAAGTCTGCGGAGTGTCACTGTCGGGATCAAACGAGATGGAAAGAAATTCCCAATTCGTCGGCGCGTCCGGCTTTGAAACAATGAGTTTGCGCGCGGCTGCAAAATTTCGATTCATCAGCGGACAATAATTGGGCAACGGGCAACGCGTATAAAAGAACGTAAACGCCAGCGCCTCTCCGCGAAAATCCGAAAAATGGATCTCGCGGCCGTCTTCAGAGGTCAACGCGCCATTCGGCAGAAGATCTCCGTCGTTCAGCTCAGTCATCGTCGCGCCATGCGACATGTTCATTTGCATCGGCATGCTGTTGGTCATGCCGGCGTTGGAATGCCCCGTGCGATGAACGCCCTGAATCCAATCCGTATCATTGGACACGACGAGCGTAAAACTGATTTTGTCCCCGGCAGAAATGCCATCGAGTTCATTTGTATTTGGAACAGGATAATCCATCGTCATTGCCTCCATATAATCGGGAATCTTGTCAGTATTGATCGTTGCTGTATGCCGGTCCGGCGTCAGCTTTTCCACGACGCCGCTGGCGGAATAGGATTTTAGCGTGGAAGCCGGGCCCTTGGTGCTTTCCGCGCCACCCATGTTCATGCCCTGCATATTTCCCATGCCTCCCATGCCGCCGCCGGCCTTGACCGTGAATTTGAAATGCCCTTGCGTCCGGTGCGTATCCACCGATGTCACGTGCCAGGTGACCGTGTAGGTTCCATTCGGCAGTGGAGGCACCGAGACGATGAGCAGTGAATTATTGCTGGCATCCAGATGCGCGTCCTTCTTGTCCACCTCTTTGCCTCGAGCATCTTTCACCACAAAGGAACTAAATGCCGGCTCAAGATTTTGCGTGAACCAGAGTTTTATTTCCGTGGGTTGGGTGGTCACCGTGCTGCCAACCTTCGGGTCGGCATGGTCCAAAAAGGCGTGAGCCCACGCCTGCGATTGTGCGGCAAAAAACAGGATTACCGCCGGGTAAAACGAAACGGTTCGAATAATTTTTGTAATGGTTTTCATATTATGTCCTCAAGCATTGTTTCATGTTATGGCGCTCCAGCATTGGCAGAACGGCCGCCAAAAAAGACCGGGTGACCGAAGACTTTGGGAAAGACGTCGTCTATGAACAATTCAAATTGGAAGATGAAACCTACATGCGGGCCGGTCGCGCTGTTCACCGGAATCATCGCCTCCGCGCCAATTTGATAGTAAGGGTTTTCGTAAAGGATGCCCGGGTTGATGGTTCCAGTGGTTTGGCCGCCACCGCGATTAAAAGGGGACGTCATCGAAAATTCCACGAGCGGAATCATAGTTTTAAACGGCGCCGGCAATCCGATGTCTTTGACCTGTTCCTGCAAGTAAAGCAGGCTGTACTGAACTGCAAAGCCCCATTCGATATTGTTAGGCTCCGCGCTGGTGGGCAGGTCAACGCCCATCGTGCCGGTAATCGCGAGTGGTTTCACATAGTTCAACGCGTCCGGCAAATCGCCAAACGCCTTGCCGTAGTATACAGTCGGCGTGAATACATTGGCTGAATCCGCGCCGACGACGCTGCTGCCGCTGCCGCCGATCTTCCACAGCGCTCCAGCTGAGACAATGGCCTGATGCTCAGGATTTTCCCAAAGCTGATACTTCGCGCCTGTGACGAAGTCATCCCAGCCCGACACGGCCGGTTCACCGTCCGGTTTCTGGAACAAATAATCTCCGGCGAAGCTCAGGGCAAATTTCGGGAAGATTTCTTTGTCAAACTCGAAGCCAATGTCCGTCGTGGATACCCCCGCGGACTTGAACCACGAAACCGTCGGAAATGGAAATTCGTCCACTGCAAACGGATCATCGATGGTTATCGTCGGCGGGAAAAAATAATCGCCTTCAAATCCATGCGCCGAAGCGCTGTTTGGAATCATGCCAACGGCTGTTACGACCGCGCCGGAGGCAGCCAGCCAACTGCTGCCATTTTTTAAAACTGCAAATTTCTTTCTATAATTCTTCATTTTTCAAATCAAGTGCGAGACGCCGCTCGAGCGGAATCTCAAAGGTTAAACGAACGGGAAAACAAGGCAGAACAGCGCAAGCTGTCCTGCCAAACGGATTTGAGTTAAACGAAGAGGCCGCGTGGAGGTGGTGTGAGCGGCTTTTGCGGAACAGATACAGAAAAAGTATTTGGTGATGGAATCACAACGGGCGGCGGAGCGGTCAAAACGAGGCTTCCCTGGATTGGCGGAAATTCCAGTTTTTGTTTATCAAAGCCGATTTGATTTCTTTGCTCCGATTTTTTGGCCGCCGCAATGGCTTTGCATAAGGGACAGGGATGCTGACCGTCAAATGTCATTGCCACTGCATCATGCAACGAACGCGACTGGAGGTTGTTGGCGAGCATAGTCGTCCACGCGACAGTTTGTAACAGCGCCCAATGCGCGCTGATGGTGGCGACAAGCGCAAACACAACACAAACTTTGCTCAGCCTTAGAAGCACAAAACCAACTTAGTGAAAAATTTCACAAAGTCAATCACTTTGGAACGTTGAAGCGGAATGGCATCAGACCTCAGCCCTGGCTCTGCGTATTACGTGGCACATGTTGGGTCAAGTATCGCATAACGATATCCAGCGATACTTGACGCAGCACGCAACCCGCGCCACGATTTCATTCACAAATCCAAACGAGCGTGCCACCCGGAAGCAAGTCGAACAGAGGCACGAGATCATTGTCAGCCAGATGGATGCAGCCGCAGGAGTCAGGTTTGCCGATGCTCGCCTGGTCGGCGGTGCCGTGAATGTAAATATATCTTGAGTGCGAATCCACGTTCCCGCCCCGGTTAAAGCCCGGTTCCAACCCATCCAGCCACATGATGCGGGTCGTGATTTTTGAACGGGCAAGCTCCGGCTGAGAAACGTGACCAACCGCCTGCCGGCCTTTATAGACCGTTCCAGCAGCCGCGCCGGCGCCGATTTTTTCCGCTATGCGATGCAGCCGCAGCGGCGTGCGATTGGAACCTTCCGTTTGGCCAATACCGAATCGCGAAGTCGAACAGGGATATTTCTTAACCAATTTGTAATCGTTGGCCGTCAGGCGCAGCGCATCGATGGCCAGGTGCGCCGCGGTCGATGTATTTTCAAACAGAGAAACCGTTTGGCTGGCAACGCTGACGATCAGAAGATATTGCGTTGGACGCACTCCATGTTTTCTGCACGAACCGATGAAGTCTGAAAAAACGCTTTCTGCTTTTACCATATTCGCACTCCGCTGCTCAATTAAAGGACAAGTCTAGGGTCTTTTGCGGTTTCTGTTCAAACCATTTTATGTGACATGTGCGAAACAACACCCTTTTGATTCGGACGCCCGCCTTGCCAATTTAGAAATAACAACATCGCCGTGATCGCGCCGGTTACAATAACGCAAAACGGCGCGATGACTCTGTCTATCGGAATTGAACCGTACGCGGGAAGTTGCATTTGGGCTGATAAAATGTCGCCCCGGCCTGGAATGGAAGTGCGGGCAATGATTGTGCCCCGGCTCGAGACGGCTTGCGAGATGCCCGAGCTGGCCACCCGAAATATTGGAATGCCATTTTCCGCCGCCCGGACTGGCGCGACCCGGAAATGCAATTCATGCTCGTGCCTGCCCCATTCTTCAACATCCATGCTTGGAACAATCAGCATCTGCGCGCCATCTCTCACCAGTGCGTCCGTCACGCGCGTATAGCTCAAATCGTAACAAATGCAGATCCCAATTTTTCCCCAGGGCGAATCCCAAATTTCCTGCCGCGTCGCCGGCAATCCGTCCTTCATAAATTGGACGGGGACGCACTTTGCCTGCTTGAAAACGATGTCACCGTTTGTGCCAATGACGAAGGCCGTGTCATAATAAACATCATTCGTTACGACGTCCTTTCCGCCAAAAACCAGAAAGCGCGAATGCTTGCGGCACCAATCTTTGAGTGCATCCGGAATGCCTCCCTCCTCCAGAGTATATTCGCTCATGACAAAAATCCCCGCTTTGGGATTTTTCGCCAGCGCCTGGTTCAATATCTCAGGAATGACCTTTTCCGGCGGAACTTCCATTTGAACGCCGGCAATGGTCAAAGAACTGTCCACCTTTCCCCGGGTCGGCAACAACAAACGCTGCGCAAAAATCGTCAGCGCCGCCAGGCCAATGCAGAGCCCGGCCACCCAAAGATTTCGGCCAAACGGAAGAAAACAAATAGCGGACATTACAAAAACGACCACAAAACCCACGCCGTACATGCCAAGTTCATTAAAAGGGGTATGGGGGACATTCGAAAAGGCGTAGCCAATATTAAGCCAGGAAAATCTCAGATAATACAGCTCGCTGCGAAAATATTCAGTCCCGGTCCAAATGATTGGAACCAGCCATGCGCCCGCGGGTTTTCCCCACCGCCGGATGCATCCGCAGGAAATGGCCGTAAATAGTCCAATCCAAAATCCGAAGACAATCCAAAGGACAACCGCGGCCACACCGAAAATTTTCGAAAAGAAAAACGCCTGTCCTGCCGCGCAGCCAAATCCTGCCGCCAATCCGAAATAAAATGCCCGGCGCACGGTCGGCTGATTCGTCAGTTGAACCAGAAAGCCGGCATAACCCACGATAAAAAGCGCCATCACCGGCAGGCGGGTTGACGCGTAAGCAAGATTAAAGCAGGCCACCGCCAGAGCCAAATTCACCAATGACCTGCCCCAGCCCAACACATTCGACGGCGCTGTGGCAGTTGCCGTGGCCGGGCTTTTGTCTCGCCTGGACCGTTCGACTATTTGCCCTTCTGGGCGGTGATCTGATCGCGATAGGTTTTCCACTTTTGCATCCCCTCGGCGGCGCGGTTCAGCTCAAAGAAATCTCCAGTTCCAGAATCCACGGCGCGCAGGTTCAAATGGCGCAAAATATCCGCGACACAGGCAGCCGATATTTCCGCCCCCCGGACATGAAACGCGAAGCCCGTCACGGATTCATCGTCGCCCAGGCTTATTTCAACTTCCAGGCCAGGGCCGGAAATTTGACCCCATGATTTGTCGGGGAAAATCGCGGTGGGAACGATTTCGCGTATTTTTGCTATAATTTCGTGCCGGGTCCCAATCGGCTTTCCCATGAAGTCGTGCGGCACGTCGTTGACGGTTTTTGCCTCCGGCGGAAAATTTGAAACAAATACATCCCAACTCATATTATTTTAAGTTTTCGGTTTGTCTGGCTCAGTATCTGAAAAGCCCACTCCGCTCCATCATTGACAACCGCGCCCATGATGGCGGGAAGCATTTGCATTTACATATACATATTAGTTCTCAATATGTCCATGTTCAAGCCATCGCTGAGTGATTACAGTCAGCACGACTATTTCAGTTTTTTGACCAACACCTTCGAATTCCGCCCGCTCTGATCGTATTTTTCCCGGCGCCCGGGGGGCAGATCGTCCGGCGTGCCCTCGGAAAAACCGCCCTTGGATTGAAAATAGGTGAACGCCTGGGTGGACAACGTGATGAGTTCGTTCAATCCCATTTCGCGCGCCTTCGTTTCAACAAAGGCAATGAGTTTTCGGCCGATGCCCCGGTTTTCGTGCAGGGAACTCACGTAGAGGCACGCCAGTTCGCCCTTTTTCTGTTCCGGATAAACATGGAGGGCCACGCATGCGACCGGGTTTTTATCAATTTCGAAAATAAAATAATCGCCCAGGTTCTTCTCGATCATCGCGCGGGTGCGTTTGATGAGTTCGTCGGATTCCACCGCTTTTCTGGTGAGCGATTGTATCGCGCGAATGTCTTTCTTTATGGCGCGCCGAATTTGCTGATAATCATTGGCATAGACGAGCGTGCCGATGCCTTCGTTGGAGAAAACCTCGGCCAGCAATCCTTCGTCCACTTTGCCGTTGATGACATGGACGCGCGGAATCCCCGCCTTGCAGGCGTTCACGGCGTGCACCGCTTTGGAAATTTGTTCGGGCGCAATATCGTTTTTTTGAAGCGCCAGAATGGATTCCAGATCGGTCACTGGAATTTGCCGGATGAGCCGGCCCTGAACCATGATGCCGTCCTGGGCGGTGATAAAAATCAGCTTCACCGCCTTGAGCGCCTCGGCCACGGCCACGGCCACGTGATCTGAATTCAGGCGATAGGTCCGGCCATCGCCGTCAAATCCCAGCGGCGGGATGACTGGAACAACTCCCTGGGCAAGGAGGCTTTGCAGCAGTTCGGTGTCCACGCGTTCCACCTTGCCGGTAAATTGATGGTCCACGCCTTGAATGATTCCCATGGGATGGGCGATGACGACGTTGGTGCTGGCGCCGCGAAGGTCGCTGGTTGAAAGGCCTTCAAGAATCTCGTGGGTGAGCCGGTTTGCGGCGGTAAGCGCCAGCTTGAGCGTCGCATCATCCGTCACTCCGGCGCCGTCCAGATTGGATGGAGCGACCTTCTGGGCTTCGCCAAGCTCCCGGATTTGGGCGGACGCGCCATGGACCAGGGCCACGCGTATGTTCAGGGACCGGAGCACGGCGATATCCAGTAACAGCGTCGCGAAGTTTTCGTCCGTCACGATCGCGCCGTCGATGGCGAGAATAAACGTTTTCTCTCGGAATTGGGGTATGTATTGCAGGATGCCCCGCAGGTCGGTCAATTTCACGTTGCTCGAATGGTTTCGCTTTCAGTTTAAATTTGTATGATTTTTTCGGCGCGCTTCAAACAAAAATTGTCGCGCGCATGCAATATTTACCGCTGCCGCATTGGTGGAGGACGGCGCTCCTGGCAAGTGGCGCTCCCACCGCCGTCCGCGCAGAGCGGGCGGAACGTACACGGAACAACGTCCGGCCACGCTCGTTGCGCCGCTGCACGCGGCGCTACACGGCGCAGCGCGCCGTGTTCCACCACGCCATCGTTACCGAAATATTGCCGAATCATACTTGACGCAACCCGCACTCCAGGACCGTGCGTAGCAGGGACCGTTCCTGAAACTTCCTGCCGTCGGGAATCGTCTTGTAATTAAACCAGTTATATTGTAATAAAATAGTGTGCCGATTCGTCTTCCTCCGTTAACCAGGCGACAGTTTATTGGGCGGACCCTCACAGCAGTGGCGGGTTTGGCGCTCTCACCGCGTCTTTTGGCGGCGAACACCAGGGAAATGGATGCGGATTTCTGGGCTTTCCTCTCGGACACACACATCGCGGCGGACCGCTATCGGACCGCGTTCGGCTGTAATATGTCGGATCACCTTGAAATCGTGACGCATGACTTGACGGACCAGCCAAAAATTCCCGCCGGTGTATTCGTAACGGGTGATTGCGCTTACGAATACGGAGAGATCAGTGATTATGGAAATTTTTCAAGCCTGCTGACGCCTTTGCGGGAAGATGGAATGACGGTCCATCTGACTCTGGGCAATCACGACAACCGCGAGCGTTTTTGGGATGCGTTGGCCGCGGAACGAACTGCGAAGCGCCCGCTCGCAGACCGGCAGGCGGTATTTCTGCCCACGCCGCGCGTCAACTGGATTATGCTCGATTCGCTGGAACGGACGCACTACACACCGGGCCTGGTCGGCGCCGAACAATTAGATTGGCTGGCGGAGACACTGGACGCCAATAATTCCAAACCCGCAGTGGTAATGGTGCATCACAATCCCGGTCTTCTGGGAAAAGTAGACGGGTTAAGGGATACGGAGGCGCTGTTTAAGGTGATTCGACCGCGGAAGCAGGTCAAAGCGGTCATCTACGGCCACACGCACGACTGGCACGTGCACGAGCACGACAGTGGCATTCATCTCATTAATCTGCCGCCAACCGCTTATGTGTTTGAAAAAGGCAAGCCCAGCGGCTGGGTGCGCGCCATGGTCGCAGATGACCGAATGCAGATTGAACTCCGGTGCGTCGATGTGAAACACCCGCTGAATGGGCAGACCCGGACGCTTAAGTGGAGAGTGTGAGGAAGGCCCGTATTACGCGGTGCGTGTTGCGTCAAGTATGTTTCGGGATCGCGATGCGATGCCTGGGTGGTGTGAATTAACCATTAATTGCAGGTATCGCCGAACCTCGCTGGGCAATACTTGACGCACCACGTAATACGCAGCACGCATTGCCAATGGCTGAATTGGCTGAATTGGTTTGGTGTACACGCTTTAGCGTGCTCCAGAGCTTGGAGACTGGGCGGCAAACCCGGAACACCCTGAAGGGTGGACACCAAACGAGACCACCCACCCTTCCCAATGGACTTTTTTCGCCCCACCTGATAAAATAGCCGTCACTGGCAAGGTGATTGCTAAAAGATCAGTGAAATGACGTAAGCCCAATCACCTGACAATGGAAACCGCCTGGATGCTGTGAAAATCCACGCAATTTGCGCGAATTTTCACGGTGGTGAAATGTTTGCGTTGTTGGAATGGCTCGAACTGATTGTCTCAAAATGTCCACCAAGACTAAATCGCAACCGGTGAAACGGTTGCTCGAATACTACGGGCATGACGGTTTCTTTGATGAAATGGTGGATGAGCACGGGCGTATCCGGCCGCACTACCAGCAGTTCCGGGAATTGTTCCAAATGATGACCAAAAAGGAGTTTGAGAACAAACGCCAGTCGGTGGATATCGCCTTTCTGCGCCAGGGCATCACGTTCAATGTTTACGGGGACTCCGCGGGCGCCGAGAAAATTTTTCCCTTTGATCTGTTGCCGCGAATCATTCCATCGAGCGAATGGGAAATGCTCGAACGCGGCCTCGTGCAACGCATCACGGCCCTGAACCTGTTCCTTCACGACATTTATCACGAACAAAAAATCCTTAAAGACGGGATTATTCCGCCCTTTTATGTCCTTTCCGGAAAACATTTCCGGCGCGAATTCGTAAATTTCAACGTCCCAAAGGACATTTACATTCACGTTTGCGGGACGGATTTGATACGGGACGACAAAGGAAATTACCTGGTGCTGGAGGACAACGGGCGGTGTCCCAGCGGCGTTAGTTATGTGCTCGAAAACCGGCGGTCCATGAAACGGACGTTTCCCGTCATGTTCGAGCGGTCGGGCGTGCGGCCGGTGGAACATTATCCCCAGGAATTGCTCAAGATGCTCCACTACGTCGCGCCATCGAGCGCAGCGAACCCAACGGTGGTCCTGCTCACGCCGGGTTGCTACAATTCGGCCTATTTCGAGCATACGTATCTTGCGCGGCAAATGGGCATTGAAATCGTCGAAGGCCGCGATCTCCTGGTGCGCGACGCGCGGGTCTTCATGCGCACGACCAAGGGACTTCAGCCCGTGCACGTAATTTACCGGCGCATCGATGACGACTTTTTGGATCCGACGGTGTTTCGCCGCGATTCAATGCTGGGCGTCCCGGGAATTGTGCAGGCCTATCGGGCCGGAAACGTCTCACTGGCCAATTCCATCGGCACGGGCATCGCCGATGACAAGGTCATGTATTATTTCGTGCCGCGCATGATTAAATACTATCTGGACCAGGACCCGATTATTCCAAATGTCCCGACCTACCTGGCCAGCGAAGAAGCGGACAAAAAATACGTCCTGGAAAACCTCAGCAAACTTGTCGTCAAGGCGGCAAATGAATCCGGAGGCTACGGCATGCTGATGGGTCCCAAGGCCACAAAATCCCAAATCGAGGAATTCAGCAAAAAAGTCCAGGCCGACCCGCGCAATTTCATCGCGCAACCCATGATTTCCCTGTCGCGGCATCCGACGCGCGTGGATGGAGAGAATTATTTCGAAGGGCGGCACGTCGATTTGCGGCCTTACATTATTTACGGCGAGAAAATTGTGGTTGCCCCCGGTGGCCTGACCCGGGTTGCGTTGCGCAAAGGCTCGCTGGTGGTCAATTCATCGCAGGGCGGCGGCAGCAAGGACACATGGGTCCTGTATGGAGACCGGTAGCCCTGTATGTTAAGCCGCGTTGCAAATTCGCTATACTGGATGTGGCGCTACATCGAGCGCGCGGAAAACATTGCGCGCATTGTGGACGTCAATTTGCAGTTGCTGCTGGATTTCCGGAACCTGAACGAGGAACGCCTGGCGCTATATTGGCTGCCCATCGTCCAAACTACCGGCGACGAAACGCAATTTTTTCAACTTCACAGGAAAGCGACGGGAAACGCGGTGACGGAATTTTTGGTTTTTCAGATGGAAAATCCGAATTCGATTGTCTCCTCGATCTGCCAGGCGCGCGAAAACGCGCGAATGGTGCGCGACCAAATCACGATTGAATTCTGGGAGGAATTGAACCGGCTGTATTGGTTCGTCAAGACGCCGCAGGCGCGGAAAGTCTGGAATGAGAGCCCCAGCGAATTTTTCCAGCAGATCAAAAACAGTTCGCTGCTTCTCAACGGATTGAGTTATGCGACGCTCATCCATAATGAAGGCTGGTGGTTTTCGAAAGTGGGGGAATTCATCGAGCGCGCCGACAAGACCTCGCGCATTCTGGACGTGCGCTATCAACCCCCTCCGGAAGGCGCGCCGGCGCGCAACGGCGGCAATACGGTGGAAAATGATGCGCTCGAATGGTCGGCCATTTTGCGCTCGTGCAGCGCGTGGGACGCTTATAAATCCACATACGGGGCGGAAGTGAATCCCAAGCTGGTGGCTGAATTCCTCATGTTTAACGTGGATTTTCCGCGGTCGGTCCGATTTTGCGTGGCCGAATTGAACTATGCGCTCCGGCGGATTTCCGGGGTGGCCGAGGGCCGTTTTTGCAACAGCGCCGAAAAGCTCGCAGGCAGGCTCGTCGCCGAACTGCAATTCAGCACTGTGGACGAGATTTTCGAATTCGGACTGCACGGATACCTCGACCAATTGCAGACCAAACTAAATAATATCGGAATTGCAATGTTTGACGCTTACATTTTTCAAAAATTTAATAATCTGGAGGAAGAAATTATGGTACAACAGGAAGAACAACAGCAACAATTTGCACCTGAGCCAACATACGAATGAGTTCCACAGCCAATTTAATTCCTTACATCAACGTCAAGCTTTCCCTTTTGGGTTTCCCGCCGGTGGAAACGGCGGACGCAGCCGGTTTTAACGACATCTTTTCAGCGCTCGTCGGGCAATATCGCGAAAAAGAGCGGTTGCTCGCAAACCACCTTTGCCCGGTGGACCAGCGCATCCAAACCTTTCTCTTTGATTATTTGCAGGATTCGCCGGTCGCCAAATTGCCGTTGCGCACGCTCGCGCTGGATCGTCCGGGCATGGCGCGCGTCTTGTCGCTGCCCGTTGACCGCGACCAGTTCAGCTCGGAAATCATCAATTCCTATCGCGCCGCCAATGGCGTGCTCCACAATCCCAAAAGCGACCGGCGCACGACCCAGGGCATTTTTCACGTGGCCGAGGGCGGTCTGCCGATTCCTGACGACAAATCCGCCGTCCCGAAAAAGGTGTTCGGAAAGATGCTCGCGCTTGCATTTGACCCGCCGCGCGACGTGGTGCGCCTTCCGTTTACGGCCACGCAAAAGCATCCGGCTGAATGTTTCATCTCCCTGTTGATTCGGCCCATCGTGTGCCCCGAAGTGCCCGGTTTCACGCCTGAGAAAAGGATGGAAGTTCGGTTTTTCGCCCCGGGCAACCTGGTGAGCAATTTGGACTTCATTGAAAAGATCTTCGGCAACGGCGGCGACCCGCTGCTGCCGGAAAACGACGCGGCGCTGGATTCGGAACATTGGACCGGGCACACCGGCTGCGTGGTTGTCGCGCCACATTTGATTTACGTGACCAAGAAATCCGTGGGCCTGCCGCATTGGGATCAGGCGAGCGAACGCCAGCGCCGCGACGGGATGTGCTGGCGGGACGAGAGCGAACTCTATAACAACGGCGGCGCCTTCAAGCTGACATGCCGGGATGAGAGCGGCGTCATCGTCACCATCATCGCCGACAACTATTACGGCTACTGCAAAAAGGAAGTGAAGACCCAAATCAGCTACGCCGCCAACCTGATGGGCAATTGCGAGGAGGAACACGCCGGCGGAGCGCTGGTCTTTCGCAGCTATGATCTGGGCGAGGAATTCAGCGGCGACGCTCACGTCATGCGCATGGGACATTCCTTTACCGAAATGACTTCGCTTTACGGAGAATTAATGGATATCAAACCCGAGGGCTACGCGATTGATAAAAAGTATCCGGAAATCATCTATGTTCCGGAAACCTCGCACTTCGATTTGCATAAACAAAAGGTTTTGTGGGATGGCGGCGAAATCAAATTGCAGCCGGACAAAACCTACGTTCGGCCTTCCGGCTACAAAGTGCGGATGGAAAAACCGCCGGGCGCAAACCGTCTCTGGCGTCTCGTCGGCTTCGTCGCCGAGGGCACGCTCTGCCATAAACCCTGCACCGTTTCCGGCGGAGGAAAATCGGAAATTTCAAAACCCATCACCGACGCGATTTTGACCGGCCCGGTATTTGTGGCCGATTTCAAGGCGGACTTTGACCGCGTGACCGCGCTCATCAACTGGAATTACAAAGACCGCTTTATTCACCGGGAACAAAGTGAGTCGCGTCCCATCCTTTCCCCGGAGCGTTCGCTCGGATCGGTCATCAAATTGCTCACGCTGGACACACGCGAATACAAGCCCGCATACAATGAGTGGCTCGAAACGATTCCCCAATACATCAAGGAACTCGTCTTCGTGGTGAAACGCTATTACAAGCCCGAATGGGGCGCCAACTGGCGGGAACACTTTAGCGTCGACATCATCAATGGTGTCCCGGGCAACGAACTCAAAATTGATAATCGTAAAATTGTCACGACTTACTTGCGTGTGGGTTTTGATTCCGACGGACTGTGGCGCACATTCGGTTTGCGGAAGGATTTTCATCCCTCCATCAAACTCCAAATGGAAGACGACATCACGGCGTCCACGCTTATGCCGGTTTCGCCGGAATCGTCAGTCAAGTTCGTTAAAAACTGCGAGTCGAAACTGTTTCAGCGTCCCGACGACGCGATTCATCGCGGCTATGACAAGCAGGCTGAATCTGATTTTGCGCAGCACGACAATTTCTTTTCCAATTACGAACCGCTGCCGCAAAAGTTCGCGAAGGAACTCATCGAGGACGCCATCAGCTTCAACGAATTCACCGACCCAATGCAGCGAATGATCCGGGAAACAGCGAAAAATGGTTCCCCCGATTATTTCGTCTCCACGGCCCATCCCCGCATCGTTGGCGGCAAACCAAGCAAAAACCCGCGTTATCTCCAAAAACGGCCGGACCTGGTGAACCCCCGCGAAAGTTATCTCGCGGAGATGTCCACGCGGATGCGCCGCCGAACACCTCTCGGCCAGCCGGTGCGGACGCCGGTGGACGTCATCCTGCCGGGCCGCCGCAACAATCCGCCCGAGCAGGGAATCCGCTCGCTGGCGTGTTACAACCCGATTCACTACATGGAACTGCCGGAGCTGTTCATGGAATACATTTGCAGCATGACCGGCAAATCACCCTCGACAACGGGGGCCGGATCGGAAGGCGCGCTTACCAAAGGACCGTTCAACGCTCTGCCGCCCATCCTGGATTTGAACAGCGCGCTCGTTTCATCGCTGTTATCGGGGCACAGCGGATTTGTGACCGCGGCCGGTTACGTCGGGCCCAAATGCCGCGTGGACCACGATATTAGTTTGATCGTGCCCGAAGTATTTTGCCGGATGGAACCCGACGAACGCGACCCGAAGTTCCTCATTGATAATCATTACCTCGATAAACTTGCGGACTTCGAGTACGACGGAAAGAAGGTCCTGCTGTCACGGCTGGGCTGGCGCATCAACATCCGGTTTGTCCATGCGTTTTTTGGCCGTGTCTTCAATCATCCGCACGCCGTGTTCACGCCGGAGATGTTGCAGCCCGAATTGCAGGACCGCGCGATTTTTGCCGACGGCATCGCGAACATCGTCGAGACCCAAAAGCGGGTCGCGAAAATGTATTTCGACGACGGCAGCATCAAAAACGCCTGCCCGCCGCTGAAGGCATTGCTGCATATCATGCTGCACGACCAGTGGGAAGGCAAAACCCTGGAAAGCCCCGAGTTCCGAAAATTGTTCACGCGCGAATATCTGCTGACGTCCGACTGGTACGCGGCGCGGCTGGCGGCCAAGCAGAAGGTGGACCGGAACCTGTGGCAGCGGCACGTGGAATATTTGGACAAATTTTTGAAGCGGGTGAGCCACGCTGAAGAGGCCGCCCGGCTCAACATCGCTGACCGTCTTAAACGCGCGCGCCAGACCCTCGACGAAGTCTCGTCACCCTCCTACCTGCAACATTTGCAGGGCATGACCGGTGTCGAGCCAATTGAACCGTACTTGTAACGAACCACCGCCATGGCCATCCACGTTGCGCTGCATCACAGGACGCATTACAAGTATGATCGCCTCGTGGGCCTGGGACCGCAAATCGTGCGCCTGCGTCCGGCGCCGCATTCGCGCACGCGCATCCTGAGCTATTCGCTGCGGATTGACCCCAAAAAGCATTTCATCAATTGGCAGCAGGACCCGCAGTCCAATTACCTCGCCCGCCTCGTCTTTCCGGAGCAAACGAAGGAATTCTGCGTGGCCGTGGACCTGGTGGCGGAAATGGCAGTGTTCAATCCGTTTGATTTTTTCCTCGAACCTGAGGCGGAAAAATTTCCCTTCGAGTACGACGGCGTCCTGGACCATGAACTGGAGCCGTTTCAAGTCAAATGCTGGCTCACGCCCAAATTTACCAAATATCTCAAAGCTATCCGTTCGGATTTGCTCGGCGAAACAACCTTGCGCGCCTCCAAAAGCAGGAAGGGCGCGCGGTCGAAGAAATCGAAGGACTTCCCGTCTCCGCGCACAATCGATTTTTTGGTGGCCGTCAACCAGCGGCTCTGGAAGGACATCCAGTATTTGATTCGGCTTGAACCGGGCGTCCAAACGCCGGAGGAAACATTGACGAAGATGAGCGGCTCATGCCGTGACTCGGCATGGCTGCTCTGCCAGTTATTCCGTCATTGCGGGCTGGCGGCGCGGTTCGTCAGCGGTTATTTGATTCAACTTAAGGCGGACGTGAAAGCGCTCGATGGTCCCAGCGGCGCGGAAAAGGATTTCACCGACCTGCATGCGTGGTGCGAGGTTTATCTGCCCGGCGCAGGCTGGATTGGGCTGGACCCGACGTCCGGATTGCTTGCCGGCGAAGGCCACATTCCACTGGCTTGCACGCCCGATCCGCAAAGCGCGGCGCCCATCACCGGAGCCGTGGATGAGTGCGAGAGCGAATTCAGCTTTGATATGAAGGTCACGCGCGTCCACGAATCGCCGCGCGTGACCCTGCCCTACTCCGACGAGCAATGGAAACGCATCGAATCGCTTGGCCATGCCATCGATGCCGACCTGCAACGGGCCGACGCGCGCCTGACCATGGGCGGCGAGCCCACCTTTATCTCCATTGACGATCCCGACGGCCCGGAATGGAATTTCACCGCCGTTTCGCAGAAGAAAAGAGTCCTGTCCGGCGAACTCATCAAGCGATTGCGCAAACGCTTTGCGCCCGGCTCGCTGCTGCATTACGGCCAGGGCAAATGGTATCCCGGCGAACAACTCCCGCGCTGGGCGCTGGCGTGTTACTGGCGCAAAGACGGCGTCCCCATTTGGAAAGATGATTCGCTCATCGCCGATGAATCGAAGGATTACGGCCACAGCGCAAAGGACGCGAAGGAATTGCTGGCGCGAATTTCGAAAGTCGTGGGCGCCGATCCGAAATATATGGTGCCCGCGTATGAAGACGCGTTCTATTACACATGGAAGGAACGCCGCCTGCCGGCCAATGTCACGCCCGAAAAGTCGAACCTGAAAGACAAACTGGAACGCGAGCGCATCGCCAAAATTTTTCAAAAGGGACTCGGCGAAGTCGTCGGGTACGCGTTGCCGCTCAAACGCGCGTCGTACGGCAATCAATTGGGCTGGATGTCTGGCAAATGGTTCTTGCGTGATGACGATACGCTGTGGCTGATTCCGGGCGATTCGCCCATGGGACTGCGCCTGCCGCTGGATTCGATTCCCTGGGTGTCAGAACGCGATTATCCCTGGCTCTGGCCGCAGGACCCGTCCGCTGCCAAATTGTCTGAATTGCCGAGGAAATTTCCGTACCAGGCCCGCAGCCCGGAAGCAACGGGACAACGATTCCTTCGGGGTCGCGGTGAACCCGTGCCCGCCGGCTACGGCCCGGGCCAGCGCGCGCAGCTTCCAGGCGAACCTCCCGAACCACCGCCCCAATTGCCGCCGTTGCCGCCGGATTTCGACCCGAACCGGCGGCCTGTCCAGGGAGAATCCGCGCCATGGACCATCCGCACGGCATTGTGTGTGGAACCGCGCGACGGACGTTTGCACCTATTCATGCCGCCGGTTGCAACCACGGAGGATTATTTGGATTTGATCGCGGGCATTGAAGCAGCGGTCACAGAAATGGGAACGCCGGTCATTATCGAAGGCGAAACGCCGCCGCGCGATCCGCGCCTGAACAAGCTTGCGGTCACTCCCGACCCCGGCGTCATCGAGGTCAATTTGCACCCGAGTAAAAGCTGGGATGAACTCGTCGAGCGCACCACGATACTTTACGAGGAAGCGCGGCAGGCGCGGCTCGGCACGGAAAAATTCATGCTTGATGGCCGCCACACCGGCACCGGCGGCGGCAACCATATCATCATCGGCGGCGAGACCACCCAGGACTCGCCGATTTTGCGCCGGCCCGATTTATTGCGCTCGCTCGTTGCCTATTGGCAAAACCATCCGTCGCTGAGTTTTCTGTTCAGCACTATGTTCATCGGCCCGACGTCCCAGGCGCCGCGCATTGACGAGGCCCGGAACGATTCACTTTACGAACTTGAAGTGGCGTTCAAGGAACTCGACCGCAATTTGGCGACGCTCGGATATACTCCGCCGTGGTTGTCCGACCGTTTGTTCCGCAACCTGCTCATTGATTCGAGCGGCAACACGCATCGCGCGGAATTTTCCATCGATAAACTCTATGCGCCGGAAAGCGCGAGCGGACGGCTCGGCCTTGTGGAAATGCGCGCATTTGAAATGCCGCCGCATTCGCGCATGAGCCTCGCACAGCACCTGCTCCTGCGCGGCCTGGTCTCGAAGTTTTGGGCCGAGCCTTATAAAAACGACCTGGTGCGCTGGGGCACGGACATTCATGACCGCTGGATGCTGCCGCATTTTTGCGAAACGGATTTTCGCGACGTGATTCGGGATTTGCGCGAGGCGGGTTATCCGTTTGAATTTGATTGGTTCGCGCCACACTTCGAATTTCGTTATCCATTCATTGGCGATTTAAAACAGCGCGATTTGCAGATCGAGCTTCGCGCCGCGCTTGAACCCTGGCACGTCCTGGGCGAGGAACCCGCCGGGGGCAGCACGGTGCGTTACGTGGATAGTTCGCTCGAACGTTTGCAGGTCAAGGCGCGCGGATTTATCGGCAACCGGTTTGCGGTAACGGTGGGTGGCCACCGCCTGCCATTACATCCAACGGGCACAAACGGCGAATTTGTGGCCGGCGTTCGCTACCGCGCGTGGCAGCCACCGGAATGTTTGCACCCAACCATCGGAGTGCATACACCACTGGTGTTTGACGTGGTGGACACGTGGAACAACCGAAGCATCGGCGGCTGCGCCTACCACGTCGCCCACCCGGGCGGACGCAACTACGACACATTCCCCGTTAACAGTTACGAAGCCGAGTCCCGGCGGTTGTCCCGGTTCTTCCGCCACGGCCATACGGCCGGAAAAATTTCGGCGCGGCCGGTAAAATTGAATCCGGAATTTCCGTTCACGCTCGATTTGCGAAATGTGTGATGCAAGAGACTTCCACTGAGCCGCAAAAAGATCCCGCGCTGCTGGAGAAATATCGCGCCAACAAATCGGCTTTTGATGAATTGATGTCTGCTGAGGGGCGAATTCGGCCGCACTATGCAAAATTTTTTCAGACGCTGGAGCATCTTGGGCAAGCCGAACTCAAACGCCGCCGGGAAACGTGCGCGCAACTGATTCACGAACAGGGAATTTATTACAATGTCTATGGCGATCCGCGCGGCATGGAACGGCCGTGGCAAATGGACCCCATCCCGCTTGTCCTCGAACCGGATGAATGGCGCGCGCTCGAAGCCGGGCTTATCCAGCGAGCGACCCTGCTCAATACGATTCTCGCTGACTGCTACACGCAACAGGAATTGATTCGCTCGCGCTGGCTGGCCCCGGCGATGGTCTTTGCGCAGCCGGATTTTTTGCGCCCCTGCCACGGCGTCCGCGCTCCCAAAGAAATCTATCTGCATTTCTATGCGGCGGACCTTGCCCGTTCGCCGGACGGACGCTGGTGGGTCCTTTCCGACCGCACGCAAATCCCCACCGGCGCGGGTTACGCCCTGGCAAACCGCCTGGTGACCTCGCGCATTTTTCCCGAACCGTTCCGGGAAAACAATGTCCAGCGCATCGCCGGCTTTTTTCGCGACGTTCAGGACTCGCTCGAATACATCGCCCCGCATCGCCACAGTTCGCGCGTGGTCATGCTGACGCCCGGTCCGCACAACGAAACCTATTTCGAACAGGCGTATCTTGCGCGTTACCTCGGCTACATGCTCGTGGAAGGCCAGGACCTGACCGTGCGCGATGACATCGTCTATCTCAAAACGCTTAACGGCCTTGAGCGCGTGGACGTCATCCTGCGGCGCGTGGACGATAATTTTTGCGACCCGCTTGAATTGCGGAATGATTCGATGCTGGGCGTGCCGGGATTGATTGAAGCGATTCGGGCCGGAAATGCGGCCGTGGCCAACGCGCCCGGCAGCGGTCTTGTGCAAAGTCCCGCGTTCATGCCGTTTCTGCCGGGACTATGCGGGCACATTCTCGGCGAGGAACTGAAATTGCCGTCGGTAGCCACGTGGTGGTGCGGACAGGAATCGGCGCGCAAATATGTTTTGGAACACCTGGAAACGCTCGCGGTCATACCGGCATTTGCCGCCGGCGGACAAGTCAATCTCAGCCCGGATGAACTCAAACGACGAATCGAATTTGACCCGGACTTGTTTGTGGCCCAGGAGCGGGTCGATCTCTCGACTGCTCCGTCGCTGGACGGCGCGCTGGTCCCCTGCCCTTTTGCCCTGCGCGTGTTTCTGGTCGCCAAAGCCGGCGGCGGATACAGCGTGATGCCGGGCGGTCTCGTCCGCGTTTCTCCCGATCCCGGGGGACAGTTTATTTCGATGCAACACGGCGGCGGCAGCAAGGATGCCTGGGTGATTTCAGATTTCCCGGTCGAAGAAACCACGCTGCTGCACAAGGCCGGAGTGACGTTTGAGCTGCGCCGGACGGGCAATAATTTGCCGTCGCGGCTTGCCGACAATTTTTTCTGGCTGGGCCGGTATTCGGAACGGGCGGACGCCACGGCGCGATTGCTGCGCACCGCCTTGCGGCGATTTAATCCCGAACGCACCAGCGGCGCCCTTCCCGCGCTTGGGCCGCTGCTCCAAACACTCGAGAGGCAGGGCCAATTGCCGGCGATCCTGGAGGACGCAGAATTGCGACAAAACCCGGAGGCGTTTGAAGCCGAATTGCTCGCGGCGATTTTCGATCCGGAGCGCGCGGGCAGTTTGTGCGGCATCGTTGGCAATTTGTTCCGCCTGGCGGCGCAAGTCCGCGACCGCACATCGAACGATTTATGGCGCGTCATCAGCAAACTCAACGACCGCCTTGCGCCGTCCGTGCCCGTCCGTGCCCGTCCGAGTGCGTCCGCGCCTCCCGAAGCGCCTCAGAAGGACAGCCCCGTCATGCTCGCGGGCGACGCCGTGCGCGTATTGGACGATATTCTCGACGGCGTAGCCGCGTTTCACGGATTGGCGCGCGAAAACATGACGCGCGCGCAGGCGTGGCGATTCGTCGACATGGGCCTGCGCATTGAACGCGCCGTCTATCTTTGCACGCTGCTCGATGCCGTGCTTGCCGCGCCCGATGCGGAAAACCATAGCCTCCTCGAAGCCGTGCTCGAGGTGGCCGACAGTTCCATCACCTATCGCTCACGCTACAACCTGCTGCCGCAACTGGCTGCTGTCGCCGATATGATACTGCTCGACGACCGGAATCCGCGCGCCGTTTTGTTCCAAATCAATCAACTGGTCCAGCACTTCGAGCGTCTGCCCCAGGAGCGCGATTCCGCCGGCCGCGAAATTCTGAACAATTGCCGGGCCCGGCTCGAACGCGGCGACACGCGCGAACTCGCCGGCTACAAAGAAAACCTGCCCGGCAGCAAAACCGGGCGTCTCATCCAACAAACCCTGCGCGATTTGCCAAATCTCTCCGATGCCATTGCCGCAAGTTATTTCGCGCATTCGGCCATTTCGCGCACAGGAAGGGAGTTCGTCACATGAACTTCCGCCAATCGTTCTCGAAATGTGGTGGAACACGGCGCGCTGCGCCGTGTAGCGCCGCGTGCAGCGGCGCAACAAGTGTGGTCAACCGCTGTACCGCGTATGTTCCGCCCGCTCTGCGCGGGCGGGGACGGCGCAGCGCGCCGTCCTCCACCACCTTCGGGTTCATGGCCGAGAAAAAATTAAAAGACGGCTCCCCATGAACTATTCAATCACCCATCGGACCACTTACGAATATGCCGCGCCGGTGGCTGTGTCGCATCATGTGGCCCGGCTTGAGCCCCGCCAAACTTCGGCGCAAATGCCCGGGAATTTCTCGCTGAAAATTTTGCCGCAACCGGTCGTACGCAAGGCGCGGTCTGATTATTTCGGCAATCATCTGTGCTTTTTCAGCATTCAGGAAATTCACGAGCACCTCGACATCGTTGCCACCAGCCGCGTCCAGGTCAGCAAACACGAAACATCTTCGCCTGAGACTTCGCCGTCTTGGGAAGAGGTGGGAAAATTGTTTCGCGACCCCGTGACGCCGGAAGTCATTTCGCCGTATCAATTCGTTTTTGACTCGCCACACGTGCGCGCGTCACTGGAACTGGCCGATTACGCCCGAGAAAGTTTTGTCAAAGGCACGCCATTGCTGGAAGGCGCGCTGGATTTGACGCGCCGAATTTTCAAGGATTTCAAGTACGATTCCAAGGCCACCACCGTCGTGACCCCGCTGGAGGAAGTATTGGAAAAACGGCGCGGGGTTTGCCAGGACTTCGCGCATTTGAGCATCGCCTGCCTGCGCTCGCTCGGCCTGGCCGCGCGCTATGTCAGCGGCTATTTGCGCACGCGTCCGCCTGAGGGCAAGGAAAAGCTCGTCGGTACCGACGCTTCGCACGCCTGGTTTTCTGTATTCTGTCCCGGCAACGGCTGGAAGGATTTCGACCCGACAAACAACCTGCAGGTTTCCGAAGAGCACATCACCGTCGCCTATGGCCGCGATTTCAGCGACGTCAGCCCCGTAGCCGGCATCCTGACCGGCGGCGGCCAGCATGAGGTCAAAGTTTCGGTAGATGTCGAAGAACTCGAATAATTTCTCGTTCTCGTCCTCGTCCTCGTCCTCGTCCTCGTTCACAATATCAACCATGAAATGGGAAATCATCCATCGCACCGAATACGCCTACGCATCGCCGGTGTCCGAAAGTTTCAACGAAGTCCGGCTGCACCCGGTTTCGGATGAATCGCAGCAGGTCAACGATTTCCTCCTGAAGATTTTGCCGGCAACGCGCCTGCGGCATCATCGCGACTTTTATTCCAATATCGTCCATCATTTTGACATTCCCGAACCGCACACGACGCTGCTGGTCGAAAGCCTGTTGCACGTGACGACGCGTCCGCGCCGGCCGTTGGCAGAATTGGAAACGCCGTTCCCATTGGCGCGTATCGGCGAAGCAGCGCGCGAACCGCGAATATTCGATTTCCTCCAGGAAAGCCGGTTCGTGGACTTATCGCCGGAGACCTGGCGGACAGCGCTGGACGCCACTCATGAAGCTGCCGACACGTGGCAAGCCGCGCTGGCCATCATGCGCTTCGTCCATTCCAATCTCAAATATGAATCGAAGTCCACGAATGTTCACACGCACATGAGCGACGTGCTGCGCGATCGGCGCGGCGTGTGCCAGGACTTCGCCCACGTGACGATCGGTCTCTGCCGCGCGCTGAAAATTCCCGCGCTCTACGTGAGCGGCTACCTCGCCACTGAAATCGCCAGCGCAACCCATGCCTGGATCGAAGTCCTGATTCCCGGCATCGGCTGGCGCAGCCTCGACCCCACACACAACCGCCAAACGGATGAGAACTATGTCAAAATCGCCGTCGGCCGCGATTACGCCGATGTGCCTCCCGTCACCGGAAATTATAAAGGGACAACGGACCGGAAAATGGAAGTGAGTGTGAAGATTAAGTCGGTGTGACGGAGTGAAATCTTCGCGCTGAAAGCGCAACCCCATTTTAGCCGTGGGCAGCGCCCACGGAGAGCCAACACAAAACCGTCCGCGCCCTGAAAGGGCAAACCAAAATGCCCGCGCATCGAACATCGAACATCGAACGTCGAACGCCCAACGTCGAATGCTACCTTGGCTGTGTGCACATTTTTTGCGTATAGGGAATGCAACGGGGAAACGAGGCTGAAAATGGCATTTTACTTCGGAATTTGAAGATTTTGAGGAAACGGGACGGGAAGGCGGGGCGGGGATGGAAAGCGAGAGCGTGAGAGCGTGAGAATGTGAGAACGTGAGAGTCGGTCGCGGCGGTGGCAGCGTCACTGGCGGCGAGACGCCGCCCGAACTGGCGGGCGGGACGCCTACCCTACACCGCTACACATTTTTGTGTATATAGGCGTGTAAACGAGAAACGAAGCCACTTTTTGGGTCGAGAACTGCGGTTTTATTGGGAAATTTGATAAAAATGGCTCGGTAAATGGGAACGAGAGGGTTTTAGACAGGATGAACAAGATGGACAAGACAAAGCGCCCATTCATGACAAGCGCCGGGAATAGCATTTTCTGAAAATTCCATCCTGTAAATCCTGTTCATCCTGTCCTAATTTCGGTGGGCTTCAACCGAATCCTCACCAACAATTCGTTCAACGCCGCGCGCGTGTCATCACTCGGCAATTCCGGCAACCGGCTCGCATCGCGGGCCGCCTGCAACTGTCCACGCAATCGCTGATATTCCGACTCGTGGAACGTGACATCCGCGTCCTCCAGCCTGGATCTTTCAGGACCCGCCAATTTGCGGGCAACGAGGTCGCCAATGTACGGTAAATTGAATTCCTTGTTCAGAGTGACCAGACTCGCTTCCACCTCGCCGGTGCGCATCAGATGAATGCCGGTGAGCAAAACACGATAGACGTAGAGCAATGGCTTTACCCGGCGCGGCGATTCCTTCAGAAACAATTTCCATTGCGTCTCCGCAAAGCCGAAATAGTGATGCGAATGATGCTTGGTGATGCAACCGCGCGCGACGACCTTCAATTCCGCGTGTTCCGGCGTCGTATGAACGACGAGCGGCGAATAAAGCTGTTCCAACACGTAACCATTTTTCTTGAGCAACAGGCCGAAGAATTTCTTCACGTCATGACTCACAATGTCCATTTCCAAACCTTCGATAACGCGCGATGCTTCAATTGTTTCGTGGCGCGTATCCAGGCCAATCACGCGCTCAAGCGGCAGGATATGGACGCCGCGCAGGTCAAAGTCCGAGTCCGGCGACGGGAACCCGTAAAGATGCGCTCCACTGATTGTGGCAAACAGTAACGGATACGGCTGTGCTGCGACGATGCGGTGAAGGAGAGGGTCAATCGTCATCTCGCTCCTCCTGCCTTTGCACCTTCCGGTCCACGCGGAGTGGACAAGACCAAAGCGCATCGTTCGGGCGTCATGATTGTTTCGAGATGTTCATTGGTCAGAAGCGCCAACGGCGTCACCTGTGCATTATCGACTGGCCACCAGTGCTTTAAGTTGGCCGCAATGGCGGCCCACGCAGCCGACTCGTTCCTCAGTCGAACATAAATCGGCGCAACATATTCAGCGGCCTGCCACCGCATTTCGAAATTCTGACCGTGCGCTTCGTAAAGCTTCAAGGCTTCGTCTTCCGCCACTCCTTGTGCGAGGGAGAAAAAATGCTCCCACTTGGCTAATGGATTTCTTTTCAAATCCGGACGCAGAACCTCAGCATTCTTGACGGCTTCTTCATACCACGCTCTCAGCTTCTGAGCATCCATATCATCCCTCCATGTTCGAATGCCAAAAATAGCTATTAGCTCGTGAGGTGGTTTACCATTCCGTTCGGCGTACCCAATCAAATTGCGAAAGATCCTCTCATAGCGACTGGCCGCTTTTACGAGGTGGTTCCGACCGACCTTGTCTTTCGCCTGACGGCTCAATTCACAAAATCGGCTCGCGTTGGCCTGTGACGCCGCTTCCGCGACTTCGATTACACGAGCCCAATCACCGCTGCGATGGCCGGCCCGGCCCAACAATCGAATCATATCCTGGAATACGTTGTCCGCGTAGACAGCAGTCGGATTCGCGATCAGTCGTCCAGCGTTGATGATTACTTCTTTCCATTGCCCAAGGAAGGCACGCAATTCCGCGAGGGAGGCTGCGGCACTATTGTCACCTTTAGCTGCGAAGCCCTCGAGCGAATCCACTACCAGTTGCGTTTGTCCCCCGCGAGCAGCAGCCTGGGCTTTTTTGACTGAAACTGGTTTCCTGGCGGTAACGCATTTTGCCACCGTTGCCTTTGGGATGGGTTTGAGATTCTTACGGCACTGCTTCCGTTCTTCGGTGAACCAATCAGCAAACGTTCGGTATCGCACTGCGCCGGGAAGCCAATTTGCAAAAAGCCACGTTTCCCATTCACCCTCGGCCGTCACGACTTTTGGATTGAGTAAAATGACTGCTGAGTCTCTAACTTCTGCAATCTGTAATGCCGTCTCGAGGTATTCCGGACGAAATCTCACACAATCTTGTTTTGCTCCATAAACGAAATACTCCTTGTCGCTCAATGGCGGCAACTCTTCGGACGAGCCGACGTATGCGTCAATCCAGTCCTGATTGTGCTCGCGGAACCATGTTAGCTTTTGTGCCGGCCAAAGATCGGAAATCGAAATGGAAGAGAATCGCCAGCCATTGCTTGCTTTCAGAAATGCCCGGTAGGCTGGAGGCAGTCGAATTGCCAAACGTGTCTCAGTCGCCTCAATCTTATCTTCTGATGCGCCGCTGTACCTCAACCACCCGGCGTTTATAATTTCTTTCGGAAGAATTTCGACCACTTCTTCATAAGACAGCAGTTCACGATTGTATTCTGCAAGAAATATTTTCCAATCTGATTCGTTCATAATTCTTTAGACCTCGCTAGCCATTTCTTGCCGCGCTCTAATGAGAAACCGATTTGCCGCTTCATAGTCCGGACGTTCTGGCAGTTTCGTTTCAGCCAGAGCGCGCTCGAAATCATGATGGAGTTCCTTGCGCCAGGCATCTACTTGAGCCCATGACCATTCACCCCGTTTGACAGCAAGCAAACGCTCACGGTGCGCATCCACCTGCACAGGCACGCGGCCTTCGCGCAACGTGGCAGCGCCGGTCAGCAGCAGGCGCAACAGATGCATCGAGTGCTTGCAGCGCACTTCGCCTCGGTTCCGGAGGTCCTGTTCCATCTTCTTAAACTGGCTCATGGCGTAGCCGTTGAACGTCTGAAAAATCATTTGCGACAGGAAACACTGGCGCAGGGCCAGCAGTTCTTCGCCCAACGGCGTGACCTTTTCCACCATGGGCGAGTAGAGGCATTCCAGGATATTCGGGTTGGCCTTCAGCGCCATGACGAGGAATTTCTGCAATTCCCAAAAGCAGCTTTGCGTGGCGTTGTCCTCGAATTGTTCGGGCGCGCCGAACAGGGACCACTGCAATTCCGAGGGCGCGATATAGACGCCGCGCCGGTCAGTATCCGATTCGTCGTCGTCCAGGCCGTACGCGCGTGAACCGACGACACAGCGATAGATGATGACGCGTTCCAGATCAAAATGGGTGTCCGGTTTCCCATCGGCCATGCGATCCTTGAAATGCTTCAGCACATCGAGTTGCGGGCGGGTCAGCGAGGCCTCGAAGCCATCCGGAAATCGCACGAGAAATTCGTTCTGATCGCCGGTCGGGGTCCGGGTCACAACGCCGACCGCGCCGCGGGGATGAACGAGAGAATTGTTTGTTCCCCGCACTTCAATCAACGACACGACTTGTGTGCCGGCGAAAATATTGGGCGGTTGCTGTGACATTGCTGGGACTGAGCATAGGCAATGGCGGGTGAAAAGACGAGCAGCGTCAATTGCCGTATGTAAGTCCAACGACGTGCGAAAGCGGTGTCGCGCGGACTTGCCACCGCACTCCAAGACGCGTAGCGAGTTCTAACGAATCTTCCGGGTTCCAGGCGGTTCTTGACAAGCCCCTTCCGATTGTATTCGCGCGCATTGGGAATGAACCCACTTGTTGCGCCGCTGCACGCGGCGCAGCGCGCCGTGTTCCACCACCGCTACTGTATCGTTAATGTAACACCGCAAGTCGTTTATGATTAGGTGGTTATGATTTGTAACAGAGTGTAACAAAAAGTGTAACACGGTAAATCATTGGTATTCAACAATGTAACAATGTAACACGTTTTCCAACTTCATCTCATATACATCCTCATCCTCGGTTGCTGCTTCAGATCGCGTTCCGTGGAGTTTCTTCGCGTCTTTGCACTTTGTTGTTCAAATCCCGCCGGGACGTTTCAACGTTTCAACGTTTTGGCTGGCAGCATCTCAGTTTTTTTGAATGTATTCGCCAGAGTACGCCGCCCCTAACGGGGCTTGTGATTTTTTCGGCTGGTTTTCTACAAATACGTCAGCCCTACGGGCTTTGCGGCAATGACCGATTCACCGCTTTGGCGTCTGGTCAAAGCCCGTAGGGCTGGTGTATTTGTAGTTAAATCGCCCATTAAAATCCCAGCCCCGCAAGCCGCCTTAAAACCAAAGGGAATGATGCCAAATTTCGCCAACTTCGTTACCAGCTTTGTCACCCGCGCCGGCGACGACAGCGACGATTAAGACGTTAGATGGCAGGGGAGATGGCGGAGGGCATGGTCAAATGATGTCGGCGAAGGTCTTTTCGGTGGCGCGGAAATAACGCAAGCCGGAAAAACCGACCAAAGCGATGACCACAACGGAAGCGAGGATGCTCCACGACAAAGGCGATTGGCCGCCAATGGCCCAGCGGAAGCCGTCAATGACGCCGACCATGGGGTTCAGAAGAAATATTCCCTGCAACAGGACGGCGTGGTGCATGGTGGCCAATTTGTCCAGGATCCAATTACTGGGATAGCCGACCGGCGAAACATAGGCGCCGAATGTAACGACGAAAGGGATCACGTAACGGAAATCGCGGTAGCGAACATTGAGAGCGGCCAGCCACAGGCCAACAGCCAGCGCCGCGCCCAGTCCCATGGCCGTAAACAGAGGCAGGGCCAGCAGCCGCCAGGTGGGCACGACGTGATACCAGGCCATAAGCGCAACCATGATAACCAGGGAAATCAGCAAATCCACAAAGGCGACAATCACGGCGCTGGCGGGAACAATCAGACGTGGAAAATAAATTTTGCTCAACATATTGGCGTTGAGGACGAGGCTGTTGCTGGCCTCGCTCATGGCGGTGGCAAAAAATTGCCAGGGCAGATTCCCCGCGCAGACGGAGAGCGCGGCAGGAAGACCGTCAGACGGCGCTTTAGCCATTTTACTGAACAAGAGGGTGAAAATGGTGATCGTGAGAATGGGCCGAATCAAAGCCCACATGACTCCGATGACTGTCTGCTTGTAACGAACGAGGATGTCGCGCCAAGAGAGGAAGAAAAACAATTCACGATAGCGCCAAAGGTCGGCCCAATAATGGCGTTCGGAGGCTCCGGCTTTGATGATAAGGCGGCTCATTCTGTTCGTCTATCGCCCTCATCATGCCAGCACCGAAGTGAAAGTTAAAAGCGAAAATGAGGTTAAATCCTGACAACGATTTCAAAGCATGTGTTTTTAAATTTGGGACTACCCAAGACCGGTATGGTGAACGTGTTTTTGGAGCGCAAATAGGGGTGAATCAATTGGATCTCCGAAAGCCACTCATTGGTTAAGTTCCTGATAAGCCCGGAGCTGGCCTCTTTTCTCGGCCACCCGAAGACGCCGTTCGGTACGGCTTTTTCCGGAAAGAATCATAAAAAGGCCCTGAGCCAAAATTTCCCACCGGTTGACGCGCCTTACGTCCTGGCAGGTGTCTATTTTGAGGATTTTCCTGAACATGATGCCGGAATATCCAAACCCTTCGTGGAGCCGTTCGAGATAATCCAGCGTCAGCCGGCGGGCGGAAATCAAGTGTGTCAGTTCCAATTCCGGAAACCGCCCGGTACCAAGACCAAGGTCAAAACCAGCCATGGCCAGGTCATGGTCTCCGCAACTGGTGAGTTCTTTTCCCCTTCGGTCCAGCATAAGACGGGCGGGGTCCGACCGGACGAGTTCCTGGTACCGCTCCGCGACGTTCCTGCGCACAGCCATTCCTGCGCCCGGCGGAACGGCTTCGGTGGGGATCTGTGTCTTGGCCCAGATAGCCACCGTCAGTTTTTCAATCATGAGACCGTGGAGCCAGGGACGCAATTCATCGGGAGGTTCCGCTTCAAATTCGGGAATGAAACTGCAGCCCCAGGAGCCCAACCACGGATAGTTTGCGCTGATTTTCAAACAGGTTTGGAGATAATCCGATCGAAGAACATTGTCGTCGTCCGCAAATACCAGCAAATCACTTTTCGTTTCGCTGATGCCGCGAAACCGCGCATGAGCAGTTCCCAATTTTTCTTCACGCACATGCCGGGCACTCGGGTGCCATGACAGGTCAAAGCGTTCCGCCAACGGCTGCTCTGACAGGTTGTCCACCAGCAGGAGATCCCAGTCCCTGGCCGACAACGTTTGCGCCTTCAGTCCGTCCAGTGTCCGGCGCATAAATTCTTGTCGCGGGTTGTGCGAGCAGATGATGACAGAAATGGCAGCCATATAAGATAGATGAGAATAGTGGACGAGGCCTATGTATCTCAAGGCTTCAGAGCCGCCTTTTCCGGCAGCATTGTCAGCATCCGGTCCGGCATCGCTTGAATAAATCAAGATCAAATCATTCAAATCTCGACCGGCTGCTGGATTTCCATATCCTATGTGTGCCATGATTAGAAATTGGCTCGCTAAAGGCCCTGCCAAAAATTAAAAAACGTCTTCAATGGTCTCCGATTTTCCACGATTGCTGGTCGCGACAGAAGCCTGGCCTAACTCCCCGGGAGGGGGTCTGGCCATAATCCGGCAAATGCTAAAGGACTGGCCCACGGAAAAACTAATTTGGTGGAGCTGTTTTCCAGATGGCAAAAAAATCTTTGGCCAGAACATTGCCTCGCATCGGGTTGCGAACATCCCGCAGAAACTGTATCCGAACCGGCGCTGGCGCGAGCAGAAGTCGTGGCTGTTGGAGCATTTTTGGCTTCCGTGGGCCACGCGGCACTTCAAAAATACGCTGGCTGACCTCAAACCGGACGTCGTTTGGGTGATTCCGCATTGCTGGGCGATTCCGCCGCTGGCGCGGATATTGCCGGGAGGAACCACCCCTTTTCACGTTTCCATCCATGACTACATGGATATTTGCGGGGTGATCCAGAAATTTGGGGAGCGTCGCAGCCGCCAAATGGCCGGAATGGCCGACAAACTCTATGCCTCGGCAACGACGCGCGACGCGATTTGCACGGCCATGGTGGATGACTTGCGCGCGCGAACGGGCGCCAACGGCTCGATCAACCGCGCAGGGCTGGACCAGGCGGATTTTGATCATCTGGCCTTTGCGCCGGACCGAAAAGAGGGGCCAATCCGAATTGCCTATGCCGGAACGATCATTGCGGAAGACACTTTTGCGCTTTTTGCCAGGTCGCTGGCGCAAATCCGCGGCCGGCTTCCGCAACCCGTCACGCTGGATTTCTTCGGCGACCACTCCTATCGGTCGCGGAGCTGGTTCGATCCGGGCTGGATGAAGGAACACGGAAATCTTCCGGCGCGGGAGTTATCGCAGGCATTGAAAGAATGCGACTGGGGCGTTTCGCCCATGAAATTGACAGATGACGACCGCCGGTACAATCGTTTCAGCCTGCCTACCAAGTTTGTGAGTTACCTGGCGGCAGGCCTGCCGATTATTACGATTGGCCATCCGGAGAGCACGGTGATGAAAATGGCGTCGCAATACGCGGTGGGGCTTAGCACGACCGAGGCCGAGCCGGAAGCGCTTGGCAAGCAATTGCTTGAACACTTGTCCGAGCCGGAACCCAGGAAAAAATATCGGGCGGAAATCATGCGATGCGCACTCGGCGAGTTTGATGCCCGCCGAATGCGCGCGCAACTCTATGACAATTTCCGCAAGGGTTCCGCCGGATGACCGGGCGATACGGATTTACTGGGCGGTCACTAATCTGCCAAATTCTGGCTTAAATTGCAAATCAATTGGCTGTCAAATCAATTGGCTTGCCCTTATTCTTCGCTCTGGCAAAATAGCGGTCTCAGTCTGCCTCAGTGTTTGGACTTTGATTGGTTCGGGGCGTAGCGTAGCCCGGCTAGCGCGCTTGTTTCGGGTACAAGAGGTCGTGAGTTCAAATCTCACCGCCCCGACCATCTTCGCACAAAAAGCCTATATTTTAAGCGGCAAATCTCGCAGCGGTCCGGAATCATCGGGATCGACGGACAATTCGGGCTTAATCAATCCCCCAACCAAAAAATTTTTATACAAATTCGGGGTTGGTGGTGTCTATGAGATGAAACTGTGAATAAAGAACATTCCTGTTGGTTTGAAGCGTTTTACGAGGCCAAAGCGGCCGCGTTGATCCTTTATGGGCGCGCCCTGGGCCTAAGCCACGGCGAAGCTGAGGACGTTCTGCAGGAAACATTCGTGGCGCTAATGCAAAAGGACGATGTCCCGCGCGAGCCGGAACATTATTGCCTGCGCACGTTTCGAAACCGGGCACTCAATTATAAGCGCTCGCTTTGGCGCCGGCTGACCCGGGAATTGGAGTCAAAACGCTGGTTCGAGAAGTCAGACCACGAAAGCCATGCTGAGCGAGCCGCCATGGAACAATTGGCCGCCCTGCCCGCTGAACAACGCGAAGTCATCGTGTTGAAAATCTGGAACCGCTGCACGTTCGAGGAAATTGGCGCGCTTCTGGAAATTTCGCCCAATACGGCGGCGGGCCGCTATCGCTATGGCCTGCAAAAACTAAAATTGCGACTGGAAGGAACAAGTTATGAAAGAGACGAATCCATTGGAAGCGCAATTGCGCTCATGGCGGCCACGCCGTCCGTCGGCGCTGCTTAAGCGCCGGCTGTTTGGCATTTCATTGGCGCCGCGCGCGGCATGGTTCATTGGCCCGCTCGCGCCGGCCGCGGTGTGCGCTATCCTGACGGTGGCGGTGTGCGGTTCGCACAACGGGCTGCCCGTCGCCACGCACCTTCCGGGCCTGATGCTGGCCAGCAATCTCGATGACTCGGCCTTCATGCTCGACGGCTTTGCCACCAAGCAAAATAGTTGGTCGGCGGTTACTTTTGATTCGACAAACCACAGCGGTTTAGATTCTATTATGGATTCTTTCCGCCACTGAAATGATGGATGGAAGAATTCACAATGAATAACGAGAAATCTAAGCCACAAAACGGATTAACGAAGCCAGGCCAGAAGCAGGCCAAACCGGCCGCTTCCACGCCCGCCGCCGGGGCGCCCGCTGTTCCGGCCACCCCCACGCCGCCAACGCGTGTGCCTCCGTTGTTCCGTAAAATTGACTGGCTTGCGCTGATCGTAGCTTTTGTGGGTGTTTGGGTCGTTTACCTCTGGACTTTGGCCCCGGAACTGACCCTCGAAGATTCAGGCGAATTGTGCACGGGTTCATTTTATGCGGGCATTCCACACCCGCCGGGTTATCCGTTCTGGTCTATTTATTCCTGGTTTTGGACGGCCATTCTGCCATTTGGCAATGTGGCCTGGCGTGTCGAAGTGGGCGAATCGTTTGCCGCAGCGATGGGCTGCGGGCTGCTCGCGCTCATGGTTTCACGCGGCAGCAGTATGCTAATGGAAGGCATCGAGGAACTCAGAGTCATCTCCAGGCAATGGGAAACGGCCATTTGTTTCGTGTCGGGGGCTGTCAGTGGATTGTTGCTGGGACTGGGACAATTCATGTGGTGCGAATCGGACGTCATCAACCGCATCTCCCTGTTTGGCGTGCCCTGGCTGCTGGCAGTGGTATTGATGCTCATGCGCTGGAGCTATGCGCCGCATCAACGGCGCTATTTGTATATTTCCATGTTGATTTACGGCTGGCTGGCGACCATTCACCAAAGTTTGCTCTTAAGTGTGCCGGGAATTGAAATGTTGATAGCCCTGGTATTGCCCAGGCTGGGGCGGGATTTGTTCGTATGGAATACCATCGGTTATCTCGTCTTTCTGGGGTTGATGCAGACGGGGACGATTCCCGCGCTGACCGGTTTGACTTCGATTGAAAAGGTCATCTTTCACTTCGTCGGGTTGGGTTCCTGCGCGGCCTTTAGCGGACTTTACCTGAAGTCATTTATCAACGCCAAACAACTCAAAAGCGAATGGATGCTCTGGTTTTGGTGGTCGCTTTTGGGGGCGGTGGCACTGTTTGTATTCTTTTATCTCCTGCTCCTGGCGTTTACGCCCCAGCCCAAAACCCTCCTGATGAGCTTTTGCTCCAGTGGAATGCAATTCACCGCCATCCTCTATGGATGCGCCCTGGCGGTCTTTAGCGCGGTTGCCATTTTCAAGGGAATTGAGACCCGTCAGTTTGGCCGCGAGATGTTGACCGGTTTTTTGCTGGGCATCGTCTGGATCGTTGGCGTGTCCGTTTACCTTTACGAGCCAATTTCTTGCATGACCGACCCGCCAATGCAATGGGGTTATCCGCGTACTGTGGAAGGGTTCTTTCACGCCCTGAGCCGCGGCCAGTATGGCAGTGAAGTGGGCACCGACTTGCTGACGAACCCCCGCCAATTCCTGTTCCAGCTTTACTACCTTGCCGACGGATTGTCCGAATCGTTTAACTGGGCCTTATTGTTCGTGGGCCTGATTCCGTTCCTGTTCCTCCCGAAGATGCATAAGCGGGAACGCAACTGGATTATTGGCGTGGCGGGCCTCTATTTTTGGACTTCAGTCATGATGGTCATCATGCTGGATGTCAGCGCCGATCGCTCGACATCCGAATTAAATAAAGTCTTCTTCACCGCATCGCATGCCTTGTTTGCCATCATGATCGGATACGGAATCACGATTATCGCGGCTTACATCGCCACGCATTATGAGAAAATCCGCAATTGGTCCTTTGTGGGCGCCGCTTTTGCACTTGTGGCCGCCATGTATTGCCTCATCAATTCCATCGGACAACTCTATTTCGGGCCGGCCGGCCAGCTCAGACTTCCATTGCCGGATTGGCCTTTCCTGAGTTTCCTGGCTTTTGGTCCAAACGGCCAATTTGGCATCTTTGAAATCCCGCACTGGGTCGCGCAGGCATTCGCCAAAGACCAGTTCGGGATGCCGGTCATTGCCAGCCTGATTCTAATCGCGCTGCCGATTATTTTCATTGGCGCGCTGCTGCTGTGCCGCAAACGCGGACCCGTCGGTGTCCTGCTGGCGCTCTTTTGCGTCACACCCCTCATTTCGGGCATGTCCCATTGGTACAAGTCCGAGCAACGCAACCATTGGTACGGCTATTGGTTCGGCCATGACATGTTCACCCCGCCCTTCATGGATAACGGAAAACTGAGTTACGACAATGACCGCCGCGCGGAGCTGATGAAGGACCCTGAAAAGGCCAAATACATTTATCCGCAGATGACCCGCAACGCCATCCTCTTTGGCGGCACCGACCCCGGACGCTTCTGCCCGACGTACATTATTTTCTGCGAAAGCTTCATCCCGCACTATTGCCAGCCGAAACAGGACCAAAAATTTGACCGGCGCGACGTTTACATCATTACTCAAAACGCGCTTGCCGACGGCACATACCTGGACTATTTACGGGCGCAATATTTCCGGAGCCATCAGCAGGACCCGCCCTTTTTCAGCGAATTGTCCAAGTACATTTTCAGCATAGGTATTCATTCCTGGCGCATCTTCGTGGGCGCGAACATCGACAAACATCGGAACTATTCAAACGACCAGATGCAAAGGGCGGGTTTGACCCCGGACGACGTGCAACGGGAAGCCCAGGCCGAGGATGATCACGATAACGCGGTGGCTTCCGCCGGCCTTTATGGCCTCGTGAACGGCGCGCTATATTACACCCTGGACGTGCCATTCACCAAGTGGGGCAAACACGTCGAAACGTATCGCCGCGCCCGCGGCGTGTATCCGCCCAAGGAAATTTACATTCCCTCACCCGAGGATTCGCAAAATTGTTTCAATGAATATTACGCCGACGTGCAGCGCCGCATGCAACTGGGCCAGCTTCAACCGGGCGAAGATGTCAGCGTGAGTCCCGACGGCAAAATGCAGGTATCGGGCCAGGTGGCCGTGATGATGATCAACGGCCTGCTCTGCAAAGTGATATTCGACAACAATCCGACGAATGAATTTTTTGTCGAGGAAAGCTTCCCGCTGCCCTGGATGTATCCTTACGAGACGCCCTTCGGCGTCATTATGAAAGTCAACCGCAACCCGCTCCCGCAACTCACGCAGGACGTCTTTGACCGCGACCACAAATTCTGGAGCGATTATTCCGAACGCCTTTGCGGCAACTGGATTACCTATGACACGACCGTGCAGCAAATCGCCGATTTTGTGCAGCGCACGTACATTGAAAATAACTACAAAGGCTTCACGGGCAAACGCATGTTTGTACGGGACGAGGATGCGCAAAAGGCATTTTCAAAACTGCGAAGTTCGCAAGCCGGGATGTACGCCTGGCGCTGCAGCCCGAACTGCCCTTCCGAATATCGCGAGCAAACCCCGGCGCTCGAAAAGGCGCTGGAACGCGAAACCGATTTTGCTTTCAAACAGGCGTGGGCCTTCTGCCCCTACAGCCCCGAAGCGGTGTTTCGTTACGTCCAATTCTTAATGCAGTTCAACCGGGTCGATGACGCCCTGGTGGTGGCCAGGACGTGCCTCAAGCTCGACCCCTATAACGATTCCGTCTCGGGCCTGATTGACAACCTTGAGAAGTTCAAAAGCACGAGCGGCGAGCGCGAGCAGATCCAGGACCAGGTACAGGCGATGAAAGACAAGGCGCGCACAAACGGAAGCGATTACCAAAATATCTTTCAGCTCGCCGGGTACTACCTGCAAACCCAACAGACCAATAATGCCGATGAATTGCTCGAACATACCATCGCGCAGCCTAACGTTCCGCTCGACGTCGTCCGCGGCGCCGCGCAAATTTTTGCCCAAACCGCCCAGTTCACCAAACTTGAATCGGTGCTCGAAAGACTGACCCAAGTTGATTCAAACCAACCTGAGGCATGGTACGATCTGTCCCGCCTGGAAGTGATTCTTGGCAAGCGCGACGACGCAATAAAAGACCTGCAGACGTCGCTCACATTGAGTGACCAGCGGCTGAGGGACGACCCGAAAGCACGAAATATCCGTGACGAGGCCCGCATGGAAGCCGGCTTCAACCCCATCCGCGGGACGCCTGAATTTCAAAAACTCGTCCCGCCCTGAAGGCTGCCAAATGGCAACTGAAAACTGAAAACTGAAAACCAGGAAGTCTCCCTGAGCTTTCAGCCTTTCAGCTTCCGGCAAAATTTCTCAATCCGGTCCAGTCCCTTTTCGATATTGGCCATGCTTGTCGCATAGCTCAGGCGGATATAATCATCCGCCCCAAACGCGACGCCAGGCACGGCCGCCACTTTTTCGGCTTCCAACAGTTTCGCGCAGAAATCGGACGACTTGAGGCCGGAGCCTGAAATGTTTGGGAACAGGTAAAACGCGCCTTTGGCATTCACGCAGGAAATGCCGGGAATTGAATTCAGCTTTGAATGCGCAAAACGCCGGCGTTTGTCGAACTCCGCCAGCCATTGAACAAGGTGGTCCTGCGGCCCGGTCAAGGCAACGACCGCGCCCTTTTGCGCAAATGAACACGGATTGCTCGTGCTGTGGGATTGCACCGCGTCAATCGCTTTGGCAATCGGCTCGGGCGCGGCCAAAAATCCGAGACGCCAACCCGTCATGCTCCACGCCTTGGCAAATCCATGCACGATGATCGTATGCGCCAAATGGCCGGGCGAAAAACTGGCCACGCTCTTATGTTTCGCTCCATCATAGAGCAAATGCTCGTAGATTTCGTCGCTCATGATGAGCACGTTTTTCTCGACGCAAACGTCGCCCAGCGCCTTGATTTCCTCCGGCGAATAGACGGAGCCGGTTGGATTGCCTGGCGAATTTAAAATGAACAGCCGCGTGTTTGCCGTGATGGCGTTACGCAATTGTTCGGGCGTGACTTTGAACTCGGTTTTGTCGGTCGTCTGTACAATAACAGGCCTGGCCCCCGCGAGCTTGACCATCTCCGGATAGCTCAGCCAATACGGCGCCGGGATGATGACCTCGTCCCCCGCCCCGCATGTGGCCAAGATGACGTTGTAACAGGAATGCTTGCCCCCACAGGAAACAATAATCTGGGACGGCTTGTACGAAAGGCCGTTTTCGCGCTTGAACTTTTCCGCAATTGCCTCGCGCAATTCAGGAATGCCGCTGCTGGGCGTGTATTTGGTAAAACCGGCGGCAAGCGCCTTCGCGGCAGCATCTTTGATATGTTGCGGGGTGTCAAAATCGGGCTCTCCGGCGCCAAAACCCACCACGTCTTCACCAGCGGCCTTCATCGCCTTCGCTTTGGCGTCTATCGCCAGCGTGAGCGATGGCGACAACGAAGCCGCACCTTGAGATATCTTATAATTCATCATTGAGCGGCGGAAAATCTATCCTCAATCAGCGGGAATTCAAGAAATTGTTGGCCGTGAACGCCTCTGCCGGGGCTCGGTTTCGGCTCGACAAGAGAAAGCCAAAGGAATAATGTTCAAACCCGATAAAGCCCAGCCGAAACCAAAGATTACCTCCATAAGGAGAATGGAAAGGTTGTACCGACAGAAATGTGGGAAGTCTTGTCAAATGACATGCCCGATGTGCAGTTTGGCGCAATGCTCAAAACAAACCAGAATGTGCTCGGTTATCGCAGGGTCCACGTCTGGGGCCAGGGCCAGACTGTCTATAAGCCTGGCTGGTGGTGGACGGTGAACGTCTTCACGAATTATACAGCCAGCGACCTTGCCCGCACCTATGAAGACTTTTGGAAGTCTCACCAAATTTTATTTGTCGAGTCGATTGACAATCGCGGCAGGGACAAATAACGCAGCACCCGCCCAATGAACCGGCCAACACGGCCAGACGCAGAGTGTTTTCCAAGAATAAAGAGGACCATGGGATTTACGCCGGACTTTTCAAAGCCCTCAACATTTCTTGAAAATCCTCCGGCAATGGCGCTTGAAAATTCAGTTTTTTTTCCGTGCGCGGATGCAAAAAGGAAAGCTTCAGCGCATGCAGCATGACGCGCAGAGGTTCGCAACCGGTTATTTCTGTGAGGCGCTTGTTCTGCCGTGCGCCGTAGGTTTGATCGCCCGCCAAAGGATGGCCCAGATATTGAAAATGCACCCGGATCTGGTGCGTGCGACCGGTAAAGATATGGGCCTCGACCCAGGTCGCGGCGTTCAGCCGTTTCAGGACCCGCCATTGCGTGTGGGCGGCCCGCCCCGAATCGTCATCGCGCACCGCCATGCGTTTCCGGTGCGACGGGTGCCGCGCAATGGCTCCCCGAATATCGCCTCCGTCGCGTGTGATTTCGCCGCAAACAATCGCGTTGTAAATCTTGTCCACGCGCCGCTCGGAAAATTGTTTCGAAAGGGCCAGGTGGGACTCGTCGTTCTTGGCCACCACAAGGCATCCGCTGGTCTCCTTGTCGAGCCGGTGCACGATACCGGGCCGCGCAACGCCGCCAATGCCGCTCAATGAGCCGCGGCAATGATGCAGCAACGCGTTCACGAGCGTATGTTCTTCGTGGCCTGCGGAAGGGTGCACAACCAATCCCGCCGGCTTATTCAGCACCAGCAGGCAATCGTCCTCAAATAAAATGTCCAGCGCCATCTCTTCGGGCTGCACCTCGGCGGATTTTGGTTCCGGCCAATGAATCCACACCCGCTCGCCCGCGCGCGGGGAGTGCGTGGCTTTGACAATTTTGCCGTCCACGCGAATATGGCCGTCTTCGATCAGCCTCTTGAGCGCCGCGCGAGAGGCCGCGGGAAATCGTTCGCGCAAATACTGGTCCAACCGCCGGTCGGGCACGGATATTTCAACCGCGAATTCGACCACGCGCCTGGCCGAATGCCGGGCATCGATGCCGTGGGGACTGTCAACCTTGTTTGAATCATTCACTGATTAACTGGATGCATTTTGGGGCATTTGCTCATTTTTCCAGGTAATCAGAAAAATGAGGCCCACGCCGGTGCAAATGGCGCTATCGGCCACGTTAAACGCCGGAAATCCGATTTCTGTATCGAACGGCCGCTGCAGGATGTAAAACCGGAGAAAATCCACTACTTCATGCCGCACCAGGCGATCAAAAAGATTTCCGGCAATGCCGCCAAAAATCAGGCCAAAAGCGACCTGGCCAATAAGCCGGTGCGAATCAAAATGATGCCGCGTGAGGAACAGCGCCACTCCGGCCAGGAGCGCCACCAGGACCAGCATCCCGTTGTTGCCGCTAAAGAGGCTCCAGGCCGCCCCGGTGTTTCCCCAATGCACGAACTTAAAAAAGCCCGGAATGATAATCTTTTCATCTCCCGGCTCCAACGACTGCAAGACCAGCCATTTGGTCAACTGGTCCAGCCCAAAAATGACGAGCGCCAATACCGCAATTCGCCGATTTGATTTTCGAAAAACACTCATTCTACTTTAAAAGTCCAAAGTCTGGATAACAAAGTCAATGAGATAGCAGACGGGAAATAAGCAACAGAAAATCCTCAAGCACTACGCCGAAGCAAGAGAACCCGCGGGTAGTGTCTTAATTTGAACTCAAATTAAGTCCCTGTCCTCGCTATCCATAAATCACTTGCATTTTCAACGCTTGTGTGTACGGTTATAGTATCTCTAAGGGGATTTATCGGTGGGAACTCTAGTGCCGCAAAATGCCACACATTTTCTGGCCACGCGGAAACTGGAGCATTTGGAGAAATACTGTAGCCATGGGAGAGCGAGAAGTATTGGTATTTTGGCGAGGCTGAGCAAAGGAGCGCGCGCATTCCGACGGGTCGGGATGACCGAGCGAAAGCCGAGCCACAATCCAAAAGAGGGGCTACCGGGCCATGCCAAGCGGCGTGGCCACAGTATTTTTGAAGATGCTCGAACGGGCCGGGAGCAGATTGATACTGGGACAATGTCCAGTATCATGCGACATTTCACATTTTCTGAAATCCAATGTTTCTCGCTTCCAGCGCAGCCATTGGCACTAAGTATCTGCCTGATATGCACTTACGGCTACACAGCCCACGCAGGCCAAAACCTTGCCGGCCGTTCGGCACCGCAGCTTTTCGGGCCTGTAAAATGCTGCCAATGGCTGCTTATGGATGACAGGCGCGCATCCCCTATGGTTGGTGTGACGTCCACAACTTTGTTCGGCGCGCGGGCGGACCTGCCTTCGGCGGAATCTCGAAATCGAAATTTTCAGGATGGACAACTTCTGTCTGCAACTTGAAGTGCATAGCAATCCGACACGACTCAATCAGGAAATCAGGTCTTTGCAGAATTGCATTAGCGACCTGATTCGCGTGCAACTGGCGTTGCAGGAACTGGGACAATTGCGCGAACACGGGCCCACCAGCACCGAACCCAGGCGCGCTGAAGCCGCATTGCAAAAACTACAAAGTGAATTGGCGCACGTGGCGCGCCTGACCACCATGGGAGAACTCGCGGCCTCGATCGCCCACGAAATCAATCAGCCTTTGGGCGCCATCGTCAACAACGGCAACCTCTGCCTGCGATTGCTTGGCGACACGAGCGCCGCCCGCGAATCCGTCGAAATGCGCGAAGCGCTTGCAGATATCGTCCAGGATGCCAACCGCGCCAATGCCATCGTGGCTCGCGTCCGGGCAATGACCCGGCGCACCCCTTCGGAAAAGGCGCTCCAGCAACTTCCCGCAGTGATCGCCGCTGTGATCCTGCTTGCCCGGCATGAACTGGATAATCATTCCATAGACGTGCGCACAAAAATGGCGGCGGACTTGCCGGGAGTTTTAGGCGACCGAGTTCAGCTTCAGCAGGTATTTCTGAACCTCGTCATTAACAGCATCGAAGCCATGGCGGGCGTTGCGGAGGCTCAGCGCATTCTGACCATTTCCGGCGAACGCGGCAAGCTCGATGGAGAACCCGCCGCGCTCATTACCGTGCACGACAGCGGCGCGGGGTTTCCGCCGGACGCCGAACACAAGATTTTTGAAGCATTTTACACGACCAAACCGCACGGCCTGGGCATGGGACTGCGCATCAGCCGGTCGATCGTCGAAGCCCACGGAGGACGGCTATGGGCAAAGTCCGCCCGGGGCAAGGGAACAACTTTTTCCTGCTTGTTACCGGCCGCGGAGATTAGAGAACCCAAGGCAAGGGACCCTGAACCAGAAACCAAGACTAAAGAATTATGACTGAACGGGATTCGCTCGTAACCGTAATTGATGACGACGCATCTTTTCGGCGGTCGACCGCGCGTCTCATCATGGCCGCCGGTCATAAGGTCCAAACCTTCGCCAACGCCGGTGAATTTCTCAGAAGCAAACATACCGGGACGGCCAGTTGCATTGTGCTGGACGTGCTCATGCCCGGCTTGAGCGGCCTGGACCTGCAGCAAAAGCTCGTCAAAGCGGGTGTTCAGATTCCCCTCATTTTCGTTACCGGGCACGGCGATATCCCAACCTCGGTCCGGGCAATGAAAGCAGGCGCCATCGAGTTTCTAACCAAGCCATTTCGAGACCGTGACCTGCTTAATTCCATCGAACAGGCCATTCAACGCGATCGCGCCCTTCGCAGGCAAGAGGCAAAATTGCAGAAACTGCGCGCCCGCTATGAGTCCCTGACCCCGCGCCAGCGCGAAGTTATGGCCCTGGTTGTGGCCGGCAAACTTAACAAACAAATCGCGGCCGAACTGAATACCGTCGAGAAAACGATCAAGTTTCATCGCGCACGAGTCATGAAAAAAATGGAAGTGACGTCGGTGGCGGAATTGGTTCGGATTGCTGCGATTTTGAATATTTAAAGCCATTTCTGCGCTGGCCTAAAGTCCAGTTGCTGTTCTTCCATTACCGGTGAATCCTTTTAGCGCGGGTCAATCGGGATAGGAACATGTAGATTTCCCCGGCGACCCGCTAAACAGACGAGGGCAGTTTTTTTGTCCTTGGGTCGGGACAAACATGAACGTTGGGAAACATCTTAAATTATGGCACAGCCGTGGGGCCGCGCGCGGGGGCGGGCGGTTGGGGCCATGCATCTGAGTGAGCAGCAATGCATATGGGCAAATATCACGAAAAGAAATTGGTAAAATGGCTGGCTCGGGAGAAAGCCGCCAATCGCGCCAAAGACCAGTTCCTTGCCGTTCTATCTCACGAACTGCGCACACCGCTGAACCCCGCCCTGCTGCTGGCCAGCGACGGCGCGCACAACGACTCATTGCCATTGGAAGTACGCAAGGACTTTGACATGATCTGCAAGAATATCGAAACGGAGGCCCGGCTCATTGACGATCTTCTGGATCTGACCCGGATCGCCAGCGGCAAACTCGTCCTTAACCGCAATCCAGTGGATGTTCACGCGGTACTCCAGGATGTGGTTTCTATCATTGATAAGGAGATTGAACAAAAACACATTTTCCTGCAAATCCGCTTCAGAGCGACCCATCATCAGATTTTAGGCGATCCGGTCCGTCTGAAACAGATTTTCTGGAACGTCCTGAAAAATGCGGTGAAATTCACTGCCGCGAGCGGTCAAATCACCGTCGAAACCGACACGGTGTCCAGTCACAAGGTAGTGGTCAAAATCTCGGACACCGGCATTGGAATGAACACCGACGAAATTCGGACCGTCTTTGACAAGTTTTCGCAAGGTCCCCACGGCATGGGCGGCCTGGGCCTTGGGCTGGCGATTTCCCGCAAGCTCGTCAAACTGCATTCGGGGACTATCCACGCCGCCAGCCTGGGCAAGGGAAAAGGGGCGGAATTTTCAATTGTCTTTCCGGTCATGAAACCCGCGGAGGAAAAAATAACATTAGGCCCGTCCCCTGTCCGACGGGCACACGGTAAAGGGAATGGGATGAGGAAGTTATTGAGTTGAAAGGGCGAATCAAGCGGATCATTGCGAAAATCAGAGGGTGAGAGGGCGACGCTGGCGGCACAGGTCAAAATCAGAGACTCGTGACCTCGTCTCTTACGGATTCAAACAAAAAACCGCGCCGTGATGTTACCCAGGGCGCGGTCGTAATGAGATACCGGTTTTTATGCCGCGGTCAAAGCGGCGGCGGCTTCGCCGTTGCCCTGGCCGTTGCCGGAATGTTCAATTGGGTTCGAATATCCCACTTTCACGTCCAGGCCCAGGGATTGCATTTCCTTGACCAGGACGTTGAACGATTCGGGAATGCCCGCTTCGAGCGCGTTGTCGCCTTTGACAATGCTTTCGTAGATGCGGGTGCGGCCCTGGACGTCATCGGATTTGACGGTGAGCAGTTCCTGGAGGGTGTAGGCCGCGCCATAGGCTTCCATGGCCCACACTTCCATTTCGCCGAAGCGCTGGCCGCCGTATTGGGCCTTGCCGCCCAGCGGTTGCTGGGTGACGAGTGAATAGGGCCCGACCGCGCGGGCGTGGATTTTGTCCGCAACGAGGTGTCCCAGCTTCATCATGTAGATGTAGCCGACGACGATTTCCTGGTCGAAGGGTTCGCCGGTGCGACCATCGAAAAGGATGGTCTTAGCGTGCTCGGGCAGCTTGGCTTCTTTCAGGTAGTTGCGAATGTCTTTCTCGCGAATGCCATCGAATACGGGCGTGGCAAACTTGAGGCCAAGGAGCCTGGCAGCCCAGCCCAGATGCGTCTCCAACACCTGGCCGACGTTCATGCGCGAGGGCACGCCCAGCGGGTTCAACACGATTTCGACGGGCGTTCCGTCTTCGAGGAAGGGCATGTCCTCTTCCTTGACGATGCGGGCGACCACGCCTTTATTGCCGTGGCGTCCAGCCATTTTGTCGCCGACAGACAATTTCCGTTTGGAGGCGATGTACACCTTGACGGATTTAACGATGCCGCTTTCGGCGCCTTCGCCGGCTTCGGCGCGTTCGATTTCCTCGTCATACTGCATCTGCACGTCGTCGAATTTCTTCTTAAACTGGCCGATGATTTCGGTGATTTTGTTCCGAATAGGCGAGGGATCAATTTCGATGCGGTCGTAGACAATCGCGAGTTTGCGCAACAAGGTCTTGGTGATCTTGCGATTGGCCGGGATGATGATTTCGCCGGTCTCGGAATTGACGACGTCGAGCGGAATTTTCTCGCCCAGCAAAATATTGCTCAACGCTTCGGTCAACTGATCCTGCAATTCGCCGACTTTTTTCTTGTGGTCGTCTTCAATCTGCTTGGCGTGGCGCTTTTCCTCGCTGGCGACCGAGCGGGTGGCCTTTTCGCCTTCCTTCTTCGAGGAGACTTTCACGTCCATGACAATGCCGTAAGTTCCGGAGGGAACCTTGAGCGAGGTGTCTTTGACGTCGGCAGCTTTCTCGCCGAAGATGGCGCGGAGGAGCCGCTCTTCCGGAGCCAATTCGGTTTCGGATTTGGGCGTGATTTTGCCGACGAGAATGTCGCCGGGCTTGACTTCCGCGCCCACGCGGATGACGCCGTCTGCGCCGAGGTTTTTGAGCGCTTCATCGCCCAGGTTGGGGATGTCACGGGTAATTTCCTCCGGGCCGAGCTTGGTATCGCGGGCGGCCACTTCAAATTCATCAATGTGAATGGAAGTGAAGATGTCTTCCTTGACGATTTTTTCGCTGATGAGGATGGCGTCCTCGAAGTTATAGCCGTTCCAGGGCATGAACGCGACGAGCACGTTGCGGCCCAGGGCCAATTCGGCGTTCTGGGTGCAGGGACCGTCGGCGATGACCTGGCTTTTTTTGATGTGCTCGCCTTTGTGGACGAGGATCTTTTGGTTGATGCAGGTGGCCGCGTTTGAACGCATGAACTTGCGGATGGGATAAACCCAAACGCCCTTTTCTGGGTCATGCTTAATCTTTTTCTTGGTCTCGGGCAATTTGCCGTCCGCCGTGATGATGATCTGGTCACCGGTCACGGAGGCGACTTTGCCGGCTTCTTCGGAGACAACCACAGCGCGCGAATCGCGCGCGACACGGTCTTCAAGACCGGTGGCTACGAAAGGCGCTTCGGTGACGAGCAGGGGCACAGCCTGGCGTTGCATGTTTGAACCCATCAATGCGCGGTTGGCGTCGTCGTGTTCGAGGAATGGAATCAGGCTTGCGGCAATCGAAACCAATTGCTTGGGCGAAATATCCATGTAATCCACCCGGGCCGGTTCGACATCCACGAATTCCCCACGAGCGCGGCAAACGACGCGCTCGGTTGTGAAATGTCCCTTGCCGTCAATCGGAGAATTGGCCTGCGCGACGATGTATTGCTCTTCACGGTCGGCGGTCAGATATTCGATGTCTTCGGTCACGCGCCCGTCCTTGACTTTGCGATAGGGCGTTTCGAGGAAGCCGAAATCATTGATGCGCGCGAACGTAGCGAGCGAGGCGATCAAACCGATGTTCGGGCCTTCGGGTGTTTCAATGGGACAAATGCGGCCATAGTGCGAGGGATGCACGTCGCGGACTTCAAAGCCCGCGCGGTCGCGGCTCAAACCGCCCGGCCCGAGGGCCGACAAACGGCGCTTGTGCGTCAATTCCGCGAGGGGATTGATTTGGTCCATGAACTGCGACAACTGTGAGCGGCCAAAGAAATCGCGAATGACGGCCGACAACGCCTTGGGATTGATCAATTTTTGGGGCGTCATGGCTTCCACGCTTTGGTCGAAGAGCGTCATGCGTTCTTTGACAAGGCGTTCGGTGCGCGCGAGGCCCACGCGGCATTGGTTGGCGAGCAATTCGCCTACGGTGCGGATGCGCCGGCTGCCGAGGTGGTCAATGTCGTCCAGGCTGCCCTCGCCTTTTTTCAGGCGCAGCAGGTACTTGGTGGCCGCGACCAAATCGTCCTTGGTCAAAATGCGCGAGTCATTTTCCTTAAGACCGAGTTTTTGATTGATTTTATAGCGGCCAACGCGGCCCAAATCATAGCGCTTGGAATCAAAGAACAAACGTTTGAGCAATGATTCGGCATTGGCAGCGGTGGGCGGGTCGCCCGGACGCAACCGGCGGTAAATGTCTTTCAACGCTTCATCTTCATTCTTGGCCGGGTCTTTCTTGAGGCATTTAATCATGATGCCTTCGTCGACCGAAGTGTCCACAACCTTGATTTTGTTGACGCCCAGTTCGGCGATTTGCTTGACGGCCGCCTTGGAAAGCGGTTCGAAGGCGCGCGCGACCACAAGGCCTTTGGCATCGTCGGTCGCGTCCTGAATCAAAACGTAATTCGGAAGGTTTTCGAGTTTTTCCGCGTCCTTGACAGAAAGTTCCTCGATCTCGTAAAACAGCTTGAGGATTTCCTCGTCCGTTCCACTTTGTTTCCGAATATCATCTTTGCCTTTGGGCGCCCCTTTTTCCTTGGTGCGTTCGAGGAAGCTCAACGCGCGGAAGAAGGTTGTCGTCAAAAATTTCCGGCGGCGTTTTTTGCGGTCCAGGAAGACGTAGAGCAAATCACTCGTGTCAAACTGCGCCTCATACCAGGAACCACGGTCGGGAATGACGCGGAAGCTGTGGAGCATCTTGCCGTTGGCGTGCTGGGTGGCCTCGAAGGCGATGCCCGGCGAGCGGTGCAATTGCGAAACGACGACGCGTTCGGCGCCGTTGATGACAAAGGTACCCTGGGGCGTCATCAGGGGCAACTCGCCCATGAACACTTTTTCTTCCTTGGCGCTCTTGCTTTCCTCCTTCAGGAGGAAGGTGACATAGAGCGGCGCGCCATAGGTCAGGCCTTCGCGAAGGCATTCGAGCCAATCCACTTTCGGTTCGCCAATTTCGTAGGAATCGTAGTCCAGCACGCACTTGGTGTCGTAGCTCTCGATGGGAAATACCTCCCGGAAAACCGCTTCGAGCCCGACGTGCTTGTCGCGGCGTTTGGGCGTGGTATCGGCCTGCAGGAATTCCTTGTAGGAATTGGTCTGCAATTCGATCATGTTCGGCGGGGAAGTGATTTCCTTAATCTTGCCGAAGTTGATTCTTTCAGTGACTCGCGATGGCATTTTAGACCTTTAATTTTATCATCCTTGTCTCGATCCCCAGCCTCGACCTTATATTTTCGAGGACGAGGACGAGCACGAGGACGATTCTCGTGTTGTTTAACGACAATGAACAGGCGCGCCGCGTTCAACCCGCCGTTGCAAAGCATTGGCGCGATGAGCGGTGAACTTGTTACGGCAAATTTTCAATTTTTAACTGTTTCGTAACTTTTAAATTTCTACAAAAAAAATTGGCGGCGGTGACAGCGCCACTTGCAATCCGCACTGTCCCGACCTTTTTACGCCCATCCCGCAGTGCGGGAGGCGACAGGACGGCGGTGACTGCGCCACCGCCGTCCGTACCACACAATAGTTTACTTGACTTCGACCTTTGCGCCAGCTTCTTCGAGCTTCTTTTTGGCGTTTTCGGTGTCGGCCTTGTTGGCGCCTTCGAGCACGGGCTTGGGCGCGCCTTCCACCAGGGCCTTGGCTTCGGCCAGACCCAGGCCGGCTTTGACTTCACGGACAGCCTTGATGACCGCGATCTTCTTGTCCGCGGGGACAGAAGCCAAAATCACGTCAAACGTGTCCTTGGCAGCGGCCGCAGGGGCCGCAGCACCGCCACCGGCAGCCGGAGCGCCGGCAGCCGCGACCGCGACAGGCGCGGCGGCGGAAACGCCCCACTTGGCTTCCAGTTGCTTGACCAGGTCAGCCGCTTCAATAATTGTCAACTTGCTCAATTCCTCTACGAGGTTTGCTATCTCAGCCATTTTACTACTTCTACCTTTCTTTCGTCTCGTCGTCTGCCGAAGCCCCGGCAGGATTCAGTTCTCGGGCCCGCGAACCGACGATTTACGTTGTTATGTTGTTTCTGTTGTTTTCTCGATCTGAAATCGTCTTATCAAATCGGAATTTTTGCCGGCCTTTGCCCTTGTCCCAACAATGAGGGACAAAAAGGACAAAAGGGACAAAAGCATTAGCCTTTCTCCACTTTTGCCTTGATGACCTGGGCCAATTGCGTGGCCGGGGTATTGATCAAGGTCACGAGCCTGGTTGCCGGAGCGTTGAGCAGGCCCAGGATTTTGGCGCGCAGCACGTCGATGCCCGGCAGATCGGCCAAAGCGATAATGCCCGATTCTTCCAGGCGCTGGTTGTTCAAATAACCGAATTTGACTTTTAATTTATCGAATTCAGCCGCGAAATTCTTCAGTGTTTTGGCGGCGCTGGATATGTCTTTTTGTCCGGTGACAACGGCCATCTGGCCCGTGAGCGAGCCGTTCAATTCGGCAACGCCCGCTTCCTTGGCGGCGATCCGGAATATCGAGTTCTTCACCACGTGAACTTCCGCGCCGGCCTGGTTGAGGCGTTTGCGAAGTTCGGTCAGGTGCGTCACTTTCAGGCCCTGATAGCCCACCACGATGAAGAACGGCGAGGCGTTCAGCCGGGCGGTGTATTCCTTTGTCAAAATCTGTTTTTCGGCGCGCATAATTTCGTGATTCGTTAAAGTGTTAAAGCGTTAAAACGGTTAAGCGGCGGCGGCGAATTCGCGCATGTCCACTCGCACGGCCGGGCTCATCGTGGCCGAGAGCGTGCAGCTTTGCAGGTATTGACCTTTGACGCTCTGCGGCCTGGCCTTCGCGACGGCCTCAATCACGGCGCGGGCGTTTTCTTCAATTTGTTCCGGCTTAAACGAGGCCTTGCCCACAACCACGTGAACATTGCCTGCCTTGTCCGTCTTGAATTCCACGCGACCAGCTTTGACTTCTTTCACGGCCTTGGCGGTGTCCTCGGTGACCGTTCCGGTCTTTGGGTTGGGCATCAGGCCGCGCGGACCGAGCACTTTGCCCAGCTTGCGCACTTCCACCATCGCCTCCGGCGTGGCAATGGCCACGTCGAACTCCGCCCAGCCCTCGTTGCACTGCTTAATCATGTCTTCGAAACCGACAAATTCTGCTCCGGCTGCCTTGGCGGCATCGGCCGCTCCACCTTTGGCGAAGACCAGGACCCGCACAGTCTTGCCGCTGCCGTGAGGCAGAGGCACCGTGCCGCGGACCATCTGGTCTGATTGCTTGGGGTCCACGCCCAGGCGAAACGCGAGATCGATTGTCTCGTTAAATTTCGCTTTGGGAAACTTTGCCAGGACGACTACCGCTTCCTTGAGCGGATACGATTTCTTTGCGTCCACGGCCTCGAGTGCCTTTTTGAAACGTTTGCTATGTGTTTGTGCCATTGTATCTGGTGCGGTTCAAGCGAGCTTTTGGCTCTCCCGCGTCGTTAATTGTTAACCGACAACTTCAATTCCCATGCTGCGCGCCGTGCCGGAAATGACGCGGAACGCCGCTTCTTCGGATGTTGCGTTCATGTCCTTCGATTTCATCTTGACGATGTCCAAAACCTGTTTGCGCGTCACCTTGCCGACTTTTTCCTTGTTTGGCGTCTTCGACCCGGCGGTGATGCCAGCGGCCTTTTTGAGCAATACAGACGCAGGCGGCGACTTGGTAATGAAGGTGAACGACTTGTCCTGGTAAACGGTGATGACCACCGGAATCACCAGTCCGGCGTCGCCCTTGGTGGCCGCATTGAATTCCTTGCAGAAGGCCATGATGTTCACACCATGCTGGCCCAGCGCCGGGCCGACCGGCGGGGCAGGATTGGCCTGTCCGGCCGGGATCTGCAACTTAATCTGTCCTGTGACTTTCTTTGCCATACTTTTCTCTTTAAAACATTAAAATGTTGAAACGCTGAAACGTTTCAACCATTCAAATTACTACGCCTTTTCCACCTGCCAATACTCGAGTTCGACCGGTGTATTGCGTCCGAAAATATTCACGGTGACTTTCAATTTGCCGCGCGTGGGCTCAATTTCCTCAATGACGCCGCTGAAATTGAGGAACGGACCATTGTTAATCTTAATCGTCTCGCCCACTTCAAAATTGACTTTTGGCCGTTCGGTTTCCTCAGAAGCCGAAATCTGCGCTTTAATGGCCTCGACTTCCTCAGTGGGCGTCGGTTGGGGCGGATCGCTCAAAAAGCCGATCACGCCCTGCGTTTCCTTAATAAAATACCACGGTCTTTCAATCACGCGGCGGTCCTCATCCAGCAAGATCATGTCCACAAACACGTAACCCGGCCACAGTTTGCGGCTCGTCACGGTTTTCTTGCCTCCGCGCACGTCCACAACCTTTTCCATCGGAACCAGGACTTCTTTCACGGCGTCCTGCATTTCCTCGGTCTTGATGCGCTTTTCTATGCTTTCCTTGACCTTTTGTTCCTGGCCGGAAAGCGTTTGCACGATGAACCATTGACTCCGCATGTCTTAAAGAACTTTCGTAAAAAGCTTATTAAAAATCAAATCAAGCACTGTAACGAACACGCCAAGCAACGCGATCGTTACCGCGATCAGCACCGTCGAGCCGCGCAATTCCGTCCAGGTAGGCCACGAGCACCGTCCCGGCTTCAATTCATGCCACGTCTCCTTAAAAAAGACATTCAGTCGCGTGATGTAACCTTTCCACCACAGGAGGCCAAATGCCAGCGCGGCGAGCACGCCCAAACCGATAGTTGTTATCAAATCACTCACAAAATAATCAATGTATCAAATACCGTTTCTATCAAACACTATTTCCACCGGTCCGGCAACCGGACGGACACCGACTGACCAGACACCGCCCCCGTCCGCGGTTGGCGGAGAGGGAGGGATTCGAACCCCCGTTGGCTGTTACGCCAAAGCGGTTTTCAAGACCGCCGCGATAGACCACTCTGCCACCTCTCCCACCTTCGCCAAAGCAACGGTGGGCAGGCCCACCTTCGTCCCGCCCGGCGGAACTACGGCGCAGCAAGCCCGCTCGATCGAGCGGCTGGCACGGCAGGAGGGAATTGAACCCCCAACCAACGGTTTTGGAGACCGCTACTCTACCAATTGAGCTACTGCCGTAACCAAGCCATTTGCCGCCCAACTGCCCTATTCCTGCCATCTCGGACAAAAAGGGAGACGGAGAGTTCATCTCCGCCTCCCGGTTCAAAACCAGTCTTACTTCACCACTTCGCTTACGCGGCCCGCGCCAATCGTACGGCCGCCTTCGCGGATCGCGAACCGCTGGCCTTTTTCCATGGCCACCGGCGCGATTAGTTCGATCTCCACCGAGACATTGTCGCCAGGCATCACCATTTCAACACCCTGCGGCAGCGTCACCGTGCCCGTCACGTCAGACGTGCGGAAATAAAACTGAGGGCGATACTTCGTAAAGAACGGCGTATGACGGCCACCTTCGTCTTTTGACAGCACGTACACTTCCGCCTTGAACTTGGCGTGCGGCGTAATCGAGCCGGGCTTGGCCAACACCATTCCGCGCTCGACTTCGTTTTTTGTGGTGCCGCGCAACAGCACACCGACGTTGTCGCCGGCGGTGGCTTTGTCCAACAGTTTGCGGAACATTTCGATGTCCGTGGCCGTGGTCTTGCGCGTTTCCTTGAGGCCGACGATTTCGACTTCCGCCATGCGTTCGAGAACGCCGCGTTCGACGCGGCCGGTCACGACAGTGCCGCGACCTTCAATGGTGAACACGTCTTCAATGCACATGAGGAACGGTTTATCGACTTCCCGCGTGGGAAGCGGAATTTGCGCGTCAATGGCGTCCATCAGCTCCTGGATGGCCTTTTCGCCTTCGGGCTTGGCTTCCAGAGCGGCCTTGGCGCTGCCCTTAACCACGGCAGCCTTGTCGCCCGGGAATTGATATTTGGTCAGCAAATCGCGGACTTCCATTTCGACCAGGTCCAGCAATTCTTTGTCGTCGACCAAGTCAACCTTGTTCAGGAAAACGACGATGGCCGGCACACCGACCTGGCGGGCCAGGAGGATATGCTCGCGGGTTTGCGGCATGGGGCCTTCGGAGGCGTCCACCACCAGGATGGCGCCGTCCATCTGGGCCGCGCCGGTAATCATGTTTTTGACGTAGTCGGCGTGCCCGGGGCAATCGACGTGCGCGTAGTGGCGCTTGTCGCTCTGATACTCCACGTGGGACACCGCGATCGTCACGGTCTTGGATTCATCGCGCACAGTGCCGCCTTTGGTAATGTCCGCATAGGATATCGGCGTTGCCAGGCCCTTGCGCGACTGCGTGGCCACAATTGCGGCTGTCAGCGTGGATTTACCGTGGTCAATGTGTCCGATAGTACCGACGTTAACGTGCGGTTTCGTTCGTTGAAATTGCTCTTTTGCCATACTTTATATTTCGTTGTGTTTTTCTTCTTTTGCAAAATGTCTGGAGCCCATGATCAGGATTGAACTGATGACCTCGTCCTTACCAAGGACGTGCTCTGCCAACTGAGCTACATGGGCACCAAAAATTGTTTGCTCAAACCGGATAACATAAACGACAAAAAACCGTCCCCCTTGACCTTTCTCGCAAAATTTCAAGAGGCGACCGGCTTGATGACTTTTTACGGACTACCGACGCCGATAAAACTACGAAACCGGGCAAGCCCTGTCAACAGGCAATTCGATTATTTTTTGGCAAAGGCAAATGGGACACATGGGACCCCAAGGACGGCGATCATCCCCGCCTGGCTGCCAGAATTTCTTTCGCCCGTTCTATTGCGTCGTCCAGATCGCCGCGAATGTTGACCTCGCCAATTTTATCAATCAGGCCGGCCCGTGTTAGGGCAAATAATGGCTGGGACCGCGGCCCGCACAAAATCAAGTCCTTCTTCTTGATACGCAATTTCTCGAGTAAATCCTCCAGTGCATCCAGCCCTGTAGCATCAAGCGTCAGCACGTCGCCCATCCGCAAAATCAGGACATCCGGCAACTCCCCGGCCCGGCGCAACGAGGTCTCGAGCTTGTCCGCGGCCCCAAAAAAGAAAGCTCCAAAGATCCGAAAGACCATCACACCGGGCGGAATTTTCACCGTGGCTTCTCCTGCGCCGGCCGGCTTGCCTTCATCCGCATGGATATGAGTTAACTCCGAGAGGCGCGCGACCAGCAGCGCCGAAGCCAGGATGAGCGAAGCCCCGACCGCCGTGGGTAAATCGATACATACCGTGAGAGTGAACGCGCACAAAAAAACCGCAGCGTCGCTCCTGGGCCAATTTTTCAGCCGCCGGAACCGGTGCCATTCGCCCATTCGCAGTGACACGACGATCAGGACCGCGCTCAAAGCCGCCATCGGAATATGTTTCGCGAGCGGCGCGGCAGCCAGCAGAATAACCAGGACCGTAAGCGAATGAATAATTCCGGCTATGGGCGTTCGTCCGCCACAACGGATATTGGTCGCCGTGCGCGCGATCACTCCTGTTGCCGGCATTCCCCCAAAAATGCCCATGGCAATGTTGGCGATTCCCTGCCCCATCAATTCCTGGTTGGAATCATGCCGGTCGTCTATCATGCCGTCTGACACTACCGCTGACAGCAGCGATTCAATCGCCCCTAACGCCGCAACGGTCATGGCCGCGGGCACCAGCGCACGCCAATCATCAAACGTTAATGAAGGCCAATGCGGCGCCGGTAATCCCCGGGGCATCTCGCCAAATTGTGTCCCTAATGTTTGAATCCCGAATCTGTCTGGCAAGTCAAAAGCCGCTGACGCGATACCCGCCAGCACCACAATCACAATCGAACCGGGAAGGCGATGAAGTTTCTTTGGCCAAAACCAAATTGCCAGGGTGCATGCGGTCCCCAAAGCCAAGGTGGAGCAGTGCGGATGAAAATGAGCGGCAAGCGTCTGCAACTTGCCGATGAAATCCGGCGGCAATTTCTCATTCAGCCCGAAAAAATCACGGATTTGCGTGCTCATAATGATGATCGCAATCCCGCTGGTAAATCCGGTCACGACCGGAAATGGAATATATTTAATGAGCGACCCGAGCCTGCAGGCGCCCAGGGCAATTAAAATGAATCCGGCCATGAACGCACAAACCACGAGCGCCTGCGGACCATGCTTCATCACAATCGGCGCCAGCAACGGCACAAATGCGCCGGCCGGCCCGCCTATCTGCACGCGTGAACCTCCAAAAACTGCAACGCAAAACCCTGCAATCACCGAGGCGAACAAACCGATCTGCGGCGGCAATCCCGACGCGATGGCGAGCGCCATTGAAAGTGGCAGCGCGACTATGCCCACCGTCAAACCCGCCGGCAAATCGGCGTAAAATTTCTGCGCTGAATAGTGCTTCAGCGCGTCCACAATTTTTGGCCGAAACGAAAAGGGCAAATTCATCCGGAATACAGGAAAACATTCCTTAAGCTTGATTGTGCAAAAGCCGGATGGGAATTCAATTATTTTTTGAGCCTCCAGGGATTCAGATTGAAGTTGTGAATCCCCAGCTTGTCCATTACAGTGCCAGATATGAAAATACTAAAGTCCTTATTGACGGTTCTTTCACTTCTTGTCGGCGCTTCGGCCTTCGCTGACATGCCCAAAGCCGGCGACATGGCGCCGGCCTTCCAGGGCACTGACCAAAACGGAAATGATGTCAAGTCTTCGGACATCATCGGAAAAAAGATCGTGCTCCTGTATTTTTACCCCAAAGACTTCACTGGCGGCTGCACGAAAGAAGCCTGCGGTTTCCGGGACCGAATGGGAGATTTGCAAAAGGACAACGTCGAGGTCATCGGCGTGAGCTTCGATACCGTGAGCAAGCACAAGTCTTTTGAGCAAAAATATAATTTGAACTTCACATTGCTGGCCGACCCGGACGGCAAAATCGCGGATACGTACGGGACGCGGATGATGGGGATGAAAATGTCGAACCGGGTAAGCTTTTTGATCGGCCTGGACGGAAAGATTGTACACGTGACAAAAGCAGGAAATCCGCAAATCCATTTCGACGAAATGAAAGCGGCGATTGGTTCGTTGCAGAAAAGTTGAATCAATGCGTGTTGCGTGGCACGTCAGGCATCGCATAACAAAGTCCCAATCATTCCTGACGCAATACGCAGTACGTGCCGATTTAAATCCGCTCGTCAAACAAGGCGAAGTTGTTTAGAATTGGCGCGTGCAGTTTGGGATAAACAGCAGCGTTTTGACCAGGACGCGGGATTTTATCCGGCGACACTTGCAGGGCGCGCTTCGATGGCGCGAAAAACTGGTCCTCAAGGAGGAAGCCTTCCACCTCATCCTGGCCGGAGCCGTGGGCGTTATTGGCGGACTGGTGAATTTATTCTTTTATGAGGCGGTCCATCTCATTGGCGTAGCGCTAAACGCCACGCTGGCCATTCATCCCGGAGACATCGTGGAAGTGGCGGAAAGCCTGCCGGATTGGCAGCGTGTGCTGCTGCCGACGGCGGGCGGCCTTGCGGCGGGTCTGGTTCTTCACTGGGGATTGCGATTTGTCGGCAAACAAGGGCCGACCAATCTCATCGAGGTGGTGGTCGCCGGAGACGGCCGTCTGCCCACTCGGACCGATTTGGTAAAGACCTGTTCGGCAATTATCAGCATCGCGACAGGCGCGTCCATCGGTCGCGAAGGCGGCATCGTGCAACTTGCGGCCACGCTATCGTCAAAGCTCGGACAAATTGCGAAGTGGCCTCCTTATCGGCTGCGGCTGCTGGTGGGATGCGGGGCGGCATCGGGGATGGCGGCGGCCTACAACGCGCCCATTGCCGGCGCGGTTTTTTCCGCCCTTATCGTTCTTGGGAATTTCTCGATGAACATGTTCGGGCCACTGGTGTTTTCCTCGGTCATAGCGGCCACGCTATCGAGGACATTTTTTGGCATCAAACCATGGTACGAAATTCCTCCGTTTCCGGAAGTCGCCCCTCTGCAGCTGCCATGGTTTCTTTTGCTGGGCGTTCTTTGCGGCATCGCCGGAGGGATTTTTTTAAAGCTTGTCCGCAAGGGCCGGGAGGAGTTCGCCAAAGTGGACTGGCCCCTTTACGCGAAGCTGACCCTGGCGGGCCTGATCGTAGGAGTGATTGCGATGGAGTTTCCGGGGGTGTGCGGGAATGGTTACTCGGTCACAAATGATATCTTGCATGAGAATTTCATGACCGAAGCGCGCCCGCTGTTGTGGTTATTCGGCCTGCTGATTGCCAAATGGATTGCAACGGCGGCGACAGTGGGGTCGGGAACGGTTGGCGGCATCTTTACGCCCACACTATTCGTGGGAGCGACCACGGGAGCGATATTTGGCACGGTGCTGCACCGGTTTGGGGTTGCGCCGGGCGTTGATGCGGGCGCGTTTGCTTTGGTGGGAATGGGAGCGGTTTTGGCCGCAACCACGCGGTCGCTGTTGCTGGCGGTGATTATGGTGTTTGAGCTGTCGCTGAATTATTCAATGGTCCCGGCCCTGATGCTGGCCTGCGCCCTGTCCATCCTGGTGGCCCGGCAACTGCACGATGAGTCCGTTTACACAGAACATCTGCGACTCAAGGGCATTGCGTTGGGACGCGAAACGAGCAGGCTGGGCGCGACCATGGAACGGACAATAGGCGATTTGATGCACCCCCCGGTGCAGCCGGTGCGCGAAACTGCGGGCCTGGAAGAAATCGCCGGGCGCTTTTTGACCGGGTCAAATAACTTTATCCCCGTGGTGGACGCGGGCAAGCGTCTCGTGGGCGTAGTAGCCTTGCAGGATCTAAAAGAATTTTTGAATCGCGCAAAGGACCTGCACGGAGTGATTGCATTTGATGTCATGCGCGCTCCTCCGAAAGCACTGACGCCGGCGCAACCGTTGCTCGACGCGCTGCCGATGGTCCTGGAAAGCGAATTACGGAACGTGCCGGTCGTGAACAATTACGCGGAAAACCGGCTGGTCGGGGCCGTAACGCGAGCGGAATTATTGACCATTTTTTCCGAGGCGATTGCGGAAAAGAGCGATCCACGCGGGGAAGCAAGGGGAGAGTGAAGGCCAGCAACAGGAGTGAACGCAAGCGCCGTGAGTGCCAGGGCGCCGGGGCGATTTTAGATTAATGGATTGGCGAGGAAATATCCGGCGATGTCGAGGATGATGATTTGATTTTGAATTTTCAGTTATGATTTAATTATCAGATGGCGCTTCGAATTGGAGAAAAAATTTCGTTGACGATTGACGACATTGCCTTTGGCGGCGAGGGCGTTGGACGGCACGGTGATTTCGTGGTGTTTGTTCCATTCGTGCTGGAGGGAGAGACGGCGGACATCGAAATCACAGAGGTGAAAAAAAACTTCGCGCGCGCGAAATCGTTGCGGGTGACGAAGGCGTCACCGGACCGCGTGGAACCGCCCTGCGTTTACTTTGGCAAATGCGGCGGCTGCCAGTATCAGCACATGGATTACCCCGCCCAGTTGCGGATCAAGCGAAAGCAGATTGCCGATTTGTTTGAGCGGGTGGGAAAGGTCCCGGGCAGCGTCGTGGCGCCGGTGATCCCCTGCCCGTCGCCTTATGAGTATCGCAACCGGATTATGATTCGCAGCCAGTGGAACAAGCCTGAACAAAAACTGAACATCGGTTTTGTGCGATGGGACTGCGGGTTGGTGGAGGACATTGAAAAATGTGCCATCGCCGAACCGGCGATAAACGAGCAACTGGCCACAGTGCGGGCGCATCCGCCACCGAAAGGCGGCATAAAGGTGGTCCTGCGCGTGCAGCCCGAGGGGTGGGAATTGCCGCCAGACTCGTTTTTTCAGAACAATTTCTTTTTATTGCCGGCGCTGGTGGAGACGGTCAGGGGATTTTTAAAGGCCGGCGGGGCAAAACAATTGGCTGATTTGTATTGCGGCGTTGGATTTTTCGGAATTGAATTAGCGGATTCCGTCGAACGTTTTACCGGCGTGGAATACGACCGCCGGGCAATCCTGGCGGCGGAGAAGAATGCGGCGTCGCGAAACATCCGGAACGGGCGGTTTATCGCGGCCAAAGTTGAAGATGTCCTGGGGAACCTGCTGGACAAAGACGCCGCCGGTGAAACAGCGGTGTTGATTGATCCGCCGCGCAAGGGGTGTGATCGCGAGATCTTGAAACTGCTCCGGTTGATGAGGCCGCGGCAAATAATTTACGTTTCCTGTCACCCTGCAACGATGGCCCGGGACTTGAACATTTTGAGGTCTGAAGGTGTCTTTGAGTTAATGAACGTGCAGCCGCTGGACATGTTCCCGCAAACGCAGCACGTGGAATGTGTGGCGGATTTGCGGGGCAACAACCCTATCCAACCGCAAAACGCAGTTTAATTTACAAAATATCCATGCCCAACGGAGTGCGAATTGATGCACGGCGTGACTTTGTCCGCCGGGTTTTGCCGTGGCTTATTGCCGCCGCGATGCTGCTGTTTTATGTCCTGACACTGAATCACTGGGTCTCGCTGCCCAATATGCGCAGTGTCGTAGCGGTGTCAGGGTGGAACTGGACACCGGAATTCAGCAGCCCTCTGTTTAGCCTGGCCACGATGCCATTGCGGCTGCTGCCTGAGACTGCCGTGCCGATGGCGCTGAATCTCTTTTCGGCCGTCTGCGCGGCCCTGACGCTGGGGCTGCTGGCTCGCTCGGTGGGGCTGCTGCCGCATGACCGCACGGAAGCGCAACAAGTCCGCGAGCGCAATGACTTCTTTCTGCTGACGATCCGCAGCGCGTGGCTTCCGCCCCTTCTGGCCGCGTTGTTGTGCGGACTGCAGTTGACGTTTTGGGAAATGGCAACCAACGGCGGCCCTGAGATGTTTGACCTTTTGTTATTCGCGTTCGTCATTTGGTCGCTGGTCGAGTACCGGCTGGACGGACGGGTCTGGCGGCTGTATTCGAGCGCGGCAGTTGTTGGCGCCGGAGCTATCGAAGGGCCGGCCATGGCGGCTTTCTTCCCGCTGTTTGTCGTGGCGATTATCTGGGTGCGCGGCCTGGCGTTTTTTAATGTGCGTTTTCTGATCCGGATGTTCCTGTACGGCCTGGCGGGGCTAATGTTCATCTTGCTGTATCAATTGGCGTCGGCTTATTTTCCCAGGTCCGGGTTGACATTCTGGCAGGATGCCAGATACAGCCTGGAGTCCCAAATCACAGTTCTGCGGATTTATTGGGATTGCATTTCAAGCCCCGGAGCAGTTTTCAGCGAGCTTCTAATGCCGATTTTTATCACGTTGATGCCGTTGCTGGTTATGTCCATTCGCTGGAAATTCGGGGACAGCAGCAAAATAGGATCCGCGCTGGCAAGTTTGATGTTCCACGCCATTCACGCAATATTCCTGGGCGTCTGCCTTTGGATAGCGTTTGACCCGCCTTTCAGCCCCCGTGAAAAGAACCTGGGCTTGTCACTGTATTATCTGATCGCATTGAGCGCGGGTTATTACGCCGGGTATTTTTTGCTGATCTTTGGAAGGAAACACCCCCGGGCGAAAGATACGCCGATGTGGGTTAACCTTGGGAATACAGCAGTCGTGATCTGCATTTGGGTGGCCGCCGGTCTGACGGTGGCGGGCCTGGTCTGCAAAAATGCGCCGGTGGTGCGCGGAGCAAATGGCGACATTCTCCGGAAGTTTAGTTCGCTGCTGGTTAAAAATTTGCCCCCAAAAGGCGCCATCGTGTTGAGCGATGACCCCGAGCGGATGTATTTGGCGAAGGAAGCCCTTGTATCCGACGGCACAGCGGCGAATTATCTATTGGTCAATACCGCCTGGCTGCCCTTCCCGCAATACCACCGCTTTCTAAACAAGCTTTCGCCCGACAAATGGCCGCTTCTGGTCAAGCCAGAGCAGACAAACACACTCAATGCGCTTGGTCTTGTTGAACTGCTGGCACTGTTGAATCGAACGAACGAGTTATATTACCTGCATCCAAGCTTTGGGTACTATTTCGAAGAATTTTACGCGGAACCTCACGGTCTCGTTTACAAATTAAAGCTTTTGCCTAACGACACTCTTGTGCCGCCTCCGCCCGGCACGAATTTGGTCGCCGAAAACGAAACGTTCTGGAAAACGGCTCAAAGCGGGGAACTGGCATCGGTGCCGGACGCCGTAGCGCCGCCCGATCCCGGCGCTCCCGTGACATTTGTAGAGGCGCAACTCGCACGGCTGCACATTCCACATGAGTCAAATATCGCCGCGACGCTGGCCGGCGCCTGGTGCTCGCGCAGCCTCGACTTTTGGGGCGTTGATTTGCAGCGCATGGGGGACCTGACCGACGCCGCAACCGAATTCAGGAGGGCACTGCAATTAAATCCTGATAACAATGCGGCAAAGCTTAACCTTCAGGTGAATAACGACCTTGCCGCGGGGCGCCGGATGCATGCCGACCCGACATTCGCGCCGGACAAACTGAACGATTTCAAAAGCCTTCTGCAGGCCCTGACCGACGATGGCCCAATTGATGACCCGGCGTTTTGTTTTCAATACGGCTTTGCGCTTGCGCAGGAAAATAAGCTTTACCGGCAGGCCGTAGCCCCGTTGAAACGCGCCTCCGACCTGGATCCGGATTTCCCGCCCGCGCGCATTTGGCTCGCGCGAGTATATGGAATGAACCGCATGCCGGATCGCATGATGAATGTCCTGCGCTCGCCACTCGTCCCAAGTGACGATTTCTCACCGGACGATGCCAAGGAACTCAACATGCTAATGTCTGCCGCTTATTTCCAGGAGAACGATTTGGCCAAGGGCTCGCACCTCCTGGAAATGGAAGTTTCCCGCGACCCCACGAATCAGGCTCTTTTGACAACTGTGGGCCAAATTTACCTGAACCGGGGCATGTTTTCCAACGCCATGGCAATCGCCAACATGCAATTGCGTCTTTCACCCGATAACACGTCATGGCTGCTGACCAAAGGGTACATTTACAATCGGTTGAAGCAATATGAAAAAGCCATAGAGACATTGAACCGCGTACTGGCCGTCGAACGGGAAAACAGCACCGCAATGTATCAGATTGCCAACGCCTATTTCGGCGCGGGAAACATGGATGCCGCCCGCACTAATTTTCTGAAGCTCCAGCAGCGGAACGGCAATTCGCCCCAACTGGCCCTGGGCCTGGCGGAAATCGCGTGGCGCGAGCGCGACACCAATGAAGCCATACGAAATATCGAAATTTATCTTTCTCACGGAACCAATTCCCCGCAAGCACAATTCATGGCGGGACAGTTGCGCCAGCTAAAGCAGCCTTCGTCCAACAAGTGACACTCGATGCGCAGTCTGGCACAATGGTGACGCCCGTCACTGCCATGCGCGTCACGCATATTATCACACGCCTTATTGTGGGCGGCGCCCAGGAAAACACGCTTGCGACTGTCGCCGGCCTGCGGCAAATCCCCGGTGTCGAAGCCTATTTGATCTCGGGACCCACAACCGGCCCGGAAGGCTCAATGGAACATGAAGCGCGCCAAATGATGGGCGAAGAGCGATTCATTGCTGTTCCTGATCTGGTTCGTCCGGTTCATCTACTCAAGGATTTACTGGCGTTGCGCAAGCTTGAGCGCATCCTGCGCGCGCAAAATCCGGACGTCGTCCACACGCACAGCGGCAAAGCCGGCATTTTGGGCCGGTTTGCCGCAAGACGCGCCCGGGTACCGGTCATTGTCCATACGATCCATGGCCCGTCGTTCGGCAAATTTCAAAGCGCGCCGGCTAATTTTATCTTTCGCGCGGCTGAAAGGAGCGCGGCCGGCAACACGAACCATTTCATCGTGGTCGCCGATGCGATGAAGGAGCAGTATCTGGCCGCCGGTATCGGGTGGCCGGAACAATACACAAAAATATTCAGCGGTTTTAACATCGAGCCTTTCCTGGCGGCGCACAATGACCTGCAACTTCGCGCCAGACTGGGCATCGCTCGCGACGATTTTGTGATTGGCAAAATTGCCCGCCTGTTCAAGCTTAAGGGACACGACGATTTGTTTGCCGTCGCGCCGGACCTCGTTCGACAAAATCCGAAAATTAAATTTCTATTGATTGGCGATGGACCGTGGCGCGGACGTTTTGAACACCTTGCAAAAAGCCAGGGCCTTGATGCGCATTTCATTTTTACGGGGCTTGTTCCACCGGCCGACGTTCCGAAATTTACGGGAATAATGGACGCACTGGTCCATTTGTCATCGCGGGAAGGCCTGCCGCGGGCATTGCCCCAGGCGCTGGCGGGCGGCAAACCTGTCGTCGCGTACGACTGCGACGGTGCGCGCGAAGTCTGCCGCGAGGCCGAGACCGGATTCCTGATTCGACCGGGCGACGTCTCAGGCCTGAAAAACGCCCTGCTCCAGTTGGCCGCCGATCCGTTGCTTCGAGAGAAGCTGGGCCAGCACGGACGGGAATTTGTCCAGAACAACTTCGCCGTCGAAAAAATGGTTCAAAGTATCTACAATCTTTATATGAAATTGGCTGCCAACCGTCAGCAGCCCGTTAATAAATTATGAATATTGGCCGGAATTTTTTAATGGGCTGTTAGCTCCCCGACATGCCTTTCCCGTTTGATTTCTTTGGCGCGACCTTTGTATGCTCGTTCGTGACGACATTGATTGCACTGCCCTTTTGGCGGAAATGGTGCATTCGGACAAATCTGGTGGATGATCCGGGCGCGCGGAAAATCCATGACCAGCCCATGCCGCTGGCCGGCGGCTACGCCGTGCTTACTGGAATCCTGTTGCCGCTGCTTGCGGGAGTGGCTTTGGTTAAATCCGGCCTGTTGAAAGCATCTTTCACAAACCTGATCGCCCATGGCATGGAAAAACGCGGCTTCGAGCTTATTGCGATTGCCACAGGCGCGATTGCCGTCACCGTTCTTGGATGGGTCGACGACCGGCATGAATTGAAACCGCTGCCCAAGTTTTCAGGACAATTTTTGATTGCCGTACTCGTGGCCATTGCCTGCAAGCGCATTACGCTTTTTGTTCCAAACATTGCCTTCAGTTATGCCATCACGATCCTGTGGCTGCTCACAGTGATGAATGCGTTCAACTTCACGGACAATATGAATGGCCTTTGCGCGGGATTGGGCGCGATAGCCGCGCTCCAATTCGCGCTCATCGCCGGTTCGAATGGTGAATACCTGGTGGCGCTTGCGGGATTTTTGATGTGCGGGGCGCTCCTGGGATTTCTACCGTGGAATTTTCCAAATGCCCGAGCGTTTCTGGGCGATGCAGGCAGCCAGCTTGTGGGTTACCTTCTGGCGGTTATGGCGATCCTGCCGCATTTTTACACCAAACAAAATCCGCGCCCATTGGCTGTGCTTTCGCCGCTGCTGGTTTTGGCTATACCGCTGATTGATCTTACGCAGGTGGTTGTGATGCGGACGTTCAACGGCAAGCCGTTTTGGATTGGGGACACCAATCATTTATCGCATCGCCTTTCGCAGACGGGATTGGGAAAGGCAAAGGCGGTGTTAATCTTATGGCTGGCGGCGGCCGTCATTGGAGCGGCGGCGTGCCTTTGAACAAAACTCCTGGCGTATCCTCAGCGCAAAAGAAATCGTGCTTTTTGCACTAATCCGAGTTACCCTCTGCCCTGGTGAAATTACTTTTCATTGGCGACATTGTCGGCCAGCCGGGGCGAAGTGCTGTAAAGGCCCTTTTACCCGCGTTGCTGAGCAGGCACGGAGTGGCATTTGTGGTTGCTAATGGCGAAAATTCCGCAGGCGGCTCGGGGATCACACCCAAAACCGCCGAAGAAATTTTCTCGGCGGGGGTGGATGTGATTACCAGCGGCGACCATCTGTGGGATCAAAAGGAGGTCACCGAATTGCTGGCCGGTGAGAAACGTTTCCTGCGCCCGATGAATTATCCCGCGGATGTTCCCGGCCATGGAAGCGGCATTTTTGAACCAGCGACTCGGTCTGCAAAAATTGGGGTTGAAGTCGCTGTGCTGAACCTGCAGGGCCGCACATTCATGGCGCCTCTGGAAAATCCATTTCTTCTGGCGCTGGACGAAGTGAGGAAATTGAGGGAACGTACAAAGATTATATTCGTGGATTTCCACGCTGAAGCCACTTCAGAAAAAATCGCGTTCGCCAGGATGCTTGACGGCCAAGTGAGCGCCGTGGTGGGCACACATACGCACGTGCAAACGGCAGATGAACAGATTTTCGCGGGCGGCACGGCATATTTAACCGATGCCGGCTTTACCGGTCCACACGACAGCGTCCTGGGCCGGGAGACGGAACCCGTTGTCCGGAAGTTTCTTACATCGATGCCCCAGCGATTTGAGGTCGCCAAAGGAAACGTGCTGCTCCAGGGCGCATTAATTGAGGTTGACGAAACCAGCGGAAAGGCACTAAAAATTCAGCGGATATCGGAAACGCTTTACAACTAAATTAAAATATAAATGCCGAAAGAACGAAAAGAGACTCCCTCAGCCTGGGCGCGCACTGAGCAGCGCCTCAAAATCATACGCCGGAACCTGACGAAATCTGACGCCGAAATCGGGCGCATGTTCGGGGTGACGCGCGCCGCGATATTTGAGTTGCGGATGCGTTACAACATTCCAAAGGTCCGGAGCAACACGCAGCACAAGGCGCGGTTGGTAGAGATGGCGCGCAAATTGCCGCCGGGCCTGACCATCACCGAGGCGGCGCAAAAACTGAAACTTTCCGAGCAGCAGGCCTACTATTATGGGCGAAGCGCCGCGTACCGTTTCAAGCGAAAGAAAGGCAAACATGAAAAGGCCGATTATTGGAAAGCCACATTCAAGACTTTGACGCCGGGCCTGACGCTTCGAGAAGTAGCGGCAAAACTGGGCATTTCTTATATTTATGCGATCCAGTTGTGCCAAAAACACCGGTACAAAACCCGATGGTCCGGCAGTTCGCGCCCGCCACGCTTGCCTTTTCGCAGGAAACATACAATAGGCAAGTGACGTTTGTTCCCGGCTTGATCGGCGCTTTGGGCGTCAAATAAAACCGGGACTTTCGCCTCAATCAAAAGTCGCATATAGTAAACCGCATGGATAACCAGGCTGATATAGCTCTTATTGGACTGGCCGTCATGGGCCAGAATTTAATTCTCAACATGAACGACCACGGCTTCACGGTGATTGCCTACAATCGTACCGTGAGCAAAGTGGACGAATTTCTCGCCAACGAAGCCAAAGGCACAAAAGTCCTTGGTGCTCATTCCCTCGAGGAAATGGTCGCAAAGTTGAAGAAACCGCGCCGCGTGATGCTCATGGTCAAAGCAGGCAAACCGGTGGATGAATTTATTGAGCATCTTCTGCCCCATCTCGAAGCCGGCGACATCATTATAGACGGCGGCAATTCGCTATTCGAAGACACGGATCGCCGGACAAAATACGTGGAAAGCAAAGGCCTGCTTTTTATAGGGACGGGCGTTTCCGGCGGTGAAGAGGGCGCGCGGCACGGACCATCCATCATGCCGGGAGGTTCGCCCGCCGCATGGCCGCACGTGAAGGATATCTTTCAAGGCATTGCCGCAAAAGTGGAAGACGGCACTCCCTGCTGCGATTGGGTGGGTGAAAACGGCGCCGGTCACTACGTAAAAATGGTCCACAACGGAATCGAATACGGCGACATGCAGTTGATTTGCGAGGCCTACAACATCATGAAAAACGGCCTGGGTATGAGCCCGCAGGAAATGCATGAGGTCTTCGCCGAATGGAACAAAGGCGAACTGGATTCGTATTTGATCGAAATCACGCGCGACATTCTCGCTTATAAAGACACCGATGGCGCGCCACTCGTGGATAAGATTCTCGACACGGCCGGCCAAAAAGGCACCGGCAAGTGGACAGTTCAAAACAGCGCGGACCTTGGCATGCCGATTACCCTGATTGCCGAGGCGGTCTATTCACGCTGCGTCTCGGCGTTGAAAGATGAACGTGTAAAGGCTTCCAGGAAGCTAAAAGGGCCAAAGCCGCTATTGTCCGTCGCTAAAAACGATTCGAAGAAAAAACAGTTTATCGCCGACATTCGGGACGCGCTGTACGCGTCGAAAATCATCAGCTATGCCCAGGGCTACATGCTGATGCGCGCGGCGGCGGCGGAGTACAAATGGAATTTGAACATGGGCGGCGTCGCGCTGATGTGGAGGGGCGGTTGCATCATTCGCTCGCGGTTCCTGGGCAAAATTAAGGCCGCTTACGATAACAATTCCAAACTGATGAACCTGCTGCTGGATGACTATTTCCGCGGCGAAATCAAGCGGTGCCAGAAAGGCTGGCGCAACGTCGTGGCGTCGGCGGCAAAGAAAGGCATTCCGATGCCGGCATTCAGCACCGCCCTTGCCTTTTACGATCAATATCGCAGCGCCGTTTTGCCGGCCAACCTGCTGCAGGCGCAACGCGATTACTTTGGCGCCCACACCTACGAACTGATTGACAAGCCGCGCGGCCAGTTTTTCCATACAAACTGGACGGGCAAGGGCGGCACAACTGCGAGTGGCAGCTACACGGTATGATGAATCGGGGTGACCGCTCCTGAGACCAAACCGTCCGATGCTCAAAACGTTCTGTTGCGGCGCGACAGCCAGTTGGGACTGGCTGTCGCCGCCCTTGTATTTGTCATCTCCGCCTGGCTGACCTGGCGCAAATGGCCGGACATACTGGTTGACTTCGGCACCCAACTGTACATTCCGTGGCGGATTTTGAATGGTGCGGTGTTATATCGCGACCTGTTTTACTTTGCGGGCGGACCGTTTTCCCAATATTTCAACGCGCTCCTTTTCAAGATTTTCGGCATTTCGTTTTCAACCCTTATCGCGGCGAATTTAATCTTCGCGGCGGCGATGATCTTTGTTGCCTGGCGTTATTTTCTGGCCGCTTCGGACGCTTGGACGGCGACGATCATTGCCACTGGTATCATCGTTGTTTTTACATTTGCCGAATATACTCCCATTGGGAACTACAACTATATCGCGCCGTATTCGCATGAAGCGACGCACGGCCTGGTCCTTTCGGTCTTTGCCGTCGCTCTGTTATCAGATTGGATACGGAAAGGAAATACCCGGAAAGTAGCCGTGGCCGGCCTTTGCGCCGGGCTTGTCTTCCTCACCAAACCGGACATATTTCTGGCGCTTGCGGCGGCGGTTGCGGGGGCGTTCGTACTGCGTGGCGTTCAGCGCGGCGTGAAGGCCATTTCTCAGTCGCTGGCGGTATTCTTTGCGGCCGCAACAGTCCCATCGTGGTTTTTTCTTTTTTATTTCCTACACACTGAGAGCCTGAAGGATAGCTTGTCCTCAGTTGTTTTCGGTTGGCTGCCGTTGCTTCATGGGAACGTCACGAACAACCTCTTCTACCGATGGTGCACGGGTTTGGATGCGCCCTGGGCCCATGCGCGTCAAATCATCCTGTATTTTATTGCGGTGGTTTTGGCCGCAGCCGCTTATGCGTTCGCGACGTGGCGCCTGGGCCGTTCTAAATTGCGGCCGGGATGGCAATGCATCGTGGCATTGGTTTTAATCGCGCCGCTGCTGATTTGGCTGAACACCTTTGACTGGCGCTTTTGTGGCTGGCCGCTGCCGTTGCTTTCATTATCAGCCTGCATATTAATCACACTGAATTTCAAAAAATTGGAGGAACCGGCTTTTCCGTTGTTATGGAGCGTGTTTGGGCTCATATTGTTGGCAAAACTTGGGTTATTTCCACGCATCTGGCAGTACGGATTTGTGCTGGCCATGCCGGCGTTCGTCACTTCGATTTACCTCCTGTTCTGGTTGTTGCCGCGGTTGCTCGAGAGGCGGTTTTTAGCGCCGGCCATGCCCTTTCGATTAATGGCCGGCCTGGTGCTGTTCATCGGCATCGAAAATTTGTTCCATCAATCGCAATTGGTCTATGCGCAAAAAAGCCTGCCGCTGGGACCTGGCGGAGACGAAATTATCACCTACAACTCGACATCCGAGGTAAGTCAGGGAATTTATGCAACCCTGTTATGGACCGAAAAATATATGCCTCGGGACGCGACTCTTGCAGTCCTTCCCGAGGGTGTTACGCTGAATTACCTGACGCGCCACGTGAATCCGACGCCATGCCTTTTTTGGGACCCAAACATGCTGTCAGTTTTCGGACAGTCGCGCATGACTGACGCCGTTAAGACCAATCCACCGGACTATATTTTTATTATCGAAAAGTCGTCCGCCGAATTTGGCGTCGGTTATTTTGGGAGCTCTCCTGACTACGGGCTTGGATTAATGCAATGGATCCAAAAGAACTACAAAACTGAGCTCCTGATAGGACACGAACCGCTCACAAACGGATTGTTTGGCATCAAAATTTTGAAACATGTGCCATCTGAGTCGGATCACTCCGGTGGTTTAAGCCCGTCCAGGTCCGCGCGTCTCTCAGGAGAAAGAAAATTCATACCCACCGCGAATGAGGCGTCCGTCCAGCCAAAGCCTTCCGGGGTGATGTAATCGAATTTTGTGCCCACGTTTCCATATTCCACAAAGACTTCATGTGAGCCTGTAACCACGTTGTATTTTTCCGGAATGACTCCGTTATAGTCGTGGGCGTTTTTCGCAATGGCATAGAGCCAGCGATAAGCAAGGCGTGCCGCATCCTCATCGAAGCCATAATTCGTAAATCCCTGCCACGCCAGCATCTGATGCGGAGGCCAGCCATAAGGATAATCCCATTGCCGCGGATCGTGGCTCCGCGCCGCGGCAACCGACTCCTGAGCGCTTGCGGCCAGTCCCGCGCGTTGCTCAAGTTTCATGCGCGCGTACGCGACCATTCGGCGGGCGCGCCTGCGATCGGCGGGTGCGTCGCGATTCAGCACCTTTGCCCATAATGGGTACAGTCCCGTCGCGCTGATGTAGGAAGATCGCCTGTGACGAACGAAATCGTAATCGAAGAAAAACCCGCGCCTTTCATCCCACATCAGGGCCATCATGGCGTTGCGCCGAAGCCCGGCCTGTCGCCGCCAATAAACTGCCTCGCTGACGTCCCCTGCGATGCCTGGCAGCGTTCCATTAAACTTATTTTCCAAAATCTCAGCGAAGTCGGTTTCGTACTTGTAAAGGAGCGAGTTCAGGTCCACGGATACGAAGTCCTCGGCACGGTCGTCGAAACGATGGGTTGTGTCGTGGCCGGATTCTCGCATGGCACGGTCGTTCTCGAAAAATTCATCGAGGGTCATTCCATCCGCGGTCAAATTTGAGAAATCGCCACAATACTGGTATTGATTCAAAAAACGCCAGGGCGTTAACGGCAAGCCATTGTGGGAATTGACCTGGACGAGCCAGGGTTCGATTTTTTCGTCGTAATGTCCCGGCTCGACCTCCGGACAAGGTCCCCGCCCGGAATCATAATAACGATTCAACTGATACTGGCCGATGCGGACAAGGCGTTCTGGCGACATCCAAACATTTTGGTATTCATCCATCGCGGTTTTCAATGCGGACGCGAGCCAGGCGTTGTCGGCCGCGCCGGATTCATAAACTGCCCGGATAATGGAGGTCAGAAACGGCGGTTGTGACCGCGTAAGATAATACGTCCGGTTGGCGTTTGGAATTTTTCCGTAATGCCTCATCTCGTAAAGCAGATTGTCCGCCATGCCACGCGCCAGGTCTTTGCGACCGTCCTGTAACAGCCCAAGCGTGATGAAATAGCTGTCCCAGTAATATAACTCGTTAAACCGGCCGCCGGGAACCACATACGGCACGCCGGAGATAGTTCCATCAGCGTTTGTCATCAGGGCGAGCGAGAGCAACCCATGCGCGCCATCCAGGCTGCGAACAAAATCGCCTGTGACGTTTTCCGCGGATGGCAACAGAACAATTTTAAGCGCGGGCGAACGGTCTGCGGCCGCTTCGACTCTTCCAACCGACTCAAAATAAGCTACGGCATTCGTATCCGAGGCAGGGATGTAAAGGTAATCGTCCCTGGACGCCACCTTGGGATCGTGAACCACATCGTCCACGTGCGCCGCATCGATTCGCCGCGTCAGCGCGTTCCAATAATCGTCCCTGATGAGCCGGAGCGTGCGTTCCGTAACCGGCTCGGCAAAATCAACGCCGGAAAGAGGCATTTGGAAGCGGTCCGCGTCGGCTGCCCTTTTAAGTTCCTGCAACAACACTGACAGCGGATAGGCGCCCTGAATTTGTTTGATGAACATGCCGTTTGTGCCGCGGATTTCGAAGGGGGTTAGATGGTCATGAACCGTGATTTTTTTGTCGCCGTCCGTGTCTTCCTGAGCGATGAGCCGGGCGAGATTGTCCGGCACATCAATCGTTTGCGAGAAAACAGGCATTGCCACCGCGCAGAGCAGGAACAACAGCCAAAGCCGGACTCCTCGTGTCATGGCGAAACATATCGCAACTTTTTGAATCGGCAACCTTTGCATTTTCTCTGGTGAACCGCTGGAGCTTTTTCCAGCTTTTGTTGTCACCTTTTCCCCCTTTTCTGCCACGTATGCGGCGTTATGATGACGACCAGCATGATTTCAGCAACGGCGCAAACGGATTCCGAATTAATTCGGGAATGCCTTTCCGGCAATACCGAAGCCTTCGGCCAAATCGTTGTGCGGTATCAAACTTTAGTCTGTTCCCTGGCCTATAGCGCGACGGGCAGCGTGAGCCAAAGTGAGGATTTGGCGCAGGACACCTTTGTCACTGCATGGAAACAGCTTCCCGAGTTGCGCGAACCGGAAAAATTACGCTCATGGCTTTGCGGCATCGCCCGGAACCTGATTCACAATTGGCTGCGCAAACAACGCCATGAGCCAGGCCGGTCAGCGGAACCTTTGGAGGAGAATTCAGGGCTCAGTTCTATGGAGCCGTTGCCTGTCGAACAGACGATGACCCGGGAGGAGGAAGCGATCTTGTGGCGCTCCTTGAGCCGTATCCCGGAAATCTACCGCGAGCCGCTGATTCTATTTTATCGCGAGCATCAATCCATTGAAACCGTTGCGGAAAACCTGGACTTGAGCGTGGATGCGGTCAAACAGCGTCTATCGCGGGGCCGAAAGCTGTTGCAGGAACAATACCTGAAGTTTGTCGAGGGCGCGTTAAGCCGAAGCAATCCGGGCAAGGCATTCACGCTCGCGGTTTTGGCGTCGTTGCCCGCGCTTACGTTTTCAGCCAAGGCGGCAACCGCAGGAGCGGCCGTTGCGACGAGCGGGGCCGCCGCAAAGACCGCAGGAACAATGGGACTGCTCAGCCTGCTACTGGGGCCGCTTGCAGTCGTGCTTCCGAATTACATTGCCTACCGCAGCACACTGGCCGGAGCGGCATCGGATCAAGAACGGGCTGCGGTCAAATCTCTGTTTGGAAAAATAGCAATCATCACGCTGGGATTGTTTATCCCGATCGCGGTGGTGGTTTTATGGCTCTCGCGCCATGAAACCGACCATTCTTATTTGTCCGGGCTATTCGCTACCATCCTGGTTTTGATTTATTTGCCGACAATTTGGATCCTGAGTGCCTTACAGAAGCCGTGCGAAAAACTGGCCGTTATCCTCGAACAAAAATATGCCGGAGTTTTTCCTAAACCTGCGTGGGAATATCGCAGCCAGGCAAGTTTGTTCGGCCTGCCGCTTGTTCACATTCGCGTTGGAGACCGATTCGCACTTTTGAAAGGACCGGTCAAAGCCTGGGTTGCGATTGGCTCTAACGCTATCGGCGGGCTATTTGCACTGGGAGGACAGGCCATGGCGCCGTTGAGCATCGGAGGCTTTTCCGTTGGGATTATATCGTTGGGCGGTATCGGAGTGGGGATGTTCGCTCTGGGCGGGGTTGCTTTGGGTGTATGGACGTTATTCGGCGGACTCACGGCCGGATGGCAGGCGGCAGGCAGTTGTATTGCGATTGGCTGGCGTTCGGCAGTGGGCGATTTCGGGCTGGCACGGGACTTTGCCGCGGGCCATTTCGCCTGGGCCGCGCACGCAAATAACGACGCAGCCAGGCAGTTCATCGAGTCGACTGTTTCCTTTCGCCTCTCTGATTTTATAAACGATCACTGGCTTTGGTTAAATTTGGTCTGGTTGATTCCATTCCTGGTGGCATGGGCTGTGACAACCAAATCAAATACGAAGAATTGAGATGAATCTGTAATGGTTGATTGCCAATCAGGGCGCTAACTGAGCAGATTGAAAGTTGCAAGCGGCGCGGGTTGCTGTTATTTAACAGGCAGGTCGGAAGAATGTTCTGTTCCACAGCACGCTAATGAACGTCCCAAACCGCAATCAAGCATTTACGGTGGTGGAACTGCTCGTGGTCATCGCTATCGTCGCCGTTCTGGCCGCGATGCTATTTCCGGCCCTGGCTACGGCAAAGGAAAAGGGGCGCCAAATTGAATGCCTGGATCACGAAAGCCAAATTACCATCGCCGCCATGCTCTACGCCGACGATAACAACGGGAATATGTGTGGGGAACGCATGGGCACCCAAACGGGACCCGTCTGGCCTGCGCCGCCAAAGCCTAATGATGGCCGAGCATGGACCTGGAGCTTTGCAATATTGCCCTATGCCCCCGGTGCTACCAACGGCCCCAATAATTTGTGGGCATGCCCTACCATGCCGCCAACCTGGACTCCAGCAGACGAAGACGTGAATGATACGGTCATAACGAGTTACGGCATCGCCGAAGACACATTTTGGGGGGATTACGGTTCAACGGGTGTGCACTCATTTCCCATAACGTCAATTGCGAAACCCTCGCAGATGATATTGTTTGGCGAATCCTGCTGGACTGGACCGGGCGTCAGCGCGCGCTTTCTCGATTGGACGAATGCCCTTATGGGATACTGGCACACGCACCGTGGCAATTTTACGTTTTGGGATGGACATGGCGAGGCGTTGCGGGCAGCCGAGACAGTTACGGCCAGCGAGGGTGACTGTATGTGGGGCCATACCATCTGGCCCCATTCAGTTCATATAAACGCACGAGAAATGGCCGGGCCCGAATACCGATAGAGGAAGCGGACAAGAACAGCACGGCTAAGTTTTCAATTTAATTCTGTCGGCCAATTCTTCGGCTGGATAGGTCCAAATTTCTGCGAGCGTGGGATGATAATGCGGCATGGCGGCCAGTTCGTGAACGGTCATGCGTTTGGCCATGGCAGCAACAACTTCGTGGATTAGGTCCCCTCCCATAGGCCCGGCACATTGGCCGCCGATGATTTCCCCGGATTTGGGATCGGCCAGGAGTTTCACGAATCCGTCCATTGCATTCATTATGATGGACTTGCCATGGTCATTGAACGGGTAACTCGCGGAAATAAACGGAATCCCCTGGGCCTTGGCGGCCGTCTCCGTCAATCCGACAAACGCCAATTGGGGGTCAGTGAACACCACCAAAATAATCAATCGGTAATCGGTGGATGCGGAATTCGGATTGGCAATGTTGCGCCCGGCGACTTCGCCCTGGTGAATGGCGATGTGGACTATCTCATGAGGCCCGGTGCAATCGCCCGCGGTATAAATATGCGGCGCGCTGGTTTGCATGAACTCGTTCGCAATGACGGTTCCATTGGAAGCAGTGCGCACACCGGCATTTTCCAGGCCGAGCGAAGCCGTATTGGGAACACGGCCAAGGGCAAATAAAACTTCTTCAGCGGAAACAGAAACCGTTTCGCCGTTATGCTCAAACCAGATCGTCTTCGATTTTCCTTTGCATTTGGCCTTGAGCAATCTGGTTCTGGTAAAGAGCCGGATGCCTTCGCGGCGGAAGACAGTTTCCACCACAGATGATGCATCGGCGTCGAAGTAGTGCAAGATATGAGGGCTGCGCTGGATCATCGTAACACGGACGCCAAATCGCGCGAAGAACTGCGCGAATTCAGACGCGGTCGGGCCGCCGCCCAGGACAATGAGCGATTTTGGCAGCTTTTTCAGGGACAAAGCGCTGTCGCTGTTCAGACAATTGATATGGTCGAGGTCGCAGAGCGGCGAGGGCGCGACCACGGAGCCGGTGGCGATGACGAACTGTTTTGCCCTGAGGGTCGATGGTTTTGGATCGGCGGGGAATGGCGTCAATTCGAGAGTGTGCGAGTCACGAAATTTGGCATTGGCGCGGATAAACTTGAATTTTCCCGAATTCAGTTGCTGAACCCGGTAATCCGCAAAGTCCTTGATGAGCAGGTTCTTCCGCGCCATGGCTTTTTTGAAGTCGAGGCCAACCCGGGCGGCGCGCACGCCAAATGGCGCCGAGTGTTTCACCATATGCGCCACTTCGGCCATATAAAGAAGGGCCTTGGTAGGCATGCAACCGCGCAGGATGCACAGGCCGCCCACTTGTTCGCCGCCCTCAATAACAACAGTTTTTAGTCCGGCGCTGGCCGTCGTCCTGGCCACCGCGTAGCCGCCACTGCCACCGCCGATGACGGCGACATCAAAGTCGTATTTCGATTGCGCGCTCAAAGAATTTTCAGTTTTCAGTTTTCAGCTCCAGGCGTCAAGGTTCGAGCATCAAAAACACATCTCATACGCAGCCATTGACAGCAAGTCCGACGCTTTGAATAATTCGCCCATGAACGACATCATTTACCCGCGCAGCCCGCGCGAAACGATGGACGGCTGGCGTTATCTGCCACGCTACGTGGACAAAATCCGGCTGAACCTCGCCGGCAAGCTGCACTCCGACTATACCGAAAACCTTGGCAAAGGCTTTGACGCGCTTTGGCTCAAATTTGCGGGCGTTACCCACGAGCAAATGATTCGCCTGGTCCGGGACTCGCTGACGGACGGCCAGATCTGCGATTGGGTGCGTCAAAACGTCAAAGGGTCGGTTGCAGAGAAGGAAGCTCACTGGCAGGAAATGTACCATCGGCCAAAGCCGGGCGATGCCGAAGCCGCGGCGCGGTTAAAGCGGCGCAAAGAGCAATCGGGCCTGGCGCATCGTGACGACATTCAGACGTTTGTGGATTATATTGACGCGGACGAAAAGAGGATTTAATTATAGGCTGGCGGTCGGAGCCGCGCTTATTTTGAACCAAATGCCCGTGCAGAGCGTCTTTTATTATACAGTTTAAACCAAACTTCTTGAAAAATATGAAAAAGCTATCCGTTTCAATGACCATTATGGCGCTGGCCGCGAGCGCGTTCGCGGTGGAAGTCGGCAAACCGGCGCCGGATTTTACGGCGACGGATATCGAGGGCAATACCGTCCACTTGAGCGACTATAAGGGCAAGATTGTCGTCATCGAATCGTATAATTCCGACTGCCCGTTTTGCCATAACCAGTATGCCACGGGCGCGATGCAGGCACTACAGAAGGAACTGGCCGCCAAAGGTGTTGTTTGGCTGCTGGTGAATTCCGTCAATCCACACAATCCAAGCCATCGCACCGACACACAGGCCCGCCAGGAAATGGCCCAGGAAAAGATGGACGTCACGGCATGGGTCGATGACAGTTCAGGCGCCGTTGGTCATTTGTATGACATGAAGACTACGCCGGACATGTATGTCATTGACCAAAAAGGCACCCTGGTTTACGAGGGCGCGATCGATGACCAGGCGGACCCGGTCCATGACCCAAAAACCGCGCGCAATTACGTTCGTGAAGCCGTTGATGACGTATTGAACGGCAAACCGATAGCGGTTTCGCAAACCAAGCCTTACGGTTGCAGTGTTAAATACGCGGATTGATTTTGAAACCGTTGAAACGTTAAAAGGTTGAAACGGTTTAGCCCGGCGGCTGGCGGCACTTAAAAGTGTCTCTGCAGATTTGCAGGGACACTTTTATTTTTTGCCGTTTGATTATTCCAGCCAACCGCGTCCGGTGGCCAATGCGATGGAGCGCCGGCGGGCGTCCAGGGCATTGAGTATCAGCAATGTGTCGCGCGCGGAAATGACCCTGGACGTGAATTTATCAACGATGACCCCGCGGCGGTTGACCACCTCTTCGCCGAGGTAGCCGGCGAGCGCGTTGCGGTATTCGGCGGCCAATACAGCCAGCGCGGGGGCCATCCGAAACTGCGCGGTTTCGAGATCGTGCAGTTTGAGGTGCAGAATTTCCATTTGAGCCCCTGAATTGAAGTTCTTAATGACATCCTGCAGTGAAATTTCCGCATGGCTCGGCAGGCTGTTGGACTTGGTCCGGAAATCCACGGCTACACTCAAAATTTCATCCAATTTTTCGCGGCTCAGCCCGGGCGTCCATTGCGGACCGGGAGCCTGTGCGCTAAATATCACGGTTTGCAACGCCCACCATTTTTCGACGTCAAGGGGAGTGGAAAAATTTTGGTTAAAGGCGGAAAAGAAAGCCGTCTGCCAATTATAGAAACGCGGCAATGCATCCAACATCGCGCGCAATTTCGCCCGGCCGTTGGGAATACCCGACAATTCATCCACGAACAATTGCGCGCTGGCGCGATAAACGCCGCCATCTTCACCCGAAAGCTGGAGATCCGTCGGCCAGCACAGTTGCTGGAACGTCAGAGTGGAATAAGTTTGGAGGACGGCACGGGTGGTGCCAAGCGTATCCAGACTCCGTTCGGTGAGATTTACACGGTCCACGGGAATATTGTTCACTGATTCGCCAGGCACCGAGAGGATGACGTCCTGCATGGTTTCATCGAGTATTTCCTGGGACAATCCCTCTACCAGCCATGCCGGAACTTCAGCGGAACGCGGACCGGCATTGCGGTTGGCATAGTCCATAAGGAAAACGCCAGTCAACGCGCGGGCGAGGCGTTCGCGCGGCAAAATGTCCGGCAACACCACGTGATAAATCCACTGGCCGCTGAAACGTTGCGGGAAAACAGCCACGTTTTCATCCAACGCGCTCGCCGGCTGCAATGTCAGGTATATCGTTGTGCCCACCATGGCATCGGAACGAATGCCGATTTTTTGCAGAAGGGCGTCTTTGACACGCTCAGCGGAGACGGCCAGGAAGGCCGGATCGAGCCGCGCAAATTCCTCGTTCGTGGCGATTTCCGGCAGCGCCGCCAGCGGAGAAGTCCGCGGTGAACCCACTACGACGAATTGACCGGACGCGCTATTGGCCGAAACAATGCCTGGAATGGATGCATCGGCCCGGGCCGCGCGCGGCCAAAGCAAAATGGAAAGACACGCGAGCAGCGCGAAGACGGATAAACGCATGAAAGTAGTACCTTTCAACATTAATCCGTTTTCATTCGCGCCTGTGTCAATCCCGAATGAACCGCCGGAACACACGAAATCATATTGCAAAAGGCCGGACAGAATGTCTATCCAATTACAGCAATGTTTCGCGTCATTTTTCACCTGGACATGGATGCGTTCTACGCTTCGATTGAGCAACGGGACAATCCCGGCCTTCGCGGCAAACCCGTCATTGTAGGCGCGCCGGCCACCCAACGGGGCGTCGTGTGCGCTGCCAGCTACGAAGCCCGAAAATTCGGCGTCCGCTCCGCCATGCCCATCGCCACTGCCGGACGATTGTGTCCCGGCGGCATATTTGTGCGTCCGCGCATGGAGCATTACCGCGAGGAATCGCGGGAGATCATGCGCATCATGACTCGCCCTGGGATTACTGTTGAGCAAATGTCCATTGACGAAGCTTACCTGGATCTGTCCGCCCTCTGCCAGCACGCCGATGCCGACGCTTCTCTTCTCGCATCGCTCCCGCTGGCCCGCGAATTGAAAGAGCGCATCCGCACCGAACGGCAATTGAGCGCGACCATTGGCATCGCCGCCAACAAACTTCTCGCTAAAGTTGCCAGCGACCATAAAAAACCCGACGGCCTGACGTTCATTTTAGAAAAGGATAAAGTGCAATTCCTGCGGCCTCTGCCCGTTCGCGCGCTTTACGGCGTCGGCAAAGTGACTGAGCAAATACTTCATCAGGCCGGAGTGCAAACGATTGGCGACCTTCAGGATTACCCGGGCGACCTGCGGGCGTTAGCCGGCTCATTTGCCGGCCAATTGAAACGATTCGCTTTTGGCGAAGACGACCGGGCATTGGAGCTAGGCGACGAAATCAAAAGTATCAGCGGCGAGGAAACATTTCTGAAAGACACCGACGACCGGAAAATTCTACGCGCCTGCCTAGCGGAACAGGCTGCCGACATTTCAAACCGGCTGAAACGCCGCCAACTCGGCGCGCATACTGTCCAAGTCAAAGTCCGCTACGGCGATTTTACCACGCTCACCCGCCAAATTAGCGTCGAAGAACCACTGACCGAATCGCGGGATATCTATCGGCTCGGGTGCTTTCTGCTCGGGCGGGAGAAACTGGTCTCGCGGCCATTGCGGCTGCTGGGGTTGGGTGTCAGCACGCTTAGGGAACCGAAGGCGAGGCAATTGGAATTAAAGATGAAAAGTTAAAAATGAAGAGGTGGTTCCTCGATGTATTTGCCGGAGTGGAGTACAGGCCAGGATCCCCGCGGAAAAGGGGGAATTGTCCCTTTTGATGATCAAAAAATGAGTTTTGGACACGATTTTCCCACAAAAAGTGGGTCGAAAAATCGGAAAAAGCAGCGTCGGCAATACCATTGACGTAAAAGATATGTGGAAAATAAGGGTTTTTGAAGGGTTCACGGCTAATTGTCCCCCCATCAAGGCGGAACGTGGGGACAATTCGGATGGTTGGATAAATGGATAGATGGATTTTGGGATTCTTGGGAACACGCGGCTGGAAGCCGCGTTAACCGGCAGGCAGGATGCCTGCCCTACGTGGGATCTCTGAGAAGTTTCAATAGTTCCTGGCTCATTCATGATTTTGATACAATTCAAATTTCTCAGATGTACGGCGCAGTACAAGAACTAGATTTGGAACCCCAAAAAAATTCAATGTTGGCGCGGGGATTTGGAGATGGAAATTTTTTTATTTCGTTTTTTGGGTCGGCGGAATGGAATACAAGCAAGGCAATTGGAATCAAAGATGAGTTGAAGTTGAAAAACGTGTTACAGTGTTACATTGTTGGATACCAATACTTTACAGTGTTACACTCTTTGTTACACGCTGTTACATTTTATAAGTTGTTGATTGATAATTTGTTGCGACGTTACATTAACGATAACGGGTCGGGGTTGAGAAGATTTGTGAGAACTCTCTTGCGCCTTGGAGTGTTCTGACGGGTCGGCTGACACCGTTTTGGAAGTCGGACCACTTTGAAACGTCAATTGCCGTTTGAAAGTCCAACGACACCCGAAAGCGGTGTCGCGCAGACTTGCCACCGCACTCCAAGACGGCAAGCGCGGTGGGTGAAGGTTTACGTGTTTCGGAGTTTTTAGGCCGGCGTGGCGTGCGTACCCTGCTTGCGCGGGTCCGTGGCGGCGATGACGGCGCTGACGGATTTTTGATTAAAGCCTTTGAAACCGCCGTGTCGCTGAAGATTTTCAAGGTGGCTGCCGATGGCGCCTTCGCGGATGAATTTTTCGCGCTGTTCCGCCGTGATAAGGCCGGCGGAAGCCAAATATTCCACGCGCACGGGATTGACCGGCCAGCGTTCGCCTTCGGTAAATGCCTGGCGCAAAAATTCAAAATCCGAAAACGGCTTCATTAAATTCAATCCGTTCGACTGCAACTGCTCGCGCAGCGACGCAAAATCGAAACGCGCTTCCAAATGATGCATCCCGGCCTGCAGAAAACTGTCGCCGTGCAAACCGGTCCAGAGACCGACGGTGCCCATCTTGGACGCGTGCGGCAGCTTGCTCACGGAAAAGTCAATGCTCGTCTCCTCGGGCATCAAGTCCACATCCGCAAAGACCACGATCCCGGTAACCGCCTGTTCGGAGATTTGCGCGCCCCAGCCGGCTTCGGCGCCGGCGTAGTACCGCTCGCGCTTTTGAAATCCGAGCTTCGTCAAAAACTTGATCAGATCGGTAAAATGGGCGCGGGAACAACGGAACGTGTGATGGTCATGGTTGCCCCATCCCAGCCCGAGGCTGTCCTGGCGGAATTTCTGGAACCGGCCGGCGCGATTGCGTCGCTCCCAATAAGCTCGCTCGGCTTCGAAGAACAATTGGCAGGCGACGTCGCGGCCCACGAGTTTGAGGGCCCTGGCCAGGATTTTGTTTGCCACGGCAAAACCTTGAGCGTCACCTTCAGGATGACGGGGGCGGGTCTGAAACAATTCAGCAGCCTTGAGAATCGCGGCCAGTTCGCCTTTCTTTAATTTCCCCGGGACAAAACCACGATAGGCGCGCCGCTCGACTGCTTCCAGTTGCGAACCGCGTTCCGCCGCCACCACTACGCGGCGATAGCGCGAGCGCGGTTCCCCGGCCGCTTCAGCGCCCAGATGGTTTGCGGCGATAAAATCGGCCACAAATTCCGGCTTGATGGCAACTACCGAAGGATTGGCCTTGCCGCGGCGCAACAACACGCGCGGCAGCGTGGCGTACGGATGTTCCAAAACAACTTCCCCGCGCGGCGTTTCGGCTTTTTTATCATGCACAAAACCCGCTTTGACCAGCGACGTTTCGTCATCCGGCGACAACACAAGATGGTCCACCCATTCGAAAAAGTCCGTGCCGGTTTCATCGCGCATCCGCGCAGCCAGTTTGTGGGAAAAGGGATTGTTCGCGAGGAATTCGTCCAGGCGCCCGCGAATGAATTTTTCGCCCTCAAAAGCGAGGGGCCAATCGAAATTTTTTGGAACGGGAATTGTTGACTTGCTCATAGTATAATTTATCAAATATCACTCAAAGGCGCAAAGGCGCAAAGAAAATTCATAATCCGCCTGTGCGTGAGGCTCAGCCAAACTGGATGCCCTGGGCGAGCGGCAAATCGGCGCCGAAATTCACCGTCGCCGTCTGGCGCCGCATGTACACTTTCCACGAATCGCTGCCGCTTTCACGTCCGCCGCCGGTTTCTTTTTCACCGCCGAACGCTCCGCCAATCTCCGCGCCGCTCGTCCCGATGTTGACGTTGGAAATGCCGCAATCACTGCCGCGCGCGGACAAAAATTGCTCGGCCTCACGCATATCATTTGTGAAAATTGCCGAACTGAGGCCCTGCGGCACGCCGTTTTGAATCGCAATCGCTTCCTCAAAAGCTTTGTAACGGATAATATAAAGAATAGGCGCAAAGGTTTCTTCGCTGACGATGCTCATGGCCGGACGCGCCGATACCAGGCACGGGCGAACGTAACATTTCCCGGGATATTGCGGACCGGACAACGTCTCGCCGCCGAACAAAATTTTCCCGCCTTGAGCGCGGACCTTTTCGAGCGCGTCCTGCATGTCCGCAACCGCTTGCGTATTGATGAGCGGTCCCATGAGCATTTTTTCCAATGTTGGATTTCCCACGGCTACCTGGCCATAGGCGCGCACCAGGCGCGCAACCACTTCGTCGTGAATGGATTCATGGACGATGAGCCGGCGCGTTGTCGTGCAACGCTGGCCGGCGGTGCCGACCGCGCCAAAGAGAATCGCGCGCATCGCCAAATCGAGGTCCGCCGAAGGCCCGACGATAATGGCATTGTTGCCGCCGAGTTCGAGAATCGTGCGCCCAAATCGTTTTCCGACCGCCTCGGCCACGCGCGCGCCCATTCTGCTCGAGCCCGTCGCCGAAACGAGCGGAATGCGCTTGTCATTTAACATGCGTTCGCCGACGGTCTGGCCGTCACCGATGACGAGCGAAAAAATCGCCGGATCAACTCCGTTGGCGCGGCAGACTTTCTCGGCGATTTTAATCGTGGCAATCGCGCACAGCGGGGTTTGGCTCGAGGGCTTCCAAAGGGTTGAATCCCCGCAAACCGCCGCCAGCGCGGAGTTCCAGGCCCACACGGCCACCGGAAAATTAAATGCTGTGATAACACCAACAACCCCAAGCGGATGCCACTGCTCCATCATCCGATGATTCGGGCGCTCGGAAGTGATGGTCAAGCCGTATAACTGGCGCGAAAGGCCGACCGCAAAATCGCAAATATCAATCATCTCCTGCACTTCCCCCTGCCCTTCGGCGATGATTTTGCCCGCTTCGAGTGTGACCAGCATTCCCAAATCCTTTTTGGCGTCGCGCAGGGCGTTGCCAAGCTGGCGAATGATTTCGCCGCGTTTGGGCGCGGGAATGGTTTGCCATTTTTGGAACGCTGCGGCGGCGCGCGTGGCGGCGCGTTCGTATTCTTCAGGGGTAGCGGCGCCAATTTGCCCGAGCAACGTGCCGTCGTTTGGCGAAAGACTGTCGAGGAGCTTGCCCGAGCCTCGCCATTCGCCGTCGAAAACGCCGGCGGCTACGGCCTCGATGCCGAGTTTTTTAAGAACGGACGCGGCGGAATTGTTGTTAACGGTGGCGGAAGCCGCCGGCACAACACGACGGCTTTTGTTTCGGCCGTTTAATTTGAGGCCTGCTGGCTTGGCTAAGGTTTTCATTTCGTCAGAATTTTAAATCAACTCTTTCCACAAACCGCAAAGCATTTTTGCTCGAACGATTCTCCCTCACCCCTGCCCTCTCCCGCTGGGAGAGGGAGAATTGTCCGCCGATGGTTTGACAATTGTGCAGTAAACAATTCCGAACGGTCAGGCGCAAATGAGTTAGTTTTCATGAGAAAATAGTCATCGGCTTAGTGAAATGATGGGAGAAATCAGCCGTCCCTTCGGGACTTATCGGATTCCCGCGTTCAACCCGGCATTGAAATGCCGGGCTATTTCCATCAATCCCTCCGGGATATGTTGACGAGAGCGTCATTGGTACCATCATTTCAACTTCACGTATTGTTTGTCAACCGTTCGCCCTCCCCATGAACCGTTAGGATCGGGATGGGGACAGCTTGTCCCCACATGCCGCGCGTGGGGACGAGCCGTCCCCACCCCGGTTCATGGTCCCAATGCATGCGAAAATCGAAAGAGGCTCCCCATGAACCGCAATATTCTCGTTCGGACGATTCTCCCTCACCCCGGCCCTCTCCCGCCGGGAGAGGGAGAATTGCCCGCCGATTTTTGGACAGATAATGCGGCGAGCAACGCCGTACGGTCAGGGCGCGGATGAGTTGGAGCAGAACGGCTTGCACTGCGGCCACCATGCTGAACCCACTTGTTGCGCCGCTGCACGCGGCGCTACACGGCGCAGCGCGCCGTGTTCCACCACATCCGGTTATTTCAACTTGGCGCATTGTTCGTCAATGATGCGCAATGATGAATCGATGATATCGTCCTTTACGTCCAGCACGGGGCGCAGGCGTATCGAGCGATCGCCGCAACGGATTACGAGCAATCCCAGTTCATAACAGCCCTTCCAAAACGCATCCCGCTTCGCCGTGTCCGGCAAATTAAATGCCAGCATCAACCCGCGTCCTCGCGCCGCCGTCAAGACCGAATGCTTCCGCGACAACGCCATTAGCCCTTCCAAAAATTCCTTCCCTTTCTCTCGCGCATTCTCCACCAGTTCCTCTTCCTCAATGATCCGCAGAAAATGTGTTGAGCGCACGTAATCGGTAAAGTTGCCGCCCCACGTCGAACTGATGCGTCCGGGCAAGCGAAAGCAATTATCCGTCACCTCATCCAATCGCGGTCCGGCCATCACCCCGCACACCTGCGCCTTCTTTCCAAAGACCAGCAAATCCGGCAGCACGCCCGAATGCATGCAGCACCAGTTCTTTCCGGTAATGCCCATCCCGCATTGCACCTCATCAAATATCAACAGCACCTCATTCTCATCGCATAAACGCCGCAGCAACTGGAAAAATTCAGGCCGAAAATGATTGTCGCCACCCTCCCCCTGGATGGGCTCGATGATGATGGCCGCAATGTCCACACGCTTTTGCGCCAGAACTTCACGGATTTGTTTCTCCGCCAGCTTTTCCTTTTCAATCACATCCGCCAATTGTTCCGGCTCCGGCAGCGAAAAGTTCAGCATCGGCGCGCTGATTCGCGGCCAGGGAAATTTCGCGAAGTACGCCGTCTTTTTCGGGTCCGTATTGGTCAGGCTCAGCGTGTAGCCTGAACGCCCGTGAAACGCTCCCTGGAAATGGATGATTTCGGTCCCGCGTTCCCCTCGCCCGGCGGCAATGTTCTTGCGGACTTTCCAGTCCATCGCCGCCTTCAGCGCGTTCTCGACAGCCAGCGCTCCGCCTTCGATGAAGAAATATCGGTCCAAAGGTTTGAGTCCCATCACCCGCGCAAACGTCTCGATGAACGCCGCGTATTGCACGGTATAAACGTCCGCGTTGGCCACTTTGATCTTGGCTGCGGCGAGCAGATCCGCCTCCACTTCCGGGCGGCTCAAATGCGGATGATTAAAGCCGATGGGTTGGGAGGCGTAAAAGCCGTAAAGATCGATGTACTCGCGTCCGGTGGCGGCGTCGATGAAACGCGAGCCACGGCTGTTTTGAATGTCGAAGACGAGCTTGAACCCATCCACCAGGATATGATGCTGGAGGGATTCGACGACGCCCGAGGGCGAAACCGAAGAAGCATCGCCACGCGATTTTTTTTCCGAAGCGCGGACTGGTGTTTCCAAAGTCAGCATAAAAAAGATTAGTCTGGCACGGCACGAAAAAAAAGGTTGATTTGGCCGCAATACCGGTATGGCATTGCGGGTCTGATTTAACCCGGGTCCGTCAACTGCCCGGCACCGAGGAGTGTGCTATAAGCCACTGGTAATCCGGATCCCGTTCACCTCTTACCGGAGAAACGCCGCCCGAATATTGCGCTTCTTGTCGAGCTTCATAGAAGCTCAGATTCCAGCCCGGCAGATCTGGGCTCAACCATTTATGGATCTCAACGTGCCCGTCATAAAATGAGAAAATGCCGTCGCGCGCATGGTACGCGCCCGGCACGTTCGGATAAAGCTTAGCAGCGGGGTTTCCCATATTCACCTGAAAAAATCCGTCTTCCAGCCATGAAAAATTCTCTTCGCAAAAGCAAAAACACATGTCAGGTGAAAACTTCGAGTTCAAGTCGGTCAATTTGACAAAGGCAACATAACCCGGATTATAGTTGGCGCCTTCAACCAGTGACTTAATGTATACGTCTCCCACCTGGCTATTCATCGAATAGGTGCGGATATGAGGTCCATTTGCAGATGGAACATTGTCCCCAGGACATTTATACACCCCGACCTGGCTGCCCATGTATGGACCCAGAATGGAGTTTTCGTAGTAGGCCCAATTTGTATTCGCAACCTCCGGAGGAAAGTTTCCAGAAAGAGGAGGAGGAGAGCTGAACCCAAAATTCTCGATTTGAATTCCGCACCAGGTCGTGCCATCCTGGACGCCGTTCTGTGAGCCTCCGCCGTACGCGGCGGGCGCATTCGGCAACATCACGTCGGCGTTGTCCTGGGCATAAGTTATCGCGCCGATCTGCAATTCCCTCAGATTACTAACACACTGGGCCTCCTGCCCCCGGATCCTTGCCCGACTAAGGACCGGCAACAGGATCGCCGCCAGAATTGCAATGATGGCGATGACCACCAGAAGTTCGATCAGAGTAAAAGCACTGGTGAACCGACGACGGACGCCTAAGCAGCCCCAGACGAAGAATTTCGAACGAATATTCATACCAAATTTGAGTTCCCAATTAAAAATCTTATTTTAAAAATGGTTACCTGGCGCCTGACAGAGCAGGCGCCAGGAAGCAAGATAACACGTCGTGTCAGGGTCTACAATACCTGCTCAATTCGGAAAAATTGAACGGGTTTGCTGCCAATCGGGACGGTCGCCTGATAGGTGCCATCCGGCAGTTGTGTGATGGCAGCCCCGGTCACGGGGGTGAAGGTCACCGGCGGCGCGAGCGATGTCGTGCCGGTAACTTTAAACGACGAGGTTGTGGCGGTTCCGTCGGGCGATGTGAAGTCAAACGTGTACGTCGGCGTCGGAACAGCGCTGTAACCCGATCCAACGATTGCCGGCGGGGTCAGCTGCACAACCTTCAGGTCGGAATAGTAAACGGCGGCGTCTTCACCGCTGTAGCCGTCATATGCCTCCTGATAGCCCAACAGGACCGTGCCATTGGTGAAGGAGGTCGTATTGGTATAGATACAAATCTGAGTTTTGTCTATCGAGAAGGTCACGACGTTGTTGAATTGCTTGATTTCAACGTCCGCCCATGAATTGATGTTGTAAAAGTTGTCCGGAGACCCGTTTGCCGGGATTCCGGGACCCGCGGTGGAGGTAAATACATTCGTTTTGAATTCGCTGGCCACTACCGAGCGATTGAACTGCGTGACGGCCGGATATGCCCAACCGGTGTTCGGGAGCTTGCCGCCGTTACCGGTAAGGACAACATAATCGCCGGAACCATTAATGAAGTTGGCATTGCCATCAGCGTTAATCCAGCACCAGATACCGTCCGCGCCCCATTGGTAATCAACGCCGGTAATATTCTCACCGGTCCACCAGTTGGTCATCTTGCCGTTACAGTTAATGCCGAACAGGGGACCTTCAGTTTGTCCGCCCACACTGCCCTGGTCCAAATTCATGCTGAAACGAACGGCAAAATTGCCGTTCAATACCAGGTTCGTAGGATACACATTAACCGCCGAGTTTGGCGTCGTGGTGGCATCCGTGGTCTTATTAACAGTCAAGCGCAGCGCATCGGTATATTCGTTTGGAGGATACGGAATAGGCACGCCGTCAGCGTCTCGCGAATCATTATAGAGGTCATAGCCAAAATCGGTGAAATAATCCACGGGTGTTCCCGTAACCATGTCAGAGCTGGCCGCGGTAGTGTTCCAGTTTGTGGGCGCCGAATTGGTCAATGGATCTTCGTAAAGAACTACTGCAGGCGGATTTTGGTTGTCAACAAGCGTCAATGTGACGTTATTTGTGGCGCCTGTATAGCCGCCTCCGTTCGCAACGCTCACAATGATCGTCTCATTTCCCGTGTAAGGCAAGTTATTCGTATCGATTGGAAGCTGGCCGGCAATGAGCGGAGATACATAAACCGTATCATTGATGTCGCCGGGATTAATCATAAGAGTTGGAGCCGTATAATCCTGTCCTGAAACCGCGGTGCCGGTGGTTGTAAAGGATATCGGATAAGCAGCAACGTTCGTATTGCCCCAGCGTGTCACGGTAAAGCTGGCATAATCATTTGAAAAGGCCTTGTACATTGACGGCGCGCCGACACCACTGACAAACACCAATTGAGGGCCGGTATTTTGGATATCCACCGTATCCGCGGCTGGGGTTCCAACGGTGTACGTGGAACCGCCCATCAATGAAAGGATAACGGTCGTTGTGGGTCTTGAGACGCCATCATTCACGGGAATGATCGTCACATTTGTTGAAAGGGCGTTAGCCGCCAACGTAATCGTATTTGTCGCATCAGGAGTAATGCCGGCGGGCGAAACGGTATAAACGCCGTTAGTGGCGGTACCGCTGAAGACAAACGTTACAGTCAAAGGCAGATTGAGATTTTGGCCCGCGCGTGTAATTTGAAAAACGCCAGGAGTGGGTCCGCTTTGCGAGGCCTGGTTCGTAATCGCCACAACGCTGACCGAGGTCGGCGGAACAGAGAAATTGTATGTGCCGTTGGTTCCAGTAGTGTCATTGTACGTCGTCGTGGTTGTAGACAAGCCGAGAGAAAAGACACGAACGCGGTCATTGCCACCGCTGGTGACATACACGTTATCGGCAGCATCGAAGGCGATGCCCCGGGCAGTTCCGCCTCCAACAGCAGCGTTCGTCACGACCGTAGAAATGTCGGGAATGCCGTTGGTCAACTTTGCCAGTTCCACGTTGCCGGTGCTGCCGTTAATGCACGCGACGTATTTGTCATCAGGAGACACAGCAACTCCAAGGGTGCTCGAAAACGGATCAACTCCGCCGTTGGCAGTAGAAGAGTCCCACAAATAGGTTACCCCGTCACTCGCATAAACCCACAGGCTGACACTGCCGCTGGCCTCTCCCCCGAGCGCACTGGTTCTGTCCTGAGCTGCATAAAATTTTCCGTCCGGAGCGATAGCGAGGTCACCCGCGATACCGTCAACCCCATCAAGCGCGGACCCGCCAATCACCGCGTTCGTTTCGGGAGCGGACAAATACGGCAGAGACGAGCCGCCGATGTTGAAGTCGTAAATATACGTGTAAAGAGGCGCGTTTGCCGAACCAGGGTTGGTAACACCGTATCCCCACATGTTAGCATAGACCTGCAAATTGCCTGCGGCATATGAACCAACCACACACGGCCTGCCCTGCACAGCGGCGTCTGCCCCAATTGCCGCATTGGTTTGGAAAAGAACCGTCGCGGTGCCAATATTAGGGTCGCACATCCAAAGAACGCCACTACCGTTAAGGTAAGTGCTGCCAGAAACGTCCGGCGAATCACTATTTGCAACGTAAACCACGTCGTCCGTGCCAACAGCCACTCCATATGGGGAATACGTGGTGCTGACACCAAACGTCATACCCGACGGATCCTTGGCGGTTGCGCCTTGAGAAGCGACGTAGGTAGTATCGGCGTTAAGAACATAAAGGCCCCTGGTCACCGCCTGGGACGGAGCCGGGGTGCCAGTGCCCGCACTCGCATTGACCACGTAAACACGGCCAAAGTACGAGTTCTGAGCGTCCTGGTTGACCGCGATGCCGCGCGGACCATAAAAACTGTTGTTCGTGGCATCGACACTGATTTGGTGCCACATGCCGCTCCCGTTCTTCGAAACGACAATCGCGAAATTGGTGTGCGAATTGAGGGCAAACGAATTCTTGCCGGCCGGCAGCGCGCCTAGATTGGTGGTGACTGTGTCATTGTCAAAATTTACGGTGACACTGTCCGCAGCTTCACCGAGGTAAAATTGGATGGTTCCATTGTTGTTCGTCACTTCGCACGCATAGGGCGTAGCCTTAACCCTGGATACGGTTAAAGTCAAAACAACGGCCGCAAAAGGCAATAGCCAACGATAATGGATTTTCATTTGGATAAACTCTTCCTGTTAAGTTGTTGTAAGAACTACGATTCAACGACGTGGCGCCGTCGAAAAAGACATTTAATAGTAAAAGCAGCGGATTGGCAATAACAAAAACGAAACACACGGCGATAAAATATAAGCTTATACACTTATATTAGATAATGTGATTAATCACTCCGGCAGGCCGGACCATTGAATGGGATCGTACGACGGGGTGCTGATGTGTTCGTACTCTTTGTAAATAGGCCCGGCCTGTGTGCGAAGGAGGACGGTTGGATCAAAGATTCCCCAGAATTGTCCCCAGCTAATTGCGCTGGGATAAGAACTGGCCGCATGGCCGTCCACATAAAGAAAATTCAGGCGGTTATCGTGTTTGGCATAGGCAGTTTGGACGCGGCAGTTAAATCCTCCGGTTGCCGGCACAGTGGGACCCGATTCTCCCGCCCAGATTGTGTCGAGCCAGCAGGCATCGGCATCGCCGCCGATTTGAGAGGGGTCATTTGATCCGCTGACATCACACATGCTGACTATATCGCAGGGACGCCGACAATTGGCAGCTTTAAACTTTTGAATGTTTCCAGTCCCCATATCACCCGTGGTCAGATCGGGGCCGCCAAAAACGCCGATTTCGTTAAAGCCGTACGAAAGAAATCCAGTAATGCTCGGGTCCTGGCCGCCCACGACTTTGCCGGACACAACATAAGAATGACCGCGCTGGCGCTTGGCACAGACCCAGGCATCGTCGTTTTTGACGTATTGACTGAGCATGGGGGCGATGGTATTAGGCGTAATACCATCACTTAGGAACCATTCGCCTCCGCAATTGATGCCGTATTTGTTTAGGTAGGGCCCCGCTGTCCACCAGGGCTTCACCTGCGGAAAATAGTCCTGGTTTTCATCGCAATACGACTCAATCGCAAGACCGAGTTCCTTAGTATTATTCAGGCAGGACACCGCCAGGGCTGTCTCCTTGCTTCTGGACAGCACAGGCAACAGGATTGCCGCCAAAATGGCGATAATCGCAATAACAACCAACAACTCGATCAAAGTAAACGCTGTTACGCCAGGGTTTCGGCCAGGTTTATGCCAAGTGTTGTTGGAACGGGTTTCTCTGCAGGTTTTCAAGTCCACCCTCAAAAAAGTAACAATATCAGTTTTTGAAATCAGCGCAAGCTTTTTCCGGAGTTTTCTGACATTGGTTGGCGTGAGGCAGGGAAAGTTAGAGCGAACTGACGTTCGCTGCTACTTCATCCACAGTGTGGTGGAACACGGCGCGCTGCGCCGTGTAGCGCCGCGTAGAGCGGCGCAACGAACGTGGCCAAACATCGCATCGCACTTCTTTTCCATCTGCGGACGAAGGCAGCACTGATCTGGATTAAACCTCCGACTACGCTCAGTTGCGCCGCTCTGCGCGGCGCCGACGGCGCAGCGCGCCGTCGTCTACCTCAATTGGGCTCAATACTTAACCACTGCATTGGTCCAATTCACGCCGTTGATTGCCTCGGCGGCAAGCGTTCCGAGTTTGCGGCGCAATCCAATCACGTTGCCGTTCTCGGTTGGGTGATTTCGGTTGGACAGAAAAATCACAAATGTTTTTGAATACGGATCAATCCAAACGGACGTTCCCGTCCAGCCGGTATGGCCGTAAGAGCCAATCGGGAAAAGGCTGCCGCGCGGACCGGAGTACGGCGTATCGATGTCCCAGCCCAGCCCGTGCAGCAGGTCCACCGCAGGCGGACACTGCGGGCTCGTCATCAGCTTGACCGTTTCCGGCGTGAAAATCCGGACACCATCCAATTCGCCCATGTTGAGCATCATTCGCGAGTAACGCGCCAGGTCGTACGCCGTCGAGAACAGGCCCGCATGGCCGGCCACACCGCCCATGTGCCGCGCCGTGGGATCATGGACCACGCCGTGCCAGGGCTTGCCATTCACCACCTCCGTGGGAGCAATCCGTCCCATCTTCGATTTAGGCGGCAGATACCCCGTATCCTTCATTTTGAGCGGACCGTAAACTTCCTTCTGCACAAAAACATTCAAGGGCGTGTGGCTGACGCGCCGGACGATCTCGCCCAGGAGAATAAAATTGATGTCGCTATATTTGAAATGCGTGCCCGGGGTCGTGTCCAATTTCATCGCGCACGCCATTTGAATTGCGGTATTCCAGCCATGCCAATCCGTTTTTGTCTCGATGTCCGGAGGGAGGCCGGATGTGTGCGTGAGCAGTTCGCGCACGGTGACGTGTTCCTTGCCGCCGCCGGTAAATTCAGGAATGTAGGCGCACACCGGCGCGTCCAGCTTCACCTGGCCGCGCTGAATCAGAAGCATAATGGCCGGCGTTGTCGCCATCACTTTGGTGAGGGACGCCATGTCGAAGATGGTGTCTTCGGTCATTGGCTCGACATCGGGCACGAGAGAGCGATTGCCGTAGGCTTTTTCATAAACAGCGCCGTCGTGTTCGAGCCAGAGCACGCCGCCGGGACATTTGTGATTGGTGATGGCGGATTCGATGGCGGCGTCCATGGCGGCGAGTTTTTCCGGGTTGAACACCTGGGCTGAAGGGGGCGGCGCAACGGGATGTGTAGCGCAGCCGGAGAGCGCAAAGACGGCGACGGCGAGGGTGAGAGCCAGAGCGGGAACGATTTTGGAACAAAGGGCAGATACAGTTCGCATGGGACTGTTTAGCAAGGAAATTGAAAATTAAAAAGGAAAAATTGAAGGGAAAGCCTTCATCCGACTATGTTCGGTTGCGCCGCTATTACGAGGCGCGGACGGCGCAGCGCGCCATCCCTACCAAGAACAGTGTCAAGATGCGCCCGCCTTCATGTAATCTCCAAGACGGCAAGCGCGGCATGGATGGGCGTTCTATATTCGCGCGAGGTGTCTCCTGTATTCACGCCAGATAAGGAGGACGATGGCGACGTCAATCAGAGTTCCCAGGAGCATCGGCCAGGAAAAGTGGAAGCAGAGGCGGAGGCTTTGCAACAGGACGAAAACTGTGATGACGATCATGGCGACGGGATAGCACCAGAATTTGCCGCGCAGAACGCCCACGGCCAGGAAAACTTTGACAACACCGTTTGCCACCAGATAGACGCCGGCGATGTTTTTGGAACCTGGCGTCATGCGATGTACGGCGTGGCGCAAGGCGTTGGCGATCATATCGCCGGAGTCTTCCTCGATTTCTTTTTGTGTGAGCTCAATGACGTAACGGTTGATGGCGTCCAGACTGATGGACATCAGGACGATTCCTCCGATGGTTTCGATAAAGCCATCAAACCCTTTGATCCACATTCCAATTTGAAACAGGCGGTGAAATATCCTTTCCCGTTTCGCATTGGGACCCGAAGGGATTTGCATAACTCATGGGGCGGCAAGCATCTCCTGAATGATCGCGGGGACGCGGGCGGAGCGAAATTGTTCGTCTTTTCGGACGATGAGACGGTGCGCAAGGACTATCGGGGCGAGATATTTTACCTGTTCGACAGCGGCGGTGTCCTTGCCATCAATGGCGGCCAGGGCCTGGGCGGCGCGGAAAAGTCCCAACGAGCCGCGCGGGCTTGCTCCCAGGAGCAGGGCGGGATGCTCGCGTGTGGCGCGAACGATTTTCAAAATGTAATCGTTTGTCTCTGCGGGCACTTTGACTTCGCGCACGGCTTCCTGGCATTTGAGGATGCGATCGGGCGTGGCCACCGGCTGGAGCGTCTCGATGGGATGCCGCAATTGAAAGCGTTCGATCATTTCCTTTTCATCCTCCCATTTAGGATAGCCCAGACTCATGCGCATGAGAAACCGGTCTTTTTGGGCTTCGGGCAGGAGAAATGTGCCTTCCTGTTCGATTGGATTTTGCGTGGCGATGACCATGAACGGCTTTTGGAGACGATATGTGACGTTGCCTTCGCTGACAGATGCCTCGCCCATGGCTTCGAGGAGCGCCGCCTGGGTGCGCGGGCTGGCGCGATTGATTTCGTCCACGAGAACAAACTGCGCGAAAAGAGGACCGAAATGAAATTCGGAGCGTCCGGATTGCGGATCCAGGCGCGGCTCACCGAGGACGTCCGACGGCTGGAGGTCGGGCGTGCATTGGATGCGCCGGAACGTGGCGCCGGCGCTTTGGGCAAGGGCGCGCGCCAGCATCGTCTTGGCGACGCCAGGCACGTCTTCAATCAGCACATGCCCTTCGGCAAGCAACACTGCGACGGACAACAAAACCTGTTCGCGCTTGCCCACGATGACTTTCTCCACGTTGGCGATAAGCCCGCGCGCGGTCTCAGATACCTCGGCCGGGGAAAGCGGTTTCGGCTTTTCAATCGGCGTGACGACAACTTTCGGTTTTTTCTCCGTGGGAATAATTAGCGCCATAAGCTCATTGTTTGATGATCTGACCGATGCGGATTCCGATCTCCTCCAATTGCCGCGTTTCGTCCGCCGTATATTCGTAAGGCCGGACCGTGCCGACGCCGAGGGTCCCGACGATTTTCGAGCCCGCTCGAATCGGAACGCACAATGCGCCGCCCACGCCGGTCTGTATTGCGCGGGGTTCGGCAACACCGCCGGAATCGGTCTGCAAATTACAAATACTCACCGGCTTGTCCTGTGCGACGACCTGGCCCGCAATGCCCTTGCCGACGGGAATGATTTTAACGAAATCGAGCAATTGCGGCGGCAAACCCACGTGCGCCGCCAGATGCAGAAATTGTTTTTCGGCGTCGAGAGTATGAATCGTGCCGGTTTCGGAATGAAACTGTTCCACGGTTTCGCGAAGGATTTTTTCGAGGGAATTCACAGGAGGTTTCGAATCTGGTTGAGGATTTTTGCCACTGTGGGTTCAGGCAAACGGCCAATTTGTCGGACGATCAATCCTTGATGGATCGAGACAAGCTTCAGCACCTTGACAATGGATGGCTTAGGCAGTCCGGCAACGGCCATCTCAACCGATGGAATCAAAAATTCATCCGCTTTTAGGTTGACTGGAACTTGCGATGTTATGGCAGCAATTAGAACGTCGTCCCGTGTCGAGTTGAAGATATCAGGTGAGATGACCAGCGCCGGACGCTGCTTCGTGCCGGTTAAATCAGTGAACGGAAACGGCACGAGAACAACGTCGCCACGCTTATAGCTTGTCGTAGATGGCATCCTCGGGATTGTCCCAGAAATTAAAGGACGATTCAGCAAGCTTCGTCCATGCAAGGTCGTCAGGATGGATCTTCAGATGCCGCGGCAGATCCTGCAACAGCTGGACCTGATCAGCCACGTCCAATTTCTCGATGGCTTCGCTGATTTCTGCAACCGTGCTCATATGCAAATTTTAGCAGTAAATTCCTCGGCGTCAATAAACCCGAGTCCAAACTGCAACCTCAATCGGGCGCCTGTCGACCGGTCAACGCCTGATACACAATCTCAGCCATCATTTTTGCGCCGGCGGCGTTCGGATGAACCGTATCGAGAAAGTAATCGGACTTCCCGGCGAACGGGGTGTACAGGTCTATGACCTTTGCGTGGGACCGTTTGGCGACTTTGCGAATGAGCGGGATAACTTCGAAATGGATGGTGTTGTCGTCAATGCCCCAACGCCCGGGGAAGCATGGCGGCGGACAACACACGTAAATTTGTGCCGAGGGATTTGCGCGGCGGAATTCGGCAATCAGGGCCCTATAATCAGAGACGTAATCGCCTTTATATCGCCAATTTTCGGCGACTGCATTCGTCGTTGCCAGCCCTCCGCCATGATGTTTGCTGTCGTTTGTGCCCAGCATGATAATCACGATGTCCGGCTTGAACGCGACAGCCTCATCATGTTGCGGTTGTTTGACATAGGGAAGATTACCCTTATGCAATAACGTGGCGCCGCTGCGGCCGAAGTTTCGAACATCGTATCCCGGGCCCATCCAACGGCCGAGCCATGCAGGATAGGATTGGCTTCCCCGGTTCTTCAAACCGGCGCCATACGTAATGCTATCGCCGACACAAGCGACGCGAATTGGCTGCGATTCGGCGGCGTTTGCAAGAGACACCGGGAGCGCCACGACGGCCAGAGCAAGGGACAGGCGCAGCAGCGCTACGCGCCGGGACATCATGCAAGAGTCATTTTTCATATATTCGAATTCATCATCATTCCGTACTCACATTACGCATCCATGGCCCGATACGTAATGACCACCTGCCAATCGGCATAGCCGGGATCGATTGCTTTCATCGCACTGACCATTTGAGCGCGAAACACCGTTTCGATCACCGAACTTTGGCCGGGCCAGATTTTAAACATGATACGCACATAACTCCAGTTGCCGGGCGTGGGCCGGACCTTGCTGAAAACCGGTTCAGTCAACACAATCGCGGCGAACTGCGTCCAAATTCCCTTTGCGACGTTTTGAATGGCGTCCGTTACCGCATTTGCATCCGCCCTGGCCGGAATCTGAACGTCCGCATAGGCCAAAATCCCGCCGTGGGGAAAGCGGCTGACATTGATGATGTTCCGATTGGGCACAAAGATTTCCTGGTTGTAAAAATTGACGACCTTTGTGAAGCGCAGACCGATCCACTCGACGCGGCCGATGACGCCGTTCATGAGGTCCACAATATCGCCCACATCGATGGCGTCTGACAGGATGATGGTGATGCCCGTGACCACGTCCTGCACGAGGCCCTGCAAACCGAAGCTCAAAGCCAGCCCAACGACCGCCGCGCTGCCCAGATAGGTTTTGAGCGTGCTGTCGTTTGGGAATTCAACCCTGAGGATAACATAAATGGCCAGCGCATAGACGGTAAAAGTGATTGTGCTGACGATCAGCCGAGTCAGCGTGATGAATTTGGGTTGCTGCGTCACGAACCCAAGCGGGTTCCGCTTTTCGTGGCTCTTGTTAATGATGAGTTCGCTAACATAGCGGATGAACCGCACAGCGACGTGCACGAGAATGGCCATGCCCGCGATGATGATAATGTGGACCGAGTGATGCGTGGTGCTCCACAGGTTTCCAAACCAATGCGAAGCCGTAACCGCCGCAGAGTTCGTCGCCGTCGAGTTTGCGGCCATCGCGTTTGTCGCCGAGGCCCGGCTGATGAGCGTAACGATCAATTGATTGGTTCCCGAGACCGGGGCAATCAGATTGATTGTCGCCTCATTCGTGCTCATTGAGGGGAACAAAATAAACGCGGGCGGAAAAATGAAAAATGAAAAAGAGTGAAAACAACATCGAAGATCTAATGCCGGACATGCGCAGGGACCCGCTGGTTGCGCCGCTGCACGCGGCGCTACACGGCGCAGCGCGCCGTGTTCCACCATGCATTGTCATCAGTGCAGTTTTTCTTTTGTGGCCTGGTAGATCTCGGTGAAGACGTTGTCCAATGATTTTGTGATGTCCCAGCCGGGATAGTCGCGTTTCATTTTCGAGAGGTCGCTGATGTAGCAGATGTGATCGCCGGCGCGATTTTGGTCCACGTATTCGAAATTCATTTTTTTGCCGCTCAATGCCGCGGCGCGCTCGAATGCTTCAAGGATCGACACGCTGTTGGCGCGCCCGCCGCCGATGTTATAGACTTCGCCGCAGCGCGGTTTTTCGTAAAAAGCATGGATGAATCGCGCGACATCCAGGGAATGGATATTGTCGCGCACCTGCTTGCCTTTATACCCGAAAACTTTATATAGACGGCCTTCGACATTGCACTTGATGAGGTAACTCAAAAATCCGTGCAACTCCACGCCACTATGGTTCGGCCCGGTCAGGCAGCCGCCGCGCAGGCAGCACGTTTTCATTCCGAAATACCGGCCATATTCCTGCACCATCACATCCGCGGCGGTTTTCGACGCGCCGAAGATGCTGTGTTTGCTTTGGTCAATCGGAAAATCCTCGGCAATGCCCGCCGCATACGCGGGGTCATTGTAATCCCACCGCGCGGGCAGTTCCGCCAACTGGATGGCATTGGGGCGGTCGCCATAGACTTTGTTTGTGCTCATGTACGCAAACGCAAGGTCCGGCGCATGGCGGCGGGCGGCTTCGAGCAAATTCAACGTCCCAACCGCATTCACGTCGAAGTCGTCAAACGGCCGTGAGGCGGCCAGGTCATGGCTCGGCTGCGCGGCGGCATGGACCAACATCGCCGGTTTCAGGCTGGAAATGATCTGGTCAACCTCCGCCCGATTGCGGATGTCGAGCTCATGGTGTTGAAAATTTTTATGCGTGGCCAGCAGGCGCTTTTGGTTCCACCGGGTGTCGCCGCCAGGCCCAAAAAAGTCCGCGCGCATGTTGTTGTCCACGCCGTGAACGTCCCAGCCGAGCTTGCAGAAATACTCGACCACTTCCGAGCCGATAAGTCCGGATGAGCCGGTGACGAGCAGTATATTCATGTCGCAGGCCGGGAAATAAAGCAAAAATCCGTCCAAAATGAAATGGAAAATCAAAAGGGCGGCTTAACCGCATCCAAACCCTGTTCCTGATGTCGCTGGTGGTAGGGACATCGCGCTGCGATGTCCCCCGCCCGCGCAGAGCGGGGGAACATGCATGGAACGAGGTCCGATTCCACTTGTTGCGCCGCTGCACGCGGCGCTGGACGCCGCAGCGCAGCGTCCCTACCAGGAACAGTGTCAAGATGCGCCACTCAGCGACGGTGGGGAGGCGAGGATGAGGATGAGGATGAGGATGATTCCCCTTTGCCCGTGTAAAGTCCCAAATATTGGTCAGCCACCCTATTCCACGAATGCTCGCGCCGGGCTTGCTGGAGGCCGGGTTGAAAGATTTCCCCATTGGAAAGAACGCGTGCCGCGGCCTCCGCAAATGATGCGCTGTCTCCGGGCGCGTACCCCACGCCACAATTGTAGCGGGCCAGGAATGGAGAAAAATAAGGCGTCGCGGAAACGATCATCGGGCGCAGAAAACGGCAGCACTCTATCAGCACGCCGGAGCCGCGCGAAAACTCCGCTTCATATGGCAGCGCGGCGGCGTCCGCCGCCGCAAAGTAGTCCTTGATTTTCTCGTCGGCCACAAACTCATCCACCACGAGCGCTTTGGGATAAGCGCAGTCGGCAACAATCTGGCGCGGATCATTGGACGAAATGACTTTGCCGACAAACAGGGCCAGCGGCGGATCCGGCAGCGACAAACAGCCTTTCAATGCCGTCCGATAATCTTTTTCACGCCGATGTGTTCCAAAAAACAGGATAATTTTTTCGTGGGCCGGCAAACCCAGCCGCTCGCGCGCTTCGGCCCGCGATGGCAATTGGATGGTATCATCAATGGCGTATGGGACGACGTGGACATGTCCGCCAAGCAACGGGGCCATTTGTCCGCGGAGCAGTTCGGTTTCACAGGTGAAATCCAGGCGGCCGGTCGCCACGGCGCGCCGTATCAGTTTTTCAAGCCGCGGGCTTGTGAATGCCCTCCAGCCCCTCGATCCTGCGGAAAAAAATTCGCCGTACAGGGAGTGAACGAACTTTCGCCGCGAAAACAGCGCGGCCAGCATCACCAACCAATAAAAGCCCCCGATAAAGTGGAGCACCGCATTGGGTTCATCCCCTGTCTTTGCAAGGGCTTTGCGCAGGCAAACCCACGTCTCAAACGCGTTCATGATTCGGCTCATGAGCCGCCGTTCCTGCCATTTTCCCGCCGCGGCCATTTCCAAAAAGCGCGGAGCGCGGGCAAAGACCGGTTCCACGACGTCGCGCAGGTCCGGCGGGACGGCTTCGGTGCCCGAACTGAATATGATTGCGGAGGCGTTGTAATTTTTTTTTCGCATTTCGCGCAGGAGGGCGACGGTGTTCGGCCAAAGATGGGAGGGATAATGCGCGCCCGGACTGACCAGGATGATCCGCAAATTCGATGTCATGGAGCGTTTTTCACCCGCCTGGTCTTTCGACCCAAACGTTGCCGGGTTTGTATTCACCGCCCCATTCGCAGGGTGGTGTCATGCCCACGGGCAGTTCAATTTCGGGATGGCTTTCAATAAATGCCATGACCTCGCGAATTTCCAGGTCCGCGCTCGTGGCGCAGTCACGCATAATCCTTCCACGCAAACCTTTTTTTCGCTGCAAAAACCATGCGTGGCGCGCGACGGCTAAAAGAGTTCTGATTGGACCTGGCATAACTGCAGACAAAAACTAGCGGAGGTCGCGGCAATCTGACAGAATTAATTTAGAAGTTGTTTTAATATATTTTCGTTGGAAACCGCGGTTTGCTCCAAATCGAAACGATCTTTGGCCGATTTCCAGGCGTAACTGATTAGCGCTCGATTTTGATCCGGGTCCCGCATGGCCCTTAAAATTGCTTCCGTCAGGGCATTTTCGTCGCGTGTGTTGCACAGGAACCCGCAGCGTCCGTTTTCCAAAGTCCAGGGCACAGCGCCGCTCTTTTCTCCGCCGATCACCGGAACGCCGCACGCCATTGCTTCAACGAAGGTCATGCCGAAGGTTTCAACTACGGAAGGATGGACCATTAAATCGGCTTCTTTTTCAAGAAAATCCAGGAAACCTTCCCGGGAAATGCCTCCATTGAAAAATACCCCTTCGTGAAATTTCTTCCGAAGCGCCCACTGTTCCGCAAGTTGGCCCGGCCCAAGCTCCTGGCCAAATAGCGCCAATTGGGCAGCGGGCAGGGCGCGACGCACACGGCTGAAAGCTTTCAGTAGTGTAGCGATATTCTTCGTCGGTCCCCAGCCACCCGCGCTGCAAATGACAAAGGGCCGTCCTGCGCGCTCCCGCGGATTGGCCATGCGCCGTTTCCCACGTTCAAAGACACTCCCGGACACCCCATTCGGAACTACATCTATTGGGCAGCGCGGGAAAAAATATCTTCGAATATGCGCCGCCGTGTACGGTGATACGCAAATCAACCGCTTTGCCTTGCGAATGACCCGCCAAGCCATCGCCAGGTGATAGGTCGTAAACCAATTCTTTGAAACCCAGGCATAGCGCAGCGGAGTGTCATGGCAGGTGACCGACGCTGGAACCCCCGTCTGAAGCGCCGCCCAGGCATGTTCATAGCTCCATTGAGCGCTTAGAACCTCCGGACTTTCTTCAAGAATTGCTTCCCGTAAAAAGCGACATTCAGTTTGGTAAAAATCCCGCAGACAATGGCGAGCCCGGCGTTTTGGAAGCACATAGATCACGAGTCGTTCTCCCCGCAAAATTTGTTTCGTGGCGACAGATGGATCCAAACAAAAAACGGAGAGGTCGTGCCCACGCTCATGCCACAGGCGCGCCATCGGGGTCACCGGCGTCGCGAGAACCCCCCTGATATTTGCCAGCGATTTCTGCGAATCAGAGTCCAGTAAATCGCGCAATTCGTGGGGCATAAAGACGCTGGCGATGCCAATTTTCATAGTTCGGGCTGCTTTAATCTTATGTTAAAATGCATCGGAGGTCTGCATGCAAAAATCGAAACCATGAATCGCGACCGTAAGGCGCCTGAATTTGCACCGGCCTTTTAGGCTGTCCGCTCCAGTCCCGCAAGCCTTTTCTGGAAAAACTTTTTCGCCCCGTCCAGATATCTGGCAGGACGCCAATGAGATGGAAATGAGAAATGTCTCAGCAGCATCCTGTATGCGTTCCGGAAGGTGATACGGGAAAAGGAATAGGCGGAACGCAATGATCATCAGATGAGGACATGGCGACGGGACCCGCTCAATTCAAGATATAAGATATGAGTTGAAGTTGGAAAACGTGTTACAGTGTTACAGCGTTGAGTACCAACAGGTTGCCGTGTTACACGGTTTGTTACACGATGTTACAGATGGGAAAAAACGACGGAAGTGCCTAATGATTAACGACTTGCTATGTTGCATTAACGATAACGATTCCCGTTAACGATAACTGCGCGGCGTTGCGGATAAGCTCTTGATCCAGCCATTCGCATTACACGGGATGATGAGTGTTGAAATGGATTCGTAAGCTCATTCGCTCTCTTTTCCAAAAGGTTCCTGATGGCTATTGCAAAGTTTGCAAGTGCCGGGTGAAGCCGAACGAAACTTTGTGCAGCCAGTGGCCAGTGCGAGGAGGATGAAAAACAGATGAGGATATGGTGACTTGGCCGCGTTCTGAGCGCTCTGAATCGACCATGGGATGATCCGAAATTATCTTACGGTCGTTTCGAGGATTTCGATCAATCCGATGCCGACCAAGTTATAAAAGGAAACAAGAAGGCCTCCAAACAACGGCGCGGGCCTGGGAGTAGAAATGCAAACGACGCGCAGACGCGCTTCGGCAAATTTTTGAAGCGCGCCCGCAAGATTCTCTGTTTCGTAACAAACGTGATAAATAATGCCGGACGTGCGACGTTTAACCAGTGAGATCAAATCGCCAAGTCAAGCTTTCAGGGCTTGCAAATCACGATACGCACGAATGCAGCCACGTTCTTTGGCCAGTCTGATCCGTCTCTCAGCGCGGCTACTTCCTGTGACTAACATGCAGGCTCCCAAGAGAAGACTTTTCAGCATGCTCGGTTTGATTGGTTTTGTGCGTATTCGCGAAGGAAAACTAATCTCAGAAAGTCCCTCCGGGTCATGAGCCGCGCGTAATATAATCCCCCCATAGCCAAAGGATTCCCAAAGATTTTCAAGATATTTTAATGTAAGTTTCCGAGCTGGAATCAAGTGGGTTAATTCCAATTCGGGAAACATCCCGGTTCCGAGATCAAGTTGGAAAGCGCATAATGCCAAATCGGAATCTTCTCCACCACGCGGCGGTTTATTGTTAGGACCCAGGGAGTTTCGTAATGGATTATTCAGGACTTGCTCCCGATAGAAAAGGGCCTGCCGTTTTCGAACGACCATACCTCCTCCTGGCGGCAATGCTTCGTTACCAAAAGGTATTTTCGACCAAACTGCAACAGTTCTCTTTTCTATTAAAAGTCCACCCAGATGCGGACGGAGATCAACTGGAGGTTCGATTTCAAATTCCGGGATGTAGCTGCAGCCCCACGCGCCGAGAAAAGGGTATAGAGCGCTAATTTTCAGGGCATTTTGGAGATAATCTGAACGAAGCACATTATCGTCATCAACAATAACCAAAAGGTCACTCTTCGACTCTGCTATACCGCGCAGCAAAGAATGGTTTTTCCCGGGATTTTCCTCCAGTATAAAGCGGGCGTTGGGATGCCAGGAAAGATCAAAACGCCCTCCTAAGGCGCCTTCTGCGGCAACGCTTAACAGCAACAATTCCCATTTGTCTTTTGCCAGCGTTTGTGAGCGGAGAGCTTCCAATACTCGACGAAAATAGTCCTCTCTGGGATTGCGCGTACAAATGATGACCGAGCAGCTCAACATAATTTCAAAGATTATATGAATGGCTCGATTCGGCAAATGCAATTAAAACCGGAATCCATCCTTTGATTTGTTGTCGGATTCGAATTTAGGCGCACCAAATAAAGGGTGCTCGGATTGCGATAAGGGTCATATTTGAAAGTGTACTGATCTACGAGGATGGCGTTGTGCCTGGCCATCCAATCTTCAATGGTTTCATTGTTAACAAATAAGGCCTCGTCCTCCACCACGACATATTTGACGCCTTCCTGAAGAAGTTCTTCCGAAGTGTCGCCGGGCAAAACCCGTTCCACCCGGCGGCAGCCAAACGGCATCCAGAGTCCCGTCTCCACCTGGCCTTTGGTGGTGGCGTAGCCCACCACCCGTTCATCCGAAGGAATTTCGTCTTTAAAACAATCCCGCAACGACTCGAGGGCAAGCCGGTTCGAATATGAATTCAGCATTTTCGAAATGAGGCTGGAGTGCGGATGCTTCGCGGCAAGCGATTCCAGGATGGTATTGGCCGGAAACAGCGGGCGGCTTCGCACGATGAACAACGTCCCGACGGTCATCACCATGGTCAACCAGCCTGCCCAATGCCACCAGCGTTTGCGCACCAATAGCGCATGCCCCGGTTGAATCAAAAGCAACGGAAAGAAAAAAACGTAATAGGGCGCCAACTGCCGGGCGTTTTGAAATGTCCCGACCTTCGCCATGAATAAAAGCAATAACAGGAACGGCGCCAGGTACAGCGCCCGGTAATTCCCTGGAATCGGGCCCGTGTCCGCAGCCACGTATCGTCTCAGGCACCGTGCTCCCCACACCGAAATCAGGGCCAATAAACAAATCCCCAGGCCAATTCCGGCGTTTTTCTCAGAGATGCCCTGGTCCAAACGGCCAAAGTATTCGAATGAAGCAAAATGCTCCCCCAGGGGCGTCGTAAGAAAATGCTTCATCGCCTGGTTCCATGCCGGGGAAAAGGGAAAATAGCTTGGCAACAGATTTTGCGCCGGCAGGCAGATGCAATTGCCAATAATTCCCCAGACGGGAGAACGCAATTCGGTTTTCGAAAATAGCGGATCGTTCGAAGACAGTCCCGTCCACGTCCCGGTGTATTTCAAATCAAAATAGATCAATGGCAGGGCAGAAACCAAAAGACTGGCGGCCGCCACGCCAATCGTCGCGAAAGGTTTGGCAAAAGACAGCCGGATTGACGGCCACACGGCAATGAGCCAAAGCAACGCCAGCGGGACGTCAGTTTGTTTAGCGCCGGTCAATAATGCCGCCGACAGCATGGAAAACCAGACATCGCCGATTCTATTGCTCTCACGGGCGCGTAATGCAAAAGAGATCGATGCAAGCGCATAAATGACCGCAAAACTGTCATTGTGCGATGCGCCTGCCTGCATGACATAGCACCATCCCGCAGACAAAAACCACATCCACCAGTACGCTATGCGGGGCCGGATGCGCAGCCGCGTGAAAACGTCAAAGATCAAGCCCGGAAGCAAAAGGTAGGAAATGAGGTTGATTAAAAAAATGAACCGGTCCGTGCGGGTGAACAGAACCAAAGGGGCCGACAGCCATTCAAAGTTGCACCCGGCGATGTTCAACCGTGAATCCGCAGTGTGAATCCAATGCCACTGTTCGGCCGCAAGCCAATGCAGAACACGCGGCGTTCGATACGCGTTCGTATCCAGGTCGGTGCATGGATACAGAAGTCCTCCGGCAAGCGACATCAGTACCAGGACCAAAAACATCATCGGCGCCGGCCGCCGAAAACGCTTTCGGAATTTGTAAACGGACTGCCGGAAATGTTTCACGGCAAACCATTGGCCGCGCTGTTGCCAATAAATCACCGCCGCTGCGAATAGTGCCAGGGCAAGGCCATAGCCGGCCCGATTCAATTCGTGAAACACCGATAAAAGCCAACCCGCTGCCACCAGCACCGCAGAAAGCAAAATCCAACTTCTGAGCCCGTTAAGCACCACACCAGAATAACTTCCGGGTTCGGCTTTTGTAAAGAAATTTTATCTAGAGTTTCTTCCGCTATAATCAACAGGGCGCCCGGGACGGCTGACTTTCGGCAGCATAAAAATCCTCAAAGCTGAAAACAATTGGTTGCGTACCAATTGAAGCATGATAAAATAAAACACCAGATTTTGTTTGATGAATAATGATCCCGCCAGTGTAGCCGCCGCGTTGCGCTCCCTCGTTGTTTATGCCGTTTGCGCCGTCATAGCGATTATTATCGGCGTTTTAATGACGAATCCGATGACGTATTCGACCATGGGTTTCATGGCCGTATTATGCGTGGTGCTTGTGATCCCGATATTGATCAAGTGGCATCGACCGCTGATGATCGCGTGCTGGTGCACGCCAATCGTAGCGTTTTTTATCAAGGGCAGTCCGACGCTTCCCCTGGTGATGATAGCCCTAAGCCTCACAGCCTCGTGCGTCGAGAGAGCCATGGGCCAAAAGCGATTCATCTCTGTTCCGCAGATCACATGGCCTTTGGTTTTCCTGATTGGCGTTGTCGCGATCACCGCCAAGCTCACGGGCGGCATCGGGTTGAGGGCGTTTGGCTCGGATGTCTATGGCGGAAAGAAGTATGTCTTCCTGATTGTTGCAATTTTGGGCTATTTTGCCGTTAGTGCCCGTCCCATACCCGTGGAACAAGCGCGGAAGTACGTTATCCTTTATTTTGCCGGCAGTCTTTTATGCGTGGTCCAGGATTTCTTTCCAGTCACACCGGGATTCCTGCACCCGATCTATTGGCTCATACCTCCCGCCGCATACAGCTTCAATGGCCCTTTTCAGTTGGGCGTCACCCGTCTGTCGGGCACTGGCTTCGCCGCAGTGTCTGCTGTGAACATTATGCTCATTCGTTACCGGCTTCGGGGTATTTTTCTTTCCGGTAAAATGTGGCGGCCGGTGGCATTTTTTATTTTCTGCATTTTAATATTCATGGGTGGCTTCCGCTCCGCAATCATTGGAACGGCGATCACGCTTACTTTGCTTTTCTTTGTTGAAGGATTGCACCGGACACGCTTGCTCCCGTTTGTGATCATTTTCGCGCTCGCCGGCGCCGCGGGGATGTTTGCTTTGGGTTCGAAACTGCCTTACACGTTTCAACGCGCGCTGTGCTTTTTGCCGGAGTCAGTCGTGCACTTGTCTTCGGACGCCCGGGCCTCTGCCGACGCCAGTTGGCAATGGCGCGTCGATATGTGGAAAGCGCTGCTGCCGCAAATTCCAAAGCATCTCGTGGTGGGAAAAGGCTATGCCATTTCGGTAGAGGATTTTCAGACTGAAATGGGCGCCGGCGCGGCGGTCCGTTCTATCGACCCGGCGCAACAGGCCCTGGCGCTTTCGAGCGATTATCACAACGGCCCGTTGTCCGTGATTTTGCCCTTTGGCATTTGGGGCGCAATCGGCATGGTTTGGTTTCTCCTGGCTGGCTTGTGGATCATGCATCGAAATTATCGGTACAGCATCCCGGAATTACAGGGTGTGAATACGTTCCTCTTTGTAGCCTTCATCGTGACGACCATTAGTTTTTACGGAGGGTCGATGGCCAATAGTATGGGGGGATTTACAGGTCTGCTGGGCTTGAGCGTCGCCATTAACCGCGGAGTCTGCCGTGTGCCCATCCGTGTGCGCCAAACCGTTCCCTTTATAAAGCGCCCGCCACGGGAAGGATTGCAACCGGGACCGCTGCCACCGAGGTTCGGGCCGGGACGGCTGGCCTGATCGCCGCTCGACCCGCAGCGCGCGCGCCTTCCATGTGGAATCTTGCGAAACGCCCCTTTTCGAATAGCAAATTTCAAGCATGCCATAGAGATCGAGAAGTTCCATCCCTGGCTCTTGAAAGAATGGATTTGACCTTGATTTAATCAAGCGATGTCCGAATATTTGTACCGCTAACCGCGCATTTTTCAAATCGGCCCCGGCAATTTCAAGATATGAAACAAATCGTGCAGAAAATATTGGGCAAATTTGGCTATACTCTTCGCCGTATCAGTACTTTGCAGGGTGGCAGCCCCGGGTCTCACACCCGCCCAATCGGCGAATTCGCATTGTTTCTTGAGGACCTGCGCGCTCGCGGCTTTGTTCCCCGGGGGATTATCGACATCGGCGCCAATAGGGGCGAATGGACGAAAATGGCGCTTTCTGTTTTTCCAAAGACACCTGTTTTAATGATTGAACCACAGGATCAGATGGAGCCGATTTTGTCCCAAATGCTAAAGGAGCATCCGTATTGCAAATATGTCAAAGCGGGAGCTGGACGAGAGCAGGGCGAACTTGTGCTAACTCTCGGGGACGGTGCCGGGGAAGGTTCGTCATTTCTTCCCGTGGCAAGTGACGAGTTGCAAAAGGCCGGGAAGCAGCGCAAGACGCCGATTATTACGGTTGAAAACCTCCTGGCTCAGAAATTTCCAGACTTTGAACCTGATCTCGTCAAGCTGGATATCCAGGGCTTCGAGTTGGAGGCTCTATCCGGCGCCGAAGCTCTCTTCGGCAAGACCGAAGTGTTTATCCTGGAGGCCGGCCTGATTCGATTCATGCCGAATCAGCCGATCGTCCGCGAAGTGATTTCATTCATGGCAGCAAGAGACTACGAGTTATATGATATTCCGGGCAGTTGCCGAAGGCCGTACGACGGAGCACTGGGATCGGCGGATTTGGCATTTGTGAAGGCTCACGGAATGTTCCGTAAAACGCTGGATTGGTAGGACAAAGGGAAACTACACAAAAATCGTTTGGTCGCGGCCGGGGCCGACTGACGCAATGAGCAGCCTGGCATTGCTCAACTCAGCGATGGCTTTCAAGTATGCCCGGGCTTTGGGAGGCAACTGCCGCCATGTCCGGGCCTTGTCGGTCGGCGCGCGCCAGCCTTCAAATTCGACATAGACGGGTTTGCATTCGGCAAGCGCCTGGGCGTCGTTTGGCACAAAATCATAGCGCTCGTTACCGTGCTGGTAGGCAATGCACACCTTGATGGTTTCGAGGGTGTCCAGCCCATCGAGATTGGTGACCGCCAGTTCGTCAATGCCGTTGACCATGGCCGCGTGGCGGGTGGCGACGGAATCGAACCAGCCGCAACGGCGCGGACGGCCCGTCGTGGCGCCAAACTCGCGTCCCATGCCGTGAAGGAGGTCGGAAATTTCATCATTTTCAGTCGGAAGCGGCCCCTCGCCCACTCGCGTGGTGTAGGCCTTCATGACGCCTACCACGCGGTCCATGCGATGCGGCGGCACTCCTGAGCCGGTGCAGGCGCCGCCAGCCGTGGTATTGGACGACGTAACAAATGGATAAGTTCCGTGGTCAATGTCCAGGAACGTCCCCTGTGCGCCCTCGAACAGGATGTCCACATTGCGCCGCATGGCCTCGTGCAGCAGCACGACTGTGTTTTGGACGAATGGTTTAAGAAATTTTCCGGCCGTATTGTAATCGGCGAATACTTTTTTGAACGACAACGGTTTTGCGCCCAGGGACGCAAACACGGCGTTGTTTTCCCGGATACGCGGCGCGAGCTTCTCCGCGAGCCTGTCGGAATCGATCAAATCATTGACGCGCAGCCCCACCCGCGCCGCTTTATCGCCGTAAGCCGGGCCAATTCCACGCTTGGTGGTGCCGATTTTATTTTTGCCTTTGAGGACTTCGCGCTGCGCGTCCAGTTCCCGGTGGTACGGAAATACCACGTGCGCGGTCTCGCTCAGGACGAAATTGTCCGGCGTGGCCTTAACCTCCAGTTTTCTTAAGCCCTCAATTTCCTCGACCAGCCCGATCGGGTCCACCACAACGCCGTTGCCAATAACGCACAATTTGCCCTTTCGCAAAATGCCCGACGGAACCAGGTGCAGGACATACTTGTCTTTGCCAATAAAGACGGTATGACCGGCGTTGTTGCCGCCGGCGTAACGGACCACTACGTCCGCGTTTTCCGTCAACACGTCGATAATCTTGCCTTTGCCTTCGTCGCCCCATTGGGCGCCAACCAAAATGGTATTCATAGCGTAACTCAAAATCGTCCTCGTCCTCGTCCTCGTCCCAGGAATTCGGCGAAAAAACGGCGATTGAAACCGCAATTTAACAATAAAAATCCCCGAACGCGCTTGTTCGGGGCAAAGCAGTGATTCTTTGCGGTGAGAAAGTAGAAATACCGGCGGTGACTGTCAATGCTGTTCATGGGGCAGTTGAAACGTTGACGGTCTGTTTAATTTGCCCGGGCAACGCCGGGGGTCACTTCAGGCGTGATTAGCGGTGGCAGATTGCGCTGCTGGAGGATTTGCGAAACCTTTATGCGAAACTTTTGTGAGAGGTCCGCGGTCTCGGCGGGGCGAAGATGCACGGTATCCGCAAAGGCCGTGTCGGGATAAGGCAACCGGCTCCAATCAATGAGCTCCACATTAGGCATGGCCTCGAGCCTGGCTTCGATGGATTTGAGATGGTCTTCGTTTTGAAAATTGTGGAAGCAAGAGCGATGAACAGGGGTTGCCACCAGTATGAACAAACGCTGAGGGTGGGTTTTGATTTCGTCAATCAAACGGCCGGTTAGTGAATCATCTATCAGGAAGCCATTGTCCGCGTCCAGGCGCTGGCGGACGATTTGGTTAAACCGGGCCTGGTTGAAAGGCGGAGACCGCAAATACTCAATTGATCCCCGGGTCACGCGGTAAAACGACCGGCGCTCATTTAAATAATCCTGGAGCATCCAGTCGTAATAACCAAAGTAGCGCAGTCCCGGAACGAAATAGCGCCATGACATTTTGTGGAATTGCGAAAGAACCGACCGAATCCTGGGATCGCCGGCGAAGGGAATCAGGTAGGCCTCGTCGCCAAGGGTTCCGCTGTCTGAGAATTGGAACTCAACGACGATCGGCGTGGTTTTTTTCTTGGCCAATTCGATTTGCAGGAAAACATCGGTTAAAGCAAACGAGGCGGCGTCCTGGGCATAGTTAAAGCCGTTGGTTCCGAGATCCATGCTGCGGACCCTGGAGGTTCCGAATACAGGGATTTCATTTGGGTTGAGTTCGAGCAGGTGCGCGATCCGCCCGCTGGGTGAGTTTGGGCCACGGAGCACGATATAGCGGGTAAATACCGCGTCAATGCCTATGCCTAAACCGGCGAGAATGAGAAAGGCAATGATCCAATTCTTCCAGCCCAAAGTTTTAAAAGGTGGCATAAATAAAATGGGCGGCCCCCAAATGGCCGAAAAACAAAATGAGGCCGGCGCAGGCCATGGTGAACCAGGGCGTCCAGTACGTTTTAGTGGAAGTGGCTACAAACCACCTGCGAACGACCCACCAACAGAAGAGGGCAAATAGATCAAGCGCCAGGAAATAATGATCTAGTGGCGGGTAAGCCAGCAGGGTAGTCAGGTTCCAGTGAAACAATGCGCGATACATTGTGCCAGCCTGGGCGAGATCGCTGGAACGAAAGATCACTTCAGTGACCGCAAAAAAAACAATCGTGTAAATGTTCCCTGCCATGGCCACAATTGCCGGGGGAATGCCCCTAAACGCCTTAGATCGCCAGGATTTGGAAAGAAACTCCATTGACATGGCGATGCCCTGGCTTACGCCAAACAGAATATAAGTCCACGCGGCGCCGTGCCAGAGGCCGCAGAGGGCAAAAGTCACCACCAAAGCAAGCGCGACTCCGAATTTCCCCAAGGTGCGGATGCGGATCAACATGGGCATATAGACATAGTCTCTGAGCCAGAATGAGAGGGTCATATGCCATCGCCGCCACAGTTCAGTCACTGAGGTGCTTTTGAATGGACGATCGAAATTCGGATCAAGGTGAATGCCCAGCAAGCGGGCGCTGCCGATGGCGATATCAACATAACCGGAAAAGTCCGCGTAAAGCTGAATAAAATTGAACGCGCAGGCCACCGCAGCCTGGCTGGGCGTAGCCTCGCCGGGAGATGCAAAAACCAGATTTACGTATTCGTTGAGGCGATTGGCCACGACATATTTCTTGAAAAGGCCATACGCGATCATGCGCAGTCCGGCAATTCGATCCTCGGCCGTTGGAGTGGCGGATGTTATCAATTGCGGGAGCAGGCGGTCCGCCCTTGGAATTGGTCCGGAAGAAATCTGCGGAAAAAACAAGCCAAACAACAGGAAGTTCGCAATTCCGCCCTGTAGCCGCCACGTTTGACGATAGGCATCGGTGATGCATCCAATCATTGCAAACACGAAATAGGAAATTCCTAGCGGCGCCGCCAGGTGCGCCACTCCGTCCGAATCCAAAGCGCCGTGGTCAAAGCCGGCCAGCAGATGCCCAAGCTGGCCGCGCAAGTATTTAAAAGCCGCCAGAATGCACAGGTTCACAAGCACGGCGCCGGCAAATACCCACTGGCGGGATTTTGGATTTGAATCGCTGCTTAAGTGGCGCGCGGCAAAATAGTTGGTCATTCCAAGGACGGCCATCAGAAGCAGATACGGAAGGCTTGTCGCGGCATAAAACGCCAGGCTTGCGCCCAACAAAAGAAAGACGCGCCGACGACCCGGCAGCAAGGCATGGAGGACAGCCACAACGGCCAAAAGCAAAAAGTAAATGGCTGAATCAATGCCCATCTGGAAAGTCACGAGTGTGAAAGCGACAAACTGCGACACCAAGTCTCATTTCGCACCTGTTACGGATTTTTTCGCTCGAATCAGCGCTACCAATTCCCCGACGTTTTGGAGTTTCTGAATCTCACCGGCGGTCAATTTGATTTTGAAGTGCTTCTCCACAGCCACCACGAGCAGCACATGGGTTATGGAATCCCACCCGGACACGTCTTTCGCCGTGGTGCTTTCCGAAAGAGTCAATGCTTCGTCGTCCAGAGTGGACCTGAAAATGTTGGTTAAGTCCTGCCAAGTATTGTCGCTCATAGGATGGGGTGCGTTTGTCAACTAGTTAGGCCGCCGGCGCCGGTTCGGTTGTTGCGTCGCGTGAGGCGGCCTGCCAGGAAGAGTTTTCGGTGACAGCCTCCAGGGCAATATGGACCGGGTACTCGCGATAATCCGCCACTGAGAGGGTCCATCGATTGGCACCGGCCGGTTGGAAACCAAGCTTTTGGTAGTGGTCCTTGACCATGCCGTTCTTGGCTGTCGATATGTATTCTCCGCAAATCGTATTTATCCCAAGCTCAGACGCTTTTTTCACTATCGTATTGAGAACGAACTGCTCAACGCCGCGGCCCAGCACACGGCAACTCATGAGCCATGTATCCAAAAACAGCGTCTCGGCCTGTTTCTCCAAAATAATGACCGATATCAATCCGTTATCGCCATATTTGTCGCGTAATTCGATCGCCATGGCCACGTGAGATTCCGACGCCGCGATTTCGGCGATTTGTTTTTCGGTATAGCGCGCTGTGCGCAGATTAAATTGATTGGAGCGCTGTGTTAGTTGCGCCACACGCGGAATGTTGAAGGGGGAAAATGGCTTGACCGCCCCCCGCATTTTCAGACTCCGGAGGAAATCGGCCAAATCCACAAATTTTTCCCGGTCGTTGGAACGCTTGACCTCGGCCTGGTACTCGACGGTGCGCTGGGCATCTTGCGCTGTGTAACTGCCGGTCTCAAACAAGTCCAACCCCGCCAGGAAGGTGACGTATTCGGAGGGATCTTCCGGCAGCTCCGGCACGATCATGCCCGGAAAGCTCTCCCGCACCAATTGGCGCTCGACGGGGTTATCGTCCAGGAAGGCCATTGCCCCGAAATCAATATCAATGATGCTTTTGATAAAGCGAATGTTGGAGGCTTTGTCATTCCAGTTGGCCACGAAAACGGCAATGTCTTCCAGGCGCAAAACCATCTCCGGGTGTTTAAGGAACGGCTCGCGCGCATTGGCCTCCTCATTCTTGCTGCACACTGCAAGGACGATGCCGCGGTCTTTCATCAATTTGAGCCACGATTGAAACGCACTGAAAGCGCGGCCTAAACCCAATTCGCCAATCTGGATCCGATCCATTCCATCATCACCAATGACACCGCCCCACAGTGTGTTGTCCAGGTCCAGGATCAGGCACTTAATGAACGAACCTTTTCGGGCCGTCAACATTTTGGCAAGCCCGCGGGCGACGCGCGGCAAGGCAGCCGGCGCGATGGCAAATTTGGACATGTAATAGAGCTTGGGATCAAAGAGCGTTGCGGAGCCAATCGCCGCTTGCAATGCAGCCAAATCGTATACGTTGAAATCCGATTTCTCCACCGCCAGCCGGCTTAGTTCCACGTTGAAACGGCGTATTTGATTTTCCAGAGACCATGCAACCTTGTTGCCGAAATTGCCAAAGACGCCGTGGGCCGGACTCACCAAATTGAAAAAGATTGTTTGGTAACCTCGCGAAGAAAGAACTTCGTAGAGACCCGCCACTCGCCGAACCAGATTCTCACACGTTGAGCCTCTTTCAGGCGCCGACAACGACCCATAGTTGTGGGCAATCCGTTCCGCCGAGAGATAGATAATAACGGCTTCGGGATTGAATTGGTGGAGTGGGGATTCCGGATCGAACACGTTGAACTCAATCTGATCAAATTCGGCTTCAAAAAGTTCCAGATTGCAGCCCAAATGCCGCGCATAGCCGCGCAACATGGTCGTCAATAATTGGGTTGATGTATCTGCCAAAACCGCTGCCCGGATGCACGGCCCTTTTTCGTCGCCCGGGCGTTTTGCAAGCTTCACCAGAGCAGCAACATCCAATTCCAGTTCTAGAGGTTCCATACGCGCAGAAATCGATTACAACGCCAGTTTAGCGGTCAATTGTATGCGCCCGGATATGTTTCGGCAAGAACAATTAATCGCGGGCACATTTCGGGGAACAGGCGGGACGAAGATTTCCGGGCTTGGGCTCGATTTCGCATTCCGGCACGCCGCCTTTGGGATGAGGATCGCTTCGAGGACGAGAACGATTGGCCGGAGGGATCCGCTTCAACGCTTCAACGAGTCCGGTTTATTCAAAAGTTATTCACAACCCCGCCAACCCCCAAAAAACGGGGGGACAACTTTTTCCCGGTCACGGCTTGAAACGCCGGGCCTGTACATTAAAACTTCCCCGTGCAAACCGCCGATTTTGATTTTCACCTTCCGCAGGAGCTGATCGCCCAGCATCCCTCGCCCGCGCGCGGAGAGTCGAGGCTCCTGGTTTTGGACCGAAAGCAAAACCGGCTCGATCACAAATCCTTTTCCGATTTGGCGGATTTTTTTAACGCGGGCGACGTGCTGGTGCTGAATGATTCGCGGGTCATCCCGGCGCGATTGCGCGGCACAAACGCCCGGACCGGCGGGCGGTTTGAAATCCTGCTGCTCGAGGAAAACCAGCCCAATGATTGGTGGGCGATGGTGCGTCCGGGAAGAAGCGCGCGGATCGACACGGCCATTCTCATTGCGCGGCCGGGAACGACCCGGGCCCCAGGCGCGGTTTCGGCGGTTGTAACGGAAAAGAATCCCGAGGGCCATTGCCGCCTGCGCTTCACCGGCGGCACGGACATAAAAGATGTCCTGAACGACATCGGTGAAATTCCCCTGCCGCCCTACATCGCGCGGGCGCGCGCCGGCCAATCAGCCGAAGACAAAGAGCGTTACCAGACGGTGTTTGCCAGGAACGACGGCTCGGTTGCCGCGCCGACCGCCGGGCTGCATTTTACGGAAACCTTGCTGGACAAAATCCGGCGCCTGGGCGTGAAAGTTTGTTTCGTGACGCTGCACGTTGGGCCGGGAACTTTTATGCCCGTAAAAGTGGAAACGCTTTCAAATCATACCATGCACGAAGAACGATTTGCCCTGGGCGACGAAACTGTTCACGCGGTGAACGAGGCAAAACAACGCGGCGCGCGCGTCTTTGCCGCCGGCACCACGACGGTGCGCGCGCTGGAAAGCGTGGCGGCGCGGAACGCAGGAAAACTCAATGTTTATGCGGGTAAAACAAACATCTTCATTTTTCCCCCCTGGCATTTTCGCGTCGTGGACGCGCTCGTGACAAATTTTCACCTGCCCCGCTCGACGTTGTTGATGCTGGCGTCCGCCTTTGCCGCGCCGGACGAAACGCGCGGGCGCGAGGTGCTGCTTTTCGCGTATGACGAAGCCATCCGGATGCGTTATCGCTTTTACAGCTACGGCGATGCCATGTTGATTTTATGACCGTGAAGCCGGACACAAAACATTCGACAATGCCGTTTGTCTTTTCCAATTTCGCCATGACGGCGGATGGCAAAGTCGCGTTTGCAAGCCGCGAGTTTGTTCCATTCGGCAGCGAGCGCGACCGTGAACACATGATGGAGTTGCGCGCGAGCGCGGATGCCGTTATGTCCGGAGCGCGGACGGTTGAGGCGCCGGGTGTGACGCTTGGCCCCGGCGGCAAAAAATTCCAGCGGCTTCGCCTGGCGCGCGGCCTGGGTGAATACAATTTGCGCGTCGTCGTCAGCGGCAGCGGCTCAATGGACACGGAGGCGGAAATTTTCAGGCGCCGCTTCTCGCCCATCATCGTGCTGGCCGCCAAAAGCGCGCCGCAAAAACGCCTGCAACGGCTGCGCCGCGCGGCTGACGAGGTGGGTGTATTTGGCGAAACGGAAATAGATTTTTTGGCGGCGTTGCGTTGGCTCTCCGAAAAGTGGAACGTGAAACGTCTTCTGTGCGAGGGCGGCGGAGTGCTTCACGAGGCGGTGATCCGGGCCGGGCTGCTGGATGAATTGCACCTGACGATTTGCCCGAGTATTTTCGGCGGCCGAAACGCGCCGACGCTGGCCGACGGCCCCGGTTTCGCGACATTGGCCGAGGCAAAACGCTTCAGCCTCAAGAGCGCCAGGCGCATTGGAAACGAGTTGTTTGCCGTTTTCTCCAGCCGGCCATCGGCCTGATTTTGACAAGTTATTCACACTTGCCCCCGGCCTGCTCATAAAGGTTTTGCAATAATGCGCTTGTGACGGGAAGAGCGTTTATTTCACAAAAGAAACATAACCTTCACGAGGGTGTAACACACCCGGTCCATCCTGTTGCCATGAGGTCCAATCTATGCCAGGAACCGGTCACGGGCGGGAAACTGCATCTGTTCTCCATCTACACTGAGTTTGGCGCATGCCGTCGCATCAAATGGATCGCCAATTCAATCGGCCGGCTGGCCGGTCACCGATGGCAATGCGCCTCGGAAATGTGGAAGCTCGATTCGCTCATGAGCAACGGCGCGATGGGCCGGATGCTCGCGGATGACGCGGCCGGGGCGGACGTGCTGATTGTGGTGGTGAGTTCGCTCGCCCAGCGCCAGCCCAAACTGATGGATTGGCTCGCATCGTTGCCTCCCCTCACTCCGGGCCGGTACGGCATGCTCATTGGCCTGCTTGGAGATGATGACGACAAAGGACAGGAACTGGATTGGACGGCCAAACAATTGATTCATCTGGCCCGGGAAGGCAACCGCAAGTTTATCTGGCATTGGATGGGCCATCACGACGCGGATCCCTCGGATTGGCTTGCCGAGAGCATCGAAACACTTTTGGCCCGCAAACAATCGGTCCTCCAACCCATTGTGGTCAGGGAACCCGTCGCAGTTTTTTGATTTTCCATTTTGAGAAGGATCGGCTTGGTGTCCACGCTTCAGCGTGTCCCGCAGCGGCGCTTCACTCACCGATCGCGAATTTGGCATTGCGCGGTGCATCGCCGTCTTTCAGACTGGCAGCCAATGAAAACCATAGTGCGTTTCAGTCCTCCGGGCATCATTATCGCTATCCTGGCCGTTTTCGGTTTCTCCACGTTTGCCCTTGCACAGGATTCGCCGCGCGAGCGATTGCTGTTTGATTTCGGCTGGAAATTCCATTTGGGTGATGAATGGCCGGACGCGGTGAACCTTGAAAAGGCCGGTTCGAGCAGAGGGCCGGCGGGCCGCACGTTTGACGACAGCCAGTGGCAGACAATCAATCTGCCGCATGACTGGGTCGTGCAATTGCCCTTCGACCAAAAGGCCAGTTACAATCAAGGTTATAAACCCGTTGGCCCAGGTTTTCCGCAAAACAGCGTGGCGTGGTATCGCCGGACGTTTCAATTGCCGCCGCAGGACGCGGGCAAACGGATCTGGCTCGAATTTGATGGTGTGTTCCGCGACGCCCAGGTCTTCGTGAACGGCTGGTTCGTCGGCCATCACGAGGGCGGTTACAACGGTTTCCGTTACGACATCACCGACGTGGCCAACTGCGGTGGCGACAACGTCGTCGCCGTGCGCGTGGATGCATCCCAATTTGAAGGATGGTTTTATCAGGGCGCGGGCATTTACCGGCATGTGTGGCTCGTCAAGACCGCGCCGCTGGCCATAGCGCCGGACGGAGTTTTTGTATGGAGCCACTTTAAAGACAACGTCCCCAAAGGCCGGCCGGATATCCATGTACAGGTTCAATTGCTCAATTCGCAGACCAACGACATGGACGCGACGGTAAAGGCAGAAATCTTTTCGCCCGAAGGCCAGGAAATCGCCCAGGTCCGCAAAGAGGTCGAACTGTCGGGAGACTCAACGGCGGAAGTGGACCAAACGACGCGTGTTTCCCAACCCGAATTGTGGTCGCCGGAATCGCCAAGTCTCTACAGACTTGTCACGACGGTTGAGAGCGGCGGACAGATTGTTGACCGCGAGGAAACTCCCTTTGGCATTCGCACGATTGCTTTCGACCCGAACCAGGGCTTTTTGTTGAACGGCCAGCATTACGAAATCAAAGGCACCTGCAACCATCAGGACCATGCCGGCGTGGGCTCGGCGCTGCCGGACCGGTTGCAATACTTTCGCATTGGCAGGCTCAAGGAAATGGGCTGCAACGCCTATCGCACCTCTCACAACGAACCCACCGCCGAACTCCTGGACGCCTGCGACCAATTGGGAATGCTGGTCATGGATGAAAACCGTTTGCTCGGAAGCGATGAAGCAACCCTCGCGCGGTTCAAGCAGCAAATCCTGCGCGACCGCAACCACCCCGCTGTCGTGATCTGGAGCATCTGCAACGAGGAACACAGACAATCAGACGCCGATGCCGGGCGCGTGGGAACAACCATGCAGTCCTTCGTCAAACAATTGGACCCGACACGACCCGTCACCTGCGCCGAAAGCGTCGGCAACGTTTATTCCGGGCTGATGAGCGCGCTTGAAGTTCGCGGCTGGAATTATCACGTAGGCTCCGACATGGAAGATTACCATCGCGAACACCCGCAACAGCCTGAAGTGGGCTCGGAGCAAGGCAGCACCGTCAGCACCCGCGGCATCTATGAAACGGACAAAACGCGCGGTTACGTCAGCGCTTATGACTCAAATTTCCCGCATTGGGCCGACACGTCGGAAAAATGGTGGAGCTACTTCGCGGACCGGCCATGGCTTTCGGGCGGCTTTTACTGGACCGGTTTTGACTATCGCGGAGAGCCGACTCCCTTTAAATGGCCGTGCATTAATTCACATTTCGGCATTCTCGATACCTGCGGCTTTCCAAAGGACAATTTTTATTATTATCAATCAGTGTGGACTGACAAACCGGTCCTGCATTTGCTCCCGCACTGGAATTGGCCCGGCAAAGAAGGCCAAAATATTGACGTGTGGTGTTACGCCAACTGCCCGGAAGTTGAGTTGTTTTTGAATGGCCAAAGCCTGGGCCGCAAAACAATGCCCCGCAACCAGCACCTGGAATGGGAAGTCCCTTACGCCCCGGGAACGTTGAGCGCCAAGGGTTACGACTCGTCAGGAGAAGTCGTCTCATCCACCGAAGAGGATACAACCGGCGCGCCTGCGGCGGTGGAACTGGAGCCGGACCGTTCGACGATCAATGCCGACGGCGAGGACCTCAGCATCATCACCGTGTCCGTGCATGATCAGCCGGGCCGCGTCGTTCCCACAGCATCGAACCTGGTGCATTTTGCCATTCAAGGCCCCGGGAAAATCATCGGCGTTGGAAATGGCGACCCCAGTTGCCATGAGCCGGACCAATATCCGACACAATCAGGCTGGCAGCGCAGCGTCTTCAACGGACTGGCGCAAATCATCGTGCAATCGTCAAAAATTGACGGCACGATCGCATTGACCGCGACCGCCGACGGCCTGCAACCGACTACAATTTATATCCAATCGCAAGCTTGCCAGCCGCGGCCTTGCGTACCGTGATAGGGATTTTACACAGTCCTCTGGTCAACAGGTCGTGTGAAATAATCCGCCAACCGCTTCCGTCTCGGCCAGCCGGTTGTAAATTTCAACAGCCTTTTTGGTTTCCTCAACGTGATAGCGGATGCCCTTGTCGCGCAACATTTGCAATGTCTCGGGAATCAATGATACAGCAAATATTTCTCGCGCGATTTAGCAAAGGCATCCAGGCCGGGCTGGTAGGCGGCGATGATCTGGTCCACAGGCTCACCGGATTCCAGCCCTTCACGCACGGTGGAATTGCCGAGGACTTTGTCAAAGTAGTTGGTATGAATGACCAGTTTATCGCCGTAAAGCTGTTTTATCGTCGCCAAAATATTCAGCGTAGTGGCAACAGCCCGGTATTTGTCGCGGTCGGTCACATGGATTTGGCAGCCGCCACAGAGCTTGTTCTGAAACTTTGAGAACGTGGGCGTAAACCAGACTTCCCGGAACTTCACGCCGGGCAAATTCAGCGCATTCAATTTTTGCGCCAGAACGTATCCATCAATCCACGGCGCGCCAAAGTATTCAAACGGATGCGTCGTGCCGCGGCCTTCAGACAAATCGGTGCCTTCCAGCATGACCTGTCCCGGATAAACGATGGCCGAGTCGAGCGTGGGAATGTTCGGCGAAGGCGTGACCCATGGAAGGCCGGTTTCATCAAACCATTCGTCGCGCCTCCAGTTCTCCATGGGAATGACGGTGAGGTCGGCCTTTTTCGTCAGGAAATTGTCGTTATAGAACAATGCGAGTTCACCCATGGTCATGGCGTGGCGCAGTGGCGTTGCGCAAAGACCGATGTAGGAACTGTATTTCGGATATTCGAGTATGGGGCCTTCCATGATCACGCCGCCGATAGGATTGGGCCTGTCCAGGACGATGAACGGAATGCCGGCATTCGCGCATGCCCGCATCGCGTAAGCCAGCGTGGACTCGAACGTATACACGCGGGTGCCGACGTCCGGCAAGTCATAGACCATCACATCAATGCCGCTCAATGAGCCGTTGACGGGTGTTTTCCCGGTTTCCTGCGTATCGTAGGAACGCATGTATTGGTCAATGTTCGTGAGCATGTCCGCAGGCGGTTGGTAGGTCTGGCCGTAGAGGCTGAAAACGGGCAGATGAAGATGTTTGTCATAATAAAAGGAAACGGGTTTGCCGGCCTGGGCGTCTCCGCGAACGCCGTGTTCGGGTCCATAAAGCGCCACCAGATGAACATCCGGTTGGGCCTGAAACAGATCAATAATGCTGTCCAGGTGTGAATCCACTCCGCCTGGATTGGTGATCAGGCCAACGCGCTTGCCACGGATTAAATCCAGATGTTTTTCAAACAACACTTCGACACCCAGTTTGACCGGCGCCATTTGCGCGGATTTGGTTTCGGCGGCCGCGGTTTGTGGCGAGGTCATTGCCGTCGTTGCCGGTAAATTACACGGTGGTGGTGTCGGGTAATTACTTGGGACGTGGTGGGGGCAACCCGTGATGAGGACGGCGACGAGAGGAAGGAGAAGAACGGTATATCGTGTGGTTTTCATTTATGTTGATTCATAAAACCCGAAGGCCGGAGGCCGGAAACCATAGTATTCAGGGTCATGCTGCCGGACAATGCTGAAATTGCTGACCCGTAGCGCAGGTTTCCAAACCTGCCGTATCGCCGATTTCCAAATCGGCTAACCGCGCGACGTTGCACAGCGCCGTGTACTCAAAGTCCGAGCGACAAATTGCAGATGTTCTAATTCCGGTATTGCGATCGTTTTTAAATTGGACGGGCGCGCGACTCCGCACGATCAGCGGGTTTAGAAACCCGCGATACAGCAGGTTTGGAAACCTGCGCTACGGCCGCTTGCTCATGCCGTTGACGCGCAATTATCCGCTTCAACACTTCAACGTTTCAACGTCTTTAACGGCCTGCGCGCGCTGACGACGCGAAGGACCAAATAGTTTTCGTCATCGTCCGGATTTTGGGCCACAAATCCAACAATCCCGCCGCAGGCCACAAGCGCGGGGCTCGGGCTGGTGACAATAAGCGTTACGTCCAGGGCTGGTTTTCCGTTGAGCGTCAGCGACAATGGCAGTGAATAGACCGGGCCCGGGCCGGGCAGATCCCAGCCAGGCGGAAGCGGCACAGGATGAATATCGTCCACGTCAAAATCAAGCGACGCCGTAATGCCGCGATGTTTGACGATGGACCATATGGATGGGAAGCTTATGACCTTCCACATCATACCCTCCAAATCGGGAGTTTCACCGACGGCCTGGAAGTACGACGTCAGCGCCGGCCCGCCGGCGGCCACGGCGCGTCTTTCCTCCGGGGTGAGGTGCAACCTGGCGGCGAGTTTTTGGTTCTTCTTGATTGTTGCTTCAGAGCGCGGTTTTACCGTGACCTCAAGGTCGAAGTTTGTGGCCCCCGTTTTTCGAGCCACACCGTTCATGCGATAGATGGCCGCCATGCCGCCGTCCAGTCCAAGGGCAAGAAATGTTCCGTTGACAGAGGCCCGTCCATCATCGTCTTTGGGCGCCGGCGCGCCCCAAAAGGAAGCGGAATTCACATAAGGCCCAATCGTGCGGATGCGGAACGTGACGGGCACGTTCGGAAATTCAAATTTGTCTCCCATGGAATTGTACAGGACCACGGGTTTGGCCGGCCGCGATGACGGCTGGTTGGAACCAGCAACCACCTCGAAATAGACAAGCCACTGGGTCAGGCGATTCCGCTTCTGATGCAGGGTGACGAGGGTCGCGAGCGAATCGCCCGGCAGGACATTTGTGGCCGTCACCGGCCCAATGCCTTCCAAAGGAATGTTATTTGTCTTTGCAACAGTCTGCAATTCCGGGAACGGCGGCACAGGATCGAGGCGTGACAGCAAATTGGTGTCCTGGCCGACCACGCAAAGCAGCGGGATCAACGCGAAAAGCAGGATGAAGACGCTTTTCACGGTTTCTCAATCGTCAATCCCACTTCAAAAAATTGGGGTTGGTATTTCGCACGGAGGGACAATACCTCAAACCTTGAGGCATTGTCAACGACAAAACGAAAAATTTGCGGCGCGATGCAACCTGCTCACGACCATAAACCCAAGGTGGTGGACGGCGCTCATCGCAAGTGGCGCCGCCACCGCCGTCCGCGCCGCGCAGAGCGGTCGCAATATACGTGGCGCAGCGGCCGACCACACTCGTTGCGCCGCTGCGCGCGGCGCTACACGGCGCAGCGCGCCGTGTTCCACCACATTCGGTTCATGGAAAGCCCCTGGCCTCACGTCCTTTAATTTAAGTCATTGCCGTTCAACAATGTAAATACCTCCCAAGACTTGTAAACAGTTTGTAAACGATTTGTAAACACTTAAGTCATTGACCTTCAACGATGTAAACGATGTAAACACTTTCCAGACGTCTCTGTCGTCATCACCGGATGTCACTTATCCTTGAGACAACTCGTTTCGAGAAATTCCTCAAATGCGTGGCGTTTGGAGACGGTGTCGTTGTGCGCCAGATCCGAGTGCAGGATAACGTATTTGTTGCTGCGGAGTTCGTCGAGTGTCACTGCGGTGTCTTCACCGGTCCAATAACTCGCGCCATTCGTTTTCACTGTCGCCAGCAAATCCGCCGCTTCATATTCCGTGCCGCCGTGGTCGGTATAAATATCCAGGAGACGGCCATGTTCGGCCTGTTGCCAGGCAACGAAATTTTCTCTCCCGGCGTAAAGCGCATCGAAGAGCCACACCTCCTTTATTTTATCCGAAAGCCCTCCATGGTCGACAATTGCCGCCATGACTTTGTAGCCGCCGCTATGGCCGGACAAAATAATATTGCCGATGTCGAAATTCGTTTGCTCAAGCGCGCCGCTGCTTTTCACAGCCGCAACGACGTCGCCCATAAACCGGGCAAAGCCGTTGGTATCTTCGAGTTTTCCGCCCGAGGAATCGGGGGCATTGAAGGGGCCCTGCGGCACAACAAGAATGACATTTTTGCCGCTGGCGGCTAATTGATCAATCAAGTGATATTCGCCAAGCGTCCCGGCCACGGTATGCCGCCAGCCGTGGAAATGCACAAGAAAATCCACTTTGTCCGATGCGCGGAAATTTTTCGGTATGAAGATGGCCACAGTATCGTCCGAGTAATGCGCGTCGGCCGAGAAAAATTGGTTGCCATACCAATGGCCGTTTGCGCGTGACGGAGCCGGAAAGGGCGCTGTGGGCAGGTGAACGAGGAGCAAATCGCCGTAAGGCGCGAATTGCTTTTTGAGTTCGGCGGCGTTTGGAATGGAGCGGCCGGAAAATTCCGCCAGCATCAGCGCTACGGCGTCCAGTTCAGCCCGCTTGTCGTATCCCTCCGGCGGGTCATAGCGGTTCAGCAGGAGGCTGAAGGCCAGATGTTCTCCCGCGGCGGTAGTCACATAGCCGGAAAGCGAATTGGCCCAACGCAGAGTGCCGGTTTTGGCACGGATATTGTCCGCGGCGGGAGTGTTATGAAAGCGATGGCGCAGTGTGCCGTCTTCGGCGGCAATGGGCAATGCATCGATGAAATCTTTCGAGGCGGGATGCTGCCACATGAATTGAAGCAGGGCGACAAACGAATTTGCCGTGGCCATGTTGTTGTCGGACAGACCGGAGCCCTCGTCAAATCTCACTTCATCCACGGGCAAATCGTTGGTATCGAGAAATTGACGAATCGCAGCCAGGCCAAGCTCTTCGGAACTGCGCCACATCGGTGTGTTGCTGTCGCGCGTGGCTTCGCCCACGTCCGCCAGTATCGTGTCATTTTCAAGATTTTGGGACGGTTTCATGTAGTAGCGAATGACTTCGCGCAGCGGCGGGGAAAGGACTTCGCCGAGCTTTACATCTTGCGGCCCTAAAACTGACGCTTGCGGCCATGCGACACCGCGCACTTTGCCTGAGATTTTTATTCCATGCCTCGCCAGAGCATCTTTGAGAGCTGCGGCAAACCACTTGGCCGGGTCCAGCACCGGAATGTCGAGGCTTTCGCCTTCGTCGCCAACCGGAAGTTGGCCGAAGACATAAATGATGCGCTGGCCGTACGGCAGATAATAATCAATGCGATGCGCGCCGCCGCTCGCCACCGTGGTCGTGCAGTTGCTGAAGACAAAGCTGATGTCCGGTTGTTGAATGGTCAGGCTGCACGGCGCGCCATTCGTCGTGGGCGATACCTGGACTTGAGCCAGGCCGTCATTGAGTGTGATGGCGGAAATGTACGGGCATTCGCCATTTTCAAAATCATCAATGGACAGGCTCGATCCCGTGGGCTCTCCATGAAAATACGTGGCATCGGCGATAAGGTCGCCTGTCACGCGCCGGACGCCGGCATTGGCAAGGGCAGAAACGAATGGTTCGAAGATGTCCCAGAAATTGGTTCCGAACCGTCGCGAGTTCCAGGTCGTGTCGCCATGCCCGACCACAATTAAATCGCCATGAATCGTGCCGCGCCGATTCGGCCGGGCCGTTGCGTAAATCGGCGTCGCTATCCGGTAATCACCGCCGAACCGGTCGAGGGCGACCGCGCCGGTATAAAGTTTGCAATTGGAAGCAGGACTCATGAGGCGCGCGGCATTGGTTTCAAACAGTGTCTTCCCGGTGTCGAGCGAGACCACTTTGATGCCCCAAATCGCCCCGTCAAATCGGGGTTGCGAAACAAAGCCGGCAATCTTCTCCTGAAGTTCGGCGAGCGTCGCGATGTCCTTCGCGCCGGCGCTGGCTGGGAGCCAGAGAGAACAAACTGCCAGGGCGGCAATAAAAAATATTCCGGTTTGAAAAAGGCCTGTAGGGAAACGTCCTCGTTTCATCCAAAGATATAAGCACGACAGGCATCATGAGTGTCAAGCGAATTTTGGGTTTCAAAGGCGGGAGCGGGATGCAGATCTTGGTTTTGTGAGGCGAATACCACCGAAATGGTGGAACACGGCGCGCTGCGCCGTGTAGCGCCGCGCAGAGCGGCGCAACGACCGTCGTTTGACGTTGCCCGAAAAGTGCGGTGGGTCACGGTGCGCCCGCCGTGACGGCACGCGCCAGGTCCCACGAATCGAGTTGCGAAATTGGCTGCTTGCGGGAACACTTTGGAATGGCGCCGCAAACTGAATCTGACCCTCCAAAACCGCGACCCGGCTGGCTCCAGGTCATTGCGGTGGGGCGCAATCCGCGAGTCACTTTGATCCGCATCGCGGTTCTCGTCGTTGTTTGTTTCGTGCTCTTTCATTACGTCCTGCTTCCGGCCCAGGTGGATGGCATTAGCATGTACCCGACGTATAAAAACCGCTCGATCAATTTGATAAATCAGTTGGCGTATGTGTGGCACGAACCGAGCCGGGGCGACGTCGTGGCCGTTCGCGCGTGGGCGGGGAAGCATATGATGTTGATGAAGCGCATTATTGGGTTGCCCGGCGAAACCGTGGCGTTCGATAATGGCCGCGTGTTGATCAATGGGCAGCCGCTGGACGAACCTTACGAAACACAGCCGTCCAGTTGGACTCTGCCGCCGGTAAAGCTGGGGCCGACCGAATATTTCGTCGTGGGCGATAATCGCACCATGTCGCCGAGAGACCACACTTTTGGAACCGTGGACCGCAGCAGGATCGTTGGAAAAATGTTATTATGAAAATGATTTCGCGAGTGATTGTGCTGGCAGCGCTGGTTGCTTTGGGCGTCTGGCTGTGGACGATATTCTTTCCCAGCCCGGAAAAGATCATTCGGAAACAACTCACAAAACTGGCGCAGGACGTATCGTTTTCACAAAACGAAAATGATCTCGTGAAAGTGGCCGGCGCCCAAAACGTCGCTGATTTTTTTACCGAGAACGTCGAAGTCAACATTACCGTGCAAGGGCGCGGACAAGAGACGCTGACGGGGCGCGACCAAATCAGGACGGTGGCGCTGGAATCGCGCCAGGAAGCCACATCGCTGGACGTGAAATTCCCCGACGTGAATGTTACAGTGGCGCCGGATAGAAATTCCGCAGTCGCGGACGTCACCGTGGATGCCACGGTGTCGGGTGAACGCGATGCGATAATTCAGGAACTCGACATTACGTTTCAGAAAATTGACGGTCATTGGCTCATTAGCAAAGTCGAGACCGTGCAAGGGGTTTCCAAGCCCAATTGAATCAATCGATTTTAAACTTTCGTCAGTTGATAATTTCCCTTAATAATCAACCCACATGAACGTCTTTGTCACTGGTGGCGCCGGATATATCGGCTCCATTTGCACCGAAGAACTGTTGAATGCCGGACATCAGGTCACCGTTTACGACGACCTTACGGAGGGCCACCGTTCGGCTGTCGATCCCCGGGCCAAATTCATTTTTGGAAAACCGGAAGTGGACGGCGACATTCTCAACGCCGTCAAGTCGTCCAGGCCGGACGCCATCATGCACTTCGCCGCCAGCGCGCTCGTGGGCGAATCCATGACCAACCCCAAAAAGTATTTCCACAATAATGTTTTCAATGCCCAGAAACTGGCCGACGCCGCGGTGGAATGCGGCGTAAAGAAGTTTGTTTTCAGTTCCACCTGCGCCACCTACGCGCCACCCGAAAAAATGCCGATGACCGAGGATTTGCCGCAACGGCCAATTAGTCCCTACGGCGAATCCAAGTTAATGTTTGAAAAAATTTTGGAGTGGTATCAAAAAATTTATGGGCTGGAATTCGTCGCGTTCCGTTACTTCAACGCCGCCGGCGCGAGCGAAAAATTCGGGGAACATCATCGCATTGAGACCCACCTGATCCCGAATGTGTTGAAGGTTCCGCTGGGCCAGGCGAAGCATTGCGACATTTTAGGCGTCGATTATCCCACTCCCGACGGCACCTGCATTCGCGATTATATCCACAATATCGATTTGGCGCAGGCGCACATTCTGGGTCTGGCGCCAGGCAAGACCGGATTCTATAACCTGGGCAATGGCGACGGCTATTCAGTACGGCAGGTGATTTCCACGTGCGAAAAGGTCGCCGGGACAAAAATCCCCACGGTGGAAAAGCCCCGGCGGCCCGGGGATTCTCCCAGGCTGGTGGCTTCGGCCGAAAAAGCAATTCGCGAACTGGGCTGGAAACCGAAATTTCCAAAGCTGGAGGACATTGTCGCCACGGCCTGGGCCTGGCATAAGAAGAACCCCAACGGGTATCCGGATTAGATTTTGAGTTTTGAATTTGCGATCCGCCCGAATAAATCGCGCCATCCTCACCGTCCCACGGCCCCTTCGTTCGTCGCAGCCATCCGCGCGTCCTGATAACCAAAACCTCCGTTTACGTGGCCGGAGCGCTGCCTTTGGCGCTTGATATTACGACGACGATTAAAATGATAAGGATGAGCAGAGCCACGCCGACGACAATCCAAAAATACATGGCTTTGCTGGCCTTTTTCTTCGTAAAATCTTTGCTAGTGGTATCAAAGCCGGGAGTGCGTCCACCGCCCCCGAGGTCGCTCACGCTCACGCCACCAGTGGCGGCGGTCTTTTTAGTTGACGCAGTTGAAGTGGCAGGAGCGGCGGGCGGCGTAGACGGCACAGGCGCCGCATCGGGCGCAGGAGCAGATGGCGATGGGGCGGCGGGCGCAACCGGCGCGCCAGGAACGTCCAGTTTCAATTCGACGTTCCCCAGGCGCAATGTCTGGCCTGGTTTCAGCACGCTTTCGGAGATTTTTTCCCCGTTGATAAAGGTGCCATTGGTGGAATTTAAGTCTTTTACGACAATGTCTTCACCACGCAGGAGGATTTCGCAGTGCCGGCTTGAAACGGACGGCTCAGCGATTTGGAATGCATTGTCCTCCACGCGCCCAACGGTTGTGCGCTCCCCAGCCAAATCAATGGAGCGGCCAGCCATGCTTTGTGTCAGGACAACAAGTTTGGCCATAGCTTCTTAATGTGATAAATATGTAAATTCTGTCCACGTGAAGTCAAATCGAAATGTTGCCAAAATCGTGGCATCCATTTCGAATTGTCCATTGTCCCATCGCCCGGGCGGCTGCTTTCTCATGATTTTTTTTCAATCAGAGATCGGAATTCGGAAAATAGTGGCGTGGAGTCATGCGGCCCCGGCGAAGCCTCGGGGTGATATTGCACGCAAAAAATAGGTTTGGTTTTGTGGCGCATTCCTTCAACAGTTTGGTCATTCAGATTGATTCGGTCTACTGAAATTTCTGACGGAAGGCTTTTAGGGTCCACGGCAAAACCATGGTTTTGCGACGTGATTTCAACCCGGCCGGAATCCAGGTCCTTCACCGGCTGGTTTCCGCCGCGGTGGCCGAATTTCAATTTGAAAGTCTTCCCGCCAAATGCCTGTCCGAGGATCTGGTGCCCCAGGCAGATGCCAAAAATCGGGACGCCCGAGTCCACGAGAGTTTTGACCTCGCGAACGATGTAGGCGAGAGCCGCGGGATCACCCGGGCCGTTCGACAAAAAGATACCCGCAGGCTTGCATTTTAGCGCGTCCTGCGCCGAGGCGGTCGCGGGCAAAACCTGTGTGGCGAACCCATGCTGGCGCAAGCGGCGAAGAATGTTGTATTTCATCCCGTAATCAAACGCCACAATGGGTATGTCCGCCGGCGGCAGGGGTTTATGGTTATTCCGCGCGTCGGCCTTTTCATTGCCGCGCACCAGGTCGAACGCTGCGCTCTGCTCGTCCTTTTGGTCCCAATGGAAAGCGCTCTTGTGTGTCACTTCCTTGACGTAATCCACGCCCTCAAAGACGAATTCCTTTGCCCGGCCGATGGCTTCCGCCTCGGAAATGTCTTCGGTTGAAATAAACCCGTTCAATGCGCCGCGAACACGCAATTTCTTGGTCAGTGCTCGCGTGTCAATGCCCTGGATTCCCGGTATTCCATTTTTTTCGAGGTAACCGGCCAGCGGAATGTCCGACCGCCAGTTGCTGACGACCGGTGACAATTCGCGAATCACAAATCCCGCCACGTGCGGCCGCCAGGATTCGACATCCTTGTCGTTGACCCCGTAGTTTCCAATGAGCGGGTACGTCATGGTCACGATTTGGCCTTTGTACGAAGGGTCCGTGAGGATTTCCTGGTAACCGGTCATCGACGTGTTGAAACACACTTCGCCGCACGCCGATGCGCGCGCGCCAAAACCGCGTCCATGAAATACCGAGCCGTCTTCGAGAGCGAGAATGCCGTTCATTGTTCTTTTTTCTCAACTTCCTTTAACATATTGATGAAATTCGACGGCTCGAAAAGCGAATCACTGTCGACTCCGTCCATTCTCCAAAAGGGTTTTCCGTCTTTGCCCAGCGCGATAAAAGTGGGATATCCCGGCACGTCAAACTGTTGCAACAGAATGTCATTCGTCGCCACGGTATCCGGGCGGAGGTCCACTTTCACTGGAAAATCCAGGCGCACGAAATGCAGGTTTGTTTTGGCGAACGCAATAAATTCCGGGGAAGAAAAAACTCTCTGCTGCAATAAAACGCATGGGGGACACGCATCGGAACTGGCAAATTCCAGCAACAGCAGCTTGTTGTCATGTCTGGTCCTGGCCACTTCGGATGCCAGATTGACCGGCGGCGCGTTCGTGTCCGTCACCGTCTTGCTCATATCCACCTGAATTTCGTCGTCGCCTCGGCAACCGACCACCAGCGCCAGCAAAGCTAAATTCAGGGAAAACAAAATTTGCTTCACGTCTCAATTATACCACGATTGCATCCTCAGCTTCCACCCAAACTTTTTTGCCCGATACAATCGTCGCCACGGCCTTGCCTCTGAGTTTCCACCCATCGAAAGGGCTATTGACGGATTTGCTCCGGGATTCCCCTGCCCTGAATATCCATTCCGCTTCCGGGTCAAAAATCGTTACGTCCCCGTCCGCGCCGGCGCTCAGGGTCCCTTTCGGCAGGTCCAGCAGTCGCGCCGGAGCGGCCGTGTATTTGGAAATCAGGCTGTACAGGGAAAGCCGTTTGGTGTGAACCAATTGCATCAGCGAAAGCGCCAATTCCGTTTCCAGGCCGGTGATTCCAAACGGCGCGTAATCGAATTCCACTTCCTTTTCATAATCGCAATGCGGCGCGTGGTCGCTGCACAATATCTCTATCGTCCCATCGGCAATGCCTCCCAGGATGGCCTCGCGGTCCGCCGCCGAACGCAACGGAGGATTCATTTTGAAATTCGTGTCGTACGCGGGCCAGGACGGCAATTCATCCACTTGGGTTTCGGCCAATAATTTGCCGTCAACTTTCCAAAATTTTTCGCTGCCCGCGATGGCGGCGTCCGTCAAAACAAAATGGTGCGGGCACGCCTCTCCGGAAATGGGAACGCCGCGCTTTTTGGCTTCACGAATCAGGGCCACACTCCCCGCCGTGCTCAGGTGCTGGCAATGAATTTTCGCGCCGGTAAGTTCCGCCAGCAATACATTGCGCGCGACGATCATCTCCTCGCCCGCCGCCGGCCAGCCGCGCAATCCCAGAACAGTGCTCCAATAGCCCTCGTGCATCACGCCGTCGGTAACCAGGGAATAATCCTGGCAATGGTCCATCACCGGCAACCCGAACATCTTCGCGTATTCACACGCGCGGCGCATCAGCTCGTTGTTTTGCACGCAATGACCGTCGTCCGTGATCGCGACGACGCCCGCCTTCTTGAGCGAGCCGATGGGCGCAAGTTCTTCGCCGGCAATATTTTTTGAGATGGCGCCCGCCACGAATACGTTTACAACCGCATCGCGTTCCGCCCGTTCGTGAATCAACGCAACCGTTCCAGAATTATCGATCGCAGGCGACGTATTGGGCATGCAAACCACCGAAGTGAAGCCGCCCCGCGCGGCTGCCGCCGTTCCACTGGCAAGATTTTCCTTGGCCGTATGGCCCGGTTCGCGCAAATGCGCGTGCAAATCAATCAGCCCGGCGCAGACGATTTTCCCTTTGGCATCCAACCTCTCAATATCGCCAGGCGCCGAAAGGTTTTTTCCGACGGCTGAAATTTTTCCGTCCACAATGAGAACATCGGCGGGGGCATCCAACTGATTTGCCGGGTCAATCACATGCCCGCCGGTCACAAGCAGCGAATTCATCAGCGCAAGCATACCCGCCAAATTAAAAAGGAAAAAGGAAAAAGGAAAAGGGCGTTCCTCATGGTCGTCCGACCTATTCCCCATTTGCCAGAACCTAAAATCTTTTGTTGAACTGGTCTTTCAGCTTAAATATCCGGCGCCATGACTCAATACCTCGATTTGCTGCGGCACGTGCTGGAACACGGAAAATTCAAGGCCGACCGTACAGGGACGGGAACCTATTCGGTATTTGGCGCGCAGGCGCGGTTTGATTTGCGCCAGACCTTTCCCGTGCTCACGACCAAGAAGCTGCACCTCAAATCCATCATCTACGAGTTGCTTTGGTTTTTGCGCGGCGACACCAACGTTCGCTGGTTGCAGGAGCACGGCGTGACCATTTGGGATGAATGGGCGCGCGAAGACGGCAGCCTGGGCCGCATCTACGGCGCGCAATGGTGCGACTGGCATACTTCCGACGGACGCTCCATCAACCAGATTGACGACGTCATCGCCCAAATCAAAAAGAACCCCTCAAGCCGGCGACACATCGTCACCGCGTGGAACCCCGGCGAAATTGGGCAAATGGCCCTGCCGCCCTGCCACGCCATGTTTCAATTTTATGTAAGCGACGGCGAATTGAGTTGCCAATTATATCAGCGTAGCGCGGATTTATTTTTAGGTGTGCCGTTCAACATCGCGAGCTACGCCCTTCTGACGCGCATGGTCGCGCAGGTCTGCGATTTGAAACCCGGCGATTTCGTGCACACATTCGGTGATTTGCACCTGTACGCAAACCACGTCGAACAGGCAAAGCTCCAGCTTTCACGCGAGCCGCGTCCCCTGCCCCAAATGAAAATAAATCCGGCAGTGCGCAATATCCATGACTTCAAGTTTGAAGATTTTGAATTGGTCGGCTACGACCCGCATCCGGCCATCAAGGCGCCGATTGCGGTGTGAGCGTTTTAAATTCTGAAGCGTTGGCCAGCATGAAACGGGCAAGTTTGATTTACACTGGTATCGTGATAGAAAGAAAAGCTCCTCTGAAGAGGACCATTAAAACAACGACGGCGGCTGATCTACCGGCCGCTTCGCCCCTTCGACCGTATATGTCGCCTCGCATTTGGGGCACCAGAGATAGTACTCGTAATAAAAATCCCCCTTCGGTTTTTTGCTCGAGGTTTGTTTGATGACCGGGGTCGAACATTTTCGGCATGCATCCCCTTCCTGCATATCCGGCCGGATGCCTTCGGCCTCGGATTTGTTTTCATAGCCTTCGTCGGCCGGCAAGTTGGGCTGGCGCAAGGCGGCCGTCGAAAGCTGATCGCACCGCTCGTTCTCGGGATTGCCTGCATGGCCCCGTACCCAGCGAAATTCGACCTGATGTTTCTTGCAAAGCTCCATCAAACGCTCCCAAAGGTCGCGGTTCGGCACGCGTTCGGTTCTGCTATGCCACCATTGTTTCCGTTCCCAGGAATCAGTCCACCCCCTGGTCATCGCATCCACCAGATATTGAGAATCGCTATATACAGTGACGCGGCACGGTTGCTTCAGCATTTCGAGTCCTCTTATCGCGGCGAAGATTTCCATCCGGTTGTTTGTGGTGAGGCGGAAGCCACCACTGGCCTCGGCGCGTTTCTTCGGATGCAGCAACACCACTCCGTAACCGCCCGGTCCCGGGTTAGGCTCGCATCCGCCGTCCGTGTAGATCTCGACGTGTGGTAATGGAAGCGGTCCATCAACAGCGCCCGGTGAAGACACGTGACTTGCCGGTTGGGACGGCGCATTCGTCGTATGCCGTTTGCCCGCAGGCGGCCGCGATCGTGTCACCATTGTAGGCCGTGTGCCCTCACACGGCGTTTCCCCGTCCCTAATCAAAATTCCCGCTTCCAACAGCGCCGGTGTCCCTTGAACCAATCTTGGGCCGCCGGACTTATCGTAAAAAATTTCGCCACCAAACGGCCATTCCTCGGGGCGCTTCACGAGACCCGCGCGCACAGGATTTAGGCATGCATATTCCCATTTGCGTGTTTCACTTTCTGGCGTGCGGAATTTGTGGTCGTGAAAACCTTTTTGCCAATGCCATGTGCGCTTGATACGGGTGAGTTCGGACGCGGGTGCGCCGTGTGAGCGCACATGGCCTGCAACTGCCGGCGGTGTGTTGCACGCCACGTCCCGTGACATGGCCTCGTCTGTCTCGCGTAGTTCCAACCCTCCGACAACGGCCTTTAATGCCTTAACCCACTGGCTAAGGCGAACGGCGCCGTGGCCCGCGTGAGCAATCAAATGAATGTGATCGGGCATCAAAACAAAGCGGCGGCCAAACCACTGGTAACGCACCGGGCTGTCGAGAAGGAATGCAACCAGGCGCTTGAAAATAATGTTATTGTCGAGCACGCGCTCGCGAGCTTCCGTGCACACTGTCAACAGGTACGAAATGTTGCCATCACGATCAGGCCAAATGCGATGCAATCGGCGCAGTCGGCGCGACGGGGGTTCTTCGGGCACGCCGTGTGAGGGCACACGGCCTACAACGACGGAAGCCGTGTCCCCTGATGCGGCTTTCGGGGCGTCCATCACCTTGGCGCCACCTGAAATCATGCAGCCGATATTTTCTGATGACGAATTCATCTTGTAGGCCGCGTGCCCTCACGCGGCGTTCCCCCCTTCTTCAATTAATGTCAAGTTCCATACGGACGGCGCGGCGTTGTTAGAAACGAAATCCATTTTCACCAACGTAAATCAAACACCCCCTAAGACCCAAATTTTCTTTTCTTCCTCAAGATCGCGGTTATTTTTCTGCCAGCCTATGAAAGGGATTCGTCCGGGATGTTTCGTCGTTTTGCTCCTGTCACTTTGGCTGGCCGATTCCTGTTCTCAAAGGCCGCCGGAGACGCGCATTAGCCGCGAAAAATGGGACAAGGACACCACGAGCGGCGCTTACGATACCGTTGGCAACCACGACCCTAAATGGGACAAAGACGCCCGGGACGCGCTCGACGCCTATGCGCAAACATCGACAGCCCCCGATGACGAACAGGAAACACTCTCGGACCTGATTGGCGACGCCGCGGACAATGCCGTGGCCGCGGGCTGCCAGGACCCGCTGATTCGCTACCTTTACGTTCGCTTACTCGCCCGAGGTCCAGTCGAAATCGCTAGCGGACCGCCAGAATCTTTACCAAAACGCCGCCGACCAACTGGAGAGCAGTTCGTATCCGGCCATTCGCAAATTTTATGCAAATGTGGATACCGCCGAAATCCTTTGGTGGAACCAGGACAATAGCCTTTGGCAACAGGTAGTCCAGCACCGGCACGCGGCCGTTTCCGACATGGTACAGGCCGTCCAGGATAAATCGTTGCCCGAGTCCGAGGCCGACACCGCCGCACAGAAGCTCTTCGACCTGCTTCAATATAATGAAAAGGAAACGACCAACGCCTACAATCAAATCGAAGCCGCTCTCGCTCGTCAATCGGGCACGGCGACAATGGCGGATTACATTAAGGCAACTTTTTATCTCCGCTACGCGTGGCAGGCCCGCGGCCATGGCTGGTCCAGCCAGGTAACCCCGGAAGGCTGGCAACTCTTCGGCGAACGCCTCAAGGTTGCCCGCAGAGCCCTGGAACACGCATGGTCGCGCGACCCGCAGGACCCGCAAATTCCCACGCTCATGATTTCCATTGTTCTGGGCGAGCAAAGCGGCCGGCCGGAAATGGAAAAATGGTTCGCCCGCGCCATGCAGGCCGATCCTGATAATTACGCCGCCTGCCGCGCCAAATTGCATTTTCTCCTGCCCGAATGGTACGGTTCACGCGACGATATGGTTGCCTTCGGACGCGAATGCGTGGCTTCAACCAACTGGGGCGGCGAGGTGCCGCTTATCCTCGTGGACGCACACAGCGAATTTGACAGAACGCTCACCGGCGAAGCCCGCCGAAATTATTGGTTGTCGCCGGACGTCTGGCCCGACATCCAGTCCGGTTACGAAAAATACGCGCAGCTCAATCCCGATGAAACTCGGTTTCGTTATCCCTACGCGTGGTACGCCCTGGCATGCGATCAAACCAATGCCTTCGTACAACAAATCAACCTGATTCGCCAAAACGCCGGCCAAATCAACTACGGATACTTCGGCGGCAAAGCGAGCTTTGATAGCGCGTGGGCGGCAGCTACCGGCCAGACGGCCTCAACGAACGCGGCGACGCCGGCAAACGGCCAGTGAGATTGCAGCTGTCAAATGGGTTTACGTTCGGCTTTTTGGAGACATAGTTTTAATGCATGAGTGATCAAGAACTTGTTCTGGACGCGGTTCAGGATATGCCCGAAACGGCTTCGCTTCGGGAGATTGTCGATGAATTATTGCTGCTGGATGAGGTGAAGAACAGGCTGGCGAAAAGCGAGCGCAATGAGGGGCGGTGTTCCACATGAAAACGCCGTAAAGATGGTCGATTCATGGATTATAAAATAATTTGGGACGACGAAGCGATTCTTCAGCGGCCTTGGTTTCCGCATTGAAAATTCTCGAATTCGCCAATAAAAGCAAGCGTTTCGATGAAAATTCAGCTTCGTTTACTGTTTTACTTCCCTATAGACACAAAATGTGTAAGAGGAACCGCAAGCAGGCAATCGGTTAGCAGACGACGCCAGGGAGAAATCAGCCCGTCCCGTAAAATTGCCTCCTTTCCCTTCCGGCCTTCCTCGGTTCCTCATTTCACCCACGGAATTCAGTTGCGGTTCGGATTTCAGCGTTGCACGTTTTACCCGTTAGCGCTTAAATCGCGCTATCAACTGTGCGCATTATGAAAACCCAGGACGTTCTCCGATGGTTCAGACGGAATCGTTTCGTCGTGGGCGCCGGTTTGGCGGGTGGGCTGCTCGCGATCGTCACTCTGATTCTTTGGGCGGACCATACCTGTGAACTGGCGTCCAGGGGCCGGATTTATCGATCCATCGACGCCATGCCGGAGCGCGAGGTCGGGCTGGTTTTGGGCACAAGCAGGTTAACGCGGCGTGGCAAGCCCAACCTGCACTTCAATCAACGCATCGCAGCGGCGGTGGCGCTCTATCGCGCCGGAAAAGTCCATCACCTGCTGGTCAGCGGCGACAATCACGTGGCCACGTACGATGAGCCCACGGATATGCGCAACGCGCTGGTTGCCGCCGGTGTCCCGACAAACGCGATTACCTGCGATTACGCCGGTTTCCACACGCTGGATTCCGTGGTCCGGGCAAAGCTGGTTTTTGGCTTGTCGCGTTGCACGATTATTTCCGAGGAATTTCATTGTCCACGCGCCCTGTGGATTGCGCAGCAGCACGATCTGGATGCCGTCGCGTTTGCCGCGCCCGATGTCAGTTTGAAGAGTTGGTCGGTGCAAGCCGACGTGCGCGAGCAATTGGCGCGCGCCTGGTGCGGCGTTGATTTGTATTTGCTGCATCGCGGGCCGAAATTTCCCGGGCCTCGCGAGCCGATTTTGATTTCGTCCATTCAGCCTTGAAACACTTCAAAGCCATTGCGGCGATGTCGCTGAACCGCGTGATTGGCGCGGATGGAAAGATCCCGTGGCATTTGCCGGAGGATTTTCGGTGGTTCAAGCAAATGACTATCGGCAACGTTATTGTCATGGGACGGAAGACATTCGAAAGCCTGGGACACGCGCTGCCGAGCCGCACGAACCTTGTCCTCACGCGGCATCCCCAAAGCCTCATCCGCAACCATCCGGAAATCTTCGGCCAATACCACGAATGGCGCGGCGGCAAACATCTCAAACGTCCCTATCAATTCCATTTTTCCAGGCTCGGGGAAAAGACGGAGACCGAAATTTTTATTTTCAATTCGCTCGACAGGCTCAATCCCGGCGAATTTCCGAATGACATTTATATTTGCGGCGGCGCCCAGATTTATGAGGAAGCATTGCCACGATGTTCAGACCTTTATTTGACCCTCGTGAACCGTGATGTTCCGGGCGACACCTATTTTCCTCCGTTTGAAAATAAATTCAAACTCGTCGAGGAAGTCCGGGACATGCTCGAATTTAAGATTTTGCATTACCGGCACAAGAGCCTCGGAGGAGATTAATGGATTAGTGGATAAATGGTCTGCTCCCGTGTGCTGCTCCGCAGTTGGTAAAGACAAGGCTGGTTTATTTCAGTGGATTCTTTATTCTGGAAGGCAATATGACTAAACAGGAAATTGCTGAAATGTTGCGAAAAGAAGTTGGCGAACTGGAAGTATCCATCAAAAAAGTCCAGGCCCGTTGCGACCGGTTCAAACGGATAGTGCTGGAATTGGAAGAGGAACTCAATCCGACTCCCGGCAATGCGCCAAAATCAATTTTGGATGGCAAATTCCGGGAGGTCATCGACAAGGTATTTGGCGAAAAGCCCAGGCGGCCAAAGCAGCCAAAACAACCAAAGCAATGACGTATTCATTTAGTCCGTCTTCAACGACTGGAATCCCTGCGCCGAAAATACGGTATCGAACAACCCTGCGCTTTCCCACGGAAGTTCCCCCGCTTCCACCAGACGCTTGACGGTCGCACGATAGAGACCCAGATGCCCGACCGGGACAACTACTCTGGACAGGCGCGCAGTGTGCGGAGCATTTTCAATGAATTCGCTGAAGGCGATGATGGAGCGGACCTCGTCTATCGGAACAGTGCGTTGATGGGCCAAATCGTCCTCCAACATTTTTCGTTCGAGAATGACGGCCGATACGACCGCCCGCACAGGCAATCTCTCAACCATATCCGCAAACCTCTCAAACAAAGGAATCCCCATAAGTCCTAGAGCAATATAGACATACATATAGACAAGGTCAAGCGCCAATGAAGGCTTAAAATGTACCCGGGCGCAGGCGGCGCGACGGTACCGCCCTGCCGAACATGCTCCAGTCCTTTTCAAATTTTTGCGCGTGCATTTTTGCCGAAATGTTTTTTATATTAGTGTCATGATTTGGATTTTGGCATTGCTGTTAATGGCGGCGGGCGTCGGACTTGGTTTGCGACTGGGAGCGATTTGCGCCGCGTTTTCGTTTGTAGGAATAGTTCTGGCAACGTTGTTTGCCCGGCTTGTCGGTAAAATGATTCACCCGCTCCTGCCACACTTGGGCATTTCGGACCCCATCCTGCTCTGGGCGATTCCCTCCGTCGTTGGGTGTTTAATCGTATATTTCCTGATTATGGCCGCGGGACTGGAGGTCCATCGCCGCGTCAATGTCTATTACAAATATAAAGCGGGTGATTTGCGGCTCGCACTATGGGAACGTATGAACCTGCGGGTGGGCGGCTGCCTGGGCGTACTCACCGGGGCGGGCTGGCTGGTTGTCGTTTCGTTCTTTATCTATAACATAGGCTATTACACGACGCAGGTCGCCCCGTCGGAAGACGAGCCAAAAACGATCCGCCTTGCCAATAACCTGAGCTACGGGCTCCAAAGCACCGGACTGGACAAAGCCGCGCGCGCCGTAGGTTCAATGCCCGATTGGTTTTATAAAACAGCCGATTTCGCTGGCTTTCTTGTGCAAAATCCGCGCCTGCTGGCGCGCATGGGCGATTATCCCGCCTTTCTTTCGCTGGCCGAAAGAAGCGACATTCAACCATTGGCACAGGACAGCAGCCTCGTCCAGTCATGGAACACCGGGGCATCTATTGACACGATTCTTGGCGATGGCCAGGTCCAGGGCATCATTAACAATACAAATCTCGTTGCCACTATCTGGAGCATCATCCAAACGAACATGGACGATATCACTAACTATTTGGTGACCGGCAAATCGTCGAAATTCGATTCGGAGAAAATTATTGGACGCTGGGACTTCGACGTCGTGCCGGCCCTGGGTGCCCTGCTGGAATCCCAGCCTAAAATCAAGCCCAACGACTTGAAGGCCATTCGCGCCCTCTGGAATCAAACCTTCGACAACACCACATTCGTGGC